>NZ_JBLWIM010000001.1:0-11983 GCF_048381525.1 Christiangramia qingdaonensis
CACCTCTTCCCATCCCGAACAGAGTAGTTAAGCCCGTTAGCGCAGATGGTACTGCTGTATTGTGGGAGAGTATGTCGTCGCCTTCTTCTTTAAAACCCTTCATCATAAAGATGGAGGGTTTTTTTATGCAATAATGTGAAGCAAACTTAAGTTAGATTCATCCTTCACATTGACTTGCGCCTTTGCTGATTTCTTTCCTCATAATGTACATTAATCCCAATTACTTCAATTTTAGGGCAATTGCCGTATTGAAACGAAACACTCCTCTTCTTAGTTTTATCCTTCAATTATTAACCTAATCTCAATAATATGAATGGATTTAAGTTTTTTAAACAGTGTTTTTTGTTACTGGCACTCTTCAGTTTAACCTTATCAAGTTGTTCTAAAGATGATGATGAGAATGCCTCCGGCGATGGTGGTGGAGAAATGACTGCCAATATTAGTGGCGTGGGTTCTTTCAAGTCATTTCCAGCATCATCCAACGCTGTAAAACAAACTATTGCCTCCACAAGCACAATGCTGGTTGTACAGGGTACTAATTCCGATGGTCATGGCATTACTATGACAATTATGGGATATACCGGCGAGGGAACCTATGATTTCACTTTTGGATCTGTTAACTCAAGTTCTGCGATTTACACGAAAACCGATGTAAACAATCCTATGGATACTCAAAGCTGGTCTTCCCAGTATATGACTGGATCCACAGGAACTATTACTATTTCAGAAGAAACAGATCAAGGTGTTGAAGGAACCTTCAGCTTTAAAGGCAAAAACGGAAATGACGACACTATAAAAACAATTTCTGAAGGTAAATTCAACGTTAACTTTTTTTCCAATTAAAGAATTATGAAAAGGATCATCGTATTATTTATTATTGCAGTCTTTGCAACCAATACAATTCACGCTCAAAGTCTAGGTGATTATAAACCCTGGATTACTAAATATGGAACTAAAAATTTTAAGGATGCCAATCAAAAAGTTTATATAAGTGAATTCAATATTCATTATCAAATCTTTAATGAAGTAATAGATTTCAAACAAGGTGGAAAGATGTTCCATACTGGTGTGAAAGGAGATGCTACTGCGGAACTTGCTGTGGGTCTAGGCGGTGTTAGTGAGGAAGCGCTGATAGCCACTACAGATAAGTTATACCAGGAATTTACCGAGTTACTCCGAGCAAAAGGATTTACCATCTTATCCTCCGCAGATGCTGCGAATATCGAAGCTTATTCCGGCTGGGCTAAGTCTACGGGAGGTGAAGTAAGAAAATCTACTATCCCGGGAATCGTGACTGTTAGTCCTACTGGATATGACTACTATTACAAAGTGAATAATAAGGGAGAAGAGAAGAAAAAAAGCAAATTTGCCGCCTCCATGGGAAATATGAATGACAAAAATGTTTCAAAGGAACTTAACGATGCTATTGTAGCGAATGTAAATCTATATGTGATTTTTGCCGATTATGGTAGTGGTTTTGCCCCTGGTGGTGCCAAGGTCAAAATTAAACCAGATCTGAGATTGACAGATATTTATACTGTGGCAAACAAGAAAACTAAGGGTTTTAGGTTTAAAGGTTCACAAACGACAGATAACGTAAATAGTAAGATCACCTTCTTTTCAGGTAAAATGGGAATGAATGCCAAGGCTAATTTTATAGGAGCGCTTAAAAAGCCTATAGAAATAGACGGAGTGGTAAGCGAAGATAAATTAGTAACATCTGCCTACGGAGATATCGACATGGTTGGTACATCGAACGCTTATTATAAAATCTATAGTGCCGAATCTAAAAACGTAAGTGTTCTAAAGACTCTGGAAGTTGATGGTGCTAAATATGCAAATGGAAGCTATATGGCCTGTAAAAAGATGCTGCTTGACCAAACCAATACTTTTCTCTCCAGCTTTTAACCTTCGAGTTTATTCAAACAGGGCCGATTTCTTCTATCGGCCTTTTTATTTTTTACAGCTATGCCAGTGATAATCATATTATGCTTTCTTCTCCTGTTAGCGATCGCCTCTGAGTTAAAAAAAAATAGAATATCCCGGCAGGCATGCAACACAGATATGAGTAACCTTCAATCACGAATTTTGTATCTGGAAGCACTGAAAGATCGTAGGGAAAACTGCCTGAGGCAGTATAATTTACTGAAATTCAATATTTCAGCTGTAATTAATTGTTTGAATAGTTTAAATTAGTAATCAACTAACCAATCAATTTTCTTATGAAGCAACGATTACTGCTCGTAATTTTTGTTTATACCTTAAACACGATGTTCGCTCAACAACAAGCGAAAATAGATTCTCTGAATTCCCTTACTCTCCAAAATTCAGCAATTTCCTCAGATTCTTTGTTAAAAATTTTTCAGCTCAATCTTGAGAATTCCAAGGTACTGGAATACGATAGTGGTATTGCGGGTTCTTACTGGCAGCTTTCAACCTTACATGCATACAAAGGCGATCTTGATATTTCTATAGACTATATGCTGAATTCGATCAAAGTTTACGAAAAGATTGGTGATATGGAAAAAGTGGCAGATGGTTACGGGGAGCTGGGATACCGCATGAAAAGGGAAGATCTGGATAAGGCCCAGGAATACATGTTGAAGGGTAAAAGGATTGCTGAAGAGCACAATTATGAAATGGTAATGAGCCGTATTTATAACAATTATGGTGTTATTAAAGAGATGAAGGGGCAGTTGGATAGTGCTGAATTTTATTACAGAAAAGGTCTTAAAAAAGTTCTTAAAATAGATTTTAAAATCGGTATTCCTTATAGTTATAGCAGTCTGGCCGGAATTCTGGCGCAGCGAGGTGCATATGACAGTGCAAGATATTATTTTGAACAGTCTAGATCATTACGTATCGATATTCAAGATCGTAAAGGAATTGCTGAAAATTATACCCAGATTGGAGAGGTGTATCTCGAAGAGGGCAATCCGTCTTCAGCTATCAAAAGCTTTCGTCAGGCTATTCCATTAGCCCTGGAAGAAAATTATAATTTCCTGGCTCAGTATACCTATCAGAAAATGTCTGAAGCATTTAAATTCAGGAATAATACGGATTCTGCATTATTTTACCTTGAAAAGTATAATGTCTTTAAGGATAGTATCAACTCCATTGACGTGAAGGAGAAGATTGCGGAATTGAATGTGGAGTTTGAAACGGAGCAGAAAGAAAATGAAATTTTAGCACAACGGGCGAAACTGGCCGAAAATGAACTTCAGCTTCAGAAAAGAAATTTTATCATCGCTGGAATTTTAATTCTTACAGCACTTTTAGCCGTACTGGCTTATCTGGTTATTAAAAGACAAAAATCAGAAAAAATAAGGTTGAAAAAAGAAGGTGAACTACAAGTAGCGATCGCCGAGCTGGATACACGTAATAAACTAGAGAAGCAACGTCTAAGGATAAGCCGCGATTTGCATGATAATATAGGCTCTCAGCTAACGTTCATCATCTCAAGCCTGGACAACCTGAAGTACAGACTTAAGGATTCTGATGCGATCATACTAAAAAAAATCGATCAAATTTCTACATTTACTTCCACCACCATCAATGAATTGCGGGATACCATCTGGGCAATGAACAAAGAAACTATTACCAGAAATGAATTGCAGGATCGATTGAAAGACTTGATCTATCAAGCCAAACAGTCCAGTGAAATGATTGATTTCGAACTAAACTTTGATCCTGGTCTATTGAAGATTGAATACTCAGCATTAGACGCCATAAACATGTATCGTATAATCCAGGAATCCTTAAACAATGCGATTAAGTATTCAGAGGCATCGACAATTAGTGTAGAGGAGATCTTGAATGATTCTCGTATTGAATTTGTCATAAAAGATAATGGAATTGGTTTTGATCCTGATGACCATGCAAATGGCTTCGGGTTGCTTAATATGCAGAAACGGGCAAAGGAGAGTAACATCGACCTGGAGATCTGGTCACGACCTGAAAAAGGAACAAGGATTACTCTCCAAAAATAGGTAAATTGACGTATTGTAAGTAAACAGTAGTCCTGCTAGATTTAGATATCCAATTATTGGGGATTTGGATACACCTAATTCCGCAGGTACTAATAACCTGCGGAATTTTTCGAATGAAGAATATCAACTTAGCCATATTAGACGACAATATTTTTCTCATCAAAGCTCTTGAAGAGAAGATATCATTCTTTGATGATTTACATCACAAATTTTCCTTTACTAAAGGCCAGGATTTGCTAGAAAAATTAGATGAAAACTCCAACCTGGACTTAATTCTTATGGATATAGAAATGCCAGGATTAAATGGCATTGATTGTACGATGCTGCTCAAACAAAAATTTCCTCACATAAAGGTTTTAATTCTCACAGTATTTAATAATGACGAATATATTTTTAATGCAATAAAAGCAGGAGCAGATGGATATTTCTTAAAGGATACGAAACCAGAAGATCTTTATAAGGGAATCATAGAAACTATCGAAGGTGGTGCTGGCATGACCCCTGCCATAGCAAAAAGAACTTTACATCTACTAAGAAATCCTCAGGCGATTAAAAATAAAAAACTTCAGGAAAAGGTTTCTTTGTCTAAACGGGAAATCGAAGTTCTGGAATATTTAGCAACTGGTTTGAGTACAACGGTCATTGCTGATCGGCTGTTTCTTTCATCAAACACTGTTCGAAAGCATGTAGAAAATATCTATAAAAAACTTCAGGTACATTCCAAGATTGAGGCAGTAGATGTTGCCAGGAAATATAACATTATATAATTGCCAGGATCTACAGGGTACAGCAGTCCTTTATAGAAATGAATTAATTTTTTAAAAAGTCTTCAAAATCTTCTAAAAACTCTTCCATCTTCAACATATTCTCCGCAAGAAATTCTTTTACCTCTGGCCAGTCTTTCTGGCGATGTATATTGACTCCTTCTTTTTCTACAAAAATTCTTGAGATCATTTTACCTTCCGGTAATTCGTATTCTTTTTCATACTGAATATTGGGAAGATAAGATTCGTTAAGAACCGTTTTTAGTGATTCTAATTTTTCGAAGTAGTAACTTCTGATAAATTCATCCTGGTCGATGATATCAAGCGATACCATGGCAAATTTTCGTGTAAAGCAAAATTTTAATTGAATCTCCTTTATTTTGGTATTGTACAAAAGCCATTTAAGAGAAAACTCTTTACCGAAGCTGGTCCAGAATTCCTGTCTGATCTTTTTTGATTCTTCGTGGGAAAACATATTAGATAAAATAAGCAAGTAAAATCCCTAATATTATAACTCCCAGTTTAGAAGCATTGAAGGAATGATTTTTAGAGGATTCAAATAGGATCGTAGTAGATACATGAAGAAAAATACCAACAACTACTCCGTTGATCTCATCAGCATATTGGCCAATTTCAGGAATATTGTTTTTGAGCCAGTTTCTAAGGGGCGTCATGGCAGCGAATAAAGCCAAGAATATAAAAACCTTTGGTTTGCTGAGTTTACTCTGTATCAGGAAAACTGAAAGAATTGCTGCAACGGGTATTTTGTGGATTACAACGCCATGCAAAAGGTGATTATCATGATCCATAGGAAAACCTTCAAGCAAAGAATGTACACTCAACTATAAGACAATAAACGGTCAGATTAAGTTTTATGTCCAAAAAAACAGCCACCATAAATGGTGGCTGTTTAAGTCTAAACAATTAGAACTAGTCATTCTGAATAAAATCTTCTCCGAATTTAATCTCACGTAGATTTGATATTTCCTCTTCTCTGAACATTCTGGATTTAATAATAAACCTCAAACCAAGTGGTATTTCCAGCGAAAAACTTGATCCTCTGCCTTTTGTTACATCAACTGTAAGATGAGTATGTTTCCAGTATTCAAACTGATCCTTGCTCATAAAGAATTCGCATCCATGCACGGTTCCAAGCCAGACATCATTTTCATTGAGAAGGAGATCCCCTTTTTCCAGACACATCGGAGAGGAGCCATCACAACATCCTCCACTTTGATGAAACATTAAATCTCCGTGACGTTCTTTCAATTTGTCAATCACATCAATCGCTTCTTCCGTTATATCTACACGATTTATCATATGACTAGAAAAACCCCATTGCTTTTTTATCGTAGGATATCAGCATATTTTTAGTCTGTCTATAGTGATTAAGCATCATCTTATGGTTTTCTCTACCTATACCAGATTTTTTATAGCCTCCAAATGGAGCATGAGCAGGGTAATTATGATAGTTATTAACCCAAACTCGACCAGCTTGAATTGCTCTTGAAATTTGATATGCCTGGTGCATATCCCTTGTCCATACACCTGCGCCTAAACCATATAATGTATCATTAGAAATTTCTATAGCTTCAGCTTCATCCTTAAAAGTTGTAACACAAAGAACAGGTCCAAAGATCTCTTCCTGGAAAACCCTCATCTTGTTATTTCCTTTAAGTATAGTTGGCTGTACATAATATCCACCATCCAATCCTTCGTTGTAGGCAGCTTCGCCACCTGTAAGTACTTCACATCCCTCTTCTTTTCCAATTTTGATGTAGTTCAGAATTTTTTCATATTGATCGTTGGAGGCTTGTGCTCCCATCATAGTTTCTGGATCTAACGGGTGACCTAATTTAATTGCTTTCGTACGTTCGATAACTCTCTCAATAAATTTGTCATAGATACTTTCCTGAACCAGCAACCTTGATGGGCAGGTACAAACTTCACCCTGATTCAGCGCAAACATTACAGCTCCTTCTATACATTTATCGAAAAAATCATCGTCCGCTTCCATAATGCTTTCGAAAAATACATTTGGTGATTTCCCTCCTAATTCGAGGGTTACAGGCGTAATATTCTTTGAGGCATATTGCATGATTAGTTGACCGGTCGTTGTTTCACCAGTAAATGCAACTTTATCAATTCTTGGACTTGAAGCCAGTGGTTTTCCTGCTTCAGCACCGAATCCATTTATTATATTTAGCACACCAGCTGGTAGAATATCCTGGATCAATTCCATCCAAACCATAATTCCAACTGGTGTTTGTTCCGCAGGTTTTAATACCACACAATTACCAGCAGCCAAGGCAGGTGCTAGTTTCCATGCAGCCATTAGAATAGGGAAATTCCATGGGATTATCTGTCCAACTACACCCAATGGCTCTGTAACATTCACACATACGGTATTCGAATCCAGTTCTGCAACCGATCCTTCTTCAGCACGAATAACTCCTGCGAAATATCTAAAATGATCCACTGCAAGAGGAAGATCTGCTGCAAGAGTCTCCCGAACTGCTTTACCATTATCCCAGGTTTCTGCTCTGGCGAGATCTTCAAGATTGTTTTCCATTACATCTGCTATTTTCAGTAATAGGTTACTTCTATAAGCGGCTGAAGATTTATTCCATTCTTTTGCGGCTTCCCAAGCAGCATCTATTGCTTTATTAACATCATCTTCTGTGGATCTTGCAACTTTTGTGAAGCTATTCCCGTCGACTGGTGAAATACTTTCAAAGTATTCACCTTTTACGGGAGCAGTCCATTTCCCTCCAATAAAGTTATCGTAAGTGTCTTTAAATTCTGGTTTTTGAATTCCTTTCTTTTCTGTGGTTTGTGTTGTGCTCATGATCTGAATTTTAAGGTTATAAGAAACTAGCAAACGACCAAATTCGTTGCTTCTCAAAGTTATACAGTTGTTATATTAAATCCCTGAACTATTCTATTGATATGTTGAACTATCCTTTAAAAACTGATATATCTTTAAAAAAACCTGCACAAATTTGTATATTTAATACATTATCCTACTATACAATATCAATAGTTTATTTATATGCAGTTGTCTAATAAGTTTTACGGGAGTCGTAAATTGCAAAGCCTTGTAGAAAATCAAACCTCTTATACACTCAATAATGCCGCTTTACATATTTTCGAGACACATGCCCAAGCTGAGAAGGTAATTCTTGAGTTTGATCAACCGGTTCTCGCCAGTATGCTAAAAGGTAAGAAGATAATGCATTTAAGAGAAAGGCAAGCTTTTGATTTTCTACCTGGGGAATCTCTTATCCTACCGTCAAAGGAAGTTATGTGTATAGATTTTCCGGAAGCAAGGTCTAATAAGCCTACACAATGTCTCGCTATAGCTATTTCTGAAGAAAAGATAAAAAGTGTGCTTGACAAAATGAACGATCAAATGCCCAAAGCTGATGGTCTAGAATGGAGTCTTATGGATTATAATTTTCATTTCACCAACGACCTTGGAATCTACCAGATCTTACAAAGATTGATGTTCCTGTTTACTGAAGAGCATCCTTCCAAAGATCTTTTTGTTGATAACATGCTGGAAGAGCTCATTATTAGAATTCTGCAAACCAATTCCAGGAAAATCTATACTGAAAAAAGTTTTGGTTTAGTAACCAGTAACCGGTTGGCGTATGTAGTAGAATTTATCAGGTCTAATCTGAGCTCTTATATTTCTATAAGTGAATTGAGCAGGATGGCTTGTATGAGTGAATCTAATTTCTATCGTGTGTTTAAAAATGAATTAGGAGTTTCACCTATTGATTTTATAAATAATGAGAGAATTAAACTTGCGGTAAGCCTTCTACAAGACAAGAGGAGAAGTATTAAGGAAATTTACCAAGAGTGTGGTTTCGAGAGCCGCTCCTATTTCAACCGGGTCTTTAAATCTAGAAAAAATATGGCACCTGGCGATTATCAATCCAGGATTCAATTGGATGCTTAGAATTAACTTTTGATATAATCATTGAAATCTTCAAAAAACTCTTCCATCTTCAACATATTCTCCGCGAGAAATTCTTTTACCTCTGGCCAGTCTTTCTGGCGATGTATATTGACTCCTTCTTTTTCTACAAAAATTCTTGAGATCATTTTACCTTCCGGTAATTCGTATTCTTTTTCATACTGAATATTGGGAAGATAAGATTCCTTTAGAACCGTTTGTAACGATTCTAATTTTTCGAAGTAGTAACTTCTGATAAATTCATCCTGGTCGATGATGTCAAGCGATACCATGGCAAATTTTCGTGTAAAGGAAAATTTTAATTGAATCTCCTTTATTTTGGTATTGTACAAAAGCCATTTATGAGGAAACTCTTTACCGAAGCTGGTCCAGAATTCCTGTCTGATCTTTTTTGATTCTTCATGCGAAAACATATTAGATAAAATAAGCAAGTAAAATCCCTAATATTATAACTCCCAGTTTAGAAGCATTGAAGGAATGATTTTTAGAGGATTCAAATAGGATCGTAGTAGATACATGAAGAAAAATACCAATAACTACTCCGTTGATCTCATCTGCATATTGGCCAATTTCAGGAATATTGTTTTTGAGCCAGTTTCCAAGGGGCGTCATGGCAGCGAATAAAGCCAGGAATATAAAAACCTTTGGTTTGCTGAGTTTACTCTGTACCAGGAAAACTGAAAGAATTGCTGCAACGGGTATTTTGTGGATTACAACGCCATGCAAAAGGTGATTATCATGATCCATAGGAAAGCCTTCAAGCAGTGAATGTATGCTTAAACTAATAAGGAGTGTAATTGGAAATGATGCAGAATTTTTGTTATGATGCATGTGACCATGTTCGGCGCCTTTGGATAGAAATTCCAGCACGATCTGCAATAGAAGTCCCAGCATGATAAAAACACCAATATCCTCATTAGGAGAGCTATAAACTTCCGGAAGCAATTCCAGTACAGTAACCGATAAGAGATAGGCTCCACTAAAAGCCAGCAATAATTTAAAACCCGAAGAACTTCCTGGTTTTAAAAATACTGAAATGATATATCCAGCGATGACAGCCAGGATGGGTAACAGGTAAATATATAAGCTTTCTGGCAACTTGAAATTCAATTAGGACAGGAACCAAGGTTTAGATTGAAGTATCCTGTAAATATTATAGTATGGGGCAAAATTACTTTATTTTTGTGGTTCTTTAAAGCAGTACTATGGATAACTACAGAATGATCGCCAAGACTTTATTTGGCTTCGAATCGATATTGGCAAAAGAACTTTTGGATCTTGGCGCAATGGATATCAAAGAGGGTAACCGAATGGTGAGTTTTGTTGGTGATAAAGGCTTTATGTACAAGGCCAATTTATGTCTGCGCACCGCTATTAAAGTTTTGAAGCCATATGAAAGCTTCAAAGCAAATTCTGAACAGGAACTTTACGATAATATCAAAAAACTACCATGGGAGAAATTTTTAGATGTGGAAGGTAGTCTTGCTATAGACTCCGCTGTGCATTCTGATATTTTCACGCATTCACAATATGTAGCTTTAAAATCCAAGGATGCAATCGTAGACAGATTCAGGGAGAAATTTGGTAAAAGACCAGATGTGGATCTTGATTTTCCAGATCTACGAATTAACATTCATATCGAGAATAACTTCTGTAATGTATCCTTTGACAGTTCTGGAGATAGTCTTCATAAACGAGGTTATAGAACTGCAACCAATATTGCGCCAATCAACGAGGTGCTTGCCGCGGGCATGTTATTGATGTCTGGATGGGATGGACAATGTGACTTTTTAGATCCTATGTGTGGTAGTGGAACCATTCCAATCGAAGCAGCTATGATTGCGTGCAATATTCCTCCAAATTTAAACCGAAAGGAATTTGCCTTCGAAAAATGGAATGACTGGGATGAAGATCTTTATGAAAAGATTGAATCTTCAGCAATGAAGAAGGTGCGTGATTTCCATTTCAAGATCAGAGGTTATGATAAGGCTCCTTCCGCAGTAATGAAAGCGAAGGATAACGTGAGCAATGCGAATCTGGGTGATTTTATTGAAATTGAACAGAAGAGCTTTTTCGAAAGTGTAAAGCAGAATGAGGGTTATCTTCATATGCTTTTCAATCCCCCGTACGGTGAGCGACTTGAGATCGATATAGAAGATTTCTACGGAAAGATAGGGGACACCCTGAAACAAGGATATCCTGGTACCCATGCTTGGTTTATTGCTACCAATTTTGAAGCGATTAAAAGTGTTGGGCTGAGAGCTTCCAGAAAGATAAAATTATATAACGGACCACTTGAAGGACGTCTTCTGAAATATGTACTCTACGAAGGTTCGAAGAAGAAGAGTAAGCAGGAAGATTAATTCCTTGCTTTTTTATAGAATGGGATCATGTAACTAATGGAGTAGCCAAAACCTGCTCCAAATTCACTGGCATCATAAGTTCTTCCAAAACCGGGAATCGCAAGATTATCCAGATTATTAGGTTCGCTCTGACTAATTCTTCTCTTGAGCTGAACGTTAGCAGATAAGTATAGATTATTAATTATCTCCACCTTGATACCTACCATAACTTCAGCCCAGCTTGCCGTAAGTCCGGTAGATTCAATTTCTTCAGTATTGGTATTTACACCATAATAATCTGTCGAAGTATAGATAGTATATTCTTCCAGTGTTTGTGAGAAAGTGGCGAAACCATAACGAACACCCACAAAAATAACATTTTGCATATCCAGCCAATTCTCATAGGCATTGTAATCTCCACCCAGCTTTATATAGCTTCCATTGGATAGGGTTTGAATATTATCCCCTTCAAAAGTTATCTTTTCGTTTCCAAGTTCTGCAGCAAAATAAAAATTGTCGTAGAAACGATAGTCTCCAACTAATTCAATACCACTATAATTGTCATCAAAGACACTTCTTATGGGTTTACTAATATCTACTCCAACCCGAATCCCGTACTTTTCATTGTAATTTATGGTATCCTTTATGCTAGATTGTTCCTGAGCGCTTGAAAGGAGTGACGTGCAAAAAATTAGAATGAAACTAGAAAAATATCGAAACATGGGCATTATTTTGATCGTCAATATTAGTTTCCAGAATCTGTATGTTTTGCATCCAGGAATCGTCTTCGCCACCTTCTAAATTTACCTTTAAGCCAATGTAATTAGCTTTATAGGCGCAGGCACGATTTAAATATTCCTCCTGGACGGTATATGAAAAACGTAGAATATCTGTGTTTTGCGCATT
>NZ_JBLWIM010000001.1:12022-18581 GCF_048381525.1 Christiangramia qingdaonensis
AAGAGTTTCCGAAGTGTTTAATATAAACTCAAGGTTCGTTTCACCAAAATCTGTTCGCAACGGGATCGCAATACTATCCTGTGAATATCTAAAATAGGTTATGGTGCTGCTATTACTTCTAATGCTAACAAAAGTGGTGTCATCTCCAACCTCACGAATACTTAAATTCTGAGGAGCTTTGGTTAACTGCTGATCTTCAATATCATAAAACCTCAGAATTAGAAATGGAGTGATATCAGCCGATTCCGGACAAATATCATCTCTCTGGCATCCCGCTAGAAAAACCAAAGAAAGTAAGCCAAAAAGTAAATACCTGATGTTCATTTATTATCGTTTTTCCAGAAGGACAACATTTTCCACATGGTGAGTTTGGGGAAACATATCCACGGCTCTAGTTTTGGTAACCTTATAATGTTCATCCATCAAAGATAAATCTCTGGCCTGTGTCGCAGAGTTGCAGCTAACATACACAATTTTTTCAGGCATTATTCCCAGAATTTGAGCCACTACATCTTTATGCATTCCATCGCGTGGTGGATCTGTAATGATCACATCAGGTTTACCATGTTGCGCGATAAAGCTTTCAGTAAAAACCTTACGCATATCTCCAACATAGAACTCTGTATTTTCAATATTGTTGCGTTCAGCATTTTCCCGTGCATCTTTGATTGCTTCAGGAACAGCTTCTACACCAATTACTTTTTTCGCATTTTTAGCTACAAATTGTGCGATGGTACCAGTCCCAGTATAAAGATCATACACCAGTTCGTCACCTTTAAGATCTGCATATTCCCGTGTGATCTTGTATAAGTTGTAAGCCTGCTCAGAATTGGTCTGGTAAAAAGATTTAGCATTGATCTTGAATTTAAGACCTTCCATCTCCTCAAAAATATGGTCACGACCCTTGAAACAGATAACTTCCTGATCGTAGATAGTGTCATTTCCTTTATTATTGATGACATATTGTAATGAAGTGATCTCAGGAAATTCGGTACTTAAAGCATTAAGGAGTAGTTCTCTCTTTACTTTATTTTCTTCATAGAATTGAATAAGAACCATGAGCTCCCCGGTGGAAGTGGTTCTAATCATGAGGGTACGCAACAGGCCTTCCTGGCTTCTAGTATTAAAGAAAGAGATATCATTATTAGTAGCGAAATCTCTGGTGTAATTTCTAATGGCATTACTAGGATCAGCTTGTAAATGGCATTTTTTGATGTCCAGGATTTTATCCCACATTCCCGGAATATGGAATCCAAGGGCATTACGATCTTCAATATTCTCACCACTTTGAATTTCATCTATGGTGAGCCATCTACTGTCGCTGAAGGAAAACTCCATTTTATTCCGGTAAAAATAGATCTCTTCACTTCCAAGAATTGGAGTTACCTCAGGCAATTCAATTTTACCTAGGCGCTGGAGATTATTGATCACCTCGTTCTCTTTATATTCAAGCTGAAACTTATATTCCATGTTCTGCCATTTGCAACCTCCACAGGTTCCAAAATGCTGGCAAACAGGTTCTGTTCTTTTATCTGAAAACTTATGGAACTCTACTGCAGTTCCCTGGTAATATGATTTTCTTTTTCTGGTGGTTTGAATATCTGCAACATCGCCGGGAACGGCATTGTCTATAAAGATCACTCTACCATCTGGAGACTTACCAATTGCCTTACCTTTAGCTCCGGCATCTACTACTTCAATTTCAGTAAATAACTTGTTCTTGTTTCTTCTTGCCATAGCGCAAAAATAGGATAATTAACAAGATTTAAAGAGAGGCCAGTTGAAATTTTCAGCAAACATTTAGTAATTTGCAGCAATTCGAATTTACGGGATGATTTCTCTCCAAATAGCGCTAATTCATGCGAAAAAGTAGGAATAACCAAACACTAATTCAAAAAATTAAGAACTAACATGCCATTACCTAAAGTCAATTCTTCAGATGAAGCGATACAACTGGAAGATCAACATGGAGCCCATAATTACCATCCATTACCTGCAGTATTAAGTAAGGGGGAGGGTGTTCATGTCTGGGATGTTGAAGGCAAAAAATATTATGATTTTCTATCGGCTTATTCCGCAGTAAATCAGGGGCATTGTCATCCAAAGATTGTTGGAGCAATGTACGAACAGGCGTCTAAACTGGCACTTACTTCAAGAGCTTTTCATAATGATGTTCTTGGAGCTTATGAAAAGTATGCTACAGAGTATTTTGGTTTCGATAAGATCTTACCAATGAATACTGGTGCAGAGGCAGTGGAAACAGCTATCAAGATTGCTCGTAAGTGGGCTTATGAGAAAAAAGGTGTGAAGGAAACAGAAGCGCAGATCATTGTTGCTGAAAATAATTTCCACGGAAGAACCACTACGATCATTTCTTTTTCGAATGATGAGGGAGCCCGTAAGAACTTTGGTCCTTATACACCAGGTTTTATCAAGATCAATTATGATGATGTCGATGCTCTGGAAGAGGCAATAGAAAATAATCCGAATATCGCTGGTTTTCTTATTGAACCAATCCAGGGTGAAGCAGGTGTTTATACGCCTACAGATGACTACATGAGAAGAGTGAAGGAAATCTGTAACAAGAATAACGTATTGTTCATGGCAGATGAAATACAAACAGGGATTGCCAGAACTGGTGGTCTTTTGGCTGTTTGTGGGCACTGTACTTGTGAAAATCATTGTGAAAGACAGGAAGAAACTTATAGCAAACCTGATATTCTTATTTTAGGTAAAGCACTTTCTGGAGGGAATTACCCGGTATCTGCAGTACTTGCAGACGATGAAGTGATGGAAGTTATTAAGCCAGGACAGCATGGTTCTACATTTGGAGGTAACCCGGTTGCCGCTGCCGTGGCTGTCGCAGCGCTGGATGTGGTAAAAGATGAAAACCTTATTCAGAATGCCAGAAAACTAGGTAATTTATTCAGACAATTGCTGGATGATTATATTAAAGAAAGTAATATCGTGGAACTTGTACGAGGACGCGGATTACTAAACGCTATCGTAATCAACGATTCTCCAGATAGTTCAACTGCCTGGGATATATGTATGGCGCTTAAAGAAAATGGTTTACTTGCTAAACCAACGCACGGTAATATTATTCGCTTTGCTCCGCCATTAGTTATGAATGAAGAACAATTAAGAGACTGTGTCAATATTATTGTCAAAACTCTAAAGCAATTCGAAAAATAAATTGCATTACAATACATAAAAAAACCCGCTTAATAGCGGGTTTTTTTATTTTAGATCAACAGGCGATTACCCACCATATTCTCTTAAAATCTCTCTTTGCATTTCTTCTACACCTTCCATACCGCCAAAAACAATTAAACTTACAATAGTAATTAGAATAGAAATCCCACTAAGTACAAGACCTATAATTGCCAGGATCTTTCCAGTCTTCACGTTATTATATCCCGTATATAAGTGAGGATCTGTATTATAAATTTCCATTGCACGCTTAGACATCACTAATGCGATAATTCCGAAGATGATTCCCGCAATTCCGTAGCAGCAGCAACCTACGATTGATAAAATTCCGAAGACGAGGATTAGGGTTGAATTTGGTAATTCTCTTTGTTCCATTGGTAGTTAGTTATTGGTTAATTAAATATATAAAACATTTTGTAGAGGTACGAACCTGCTATGATGACTCCGTTAAGAATGACAAGACCAATTTTGATAGTATAGTCATACCGGAATTTAAAAAACAAATTGAAAACGACAATAAGCAGTAATAGAATGATACTATAGATGGCAGGATACATGTAAAAAGCGGCTTCAAAATTACCTTGCAACAACAATGCTACAGAACGCTGCGCTCCGCATCCGGTACAATCAATACCAAAGACGCTTTTGTTCAGGCAGGGTAGCATGTATTCTTCTATCGAACTCAATTGCTTATTCTTACTTTTTTGCTGATCTCTATTTGATCATTTGTTTTCACCTTCACAATATAAATAGCATTACTCAAATTACCGGTAGGATATAAAAATTCTTTTTCCCTGTTTTGCAGAACCTGCTGGTATACCTGCTTTCCCTGCAGATCATAAATTCTTATCTGGGTGATCCAACTGTCGTAAAAGAGTTTTATTTCAAGTTGCTCCTGTTTGTTATTTTGAAATATTTCTATAGAGTTAAGGAGAACTCGTGGTGGTTTGGAGTCGAATACTTTTAAATCTTCTGTCTCGGCATCCTGAGTATTATTGTCTTCAGTAGATTCTTCTGCCGCCGATTCTTGTTCTTCATTATTCTCATTTTCATTAATCTGCTCAGGATTTTCTTCTTCTTGAGGAGGTAATTTTTCAATGAAACTCAGGTAAAACCGGTTTTTGTAATTTCCTTCGGATAGGCTTAAGCTTAAACTACCAGAACGTATACCGAAATACAGATTCTGTTCAGCATCATAAATAAAGACTCGATCTGGATCAAAATTTTGTAGATCTGAAATGCTAAACTCCACTTGTGTATGTTCCTTCAGTTGAAGTAGTAGTGGAATAAGTTTTTCATCAATTTTTGGTTGAACATTAATAACATAGTTGATATCATTCAGATTCCAGAAAATGTCATTGGATTTCTGTTCTATACTTTTAGCATCCATACCATGATCAACCTGATCTGTAGACCTTTCATCAAAGCCAAGAACCAGATTTTTTTCGTGTAAAGCATTGAAGGTAATTTTTAAAGTCAGAGTAGTACTCGATGGTCTCTGTGAAGTCTTGAAGATCGGGATCTGATCATCACCCTTATAGATCCTCTGATTATTTGTGAAGCGTATTATTCCATCCTGCTTTCCAATAACCATAAATCCCTGGCCAATTGGCGACGGACTCCTATTGACTTCTGCTCCTTGAAATAGCTCTGCGCCAGATTCATTTCTGAAAATTGGTGGTGCGTATTGTCTTAGACCAGGTGAATATGTGCCATAGCCTCCTACATAATCTGAAAGATAATGAGAGTTGACTTCAGCTTTAGAATCCCAGAAATAGGCGATTCCGGTAGTAGCTTTATTTTCAAGTAAAAATCGATCCAGATCAAACAAGGAGGGATAAGGATTTCCTATAAGCAGAATCTGGTCTTTTTTAATAGGTATTTCAATCAAACCATTATTGGGAATCCCTCTAAAATCGTAAAGCTGGGCATTTCCAGGATTAATTGCTTCAGAATTGATAACTCTTAGATCCAATCCATTTACTCCTTTCATACTGAAACCTTCACCTGGGAAGAGATCGAATTGATTTCCCAGATATTGCCAGTTCGAATAACCGGTTCCAGAGAATGCATAAAGCCATCTATTCGATATTTGCAGTGGATCAGATTTACCGTTGAGATCTGAACTGAGGGAAACTTTTTCCGAGTTTAATACATCTTCTGGTGCGAATATATAATCGATTAAACTTTGCTCTGTACTTCTAACGGCTACAGGTAAACTCCAGTAATTATAATCATAAGCTGAAGACGTGCCGCGTTGATACACTGAAAGTTTTCCAGTACCTGTATTCTTATTGTAATCAGTTTCTCCCTGCAGCAGTCCGGCATTGTTTCGAAGGTATATGCCAGATTTAGTTCCAGGATCTTTCTGATCTATATTTATTTCCTGCTCCACATAAAGCAGCCTGTTCTCTACATAGAGGTAATGCTCTGCTTCCGCAGAAGATGTGACAGATAATTGTGCGAATACAGAGCTCGCACTAAAAATCAGCAGAAAAAGCAAGGTGTGCTTCACGAAAGCTATAAATTTGCAATAAATGTAATCATTAATCGAATTCGCCGAATTCCGCATTATGATTTAATTGTTTGAAAATGAATAATTCTCAGGTTCTAAATACGATACTCATCTTTCTTGGTGGTGCGCTGCTTCTATATGCTATATCTGTTGACGATGTAAGTCCATACTTCAAAATTGTAGGTCTGGTCATTATTATGCTTGGTCTTTACCGCGCGACTAACTTCTGGGTTGCGACTAAAGATGATCACGAAGGGCAAAATGAAAGTGATAAATGATGCTGAAAAAAGGAGATAGAGTAGAGGTGATCGATGATGCCCTGGCCGGGGTGGTTCAGGATGTTCAGAACGATAGTATTACTATAAAGACTGAAGATGGATTTTTGATGAACTTCGATACGCAGGAACTGGTAAAGATCGAAGATTCACTCGCTATAGCAGATGTATCAGATTTTGATATGGAGCAGGTGATCAAGCAAAAAACACCTGATAAGCCAAGAAGATCTGAACGAATCAAACCAAAGGAGCGCAGTGCTCCTCCTATGGAAGTAGATTTACACATTCATCAGTTGGTAAGATCCAGCCGACATATGTCTAACCATGAAATGCTGAATTTACAGTTGGATCATGCCCGTCACAAACTCGAATTTGCCATTCAGAAACGTATTCCGAAGATCGTATTCATACACGGCAAGGGCGAAGGTGTTCTTAAAATGGAACTGGAGTATCTTTTAGGAAGATACTCGAACGTAAAATTTTACGATGCAGATTATCAGAAATATGGCCTCGGTGCTACAGAAGTATATGTCTTTCAGAATGCTTAATTAGAAGT
>NZ_JBLWIM010000001.1:18626-18931 GCF_048381525.1 Christiangramia qingdaonensis
ATTACAATTTTCAACCGTATTAGGACACAATTCGAATGGAATATTTGTCTCATTAAGAGAACCTAACTGGTAGGAACTAAAGCCAATGGTTTCTCCAGATCCATCATCTTTCCTTTCAAGGTTGAAATTACGTAGCGTCACTTGATATCCATAATTCCTTGTGATATTGTGTGGGATATATTCTTCATGTTGGATAAATTCAGTTTGCTGATCATTTAGATAATTTTCTAGACCATCCCCGGTGCTGCTAAATAATTCAGGATTAGTACGCCCGTCTTCCTCGCTTACTTCCAGTCTTGTTTCCA
>NZ_JBLWIM010000001.1:18956-66787 GCF_048381525.1 Christiangramia qingdaonensis
CAGATAGTTAGGGATACCATCTGTGTCCGTATCAACCTCTCCATTATCATCCAATATGGAATCTTCGTTGATAGCACGTTCTCTTTCAGTAAGTACGTTATCACCATCATCATCCACGTCCAGGTAATCTGGAATTTCATCACCGTCTGTATCCTGATGATTAATTCCATCTGGATCCCAACCTTCCTGTAAATTAGAGAGACCATCGTCATCTGGATCTGCATCTCCGGTTTCGTCTGTAAATCTGGTAGCGATGGTCACAGTTCCATCAGAACCACTCTCATACTCTGTTGTTGGCACCGGTTCACTTGGAGGAACTACCTGGCAGAAATAGTTACCGCCATCAATCTGTCCATTATATATACGGTAAATAACCTTGTTTGATGTATTTAGAGAGAAGGTAATGTTTTCAGAAGTGTTGGTAATAAACTTTCCAGAATCATCGGTAGTAATATTGCTATTGGTGAATTCCAGAGAGATGGATTCGTTTACATCATCATTATTGGTAGCGTAGATCACAAACTTATTCGGGCCTTCACAAAATTGAAGTGTACTGTCCTCAAAATCAAAGTCGGTTACAATGATATCTCCATCATCACAGGAAGTAAGCAGGCCTAGCAGCGCAATCGCGATCAAAAAACGTTTCATTCTATTGCTTTTTAAACAAAAATACAGGAATCAAAGATATGAGGAAGAGATGTAGGAAGTTATTTTATTTCCATTAATTTTGCGGCCATGAAAAATGTCTATTTTGATTCTGCAGCTACCACCCAGATTCGGGATGAAGTGGTCGATAAAATGACCAGCGTTTTAAAAGAAAACTATGGAAATCCATCTTCCACGCATAGCTTCGGAAGATCTTCCAAAACCCTGATCGAGCAGGCCAGAAAATCTGTTGCTAAGATCCTTAATGTAAAAGCATCTGAGATCGTATTTACTTCCGGAGGGACTGAAGCAGATAATCTTGCTTTAAATTCTGCCGTAAGGGATCTGGGTGTTCGAAGGATCATTACTTCCAAAATCGAACATCATGCGGTACTTTATACTGTTAATCAACTACAGGACTGTTTTGATATCGAGGTAGAATATGTTTCCCTGGATTCCAAAGGTCATGTGGATCTCAAAGATCTTGAAGAACGATTAAAATCTTCAGATTCCAAGACATTGGTAAGCCTGATGCACGTGAATAATGAGATTGGTAATATGCTGGATCTCAAAAAAACCGCCCAACTGGTAAAGTCCTATAATGCTCTTTTTCATTCAGATACCGTACAGTCTGTGGGTCATTTTGAGCTTGATTTCGAAGAAATTCCTGTGGACTTCACCGCGGTAAGTGCTCATAAATTTCATGGACCAAAAGGTGTTGGCTTTGCGTATGTGCGTCGCAACTCTGGTTTAAAACCGTTAATTTTTGGTGGGGAGCAGGAGCGAGGTCACCGTGCAGGAACTGAAGGTGTACACAATATTGTGGGTCTGGAAGAGGCTTTAAAACTTGCCTATCAGGATCTGGACAAAGAACAGGCTTATGTAAAAGGTTTAAAACAACACTTTATAGATAAGCTGAAGCAGGAAATTCCTGGTGTAAGTTTTAATGGTGCCTGTGAAGATCATACTCAAAGTACATATACTTTATTGAATGTTTGTCTGCCTGTAACCCAAGAGAAGGCTTTAATGTTATTATTTCAGCTGGATCTAAAAGGGATTGCCTGTTCTAAAGGGAGTGCCTGCCAGAGCGGTAGTGACACGGGTAGTCACGTGCTAAACGCATTTTGTTCGGAAGAGGATTTGAAAAAACCTTCCCTGCGATTTTCATTTTCCCGATACAATACTAAAGAAGAAATCGACTATGTAGTAGCGACTTTAAAAGATTTTATAGAAAGCTAAACTATAGTCCAACTATAAAAAAGCCCGGATCATAGATTCGGGCTTTTTCTTTTTTATATAACTATTATTTTCTGAAGAACTTCGCGGTGTAAGTAGTTGTATTGCCAACATTATCATTCACGATGATCTTTAGATCATTCTCAGTTTCGGTCACTACATCATCTGAAAAGTAATGCGTGAGTGTATTGTTCTTGTATTCGTATTCCATCAAAATGAACTTCCCATTCACTGTTGCTCTGAAATCCTGAATTCCTGAAAGATCATCTGATATTTTAACTTTCAGGGTTTCATTACCAGAAATCCATTGACCATCGTAGAAATTAACCGGTCTAACGCTCGGGGCATTCGTATCCTGTGCTAGTCGATAATTACCAAATGTTCTGGTGCCTGTGGTAAAACGATTTCCTTTCTTATACGTCGTCGAATAGTTCAACCTGCCATTATCTGAAACACGTGCAATAAAGGTTTTCGCTTTATCTTCTTCGGAAAGATCACTTACATCAAAACCTATAGTGAAGTTTTTATGTAAAGGTATTTCATCGCGATGTACCGTTACAACATCATCACTGAAGTTGATATCAAGATAGGTGTCATTATATAAACTACCACCGGGAATATATACATCCATTTTTCCTCCTTTGGCAGATAGTCCATTGTCGCTGGAAGCCAGGTATTCCGTTTCCAATTTTTCTCTTTTAACGATCTTATCACTAATCTGTCCTTTAATTGGAATGCGAATAAGCTTTTCATTGCCTTTAAGATCTGTTACTCTTATAGTGTATTGATAATCGAGGCTATCCTTAATATTAAGCAATCCCTCGTTCTGCATATTTCCGTAGATACTTAAAGGATTACTTGGAGTTTTATAAAGGCGTTGTATTCTACTTCTATTGGACATGTAATATTCATAATCGATCAACTGATTAAGATGCCTGGTTTCAGCGAAAGAAAACTTTTCGAACTTTATTTCGAAAACTTCTTCTCCATTCAGAATTGATTCTATTTTAAAAACACCATTCTGATTGTAAGCGCCATCTTGCTGATCTACAGTGGTGATACCAAAGCCTATTTCACCACAAGCTTCAACTTCTGGAACTGCAAATGTTCCGTCATTTTGAGGGATCAGTTTCAATTTCTGTCGGTTTTGAGAGTTATTTACATGGGCATCTTCACCAATAGGATAGGCAAATATTCCCTGAATGATAGGCGGTTTTGAGTCGGCAACATCCAGACCAAATAATTGAGCATTCATGGGGCGCTGGCTTCCATCCCTTATTTCGAAATGTAGATGCGGGCCACCGCTACCACCTGTATTGCCACTATAGGCGATCAATTCTCCTTTTTCAACTTTAAGTTCACCAGGTTCTGGGAAAAGTTCTATTTCGTAAGATTCCTTAGCATATTGCTGTTTCCGCAGATAATCCTTCAGCTTTGGAGATAACTTCTGAAGATGTCCGTATACTGTAGTGTAACCATTTGGATGCTGGATGTAAAGAGCCTTTCCGTAGCCATAATGCTGAATATTGATTCGGCTAATATAACCTTCCGCAGCAGCATTTACCTCAAGACCTTCACGCTGCTGGGTTTTAATATCTAGTCCGCTATGGAAATGATTGGACCTTAATTCACCAAAGGTTCCAGCGAGAACGATGGGTACATTAAGCGGATTTTCAAAATAATCCTGAGGTAATTCTTGTTGGGAGTGAACCTGAATACAGATAAAGGATAACAGGAATAATAAGGCTTTCTTCATAGATCTGGGGACTTTTTCATTTTCAAAGCAGCTGTAAAGTTAATTAAAGTTCTATCAATATTAAATGGCTTGCCTACAGAGAATTACTAACATTGTTCATTATTATTTTAAATCACCTGAAAAAGTATTGGGATATTTCAAAGCGTATGTTAACTTTGTAAGGGTTCACATCGGTTTTAGCGATTATGAGTGATATGACAGAAATAGTTGATAACCTGGAGAATAAGATCAGTAAGCTCCTTCATAGATATGAATCTGCGAGGCAGTCCAATAAATCTTTACAAGAGGAATTGATTTCTGTAAGATCTGAATATGAGAAGCTGGAGGAGGATTTACAACTTTCCAGAGATCAAATTCAAACTCTAAAAGCAGCGAACGCGATGCTTGGCAGTACCGAACATAAGACAGAAACGAAGCTCAAAATAAATAGCCTGATTCGGGAAATCGATCAGTGCATCGTTCAGTTATCTGAATAATTTAGGATGGAAGATAAACTGAAAATTAAAATATCGATCGCAGACCGCGTGTATCCGTTAACCATTCAGCCCAGCCAGGAGGAAGGTTTGCGAAAGGCAGCGAAAAAGATCGAAGCGATGATCAAACAGTTTGAGCAAAATTATGCTGTGCGCGATAAGCAGGATGTATTAGCCATGTGTGCTTTACAATTTGCGGCTCAAACAGAGCAGAAGAATATAGATAAGTCGAGTGAGATGATTGAAGCAGAAGATAAGTTAAAGGAACTTAACGATCTGTTACAGGAACATTTAAGCTCATAAGTTCATAAAATATAATAAAGGTTACTGCCTGTATTAGTGCTTTTTTGATAAACTCAACACGAATTCTTTAAAGAGGGTAAGTCTATGTTGTAAAAGCGTGCCGTGTCCCTTTACCGGGAGAGCGGATTCTTGATCAGCTTGTTAGCCCTAAACTTGATTTTAAGGAGTTTAATCCAAAACACAGCTAATACAGGCTTTTTTTTTTACATCTAATTCAATATAAATGGAAATACTTATAATAATTGTTGCAGCAGTGGTAGGCCTTGCGTTGGGTTTTGCGATTGCAAAGATGCTTGAGAAGAAACAGGCTTCTAATACTATTATCAGCGCAAAAAAAGAGGCAAATTCTATTATAAAAGAAGCCAAAGCAGAAGGGGAGAGCATTAAAAAAGATAAAATTCTTCAGGCAAAAGAAAAGTTTATTGAATTAAAGTCTGAGCATGAGAAAGTGATCTTATCCAGGGATAAGAAAATTGGTGATGCAGAAAAGAGAATAAAGGATAAGGAGTCTCATGTCTCTAATGAGCTTAGCAAAAACAAAAAACTAAACAAAGATCTTGAAGGTAAACTTGCAGATTATAATCATCGTGTAGATTATTTAGATAAGCGCCAGGAAGAGATCGATAAACTTCATAACAGTAAAGTGCAGCAACTGGAGGTTATCTCCGGACTTTCTGCGGAAGATGCCAAGGCACAACTTATAGAATCACTGAAGGATGCTGCTAAGGCAGACGCTATGTCTTTGATCCAGGATACGGTTGAAGAAGCAAAGCTAACTGCACAGCAGGAAGCGAAGAAGATCATCATTAACACCATTCAGCGAATTGGAACTGAAGAAGCTATTGATAATTGCGTTTCAGTATTCAACCTGGAAAGTGATGATGTAAAAGGCCGGATTATTGGTCGTGAAGGTCGAAATATTAGAGCTTTGGAAGCTGCTACGGGAGTTGAAATCATCGTTGATGATACTCCAGAAGCAATCATTTTAAGTTGTTTTGATTCTGTTCGTAGAGAAGTTGCGAGATTATCACTTCACAAATTAGTGACCGATGGTAGAATTCACCCGGCACGTATTGAAGAAGTAGTTAAGAAAACACGTAAACAGATCGAAGAAGAGATCATTGATATAGGTAAAAGAACTGTCATCGATCTTGGTATTCATGGTTTACAGCCAGAATTGATTAAAATGGTAGGAAGAATGAAATATCGTTCTTCTTATGGGCAGAACCTGCTACAACACTCTAGAGAAGTCGCCAAACTTTGTGGAGTCATGGCTTCAGAACTTGGTTTAAATCCAAAATTAGCTAAGAGAGCAGGATTATTGCATGATATTGGTAAAGTTCCAGAAACGGAAACTGAAGTTCCTCACGCGATCCTTGGAATGCAATGGGCAGAGAAGCATGGCGAAAAGCCGGAAGTGTGTAATGCTATTGGAGCTCACCATGACGAGATCGAAATGAATTCACTATTATCACCGATCGTTCAGGTTTGTGATGCTATTAGTGGTGCCAGACCGGGAGCAAGAAGACAGGTGCTTGATTCTTATATTCAGCGTTTAAAAGATCTTGAGGAAATAGCCTTTGGTTTTGGCGGAGTTAAGAAAGCTTACGCTATACAGGCTGGACGTGAACTTCGAGTTATCGTTGAAAGCGAGAAAGTTTCTGATGATAAAGCTGCGAACTTATCTTTCGAGATCTCCCAGAAGATCCAGACAGATATGACCTATCCAGGACAGGTGAAGATCACCGTGATCAGAGAAACTAGAGCAGTCAATGTTGCAAAATAAAAAATGGAAGTATTTATAAAAAAAGGCCGTTCGTAAGAACGGCCTTTTTTTTATTTGAGTTCTGTATTCTTAATCATTATAGATGTTCTCATATGAGTTTCCTTCCATCTCAAAGAATTTCCCGGTAACATATCTAAAGTGATCATCAAGATCTGCGATCTCTTTAAGATCATCTTCGTCCAGTTGGAAACCGGCACTTTGTAGATTTTCCTTTATCCTACCTTCATTAGTGGACTTTGGAATAACAGCAGTACCTCTTTGCTCACTCCATTTGATTAGGATCTGTCCAGCAGAAGCTCCATGTTTTTTGGCAATTTTATTTATCACAGGATTTTCAAGCAGAGAAGGTTCGTCATCAGCTTTCATTTCGTCGCTACGATCACCACTACCCAGCGGAGAATAACCAGTGACATTAATCCCATTTCTACTGCAGAATTCCAGCAGTTTATCCTGTTGCAAATAAGGATGAAGTTCAACCTGATTCATTTCAGGTGCATGGTCGGTATCGTTCATAAGCTCCTCTAGTTTTTCAATACTAAAATTGGAAACTCCAATATGCTTTACCAGGCCTTGCTCTTTCGCTTTGATCATTTCTTTCCAGGTCTCTATGAGTGGTACTTCCTCCAGAGATAAGAAATCTTCCGCTTTTTCAGGAAATGATACATCAGGTTTAAAAGCTACCGGCCAGTGAATAAGATACAGATCAAGATACTCCAGCTGTAAATCTTTAAGGGTCTGTTTCAAAGCTGGAATGACATCTTCCTTTTTATGGGCGTTGTTCCACAATTTAGAAGTAACCCAAACATCTTCACGTTTTATATCACCTTTGCCAAAAACTTCTGCGAATGCCTCGCCAACTTCAGCTTCGTTGCCATAAGTGGCAGCACAATCAATGTGTTTATATCCATTGTTCAGGGCAATCTTCACGGCGTTCGCTACTTCACCTTTTTCAGATTTCCATGTTCCAAGACCTATGGCATCCATATGGTCTCCATTCTTAAATTTTAAAGTCTTCATAATTCAATTTTTTATGAAGTTAAGGATTTATAGAGGGAGCGAAAAGTCCTGAAATTGGTTTAGCAGAACTTTAATATCTAGCGGCGCGGATGGAAGCTTTCCATGACTTCCCTCAAATGCGACCTGTCTACATGTACATAGACTTCAGTAGTTGTGATGCTCTCATGTCCTAACATTTGCTGAATGGCTCTTAGATCTGCTCCATTTTCCAGTAAATGGGTAGCAAAGGAATGACGAAAAGTATGCGGACTCACTTTTTTCTTAATACCGGCTTCTTCGGTGAGTTTTCTTATAATGGTGAAGATCATAGCTCGTGTTAGTTGCCTCCCTCTACGATTCAGGAAAAGCGTATCGCTGTATTCGTCTTTAATTGCCTGATGTGGACGAACTTCATCTTTATAAATAGTGATGTATTTTATGGTGTATTCTGAAATAGGAACAAAACGCTGTTTATTGCCTTTACCGGTTATTTTAATGAAGCCTTCATCGAAAAAAAGATCAGACAATTTGAGTTCGGTAAGTTCGGAAACACGTAATCCACAGCCGTATAAGGTTTCAATAATGGCTCGATTTCTTTCGCCTTCAGCTTTACCAAGATCTATCGCCCGTATAATTCTGTCAACTTCTTCCGTAGATATAATATCGGGAAGTTTTCGTCCTGTCTTTGGAGATTCAATAAGTTCCATAGGATTTTGTACCCGGTAATTTTCAAAAACCAGGTAATCAAAAAAGCTTCGCAAACCGGAAATTAATCTTGATTGAGAACGGGCATTTATGCTTGAAGAAACATCATAAATAAACTTTTGTATGAGTTCTTCTGAAACTTGATCGGGACCTACTTCAATTTCATTAACATTAAGGAACTTCTGAAGTTTTCGTACGTCCAATTGGTAGTTTAAAATGGAATTATCTGATAATCCACGTTCAAGCTTAAGGTAGTTGGTATAATCCTTTAAGGCATGCTCCCATTTCATGTGTTAAAGATAGCAATTACGGGGTATCAGTCTTAATAATACTTTAAGCTTGCGTAACTTTTTGTTAACAGGTTGTATCCTACTTTTGGCGGAAATAAAAATTAATCATGATGAAAAAAACAGTTTTATTAGTAGCCGTTGCGTTGATGGGATTTGTATCTAATTCGTTCGCACAGGAAAGTTGGAGTTTTGGTGTTAAGGGTGGTGTAAACTTCTCTACCGTAACTGGAGATTACTTCAATGATCCAAGTCATAGAACAGCATTTAATGTTGGTGTTCTTGCTGAAATTCCTGTTGCAAACAGACTATCTATTCAGCCAGAGGTATTATACTCTGCTCAGGGATACGATTTTGCATCGATCGATGAAGACAACATTTTCGATATTGACGACAACATTGAATATCAATTAGATTATATCCAGGTACCGGTACTTGCAAAAGTATATGTAACTGATGGATTGAGTGTTCAGGCAGGTCCTTCTTTTAACTTCAATGTGAACGAAGAAATCGATTACTCTCCGACTGAGAACGGTGGGGATATCGATCTTGAAGATCAGGTAAAAGATTTTGAAATTGGTGGTGCTGCAGGTTTGGAGTACAAACTTAACAACGGATTCTTTATCCAGGGTAGATATACTTACGGTTTTACCGAAGTATTTGATGGATCTGATGCTCATAATTCAGTTTGGCAGGCAGGTATTGGATACCAGTTCTAGTCTATTGACAAATCAGTATGAAAAAGCGGACGTTGTCCGCTTTTTTTATGTCAAAAAATTTGAAGGAAAATTTCTACAAGTATATAATATTATTAGTTTTGGCGATCTAACTACAAATTCAATCAAATAATGTTAAAAACAATTATGTGTGCGATGGCATTCACCATGCTGTCATTATGTTCCTTTGCGCAGGAATCAACTTTTGGTCTTACCGCAGGGTATTTAAATGCCGAGTTCAAAGTAAGTGAAGAGACTGTAAGTTTCTCTGATGACGGATCTGGTTTTTATGTTGGAGTTCTAGCCGACTTCGAACTTAACGAAGCATGGCATCTTGTTCCCGGAGTAAATTATGGTAGAGTGGAAGAGACCAATCTTTTATTTATTCCCGTAATGGCGCAATACCATATCGCGAACTCCGGAGTCTTCCTTCAGGCCGGGCCGCAAGCGACATTGAACCTTGAAGATGATCCAGGAGAATATACCAACACAATAGGTGTGGATGCAGCATTTGGCGTAGGTTATGAGATCAATGAGAATTTTTTCGTTGAAGCTAAATATGCGCTTGAACTCACAAACCGATTCGCAGATAGGGTAAGGGAGATGGATGATGACTTTAAACTGAATTTAAATACGTTCACCGTTGGAGTAGGCTATAAGTTTTAGATTTTTCTTTCCTAAAGCCTTGAAACCGAAGAGATTCTCTTCGGTTTTTTTATTTATAAACGTTAGTTGGTAATATTTCAGAAAAAGCTCCGTTTTCCTTGTTATACTTACTAACCTCATTAAATAATAAACCTATGTTTAAAAAAATCATGTTGATTGCAGGATTCGTAATCCTTTCCTTTTCATCTTCCGCCCAGGAAACTTCATTTGGAGTTACAGCTGGTTATCTAAACTCAATATCGACTCTTAACGATACTGAAATTGATTATACAGATAGCTCCTCTGGCTTTTATGTTGGAGCGCTATTAGATATTACTTTAAATGAATCTTTCAGCCTGGTTCCGGCAGTTCAGTATGCCCGTGTTTCTGAAGTTAACCTTTTGTATGTTCCTTTAACATTACAATACGATATTGGCAATTCCGGAATATATGTACAGGGTGGACCTCAGGCTACCGTATTATTACAGGAATCCAGTAGAATATATAATAATTTCGGACTTGACCTTGGAGTTGGTCTAGGGTACGACATCAATGATAATTTTTTCGTTGAAGCAAAATATTATCACGAAGTAACCAACAGGCATGGCGAAGATCCTTATGATCTTTACGATGATCTGGATCAGGGTCTCAATTCATTAATGATTGGAGTTGGTTTTAAATTCTAAAATTTTTCTATTAGTAAAGTATTGAAACCGAAGAGAATCTCTTCGGTTTTTTTAATTATAAACGTTAGCTAATAATAATTCATAGTAAGCTTCGTTTTCCCTGCTATACCTTACATCTAACCTATTTAAATTATTATCTAATGTTTAAAAAAATCATTTTGATTGCAGGTTTTGCAATCCTTTCTTTGTCATCTTTTGCTCAAGAAACTTCTTTTGGAGTTACAGCTGGTTATTTAAATTCAATCTATTCCGTAAAAGATGAAGTTTATAACTATAATCTCAGTGAATCCGGATACTATGTTGGTGCCTTTCTGGATATTAGCCTCAATGAATCATTAAGTCTTGTGCCCGGTGTAAATTATTCAAATTCTCATGATTCTAATATGCTGTATGTACCACTTATGTTGAAATACAAAATTGCTAATTCCGGTTTCTATCTTCAGGGTGGGCCACAGGCATCTATAATTTTTGAAGAAGAACGCGTTAGACATAATCAGGATTTTGGTATTGATCTGGGTTTCGGACTTGGATATAATATTAACGAACATTTTTTCGTGGAAGCTAAATACTATCACGAGGTCACGAATAGATTTAAAGATCATGAATTTCATATGTCCAATGACCTCAAAGAAGGAATAAATTCATTGATGATAGGAGTCGGCTACAAATTCTAATACATTGAAAAATTTAAATTTTAAAGCGAAGATTAAATCTTCGCTTTTTTTTAGAATAAATCTGAATCAATTTCGTTATTATTGGTATTACGCTTACGACTACTAAAACCTATCTAATTATGCTGAAATCTTTCAATATCTTATTGATCCTTGCTATATGTTCTTCCAGTCTTGTGGCTCAGGAAAGGGAAGAATCTCCATTAACACCTGAAGAAAATCGTGCTAAAATCAATTTTGAAGGTCAGCAGGGACAGGTAAAATATTATAATGATAGCAACCTGGAAGCTGATACTTTCTATCTTGGTAAAATTTTGCCGGGCTTGAAATTACAGCCTCATCAGGTAAGGTATGAGAACCCGACCAGTAAGACCGATATTATGGGATATAATTTAAAATATCAATTAGGGAATTCAGACTTTTCAATAATGGCGGGTGGTCAGGAGATCATCTATTCAAGTATTGACGGTAAAAGAGACTATGATTTTACTACAGTTCTTGGTGCAGATTATGAAGTAAATAAAACCACCTCTTTAGAAGCCAATTACTTTTTTGGTTTTCAGAATTTAAATTCGGGGAAAGCCGTTTCTCCAGTTCAGTATATACCTTTGCAACCTTTAAATTTCAAATTCAAAACAACATTTTAGAACAGCTTAGCCTATTCTTACTTTTTCTTCAGAATTGATTATTTTCACCTTATGAAATTATTGATATTAAACGGGCCTAATCTTAATCTGTTAGGAACCAGGGAACCTGATACTTACGGCAGCAAAAGTTTTGAAGACTACTTTTCAGAACTTCAGTTCAAATTTAGAAACATTGAGCTTTCTTACGATCAAACCAATATTGAAGGGGAGCTTATAGATATGATCCAGAAGGGACAGGAAGATTTTGATGGCATCATCCTTAATGCAGCTGCTTATACACATACTTCAGTAGGAATTGGTGATGCAGTCGCAGCAATCAATATTCCGGTGGTAGAGGTCCATATTTCTAATACTTTTTCCCGTGAGGATTTCAGGCACAAATCCTACATTTCACCTAATTCGAAAGGTATTATTGTTGGCTTTGGTCTGCAAGGCTATGACCTGGCCATTCAAAGTTTTCTAAAGGTCAATGAATAAAGCCTATATCAACTGGAGCAGTGGAAAAGATGCTGCGATGGCTTTTTACTACGCCCGGAAGAACAGGGAGCTGGAAGTTGGAAAGCTGGTAACAAGTCTGAGTGTAGATGTTGAGAGAGTTACCATGCACGGAGTGCGCAGAGAATTGCTGCTTCAACAGGCTCATTGCATCGGTATGGATTTACAAATTATAGATCTTCCTGCCAATGCGGGAATGGAAACCTATAATCAATTAATGTCTGAAGCTACAGAACAATTAAAGTCAGAAGATTATTCTCATGCGATTTTTGGTGATATATTCCTTGAGGATCTACGAACCTATCGTGAAGAGCAATTACAAAAAGTTAATATTCAGGCGGTCTTTCCTTTATGGAAACTCAATACAAAAGAATTGCTCCAGCAGTTTATCGATCTCAATTTTAAAGCGATCGTGGTTTGTACCAACTCCAAAGTGCTCGATGAATCTTTCTGCGGAAGACTTATTGATAAAGAGTTTGTAAATGACTTACCCGAAAATGTTGATCCCTGTGGAGAAAACGGAGAATTTCACACTTTTGTTTACGACGGACCAATTTTCGAAAAACATGTTGAGTTTGAAGTAGGAGAGAAGGTAAAGCGATCCTATTCTTCTGCGGAAGATGAAAATAATTGTCATAGCGATACTGAAAAACCCTGGGATACTGAATTTTGCTTTTGTGATCTTCTTCCGAAGTAAAATTTTGAAATAGTATCTATTTCGCTGAGCTAAAATAAAATTTAGTAGAAGATAGAAATATGATCATCGTGATTCTTTGTTTAGTCTAGCATATATCACATTAAAATAAAAAACCCGCCTTCATTTGAAGGCGGGTTTTAATATATAATAGGTTTACTTCTTACAAGTGAATCACTTCATCGTAAGCAGCAGCTACAGCTTCCATTACCGCTTCACTCATCGTTGGATGAGGGTGAACTGCTTTTAATACTTCATGACCTGTAGTTTCAAGTTTTCTACCTAAAACAGCTTCCGCGATCATATCGGTTACACCTGCACCAATCATATGACAACCTAACCATTCACCATATTTAGCATCAAAGATTACCTTTACGAAACCATCTTTTTTACCAGACGCGCTCGCTTTTCCTGAAGCTGAAAATGGGAATTTTCCAATTTTCAATTCATAACCAGCTTCTTTTGCTTGCTTTTCAGTCATTCCAACTGAAGCAATTTCCGGAGTAGCATAAGTACATCCAGGAATATTTCCGTAGTCAAGTGGTTCTACATCCATTCCTTTGATCTTTTCAACACAAAGAATTCCTTCCGCAGAAGCAACATGCGCCAGAGCTGGTCCGGCTACTACATCTCCAATTGCGTAAATTCCTGAAACATTTGTTTGATAAAAATCATTCACGAGAATCTTATCCTTGTCTGTCTTGATCCCAAGATCTTCAAGGCCAATATTTTCGATATTTGTTTTAATCCCAACTGCAGAAAGTACTATGTCTGCTTCCAGAGTTTCTTCTCCTTTTTTGGTCTTTATTTTAGCTTTTACTTTATCGCCAGACTTCTCAACGCTTTCTACTGAAGAATTCGTCATTACTTTGATGCCGGCTTTCTTGATGCTTCTTTCAAATTGCTTGGAAACTTCTTCATCCTCTAAAGGAACAACGTTAGGAAGATATTCCACTACGGTTACTTCTGTTCCCATAGAATTATAGAAGTGCGCGAACTCCACACCAATCGCTCCAGAGCCAACGACGATCATTTTCTTTGGCTGCTTTTTAAGAGTCATTGCTTCACGGTAACCAATCACTGTTTTACCATCTTGCTTAAGATTTGGCAATTCTCTTGATCTTGCTCCAGTTGCAATGATAATATTATCTGCCTGGTATTCAGTTTTCTTGTCCTTACTGTCGGTAACCTCTACTTTTTTACCAGATTTAAGTTTACCAAAACCTTCAAGAACATCAATTTTGTTCTTCTTCATTAGGAACTGAACACCTTTGCTCATTCCATTGGCAACATCTCTGCTTCGTTTTACTACCGCATCAAAATCCTTATCTGGATTTTCAAGTTTTAAACCATAGTCTTCAGCATGTTTCAGGTATTCAAAAACTTCAGCACTTTTTAATAATGCTTTGGTTGGAATACATCCCCAGTTAAGACAAACTCCACCAAGACTTTCCTTCTCAACAATAGCGGTTTTAAAACCAAGTTGAGAAGCACGAATGGCAGTTACATATCCACCTGGGCCACTACCTAGAACTATAATATCATATTTAGTCATATTCAGAATATTTTGATTCGGTTAACGAAGTTGCGAATTTAAGGAATTTCAGCTTAAACTAAAAGCCGAGAAGACCCATTATAAAATGAAAAAAGCCTGCTTGATTCAAGCAGGCTTTCGATATAAATTAATGAAGATTATTTTACTTCAAATCTCTTGATATTAGAATCATTAAGATCAAGCGAAGTCTTTACCGACTGGTAATCACTTACGTCAAGATTATTGTCCTGAGCATAATCTACAGGTAATACTACGATCTTAAAGATCTGATCCTGAGTGTATCGCTCTCCTAAAGTTCCAAGGTCGATATTTCCCTGAAGGTATATATTCACGTCAAAATCTGTATGATTGTAGTTATACTGAAATTCTCCGTCTTCAAAATAAATTGTTTGTGGGATCAGGTTCCAAACATCGGTTCCATCGTCCACCAGTTCCAGCCAGTAAACCAATACAACATCAGATTCCAGTACTTCAATAGTAGAAGGAATATCAGCAAAAACTGAATAATCTGGATCATTGAAGTCTGCTTCGATCTCAAATGCCTGTCCAACGATATTGACACCATCCTGTCCCGGAGGTCCTGGAGGTCCAACTTCACCGTCTGAAGAACATGCGACAATAGTACTTGCTATTAAAATAAGTGATAGTAATTTTTTCATGATAAATTGGATTTAGTTATTGATTAAAGTTGATGCTTGCCGAATTAACGCAATAGCGCTGACCGGTTTCTGTAGGACCATCATCAAAAACGTGGCCAAGATGGCTTCCGCAGTTAGAACATAGGATTTCAGTACGTATCATTCCAAAAGTTCTATCCTGGATATACTCGACTTTTCCATCAATCGCATTGTCGAAACTTGGCCATCCACATCCACTTTCAAATTTTGCATCACTTTCAAATAATTGCTCTCCGCAAGCCGCACACTGGTATTCGCCATCTTCGAAATGAAGATTGTATTCACCCGTGTGAGGCGCTTCGGTCCCTTTTTGTCTTAAAACTCTATATTGTTCCGGAGAAAGTTTTTCTTTCCACTCTTCTTCGGTCTTCTCTATATTATATTTTTTCATCTTACTACTTTTTTGGTTCGAAATCCATTGCGACTCCGTTGATACAATGTCTTTTTCCCGTAGTTTCCCTTGGACCGTCATTAAAGACATGACCAAGATGTCCACCACACTTAGCACAATGAACTTCATCGCGTTGATATCCTAATTTTGAATCACTTCCATAGGCAACACCGCCTTCGATCGCACGATCAAAACTTGGCCATCCGGTACCGCTTTCAAATTTGTGCTCATTCTCGTATAATTCATTTCCACAAGCAGCGCACACAAAGGTCCCAGGTTCCTTAATATCCAGTAGATCACTACTATAAGGTCTTTCTGTTGCCGCCTCTCTCAAAACTGCATACTCCTGTGAAGTTAATTCTGCCTTCCATTCCTCTTTGGACTTGGTTACTTCGTAGGATTTGGAACTTTCCTTAGTAGAATCTTTTTGTGCATTTCCGTTACAACTAAACAGAAACGTGGCCATTAGGCTTAGTATTAAAAACTTTTTCATCTTTTAATTTTTTCTTTAAAATTACAATTATTGTGCCGCTATAAAACTTGTAATTTTGTTAATTACTTCAGGATTACCTAGTATCCTGCGGTGTCCAAGGTTTTCGGTGATCATCAATTCACTATTCTCCAGAACCTCATCAATCTCGTAAGCCGAATTCACTTCAACATCCACATCATGTTTGTCGTGAATAATAAGAGTAGGAGTAAACACTTCTTTGGCAGACTCTGCACCAGAAAGTGCGTCCATATCCTGTTTAAATTTATTGTCCAAATATGCTTTCATCTTCCTAGCAACCTTATCGTTCATTTTCATGTTAGCAGCAAAGTTTTTAGTGATCTCGGTAACGTTATTTGCCGTTCCAATCAATATTAGCTTGTTGGTTTTTAATCCATCCTTTATAGCTCTAAGAGATGACATACCTCCAAGAGAATGTCCGATTACAGCTTCAAATGGACCATACTTATTATCCAGAAATTTTACAGCTTCAATAAAGAAAGGCATCATGCTCATTTTCCCGTCGGCTTTTCCGTGTCCTGGAGCATCAAAACTTATTGTTTGATAGCCCATTACTTTTAATGCTGAAGCAATTTTAGCCAGCTGAGTTCCCCGGCCGCTCCAGCCATGAACAAGCAGAACTTTCTTACTTGACTTTCCATATTTGTAGGTCACGATTTCTCGGTTCATTGAAGGAACTATTACCTTTTCCTGTTCTGTGTTTTCATCCATTTCCTTTTCTCTCTCCGGAAGTTTATAACGGAAAGGAGTAAGAAATAGCTTCGCCGCAAATCTGCTGGCCAGAAACGGACTTACTTTTGTTAGAATTTGGGATGTAGTTAGAATATACTGCGGAACCAATAGTCTTTGAACCGGTATGCTGTCTTTAGTATTTTGAGTCATTTTGGGTGCGTTCTGGTCGTGAGTCGGCTTTCATACGATGTTTGTAATATGCTTTGAAAGCCTTGTGAATACTGCAAATATCAACAATGGTATTGTTTTTGAAACTGCTTTTATTGTTAAATCATACTTAATTCAACTCGAGCAGGTTTGCTGCTTTTGTACTTTTAGGTATCAAAAACCAACGATATGAAATTTAAGAATGCCTTATTAGGTTTAAGTGTACTGCTTATAGTGGTGTCATGTAAGACCAATCCATTTACAGGAGAGAAAAATTTGAACTTTGTCTCCAATGATCAATTGTTCCCAACTTCTTTTGAACAATACAATCAATTTCTGAACGAAGCCGAAGTCGTGAATAATACGGAAGAATCCAGAAAGGTTAAAAGACTTGGAGAAGATATTGTAACTGCTGCTGAAAGATATTTGAACGCCAACGGTTACCAGGGTTTTATGAATGACTTTAAATGGGAGTTCAATCTTGTAAAAGATGATCAGGCCAATGCTTTTGCTATGCCTGGTGGAAAAGTTGTCGTTTATACAGGTATTTTGGACGAAGCTCAGAATACAAATGGTCTCGCTACAATCATGGCTCATGAGATCGCCCATGCACTTGCAGATCACGGTGCTCAAAGAATGAGTGCAGCACAATTACAACAATTAGGAGCAGTAGCTGGAACGGTAGCTGTGAGTGGTCGTAGTGAAAGTACGCAACAAATCTTTGCCCAGGCTTATGGTCTAGGTACGACAGTAGGAGTAATGCTCCCTTTTAGCAGAAGTCATGAGTCTGAAGCTGATAGAATTGGGTTAACACTTATGGCAATTGCTGGTTACGATCCTAGGGAAGCTCCGGAATTATGGAAAAGAATGCAGGCTAATAGTGACGGACAGGCTCCACCAGAATTTTTGAGTACTCACCCTTCAAATGCTACAAGGATTAACAATTTAACTCAGTGGGCTCCTGAAGCTATTGCTGAAGCGAAAAAATACGGTTCCACTACTTTTAAATAAGATATCTTAAAATTAAAATTGAAAAGCCACCGGTCTCGGTGGCTTTTTCTATTTTTAGTGCATGAAGCAATTACCTAAAGGCAGCAGAAAGCTAATTCACGCTTGGGCTTTTTATGATTGGGCCAATTCAGTTTATAGCCTGGTTATCTCCTCGGCAATATTTCCAATATTTTATGGTGCCCTAACGATCGTAAAAGATTCCGAAGGGAACATGATAAGCGATACGGTTAACTTTTTAGGTTTCGAATGGAATAACGATACCCTCATTAGTTACGTTACAGCCGCTGCATTTCTTGTAGTTAGTTTTCTTAGTCCATTTCTGTCTGGTATTGCCGATTATGTTGGAAACAAAAAGAATTTCCTGAAATTCTTCTGTTACCTGGGGGCTGTATCCTGTATAGGTTTATTCTGGTTTAATCTTGAGGATTTGTGGTTCGGTTTACTTTGCTACTTTCTCGCGCTAATTGGTTTTTGGTCGAGTCTGGTGTTCTATAACTCATATTTGCCAGATATCGCCTTTAACGATCAACAGGATAAAGCAAGTGCGAAGGGATTTTCCCTTGGCTATTTAGGTAGTGTGATACTACTTGTGCTTTGCCTTATTATGATCCTGAAATACGAATGGTTTGGTTTTGAAGATGAAGGTTTGCCTACACGACTTTCCTTCGTGCTTACGGGAATCTGGTGGATCGCTTTTAGTCAATATACCTATTACTATCTTCCAAAGGGGAATAAGAAAGCCCGACTTACAAAGAATGTACTATTTAACGGGTTCAAGGAATTGAAAGGTATCTGGTTTAAGATCAATCAGAATAAACAATTGAAGCGCTATTTAGTGGCATTCTTTGTTTACAGTATGGCTGTTCAAACCATTATGTTGATCGCGACTTATTTTGGGATCGAAGAACTGGAATGGGGAGAACAGGATGCAACTACAGGTTTGATCATAAGTATTTTGCTAATTCAGCTTGTAGCGGTACTTGGAGCTTTTTTAACCTCTCGACTGGCCATTAAGTATGGAGATGTTAAGATCCTGATTTTCATCAACCTGATATGGATAGCAATTTGTGGGTATGCTTATTTCATCACAACTCCGCAACAATTTTATGTAGCAGCAGCTTCCGTAGGTTTGGTTATGGGCGGGATCCAATCACTATCAAGATCTACTTATTCCAAAATGTTACCAGAGAATGCTGTAGACACTGCCAGTTATTTTAGTTTTTACGATGTAGCAGAAAAGATCGGGATCGTGATAGGGATGTTCATGTATGGTTTGGTAGCTCAAATTACTGGTAGTATTAGAAGTTCAATTCTATTCCTGGTCGTTTTCTTTATCGCCGGAGTATTTTTATTAATGCGTGTACCTAAAAAGCATCCAAAAATAAAAAACCTGCCAGAAGACAGGTTTTAATATTACAGCAATTTTAATACTTTTTAGTAGCTGGAAACACTTCCGGAACCATTCGTTTTAAAACTTTGTTTTTCCGGATAACCTTTATAAACGATATCTCCTGAGCCACTCACGTTTGCTTTCAAACTTGAAGAAGCGTAAACCATAACATCTCCGGAACCGGAAACTCTTGCTTCCACATTTTTTGCTCTTAGATCGAATGCGTCAAAATCACCGCTTCCCGTTACGTTACATTCAAAATTGTCACTACTACCTTTGATCTTTATGTCACCCGACCCGGTTACATGACCTTTTAAAAAATTTGTCTGTATATCCAGAACCATATCTCCAGAACCTGTAACACTCACGCTCAATCTTTCTTCTGAAAGTTGATCCTGTGTCCAGATATCCCCGCTTCCAGTAAGCGAAATGTCATTCACACTCTTTACGGGAACAGTAATGAGCAGATCTTTTCTAGTCTGAAGGTTAACGCCTTTTTCCGTAGAAATTTTAAGCGTTCCATTTTTTACTTCCGTAAGTATATATTCCTGAAGATTACTTTCTGCAGCAACTTTGATATTTCCTTCAGTTCCCGAAACTAATTTTACGTTCATGGATCCAACCACATGAATTTTTTCATAATCTGAAGTATTCCTGCTTTCCGTCACCATATCTCCGTTTCCACGAATTTTTTTACTGCCCCATTGTGCGTGGGCAGAGGTGAAGGCAAGAAGGAAGAAGGCCGATAGTAATAGTGCTTTTTTCATAATAGTTATTTTAATTGATGATTAATTATTCTTTGCTAAATTTTACACTTCCATAACTGGTGGAGATATCGATCCATGCTCCAGAACCAGAACCATAGTTTCCAGAGATGGATTTACTAGTGTTTTTTTCATTGGTACGGTGAACATCCAGACCATCTGTTCCATTAATGCCGCCATAACTGGTCTTTACGTCAAAACTGAATGCCATTTCACGATCGTATCCCAGATGCACACCAGCATAATCGGTGTCAATATTTACAGATTTGGTACCGTTTACTATTTTTTCGATATGCAAAGATCCATAATCAAGATTGATGTCTGCAGAAGTGAATATCCTGTCTACTTTGGTTGTTAAGTAATCCCCATTCCCAATGAGTACCTTTACTTTGTTGATCTCAATACTTCCATAATCACAGTTGAAATCAAGTTTGGTTACTTTGCGAATTCGGGATTTGGTATAATCTGCATTTACCAGTAATTCTTCGGCTTCTCCAATTTCATAGTCTGAATAGTCAGCATCAATTTCAGCATTGGTGACAAAACCTATTCGGCTACTTCTGCTATAATCAAAATTCAGAATATTAGAGCGACCATTTAACTCGCCTACATCTATCTTTCCGTAGTCACAATTGATATCAGTATTCCCAAAAGTTTTGTCAATGTAGATTCCGCCGTAATTATTATCGAGAGTAAGATTGTTGTTCTCTGGGGCGCGAATTACGTAATCCACTTCCATGTTCACATTGTCGAATCCATCAAAGATATTCTTCCACCAGGACCTGTTTTCCTTAGAGAATTTGGTAGTTGCCGTCACTCCTGAAGAATTCTGTTCAAATTCCACTCGTATATCATCTAGCTTGTCTTCCACATCATCCTCATCGTTCCCATTGGTTTTGATGGTAACCTCAATAAGAACCCGATCTTCTTTCCAGGTCACAATATCGATGTTCCCATAACTATTGTTAATATTGAGATCACCATTCGTCTTTACGTCAAATTCCTTCCTTATTGTCTTTTTTCTGGTGTGTTTGGCTTCTTCATTTACAGTAGCTTCAGTCGTAACTTCGGGCTCTGTACATTTGCTTTCAGGGTACATGTTGGTAACAAGCACCATGAGGAATAGGATGCTAGATAGTATTGCTTTCATAATTTTGATTGTTTAATGATTTGATGTTTTCAACTTGTTCTAAAACTTGGCTAAGTAGATCTATACGCTGCTGGAAATTTTGAATCATAGCGTGTATAACTCTCTTATCATTTCCACTTTCTAGAAGGTCATTCTCCATTCTTTTATATCGATTTTCCAGTTTTTTTAATTGCTGAAGGGCATCCTTGATGATCGCCTGAGTTTCAGGAGTGGCTTCAGCATTTAGAGCGATGAGTTCTTTTTCAATTAATCCTGAATAAAATTGCTGAGTCTGCTTCATTTCAGGAGAAATACTTGCCAGATCTGATTGGTTTTCCTGGTTAAAATTATTGGATAATAACAGCACTAACGCCAACACGGCAGCGATACTTAATAATCCAGTCCAGATATTTCCTGAGTTGCTTCCAGCTTTTTCTGACTTTTTAGTTTTTTCCAACTTACGGGCAAACTTTTCGCGATGATCTGTTTGCGGTTCTTCGATGTCAAAATTTGCAGACTCGAAGAATTCTTCAAATTCATTATCTTTCATATTGCTGCAATTTTTTTCTTAAACTTTCTTTAGCTCTGGAAATCATCGTTCTACAATTTCCGTAGGAGATTTTCATAATCCCACCAATTTCTTCATGATCATAACCTTCAATAAGATGTAGCGTTAGACAAACTCTGTAGTTCTCCTTCAAATTCTTTAATGCGTTAAGCACTAATTTCACTTTATCATTGGTATAATCATCGATTACCAAACCACAAGAGTCCTCTTCATTTCTCAGCTCATCATTATAAGAAACCTCCGCCAGCTTTTTGGATCTGTTTAAAGCAGTGATACTTTGATTAATTACGATACGTTTCAGCCATGCTCCAAAGGTGGCATCCTCGTTAAAACTATCTATTCTCGTAAAGGCCTTTAAAAATGATTCCTGCATAATATCTTCAGCTTCAGCAGAACGTCCTGTAATCCTATACGCGGTGTTGTACATTGCTTTGTAATACCGGTCATAGATTTCCATCTGCGCACGTTGTTCTCCTTTACGGCAACGGGCAACAAGATCATTAATATGTGTGATGGTTGGTGTCAATTAATGTCTGGTTTCTATACTAAAGATGGAACTATTTGAAGATTGTTACACTTTCTGAAAATAAATTTATAAATAAGGCGTGGCATAGGAATTGAATATTTGATATTGCAAAACTATAGAAAGCCCCAATGCGTTGCATTTCAAGGCTTTTAACGAACGTTACCAAATTACTGAAATTTAATCTGGTGACAGTTTGACTTAAATACAATTATGGCTAAAACAAAGTTTACGAATATTGACAGTTTGTCATTTCAGGGAATAGATGAAGATGCAGAATTGATTCCTTTAATGACACCTGAAGATGAAGAAGAAATCAATAAAGAAAATCTTCCGGAAACCTTACCAATTCTACCTCTTAGAAATACGGTTCTATTTCCAGGAGTTGTAATTCCTATTACGGCGGGTAGAGATGCTTCTATTAAGCTTATTAATGAAGCGAATAATGGAAGTAAGATCATTGGCGTTGTTTCTCAGAAGGACGAGGAAGTAGAGAATCCAACCTCAAAGGATATTAATAAGGTTGGAGTAGTTGCCCGTATTCTTCGAGTGTTGAAAATGCCTGATGGTAATACAACAGTAATTATCCAGGGTAAAAAGCGCTTCCAGATCACCCAGGTCGTGACCGAAGAACCTTATATGAATGCTACCGTCGCTGAGGTTCCTGATAATCGTCCTGAGCAGGATAATGCTGAATTTGGAGCAATCATAGAATCTATCAAGGATCTTGCGCTTCAAATTATCAAAGGGAGTCCTAATATTCCTTCGGAAGCTTCCTTTGCGATCAAGAACATAGAAAGTAATTCTTTCCTCATCAACTTTGTTTCTTCTAATATGTCTCTATCTGTTTCTGAAAAGCAGAAGTTACTGGAGATGAACGATCTTAAAGAAAGAGCACTTTCCACGCTGAAGCATATGAATACTGAGAACCAGAAACTGGAACTTAAAAATGATATTCAGAGCAAGGTTCAAAGTGATATGAGCCAGCAGCAAAGAGAATATTTCCTACACCAGCAAATGAAGACCATTCAGGAAGAACTTGGTGGTGTTTCTCATGAAGGTGAAATTGTGGAAATGCGTGATCGCGCAAAAGACAAGCAATGGGACGAGGATGTTCAGAATCATTTTGAGAAAGAACTTTCCAAGATGCAACGTATGAATCCGCAGGTTGCAGAATATTCCATACAACGAAATTACCTGGACCTGTTCCTGGATCTTCCATGGAACGAGTTCAGTAAAGATAAATTTGATCTGAAAAGAGCTAAGAAAATTCTTGATCGTGATCATTATGGTCTTGATGATGTGAAAAGAAGGATCATAGAATATCTTGCAGTTTTAAAGCTGCGAAACGATATGAAGTCTCCAATTCTTTGTCTATATGGGCCTCCCGGAGTTGGTAAAACTTCTCTTGGAAAGTCGGTAGCAGAAGCACTTGGTAGAGAATATGTGAGGATTTCCCTGGGTGGATTGAGAGATGAAGCAGAGATACGCGGACATAGAAAAACATACATTGGTGCCATGCCAGGTCGAATTATTCAGAGTTTAAAAAAGGCCGGAACCAGCAATCCTGTTTTTGTTCTGGATGAGATCGACAAATTAAGTATGGGAAATGCTGGAGACCCTTCTTCAGCATTACTCGAAGTACTGGATCCTGAGCAGAATTCAGAATTTCATGACAACTTTCTCGAGATGGGATTTGATCTATCCAAGGTGATGTTCATAGCTACCTGTAATTCATTGAATACTATTCAGCCAGCACTAAGAGACCGAATGGAGATTATCAATGTGACAGGTTATACGATTGAGGAGAAAGTAGAGATCGCAAAAAGACATTTACTTCCGAAGCAATTAGAAGAACACGGTCTGACTGCAGAACATCTTAAAGTAGGTAAAAAGCAACTTGAGAAAATTGTTGAAGGTTATACCCGGGAATCTGGAGTGAGATCTCTGGAGAAGCAAATAGCCAAAGTGGTTAGATATGCAGCCAAGAATATTGCAATGGAAGATGAATATAATATCAAATTAAACGAAGAAGATATTATTGAAATTCTTGGAAGTCCTAAAATGGAGCGTGATAAATACGAGAACAATGATGTTGCTGGTGTAGTTACCGGACTTGCCTGGACTCAGGTGGGTGGTGATATTTTGTTTATCGAATCTATTCTTTCTAAAGGTAAGGGGAATCTTAGTATTACCGGAAATCTCGGGAAAGTAATGAAGGAGTCGGCCACTATCGCTATGGAATATATCAAAGCGAATGCAGATGATCTCGGAATCGATGCCTCAATTTTTGAGAAGTATAATGTACACATACACGTCCCAGAAGGGGCAACCCCTAAGGATGGTCCTAGTGCAGGTATCACCATGCTTACCTCTCTTGTATCCCTATTTACTCAGAAGAAAGTTAAAAAGAGTATTGCCATGACCGGCGAGATCACTTTACGAGGAAAGGTTCTACCTGTTGGCGGAATTAAGGAAAAGATTTTGGCGGCCAAAAGAGCCCGTATTAAGGAATTGATCCTTTGCGAAGAAAATAAGCGAGATATCGAGGAGATTAAGGACGAATATTTAAAGGGTCTAACCTTTCATTATGTAAGGGATATGAGCGATGTCATAGATATTGCCATTACCAAGCAGGCGGTAAGGAACGCTAAGAAATTATAAACTAAGAAGCCCCGAAAGGGGCTTTTCTTTTGGATATATACCTAGTAAAAAGTTTAAAAATTTACCTTTGTAATTAGAAGTTTAGAGAATATGAGTAAGAAAATAACGATCGCCATCGACGGCTTTTCTTCAACGGGCAAAAGCACTGTTGCAAAAGGACTGGCTAAAAAATTGAATTATGTATACGTCGATACCGGCGCCATGTATCGCGCGGTGACTTTGTATATGATGCGAAAGCTATTTGTTTCAGATACTAACTTCGATGAAGAAGCGATCATCAGGCATTTGCCTTTTGTTAGTTTAAAATTCATTTTCAATGAAGAAAAAGGCTTTGGTGAAATGTATCTGAATGGTGAAAATGTTGAGAAAGAAATTCGATACATGGAAGTTTCGGAACAGGTGAGTAAGGTTGCAGCTGTTACAGATGTTCGAAAAATGCTTGTAGACCAGCAGCAGGAGATGGGAAAAGAGAAAGGTGTTGTCATGGATGGGCGCGACATAGGGACCGTAGTTTTTCCAGATGCTGAGCTAAAGATCTTTATGACAGCTTCTACTGAAAAAAGAGCCCAACGAAGATACGATGAGCTTATTGAAAGAGGTGATGAGGTGGAATTTGACGCGGTTTTGAAAAATGTGAAGGATCGTGATTTTATGGATTCAACGCGGGAAGATTCGCCGCTAATCCAGGCTGAAGACGCCGTGGAATTTGATAATTCTGAAATGGACCTGGAAGAGCAATTTGATAAGATCTTAGAGATCGCTAATAAACGAATTGATGAGGTGAGCTAGTCACTTGATTTATAAAGAATAAAACCTCCGCAATTAATCTAAGTATTAGTTGCGGATTTTTATTTAGTTATGTATTTTTGCACTCCTTTTTTGGCAGAATACCGGGAATCCAAAAAGGGTTGAAAATCAAAACTATAAACAACTTCTGTAGTTTCTGTTTTGCTGAAAGATTTCCGAAGAAACACAGAATACAAATTTAGGAGTCAGTAATGGCTGAAGAAAACACAAACAAAGAATCTCAGGAAATCGAAGTACAAGATGTTGCCGGAATGGCAAATGAGTCTCAACCTGACGCAGAAACGCAACAGGCAAACCCTGAGAAATTTCTAGAAGAATTTAACTGGCACAATTACGAAGAAGGAATTGATCCTATCGACGATAAGAAGCTGGAAGAATTCGAAAAACTAGTAGCTGAAAATTTCGTTGACACTTTAGATGACGAGGTTGTAACAGGAAAAGTAATTAATATTACAGATCGTGATGCAATCATTGATATCAATGCAAAGAGTGAAGGTGTTATTTCTCTAAACGAATTTCGTTACAACCCAGACCTTAAAGAAGGTGATGAAGTTGAAGTACTTATTGACGTTCGTGAAGATTCTACAGGTCAGTTGATCCTTTCTCACCGTAAGGCGAGAGTGATCAAGGCATGGGAAAGAGTAAATACAGCACATGATGAAAGTCTTGTTGTAAATGGATTCATTAAGTGTCGTACCAAAGGTGGTATGATCGTAGACGTATTTGGTATCGAAGCCTTCCTTCCAGGATCGCAAATCGATGTGAAGCCAATTCGTGATTACGATGCTTACGTTGGTAAGAACATGGAATTCAAAGTTGTAAAGATCAACCACGAATTTAAAAACGTTGTTGTTTCTCACAAAGCGCTTATCGAAGCAGATATCGAAGAGCAGAAGAAAGAGATCATTGGACAGCTTGAAAAAGGTCAGGTACTTGAAGGTACTGTTAAGAATATTACTTCTTACGGTGTATTCGTTGACCTTGGAGGTGTTGATGGACTTGTTCACATTACAGACCTTAGCTGGTCTAGAATCAACCATCCAAATGAGATCGTTGAACTAGATCAAAAACTTAACGTTGTAATTCTTGATTTTGATGAGTCTAAGTCTAGAATTCAGTTAGGTCTTAAACAACTTAGCCAGCACCCATGGGATGCGCTTAGCGAAGATCTTAAGGTTGGTGACAATGTAAAAGGTAAAGTAGTTGTAATCGCAGATTACGGTGCATTTATCGAAGTTGCTGAAGGTGTTGAAGGTCTTATCCACGTTTCTGAAATGTCTTGGAGCACGCACTTGCGATCAGCTCAGGATTTCGTAAATGTTGGTGATGAGGTTGATGCTCAAATCCTTACTTTAGATAGAGAAGACAGAAAAATGTCTCTTGGTATCAAGCAATTGAGCCAGGATCCATGGACTGATATCACTACTAAATATCCGGTTGGGTCAAGACATGAAGGTATCGTTCGTAACTTCACTAACTTCGGAGTATTCGTTGAGTTAGAAGAAGGAATCGATGGTCTTATTTATATCTCTGACCTTTCATGGACTAAGAAGATCAAGCACCCATCTGAGTTTACAAACGTAGGTGATAAGCTTGAAGTTGTAGTTCTTGAACTGGATGTTGATGGTAGAAAACTTAGTCTTGGTCACAAGCAGATCGAAGATAACCCTTGGGATAAGTATGAAGCCGACTTTGGAGTTGGAACAAAACATACTGCTGAGATCACTGAGATCGTAGACAAAGGTGCAACTATCGACTTCAATGAGGATATCACTGCATTCGTTCCACAGAGACATCTGGAGAAAGAAGATGGTTCTAAACTTAAGAAAGGTGAAGAAGCAGAATTCCAGATCATTGAATTCAATAAAGAATTCAAAAGAGTAGTAGCTTCTCATATGGTAATTCACAAAGAAGAAGAGCAAAAAATCGTTAAGCAGGCTGCTAAGAAATCAGCTTCGCAAAACAAGGACAACGCCACTACAATTGGTGATGTTAATGCTGATCTTCAAGCGTTGAAAGACAAGATGGAAGGGAAGAGCTAATTAACTCTCTCAGACATTAAATATAAAAACCTCCTTAGTTCGCTAAGGAGGTTTTTTTTATTCATATTATCCGTTCTTAATTGGATATTATTTCCGCTTCATTTCCGGTTAATAGAAAAGATGAACTGCCTTTATCTTCCTGAGCTAAAATTTCTCCACTCACTTGATAATTGCCTTCAGGTAAGATGATTCTAACCTTCCATTCTGGCTGAAGCTGACTAATTTTAAAAGAAACTTTATCATTCAATTTCGAGTAATGGATCGAAAGTGAGTTTTGCGCTATTTTTACATTTTCCAGAGAAGCATTTTCCCACTCTCCTGGCATTTGTGGTTTGATCGTTACAAGTTTTTCGGAAGCCATTGGATCAATCCCAAAGAATTGCTGAATAATTGGAATTGCATAGCTGTAAATGGTCCATGCCTGAGTGATCATCCCATAATCCGGACTTACTTCGTACATACTTCCAGGGAAGGCATGGCTGAACGAACGGGTCATTTTCTTAAGATAATTCAATGCTTCATCAGGCCGGCCATAATTGTTTTCAGCAATTGCCTGAACTCCGGTTGGAAGTGTCATTACAGCCCCTGTATAGGAAAAACTTTTACTTCCTTTGAAACTTTCATTTCCTGTATCTGATGATTTATCGCGGTCTATCCCTGTAACAAATACCCCAAATGGATTCGTGTAAATTTCAGCTGTCTTTAGGGCTTTAATAGCTTTGGAAGAATCTGCTATCTTCATTTCCATTGGAGCATTTACCACCCAATTATGGTGTAGAACGAAAGGGCGCGACTCGGCAGAGGGATTATTCTGGATATAAGCCTTTGTTTTCTTCAATTCTGATACAGACCAGGGTTTATTTAAGGTATCGGCTCTTACGATCGCATCATCAATTAAGCTCAAAGCCTGGGAGTCAGTACCAATGAAATCTGCGAAAGATTGAAATTCTTCAGACCAGAAATCGGAATTGATCTTGCGTTTTAAACTTTCGGAAATACGTTTGTAATCTTCAGTTAAAGCATCCTGATTCAATACTTTAGCGATTAGAGAAGCATCCTCGAATCCTTTCTGGGTATAAGAAGCAACATCGATCATTTCACTATCCAGTCCATGAATTTCCATCATTCCAAAGCCATCCGGAAAAAGATTCTTATTGACATCGTTTTCGTTCATCAACCAGTTCAGACCTTTCTTAATGGTGGGAAAATATTTATTGATGAAGCTATGGTTACCGTTCCATTTATAGATCTCCCAGATCAACGAAGCGAACTGTGGGGTTTCATTAATATTTCCATTATTAAAAACAGCCCCATTTGTGGACATTTCGTGGATAATACGGCCGTTTGAATTAATCGCCATAGATACGCTATCTAGTAATTTGATGGTTTTATCGACCGCTTCGGTCTGGCCAACCGCCATATATCCTCTCAATGCGTATTCACTATCTACTCCAAACCACCAGGGGTAGTCTGGTATACCAGCGGTTATACCAGTTCCAATTTCAGGAACAGTCTGTACAAGCCATTCACAGTTGTACTTCAACCATTCAAATGTTTGCTGTATATTTTTATCTGGAATAGTTAACTTTGAATTTTGTGCAATCTGCTTGTATTTCTCCTTTTTATAGGTGATCTCACTCTTCAGATTATCTTTTATATGGTTAAGATCCTTGAGAGAGTTTGAAACGGAAGTATATGATCCGGCAAGAAAAAAAGTGATCATTTCAGTCTCCCCAGGCTCTATAGACAGATCATAGCCAAGAAGTGTTCCTGTCCCCATGCCACGATACTTCTTAGGGACATTTTGGTGATAGTCTGATTTTCTATCAGCTTTAAAGACCGCACTCCACGGGTTTATACTATCATTAATAATCCAGTAGTCATGATCACCGTGGTATACAGCATGATCTGGTGAATCCACCATATTAGTTCTTTCTCCCAGCCAGGTTGGTCTGAGATCTGAATATGCACTGAAATTAAATTTTAAGTTTCTCGATTCAGATCCTGTATTTTTAAGAATGAACTGAATGGCCAGACTTTGTGTTGTGTCAGATACAAATTGCCATCGTTCTATTTCAATTTGTTTTTGCGCAAAATTGAAAGAATGCAGGCTGGCATATGGATAGTTAGTAAATAGTGCTGCATTATTTAATTCCAGGCTGTCCTGTTCTATTATAATCTCTGCTGAGACACCGTCAAAAAGTTTGATAGGATGATTCCAGATTCCACCCATCTCTCCGTTAATATGCCATCCTATTTCAGGAAATGAGCCATCTTGATAGCCAACCATATATGTTCTTCTTCCTGAGGTAACAAACGGTGAATTTAGATAGGATTCTTTACCATTTATATGAGTTGATTCTTTTAAATGATCTTTTATCCTTACTTCATTCTGAGATATCACAAAATTGGAGAGAAAGATTATAGTTAGAAATGAAATTTTGTCAATCATATTGGACATAACAATATTATTTATCATCTTAATTTAAGGACAAATTCGCAAGTGAGTCATCTTATGACCTAATCTGAATATAAAAATTGCGAGTTACCGGACGAAATTTCTGATCGAATGTTCAGGAAGCTGTTAGTTCTTCTGTAAAATTACTTTTCTGAACTATTTTCTGTTGAGAATATATTCTTCTGAAAGTTATTCATTAAATCCATAAGTTGATCTGCTTTGATAGGTTTAATAAGATAATTATCTACTTCACCATAACTCTTTGCCCTTTCTACATCATCTGGATCTACTGAAGAAGTTACTATATATATAATGACCTTTTTTGAACTTGGTATTGTTATGAACTCATCCAGGAATTGCCATCCATCCATAATTGGCATATTCAGGTCCAGTAATATAACATCCGGAACTGATTTATTAGATATCATGATAGGCCGTAATTTGGTAATTGCTTCTTCACCATTTTTAAATACCATAATACTCTCGGCAAAATTTGCCATTTCCATGATCCTTTTTGTGCCATAGATAAAAATTGGATCGTCATCTATAATACAGGCTATATCAACTTTTTTCATAATTCTTTAAATAAATTGAGAAGGTCGTTCCATGTCCAGGTGCACTATCAACCTGAACTTTACCTTGAAGGGCTTCAATTTGATTTTTGGTAATGAATAAACCAATTCCTCTGGAATCTTTGTGATCGTGGAATGTTTTGTACATTCCAAAAAGTTTTCTTCCGTGTTTTTTAAGGTCTATACCAAGGCCATTATCTTCAATTTCAATTCGAACATATCCATCGTCTAATCTTTTCGCGCTTAATTTTACAAAAGAATCTTTTTCTAAAGAGCTGTATTTTAAAGCATTGGTCATAAAGTTTAGAAGTATGCTATCTATATATGCCGGAACTCCTAATACATAAATATCATCTGGAATGATGTTTTGAATATCAACCATTTCTCTCAGTGCAATGGCTGAAATTGAATGTTTGATATTTTCTGCACTTTTGTAAAGATTTACAGCATCTAAATTCTCTTCAACTGCGGTATTGATAAGGGTAACTTCGTTAAGATGTTCAATAGTTTCTGTAAGATTTGCAGATGCGTTATTGAGATGAGTGCATATCTCATTCTCTGTCAATTCTGGATAATCACGCATCGCAAGATCCAGGAGCATCCCGATGTTACTGGAATGAGATCTTAGATTATGAGAAACTATATGCGCGAAGTTTTTGAGTCTTGCATTCTGCTCCTGGGTGATGTTCATCACGCTGGAAAGTTCTTCTTCTACCATCTTCAAGTTCGTAATGTCGATAGCCATAAAAAGGTATCCTGTATTCTCACCGTTTTCTAAAATTGAAGTAATTGCCAGTTGCACAGGAAATTCTGTACCATCTTTTCGAACATAGGTCCAGTCCTTATTTTTGAGCTTTTTACTATTTGAAATCTTTTTCAAAAACTCAGGGAGATCATAGTTCTCATGATCATTGAATAGATTATTGGAGAAAGATTCAAGTTCGTTAGAAACATGAATTGAAGTAATATTCAATTGCTGGGAAACTTCAGTCTGGGTGTATCCAAGCATTCTCTCAGCTCCTTTGTTGAAAGATTCTATGCGCCCTTCAGAATCTGTTGAAATGATACTAACGTGGGTGCTCGCATTAAAAATACCTTCCAGTTTGTTTAATGTTTGTCTCAGCTTTTCTGAAGCGATCTTTTCTTTAGTTATATCTGTAATTTGAGAAACAAAATGTAGTGGTCTGCCTTTATTATCCCGAACCAGTGATACGGCAAGTTTGATGAATACGATCGATCCGTTCTTATGGAAATATCTTTTTTCCATGTGATAAAATTCTCGTTCCCCGGCAACCAGCTCATTAAGTAAACTTAAATCGGTATTCAAATCATCCGGATGGGTAATATCCTGAAATGTTAGTTTTCTGAGCTCTTCTTCAGTATAACCTATAATATCGCAAAGACTCTTATTTACACTAAGCCATTTCCCACTAATATTCAGAATTGCCATTCCAATGGCGGCATGCTCAAAACTGCCCCGAAATGTCTGCTCACTAATACGCAATTTCTTTTCTGCAGTTAGCCTGTGATTAATATTGTGCATAGCTACTACCGCTCCGTCAAGTTTACCATCCTGATCGAAAAGCTGAACACCGTTTACAGATACTGTAACCTCTTCCCCAGAAACTGGCCGGATCTTCATGATTTCATTATTGATAGGACCTTTACTGAGAGTTTTGATCAATGGAATCTCGTGCTCTTCCAGTGCTTTGCTGCCATCTGCGTTGTATAAACCATAGTGTTTGGAAAGCTCTTCGACGGGAACCGGCTTAGCAGGTAAACCATGCCAGTTTTTCGTAGCTTGATTAAATAACGTGAGTTTGCCTTTAGCATCACAAGCTACGATACCTACATCAACACTTTCCAGAACCTTCTCCATTAGTTCTTGCTTGCGGTGGTTTTCAGCCTGGCTATTTTTAATTTCAGTAATATCTGCAGTATGCATAATAATACCTCCAATTTCGTTTTCAGAATTGTACCATGGCCGTACTTCCCACGTAATCCAGTTCTTCGAACCATCGGCACGTACAAAACATTCTTCATCTTTACTATGTATAGCCCCGCTAAGGCATTCCTTATGGATTTGTTTCCAGTCTTCCCCAATTTCAGGAAAGATCTCATAATGTGATTTTCCCACCACATCGATATGTTCAATATTATAATCTTTTAGCCATCTTTTTGAAACTGCTATATATTTCAGATTGTTGTCAAACATTGCAATTGCAGAGGGAGCCTGTTCTATAAATAACCTTTTGAGTTCAAACCTTTTTTTCATCTGGCTAATTTCCTCACTGCTAATTCCTCCAACGATACTGCTGGATAATTGCTGAATAACATTCTGCTTCTGTTCTTCCAGAGCGAATATTAATGAATGGTCTGGAGACTGAATTACCTTATAAATAAACTTACAGAAGTGTCCCTTGGAAGTTTTAAGCTTAATATGGCCAGACTTATCATCACTCTTCGGAATATTAAAAAGTAGTTTGTTCCAGCTGGACAATTCGAGAAGATCTTCAATATTTTTCTTTTCAAGGATATGTATAGGGGCGGCAAATCCAAGGTTGCGCAGAATCTGAGTATTAAACCAGATAGTTTTCGGTTGCTCCGGCTTGTATATCAAAAATCCATGCAAGCCAAATTTTTGAATAAATTCAAAAAATTGGGGATCTCTCATAATTAATGAGATTTCACTGTTTCTCACTTTCTGCATAGGAGATTAGTTAAAATAGATTGGGGTATCTTTTACTGCAATTAAGATATTTTCTTCGATTTAAACAATAAGTATATCTGTAAAATACACATATTTATGTTTTTATACATTTTGAAGCATGTTATTTGAGGGTAAATCTTACAGAATTATAAAAGTATATCATAGTGCTGTGAGGTATCAATTAATATATAATTTGAGTAGATTTAGATTCGGTAGGAGCAGTCAGGTTATTCAAATTTCAGTATTATTGAAGCATGAAAAAAAGATACTGGATTGTGCTTATTCTCGTGGTGGTTCTCGCGGTCACTTACTTTACCGGACCAGTTCCCGAAGAACCAGAATATGATCTAAAGCTTCCGAAGATAGCTTCCGGTCTTAAAAATCTGGACGCTTATATTAACGATAGAGAATCGAAAAAACCTACCCGTAAGGATAACCAGGCTCGTATTGAATGGTTTGGAAAATCACCTGTTAAAACTGAATATAGCATCATTTATCTTCATGGTTTTGCAGGTAGTTATAGAGATGGTTATCCGGTTAATAAAAACATTGCCAAGAAATTAAATGCAAATATTTACTATGCTCGCTGGGCAGGTCACGGACTGGAGCCTCAGGCAAGTCTGGATGATTTTAATGGAGAGAATGCCTGGCAGTCTGCAAAGGAAGCTTTAGCCATTGGAAAGCAGATTGGGGAAAAGGTGATTATAATGAGTACCTCTACGGGTGGGACCTTGGCGTTTAAGCTTGCTGCTGAATTTCCTGAAGATGTTCATGCTCTCATAAATATGGGGCCAAACCTTGAGGATGATCAACCCGGTACTTTTGTGTTGAATACTCCTTGGGGCTATGAGATTGCGAGCTTGATAAGCTTTGGGGATAACAGGAAAATTGAGCATGAGCAAAAAGTCGCTACTCAATACTGGGATACCATATATCCATCTCGGGCTCTGGTAGATCTTCAGGTTCTCGTCGAAACCACAATGATACCGGAGACATTTAAGAAAGTGAAATGTCCAGTACTAACTTTATACTATTATAAAAACTTTATACAGGAAGATGAACATGTAGAGGTGGATATCTATGAAAACATTCATAAATTACTGAGCACTCGAGATTCAATGGTAGTTTTAAAGCCGCTAGCTACTCCAGAAACCCATTTTGTAGGGAGTGATATAAAATCAAAGGATACAGAGATCGTTGAAAAAGCTATTGAAGAATTTCTGAGAAATAAACTAGATATAAATATATATGAATAGTTTTCAGCAGTGAAATGATAATACGATCAGACTATAGTTTAGTAAAAGATCAATCCAAAAAAAGCCTTACTTTTGTTTCAATCTACAACCAGTTTTATGAGCCGCAAAGTTCTTTTAGACTCAAATCAACTTGATATCATTCTTCACAGGTTGGCCTGTCAATTAGTAGAAAAGCATACAAATTTTGAAAATACCGTACTTATAGGGATTCAACCGCGTGGAATATACGTTGCTGAAAGGATAATCAATATCCTGAAAAGTGAGTATGGATTGGATCACTTGAAAACTGGTCAGCTTGATATTACCTTTTACCGCGATGACTTCAGAAGAGGTGAAAAACATTTGGAAGCGAACAAGACCAGAATAGATTTCGTAGTGGAGGATAAGAATGTAATTTTTATTGATGATGTCCTGTACACCGGCCGAAGCATTAGAGCGGCACTAACTGCTATTCAATCCTTCGGAAGACCACTCGAAATTGAATTGTTAAGCTTGATAGACAGGCGCTTCAGCAGGCATTTGCCAATACAACCAGATTACACAGGAAGACAGGTAGATGCGATCAATGACGAGAAAGTAAAAGTAAGCTGGAAAGAACAGGATGGAGAAGATGCGGTTTATTTAATTGCAAAAGACTTGGATCATGAGTAGTGAATTAAGTGTAGATCACTTACTGGGAATCAAATATCTTCAGCAGGAAGATATAGAATTAATATTTAAGACTGCAGATCATTTTAAGGAAGTGATCAACAGACCTATCAAAAAAGTACCATCGCTTAGAGACATTACCATTGCAAATCTCTTTTTTGAAAATAGTACAAGAACCAGACTTTCTTTTGAACTGGCAGAAAAAAGGCTAAGCGCAGATGTGATAAATTTTTCTGCAGCGTCCTCTTCAGTAAAAAAAGGTGAAACCCTAATCGATACTGTGAATAATATCCTTTCGATGAAGGTCGATATGGTCGTGATGAGACATCCAAATCCTGGAGCTGGAATATTTCTATCACGACATGTAAACGCCAGCATAATTAATGCTGGAGACGGGGCACATGAACATCCTACCCAGGCTTTGTTAGATTCCTATTCTATTCGTGAAAAGCTTGGGGATGTATGCGGGAAGAAGGTCGTTATCGTGGGAGATATTCTTCACAGCCGGGTAGCCCTTTCCAATATTTATGCACTAAAGCTTCAAGGTGCCGAAGTCAAAGTGTGTGGACCCAAAACCTTGCTGCCAAAACATATTGAATCTCTGGGGGTAAAGGTTGAAACTAATCTCAAAAAAGCTCTGGATTGGTGTGATGTAGCAAACATGCTGCGCGTTCAGAATGAGCGTATGGATATCAGTTATTTCCCTAGTACAAGAGAATATGTAAAGCAATTCGGACTTAATAAAAAGATGCTGGATAGTCTCAATAAGGAAATTGTGATCATGCATCCCGGACCAATCAATAGGGGAGTGGAGATCACTAGCGACGTGGCAGATTCTGAACATGCGATCATACTTGATCAGGTACAAAATGGGGTTGCGGTGAGAATGGCAGTAATTTATTTGCTCGCATCCAAGATTAAACAATAAAAGAAATTATGAAAAGAACCGAGAAAGATAATTACATACTTATCGCTGCTGAAGATGCAGAGCTTAAAGACTTTACGAGTGAGTTAACCAAACACCATCACGATTTTGAATCTTCTAATATTGTTGTGGATTTAAGTAACTATAAGAATTTAGAGAATCAACAGCTGCTGGCTTTTCTGGAAGTCTCCAATTTGCATAGAGAAGCGAACAAAAGTTTTGTGATTGTTAATGATGCATTGGGAATTGATGAATTACCAGAAGAATTAGTCGTAGTTCCCACATTGCAGGAAGCAGAGGACATGATACAGATGGACGAGATCCAGCGTGATCTTGGATTTTAAAGAATGGGTAACAGCCAGTTAAAAATAACGATCCTTGGCTGTTATGCCGCTACTCCCAGAAGTTTCACTAATCCAACCTCCCAAGTACTTGAGATTAAAAGCAATCTTTTTCTAATTGACTGTGGGGAAGGTACTCAGGTAGCTTTGCGTAAGAATAAAATTAAGTTCTCCAGGATCAAGCATGTATTTATCTCCCATCTTCACGGTGATCACGTCTTTGGGCTGGTAGGACTTGTCTCTACATTTTCCTTACTGAACCGGGAAACTGAACTTCACATTCATGGACCCAAAGGCATTAAGAAATTTATTACCGTACAACTTCAACTAAGTGGTGCATGGACTAAATACCCATTAATCTTTCATGAACTAAGCTCTAAGCATTCAGAGGTCGTTTTGGAAGATGAAGAAGTTACCGTAAGTACAATTCCTTTGAAACATAGAGTCTATACCAATGGATTCCTATTTCAAGAAAAGCTAGGTGATCGAAAGCTATTATTAGATGAAGCCCAGCAAAAAAACATTCATTATACGCTATTTAAAAGTTTAAAAAAGGGCAAGGATGTCACTTCGGAAGATGGCATCCTTATAAAAAATGATTTGGTCACTGAAGATCCGGCCGCACCTTTATCCTATGCTTTTTGCAGTGATACAGTGTATGATCCTGAAATAGTTCCATTAATCCAGGAAGTGTCTGCTCTTTATCATGAATCAACATTTCTAGAAAGCGAAGCGGCGCTCGCAGCTCCTACGAAGCATAGCACTGCAAAACAAGCCGCTAAAATTGCTAAACTTGCCCGGGTAGGAAAGCTTGTTCTTGGACACTATTCTACTCGCTATGGAGATATTAATAAATTTAAGGAGGAAGCTATCACTGTTTTCCCAAACGTGATTTTGGGCGACGACGGACAAGAAATAACCGTTGAATAACTCTCCATTATTTTTCGAGACACGTCTTTAATCGACATACATCCAGATAATTAGACGTAAATTCCTACAGTTTATGTTAAATATTATATATAATTACTGGAAATTATAGCGGTAGATGTTTTTCATCGATATAATATGTACATTTATCATCCCAATCTAAATGAACCTCTATTATGACGAAATTTTATTCACACGGGATAATCTTGATTTTATGTACTCTATTTCTTACATCTTGTTCCAAGGATAATTCTGAAGATGATGTAACCGGGTATGATCAAACTGTAACCAGTCGTGCTTCTTATGAATATAGTGCACTGGAAGTTGAGATTTTAGAAGATCTTAATATTTATAGAAAAGCTAATGGGTTGAGTGAATTGCAGCCACTTGCTGAAGGTTCAGTTGAATCTGAAGATCATAATTACTACATGATAGATGCAGGTGCGGTTAGCCATGATAACTTTTCTGATAGAGCTTCCTATTTAATGAATGCAGTAGGGGCGAGTAAGGTAGGAGAAAATGTAGGTTATGGATATAGAACTTCTGAAGCAGTGATTAATGCATGGCTAAAGAGTAGAGGACATAAGGATAATATTGAAGGAAATTATACTCATTTTGGAATATCTGTTAGACAGGATGCGGAAGGAAAAAATTATTTCACGAACATATTTGTAAAAAAATAGTACAATATATACACCCCCCAAATCTAAAAGGGAACAGGCTAGAGGCTGTTCCCTTTTTTTATTTCTCAATTAAATTTTAGCATCTATAAATCAATGATGCATTACTGAATTACGGCTGGGATACGATCAATATACATCTTCTGAAAGTCGGCATTATTCATCCCGCTTTCGCCAAGAAGCTTAATTTCCATTCTGTTTACTTTTGTCTTAGAAATGCTGGTTCGTCCCAGAATGCTATTGATGGCAATTTCCAGAAGAGGTTCTGAAGGTTCGCCAAGAACTCCAAGATTATTCAGATCCTCAATATACTCTACATCCGGTTGTAACCCATTGATGTAATCTGAATTACCATCCACATTAATCGATTTGAATACCAGTGGCTGCATAGCATAAGTATGGTTTTCACTGGCACCTTCTCTAGTGTAGTCATCACTATCATAAAGGGTCACTGAAGCCTGGAATTTTCCTGCCGTACGATCTCCGATCTGGTTTACGGTAATATATGGATCAAGCCCATTGATGATAAGTTCGCTGGCAGATGCACTGGACCTTGATGTTAGTACATAAACTTCAGATAAGTTCAAGCTGTTTATCGATGAACCGCTTCTAACATTTCCTTCAAATCTATTTAGTAAAGCTTCAGGATTCTGAGCTTCATAGTAGGTTTGATATTTATCATTCCACTGCTCCTGCATAAAGATCTCTCCTTCGAATTGTCCGGTGATCATGCTGGCCAGGTCAACGGCAGATTGCACAGAACCGCCACCATTGTATCTTAGATCTACCACCAAGTCTGTAACGCCGTTGGCCTGAAATTCAGCGAATACTGCATTGAGATCATCATCGAAGCTTGCCGTAAAGCCATTGTACATCAGGTAGCCAATTTTTCTACCATCTATATTCAACGTTTTAGCAATATATACCGGGTTTTCGGTATATGCATCATCAGTTAGATTCACAACCTGATCTGTGACAATGATTTGGTTCTCCTGGACGTAAGCAACGTTGATGCTAAAACTATCCTGACTTATAAGTTCCATAAAATTTGAAGAGGTCAATTGCTGACCATCAATTTCAGTAAATACAGTACCACGGGTCAAACCTGCTTCATCTGCAGATGTTCCGGGTAACACATATCGTATAAAACCAAAAACAAAATCTGAATTAGAGATCTGCCCAATACCATACTTGATACCAGTAGCTCCACTCATTCCTTCAAATCTTTCCTCAAGTTCATTATAATCATCAGTTATGAAGCTGAATCTGTCAAAATCTGCAGTTAGATCATCGAAGAGAGATTCTGGTGAAGACGCTTCTGCAAGAAATTCTGTTTTTTCCGTTGTGGTTGAGAAATAATTATCTGCAAGTTCCGGAACATCCTCTTTATATAGATAGATCTCGTTTAGACCATTATAGACAAAGCTTTCTACCTCTATAGCTTCATCAACAGGATCTTCATTCTCATCGATAACATTTTCAGGAAGATTGGGATTTCTTTCGGTAGGTGTTTCTTCTTTCTCACAGGAAGTAAGAATTCCAAAACTGAAAAGAAAGATCACTATTTTACTTTTTATACTCATGTGTTTCATTCTTATGGTGGTACAACGTGTAAAACTCACTAATTGTGCCATTTTTGTTCATTAATATCTACGAGAAATGATGAGATCCGGTTTAATTTTAAATTTTTAGATATCAAAAATGATTTATGAGTAGGATGAGATAACACTTAGGAGAGTAATAATAGTAATTTAAAGAGGTATCTAAAATGAGCTGGACGAGAAACTCTAAAAGATTTAATTTAGCGCAAATAGTTATCTATTAACGAATTAAGCCAGAAAAATTAGTTAAAGTAAATCTAAGTTATCGTTCAGAACATATGATAAGTTCTATATTACGAAAACCAAAAAAATCAAGGAAATATGAAAAGAATTTTACTATTGAGTTTGATAGCATTCTTCGGATTAACATCCGGAAATACTAATGCTCAAACTGTTAAATTAATTGTTACTTCTACTAGTGACGATACGAACGCAAGAGACGCCAATCCTGGAGACGGAATATGCGAAGACAACAACGGCAGATGTACTCTAAGAGCTGCTGTGGATGAAGCAAATGCAAGTTCAGGTAAGGATGTAATCATCGTGATTCCCGGCTTACTTCCGGGTTCGAACTCGGGGAAATTTACCTTAAGTCGTGTGGCTCCAAACGTAGCCTTCAATACTTACGAAGATGACAATGCCTACGGAGATCTTGATATTAACGGAGATTTTAATACGTTAACTCTTCAAGGAACTGGGACTCCGGGTCCTTCAATTTCAGTAAGTCCAAATGACAGAATCCTAGATATAGTTTCTGGTGGAACTGTATATGTAGAAAGAATACAATTTTCCGGTGGTACCGCACGTGCCGGACGAAATGGAAATCCTGATAATTTAGGATCTTATGGAATTGATGGGGAAGACGGAGCCGATGGTGGTGCAATGAGAATTAATGATGGTCAAGTCGTAAAGATGGATCAGGTTACTTTCAATTCGAACTTCACTCAAAGTGGAGGAAACGGCACAGCACCCGCTAGTTCAATATCACTTATTAATGGTGGTAATGGTGGTAGCGGTGGAAACGGCGGCGCTATTTATATAGGAATTGGTGCCGATGTAGAAATTAACCGTGGAACTTTTTCTGGAAACGGTACCGGTGATGGTGGGAGTCCAGCATCGGGTCAAAGTAACGGAGATCCGGCCGAAGGTGGTCGTGGTGGAAATGGCGGAAATGGTGGTGCAATATATAGTGCAGGCTCATTACGATTATTAAATTGTACTATTACTGCCAATAATGGTGGTGATCCAACTAGCGGAGCTGCAGGGGTTAACGGTGGAGATCGCGGAGAAGATGGTGAAGGAGGATCTGGTGGAGCCATTGCCCTTTCAAGATATATCGATGGTGAGCAGGTTGTGGAAGGAACAGCTACTTTGCTCAATAATATTATCGCTGGAAACACAGCCGGGGATGATACTAGTGATGGAACACAACCGGGTACGGATTTTTATGATAACAAAGGTGGTAAACGTTTTACTTCTGAAGGTTATAATCTTATTGGAACCAAAAACGCATCCGGTGCTTTTAGAACTAAAACTGGTGATGTTATAGGTAATGGTAAGAAAGGTATCGATCCATTGTTGAATGGTTTGAATCAAAATGATAATGAGGCTGTACCTACCAGAGAACCTAGAGCTAATAGTCCAGCTGTAAATTCAGGAACCAGCACGATGGATAATAATTTTGATGCAAGAGGTTTTCTGAGACCTGCAGATGGCCAGGCAGATAAAGGCGCTCACGAAAGAGAGTCTGAGCCATTTGTAACCGAATTTGAAATTTCAGATTTTAATGTTACAGATAATGATGGCGAATTCGTTACAATTACTAACACCAGTAACTATCCAGCACAAATGGATGATCATGTCCTGGTAGCTTTTCCGAGAGATTACGATGAAGGTGGCTCAAGTTGTCTATCTAACAATTTATACGGAGAACTTGCACCGGGAGAGACTTTTACAGTTGCAGATCCTGGAGTGGAATCTAAATTCCATGAGCTACTTTTAGATGCTGTTGGAACCAATTGTGGGTCGAGTGCAACAGATCAATTTGATGATCCTAGAGGTGCTATAGCATTATATAAAGGTGGAGCTGCTAGCTTTCAAGGATTTGTTCTAGGGAACTATGAGGTATCTAGAAAAGCCTTGGTCGAATATGTTGGTGAGGAAACATCTAGTGATAGTGATGATAGTACAACTAGCAGGACTTTGAGAGAAACCTCCGGTGTGGAATTCAAAGCATATCCGAATCCTAGTAGTGACAGAGTAGAAATTAGTTTTTATGCTTCACAGAAGGCAAATTATAAGCTTAGGCTTTTTGACATGAATGGAAGACAGTTATTTAATAAGAACATTAAGGTCTCCAAAGTAGGCGATCGAACAGAGGAATTACATTTAAAAGATTATCCCAAAGGGATGTATATCGTTCAGATTGTAACTCCTGAAGGAAAGTTATCCAAATCTGTAGTTCGTAAATAAAATTAAGGATTATATTAAAAAGCTCCATCAGAAATTGATGGAGCTTTTTTTATATGCGTTTTTGGAGATTTTTCTAATTGATTAGTGAGATTTGCTGACTCTAGTAGTAGAGGAAGTAAAAATGGTAGAATGCTTTACAAGTTTAATTGCAGCAGTCTGCTTAAATCATATGCGGAAATCTAGGAAAATGGTATCTGTGAATAATCGCGATTTAATGAGAAGATTAATTTTCGCAGACTCAAGTGTTTTGAAGGTATAATGTTTTGCCATTCAGTGATCAATCGAAATCTATAAAATCGAAAAAGGTTCAGGCTAGAGGCTGAACCTTTTTCTTTTCAAATCGATTTGTTGGGGTCGATTTATTCATCATATCAACTTTTGTCGATACCCCAGCTTCGATTCTGGTAGGGTCTTAAAATATCTTATTTTGATTCTTTCATTTCAACAACACTAAACATAGATCGTCTGTTTAGTTGGTGATCTTTTTCTGAACATCTATCGCAGTCAATCGCCGGTTTATTCTCACCATAGCCTTTGTATTCCTGAATTCTATCTTCAGCTATGCCTTTAGCAACCAGGTAGTCGAAGGTTGATTTAGCTCTACGTTCGGCCAGTTTTTCGTTATACGCATCTGTTCCTCTACGGTCTGTATGAGAACCAATTGCTATTACGAGTTCTGGATACTCATCCTTCATTAAGGCTACAAGTTTATCCAGCTCTTGTGCTGCATCTGGCCTTATATTCGATTTGTCGAAGTCAAAATATATATTGTCAATTTCAGCCAGATATTCAACGTCCTTAACTGGGTTTAGCTGAATATCATATTTCAGAGTATCAATTTCATCACTCTCTCTGGTATCTATAATTCCTTTAAAAGTTTCGTATCTAATCTCTTTTGCTTCAACTGGAAACTCTAGATTTCGGTCAATTTCAGTCTCGTAATAACCTTCTTCATTTGTTTCGAGAAATGCAAGTTCCTCACCATTTTCATCCATGATTCTAACTGTTGCAGAACTTATTGGATTTCCATTTATAGCATCAGATACTGTTCCTGCAACCACTAAAGGATTCATCTTGTTAAAAACGAAAATATTATCATTATCTCCTTCCCGGTTACTTGAAATATAACCTTCTTTAGAATCTTCCACCTGGAAATAAGCGAAGTCATCAAGACTACTATTAATGGTCTCTCCAAGATTCTCTACAGTTTCACTTCCTTCTTCTAATCTGAAGATATCGAATAAACCTAAGCCGGCATGTCCATTAGAAGAGAAGTAAAGAGTACCATCAGTATCCATAAACGGAAAGGTCTCATCAAATTCTGTATTTACGGGCGCTCCAAGATTTTCTACAGAGCCATATGTGTTGTCTTCATTGATCGCTACTTTATAGATATCTGTTCCCCCATTTCCATTGGGCATATCTGAAGTAAAATAAAGTGTTTTGCCATCTCTAGACAAGGAAGGGTGACCAATGGAATATTCATTGCTATTAAAAGGTAATTCCTTTACGTCCATCCATGTACCATTGGTGCTGGTAGCTGAATACAATTTTAAGTGATTCGTTTTATCCTTATCTCTTTTTCCTTCCTTATTTCCGAAGTAATTATTTCTGGTAAAATATATAGTACTGCCATCTGGAGAAACTACTGCTGGACCATCGTGAAGTTTGGTATTAATATCACCCTGAATAGGCATAATGTTCCCTGTTTCTGAATCCATCACATAAATATCCAGAAATGGTTCCCCATTCCAGCTATACGTTTTCCCTTTTACGTCTACATCCTGAGCTCTGGCGGAAACAAAATAGATCGTTCCATCCATCTCGAATACTCCAAAATCACTAACTTCAGAATTGAAATCTGCTTGCTGAAGTTTATAAGTCGCCATGCTCTTAAATTCATCCTTATTCAGCATGGATTGTATTCCATCAGAATCTCTTCCAGTTTCGAGGTATCGTTTTAAGAAAGTTCTGGACTCATCATATCGCTTAACTCCGCGAAGAGCCTGTGCATACTTATAGTAATATTCTGGAGATATAGTCGTGTCTTCAATAACATCTCCGTAATAAAATACTGCATTTTCAGGACTTCTTAGCATCATATATGCATCACCCAAACGAGTTGAATTATAAGTGACGTTATATTCATCTTCAATTAGATCCTTGTAAACTTCAGTAGCTTCAAGATAAGCGAAGTCTTTGTATAGCCTGTCTGCTTTTTTTTGTTTTCCACTTTGCGCCTGCATCCCAAGGGAACAGATAAAGATAGAAAGGAAAAATATATAGTAGTTTTTCATAATCTATAGACTTTGGTTAGAAGAAACGTGGAGATTTGTATCTGGTATTTTTAAATCTGAATTCGTAAATAAGAATGAATTCATGAGATCCTGAAGTATATGGCTGAATATCTGAAATTGAATATTCATACGCATAACCTGCTCTGAAGCCTGGAAATAACTGCACATCCAGAAAAGCTCCAATGGCATCATCTATTCTGTAATTTGCTCCCAGGTAAAACTTCTCATTTAATATAGCTGTAGCCGTCATGTCTACTGAAAGCGGTGCTCCCTGAGTGGCCTTCACCAGAGTGGAAGGCCGTAGTTTCAGGTTGTCGCTTAGATCAAATACATAACCAGCTGTTAAGTAATAATGCACTTGTTCCAGTGCTCGAAACTCGTCAAGTTCATTGTTATCTTTATTGATCAGTTTTGGAGCAGATAAACCAACATACCAGTTCTGTGCTGAGAGATAAGCACCCGCTCCAAAGTTTGGTGTCCATCTATTGAAGTCATCTGCAAAAAATGGATCTGTTCCAATAGTAGGATCATCCAGACCATAGTAATACGCGCCAGCCTTAAGTCCCAGTCTTAAAGACACATCTGCACTTAGGTCTACCCTATAAGAGAAGTCACCATAAACAAAAGTGGTATTTTCATCACCAATCTTATCATTGATAACCGATAATCCTAAACCGATCTTATCATTTCGCAATGGCGAGTTGATAGAGAGCGTTTGTGTTACCGGTGCTCCATCCACACCAACCCATTGGTTTCGGTTAAGTGCAGTAATGGAGAACCCATCTCTACTACCTGCATAGGCAGGGTTGATAGATACCGTGTTATACATGTATTGAGTAAACTGAGGGAGCTGCTGCGAAAATCCTGGGGCCGCAACAAATAGCATTAATATAATTAGATAAACTTTTTTCATGGTTTCCCTTTTTTATTTAGTTCCTAAGTAAATATAACCTTGAATTGGTTCGAAGTTACCTTCTCTTATTTCCAGAACATAGAAGTATGTTCCTGATGGCAATTGATTTGAGCTTGTGAATGACGAGTCTGAGTATCCATCCCAGTTATTCTGGTAGTTTTTAGCATCGAATACTTTAGCACCCCATCTATTAAATATCTTAAGATCATATGTGAATCCACATGCAATGTCTGTATCTATGGTAAAGAAATCGTTGATGTTATCACCATTTGGAGTTACTGCTTTAGAGATGCTATCTCTTACATCTTCCACACTACAGTCTAAAACTACACAGTCATCGTTGATCATTACGGTTACAAATGTACTTTTCGGACAAATCCCTTCGATTTGCAATTCGAAAGTATATGTTCCAAGTTCCAAAGAGCCTGGAGTTACAAATCCGTTTTCAAGTGCTCCGGTGTTATCTGTATCTATCCAGGTTCCAACATCTTCATTATCTGCAATTAGATCGAAAAGATTGAAAGCTGAATCATCGATACAAAGATCAACCACTCCATTATCGATTAGTACAATATCTTCTGCTACTGGTTCAGCTAAAACTATCGTAGTAAGATCAGATAATTGACCAAACTCATCCTGAGCAACAACATCATAAGTACCCGGACTCAAGTTTGTAAATATCCCGGTCGCCTGATAGGTTTCACCATCTATGCTATAAGTTAATCCATTTTGAACGTCTACGGTGATCGTTCCTGTTGGTTCTGAACAGCTCGGTTGAACCACATCTACTTCAGGAGCAGCCGGTGGAGCTGGAGCAGGTTCTTCTTCAACGGTCACTGTAAAGCTACATTCTGAAGTATTTCCAGCGGCGTCAGTTACTTCAAAAGTAATCGTGGTTACACCTAAAGGAAACTCTTCACCGGAAGCGATACCATTAGTCATAGTGATAGTCTCTCCAGAACAGTTATCGGTCGTTTCAGCCACACTATATTCCACTATACTGCTTTCTATCCCGAAGCCAACTGTTACGCTGATATTCTCCGGACACTCTATTACAGGAGGTTCATTATCAATCACCGTTACAGTGAAAGTAGAAGTTGAAGTATTTCCGTTACTATCGGTCGCTGTGTAAGTCACGGTTGTAGTTCCAACCGGGAATTCACTTCCAGAGTCCATGCCTTCGGTCAAAGTAACTTCGGCTAATTCGCAATTATCTGTAGCAGTAGGAGCTTCATAGGACACAACAGCGCCACATATTCCGGTATCATTATTAACGGTTATGTTCTCTAAGGGTTCCAGTTCCGGTGATTGATCATCAGTTACAACAATATCGAATGAACATTCAGAAGTATTTCCTGCAGCATCGGTGACAGTGAATGTTACAGTTGTTGTTCCTACAGGGAAGGTTTCTCCAGAAGCCAGACCAGCAGTTTGAGATACTGTAAATTCTCCAGAATTATCAGATACCTGAGGTGTTTCAAATTCAACAACAGCACCACAAATATCCTCATCATTGCTTATTTGGATATCATCCTGGCAAACGATCGTTGGATCTTCGTTGTCTTCAACTGTTACAGTAAAGCTACATTCTGAAGTATTTCCAGCAGCATCGGTAGCTGTAAAGGTTATGGTGGTAGTTCCAATCTCGAATTGAGATCCGGAAACCGGTCCGCCAGTTTGTTCTACAGTCACCTCGCAATTATCGGTTGCAGTTGCATCGTCAAAATCTACTACTGCATAAGAAACGCCAGTTTCAGTATCGATGGTGATATTCGCAGGACAGCTTATTTCAGGTGCCTTGTTATCATTTACGGTTACCGTAAAGCTTTCGGTAGTGGTATTTCCAGAGATATCGGTTACAGTATAAGTAACGGTGGTAGTACCAACTGGGAATTGAGATCCTGAAGTAAGACCTTCGGTAACTTCAACAGATTCCAGTTCACAATTATCAGTTACTCCAATCATTCCGAAGTCTACAACAGCGCCACATACTCCAGTATCATTATTAACTGTAATGTTCTCCATTTCTTCCACTACAGGAGCTTCAGAATCTGTTACGATCACATCAAAGCTACAGAAGCTTGTGTTTCCAGCGGCATCGGTAGCAGTAAAGCTTACCGTCGTATTTCCTACAGGAAATGTTTCCCCTGAAGAAGGACCGCTAGTTTGCTCTAAGCTTACATCACCAGAATTATCAGCTATTTCAGGAAGCGTGAAGCTTATAGCTGCGCCGCATATACCTGGATCATTTTGCTGATTTATAGTTTCAGGGCAAACGATCGTTGGATCTTCGTTGTCTTCAACTGTTACAGTAAAGCTACATTCTGAAGTATTTCCAGCAGCATCGGTAGCTGTAAAGGTTATGGTGGTAGTTCCAAT
>NZ_JBLWIM010000002.1:0-1063 GCF_048381525.1 Christiangramia qingdaonensis
TAATGTCTTTCGACCTTCTATTATATTTAGTTACATGAATTGTGAAAATATGACAATAGGATTATAACTTTTTTAAAGAATAGTTGTGAGTTGTTATTCGATGCTATTATTGCCAACGGTTTCGGTTATCGCCAGTTGGCGGAGTAAGGGACGCGGATTTGTCGGCTTAATATTAGTTTGTTGGTCAAGTTAAATATTTTCTTTCTAACGCTGCCGCATATTGGCGATTAACCGTTGTTAGGTGCTGTTATCTACTCAAATACTGTTTGGTTGCTCTTATTTTTTTCTGGTGTAAATAGCTTGAAGTACTCAAAAACATTTTTCCTCAAATAGTACATTAAGATAATTCCAATAATGAGAATGAATACATAACCAAAAGTTAGATTTTGCATTAAGTAAAAATCTGGATCATACTCAGGAATGTCCGATAAAGATATAAATGCATTGAATATTGTGAAAATGAACCATATGATTCCTGGTAAAAGAAATTTGCCATTAAGCTTCCAAATATTAATAGTCAGGTAAAATGATAGTATTAGAGAGATGAATAATTTTAGATCAAACTTTTCTATAAGTTCTAAAATATTTAATAGTTCGATTGCTAAGAATATTCCCCAAATAACAGAAAGAACTAAGTGATAGAATTTGTAGTTTTTGCGATTTTCCAATGTTGGGTTTGATGCTAAAATGAGTCTGAGTGAATCGTCATCTTCATATTTATCTTTTAAATCTTCATATAAGTCAGATTTTGAAACTCCATCTTGAAGACCTTTCTTAATTAGAATTTTAAGTTCTTTTTCTTTCATTGAATTTTGATGATAATTGTACCTAACGGTCTCGGTTATCGCAAGTTGGCGGAGTAGGGGACGCGGATTTGTCGGCTTAGTATTAATTTTTGGTCAAGTTAATTATTTTCTTACTAACGCTGCCGCTTATTGGCGATGAACCGTTGTTATGTGGCGTTTTTTTACTAAAATATTTCTCGCAAAATTAAAGTAATACCTATTAAAATTGAACCTATTCCAGCACCTATTAAATTAAATGTTAATCCTCCTTTTTCATT
>NZ_JBLWIM010000003.1:0-1107 GCF_048381525.1 Christiangramia qingdaonensis
AGATCCTGAAGTAAGACCTTCGGTCACTTCAATAGATTCCAGTTCACAATTATCAGTTGCTCCAATCATTCCGAAGTCTACAACAGCACCACATACTCCAGCATCGTTGTTAACTGTGATGTCATCCATTTTTTCCACTACAGGAGCTTCAGAATCTGTTACATTTACGATTTGCTCACACTGAACAGAATTATTAGAAGCATCTGTAATAGTCCACGTTACTATGGTCTGGCCTAATGGGAATACTTCAGGAGCATCATTTACTAGAGAAAGTTCAGTATCACAATTATCTGTTGCAGTTGGCATTCCAAGTTCAACATCTGATGTACCACATACCCCAGCATCTGAAGATACGTTAACTTCAGAAGCACATACAGTAATTACCGGACTTTCAGTATCTGGAGTAAAAATTACTTCCACAGAATTGGTAGCAAAACAATTATTATCAAGATCGGTTACTGTTAGGAAATAAACTCCGGCAGCATTCACTTGTAAAGTAGCCTCAGTTCCAACTTCAGTACCGTCAGCGGTATCGATGGTCCAGGAATAAGAAGGAGTTCCGTTGACTACAGATCCAGAAGCATCCAGCGTAATTTCAGTATTGTTACAGTTTAGTTCGTCATTGCCATCGATAGAAGCAGTAGGAACATTAGCATCCTTAGTTACTTCCACCGTATCGGTTGCAAAACAACCATTATCATTATCAGTTACAGTCAGTGTGTATGTACCTTCCACAGTTACACTTGGAGTAGCCATATCAGAAGAAAATTCTCCTGGACCCGTCCATGCGTAAGAAAGATCAGCATCCTCATTGGTAGAGTTACCAGAACCATTCAGAGTTACTGAAGTGGTAGCACAGGTAAGTTCCATGTTCTCACCAGCTTCTGCAGTAGGAGCGTTGATATCCTGAGTAACTTCCACAGAATCAGTTACAAAACATCCGTTATCGTTATCAGTTACAGTAAGTGTATAAGTTCCAACTACAGAAACACCTGGCATCGCCTCAGAAGAAGTAAATCCTTGCGGACCGGTCCATGCGTAAGAAAGATCAGCATCAGTATTGTTAGAATCCCCAGAACCATTTAATGTTACAGAAGTGGTAGTACA
>NZ_JBLWIM010000004.1:0-11258 GCF_048381525.1 Christiangramia qingdaonensis
TAGAAACCAGGAAAGAAAATAGTTAATCCGACAAGTCCGCGTCCCTACTCCCGTAACTTGCGATAACCGTAACCGTTGGCAATAATTATTATGAAAAATCAGGACAACAAAATATTTAAGGATTCTGATCATAACATATCAAATTGGTCAAAGGAGACTCTTATAAAATGTCCTTCATGTAAAGAAAGAGCAATTCTAAAAAATGATAATAGTGTTTTTCAATGGTTCTTTAACGAAAACTCCAAAATACACTGTCCAAATTGTAAACTGACAGTCAATCAAAATAATCTGATAAGATATAGATTGGAGCTAAAAAGAAACTGTTCAAAATGTGGAGCTGATATCCAAAAATCTATTCCTAATTTGAAAAAGAAGAAAAAGACAGTAAGTGTTAGTTGTGAAAATTGCGGTAATACAGAAATATATGAGCCTAGAAATATAAAATATACAATGATATTCAATGATCAAATTGGAGCAAAGGATCCTATATTTGGTGTTTCACTTTGGCTACAAGAAAATTTGAAAGGGAATATATTTTGGGCTTATAACTTTGATCATCTAGAATATTTAAGAAACTATATTTCCGCTGATCTTAGAGAACGAGAAGGAATGACATTATCCGCTAAACTTCCAAAGTTTATAAAAGACAAAAAAAATCGAACGAAACTGCTCAAATTAATTGATAAAATGTGGTTGAGTAAATAACTATTGCCAACATCGGTTCATCGCAAATAACGGGTATTATCGAAAAATTGTAATTTTAGAAACCAGGAAAGAAAATGGTTAATCCGACAAGTCCGCGTCCCTACTCCCGCAACTTGCGATAACCGTAACCGTTATACACAAGTGCTCCGCAACGATTTTAGCTACTAAAAACAATAAGAATCCAATCTGAAAAATCCGAATTTTAAAAGCTTCAATTGATAATTCTCAACTAAGAATCTTTCGTAAATCCTAAACTTAGAAAATCCTGGTTCTATCGAAAATTCTAAAAGTCGTTCACATAAGATTTAATGAGTAGAAGCTTTTGGTAGCAGCTCAAAAACAAATTAGCTACTATGAATTTTATCAGAAAGAAGCTTAGTGCTAAGAAACGGACGCTTACTCGGACGCAATATTTATTTTAAAACGAGTAAGATTTTTCATAAAAGTCAGAGTATTCCGAACGGTGGCATATCTGAGGTTCTCACTCGGCTCTGTCGCACCAGTGTATAACAACGAATATTCGCAATTGTGGCCATTTGAAATAAAATAGTATTTTTAGAAACCAAGAAACAAAAACCTAATCCGACAAATCCGAATACCTTCAACCACAACTGACGATTATTCGAAACCGTTGGGCACAATTATTAAAATGAAAATTCAAATATGGAAGAAGTAACCGAGGAAAAAATTTATCCAATTTTTCAAGAATTAGTTTCGTCTGAATTAAATCTAGAGCAAATATTTCTTGATCCTAATAATCCAAGATTCGTTTCAATGAATTGGACAGAGATTGCAGATGACAAAATTGAGAGTGATGCAATCCAAGAAAAAGTTATATTAAAATTGACCTCTGACTTTGCTGTTGATAAATTATCCATGAATATGGAGGTTAATGGATATCTGCCAATAGATAGAATAATTGTAAGAGAGTTCGAAGAAGGAAAATTTGTTGTTTTAGAAGGTAACCGTAGGATTTGTGCAGCTAAAAAATTAAAAGAAAAATATGATGATAACAATAATTTAGTTGACGAAGAAATTGTTCAATCAATTCAAAAGATTCCTTGTTTGATATACACCGGTACTGACTCAGAAGCCTCTTGGATTTTTCAAGGACTTAGACACATTATGGGGGTTCACGAATGGTCAGCCTTTAACAAGGCAAAGCTTCTCGTAAACTTAATGGAGGAAGAAAATTTAAATTTAACCAAAGTAGGAAAAAGATTTGGCTTAACAGCTTATGGTGCAGGTCAATGGGCAAGAGGATATTATGCTTTTAGACAAGGTAAAGAAGAATCCGATTTTCAACGGGAAATTGAAGAAAGATCATATCCATATTTTCAAGAGGTATTTTCAAGGAGTAACGCTCCGATTAGAGAATGGTTAGAGTGGAACGACTCATCAGGAAAATTTGAAAATGACTTAAATTTTAATGAATTATTGAGTTGGTTTTATCCAAGAAATGAAGATGAAGTAGATGAAAGTATTGGAAGTACTGAAGTTCTTGGAGATTGGAAACATAGAAAAATAAAAAGGAGTGATGACCTAAGAACAGTTTCTTTCTTAATAAGAAATGCAAATAAAGAGTTTGAAAAATTTAGAAACAACCTTGATTTAGAAGAAGCCTATTCTACAGCACTGCAGAAGAAGTATGAGGAAGAAGCTAAAAGAAATGCCAATCCGATTCTTCAAGTTTATGAAACATTAGAAGAATGCACAAAATCTTTAGAAAATGTTCCTTACAAAATGCTTAAAGACAAAGAGGAAAAAGCGAAATTGAAGTTAGCATTAGAAAAACTGAACGAAATTGTGGATGAATTATTAGAAGTTTAATGGCTTTAAGTGAATCAAGAAAACTTTTCGAACGCATGTTTCGCTTAAAATCTTTTAGTGGCGATATAGAGTTTAATACGTTACTAAGAGAAATTGTTAAGCAAGAAATTGGAATTAGTGGTATTGCGTTAGATGAATTCGTAGAAAAAAAAAGTAATAGACTTTGGAATTATTTCAATAAAAATCAGAGGAAATTAATATCGAATAGTTCTTGTAATCCGTATTATGAAATTGTCTCATCTAAACATAAATTAATTAAATCTACCTGTACAACTAATCCAAAAGGTTATTCACAACTTAAATTGAATAGATATAAAGGCAGACCTAATATTTTAGAAAAAATTGATGAACTGGATTCAAGAGAATATGAAGCTCTAGCGTGTCAAACAGTAAAACTTTTAGGATCTAAAAGATTTGTTTTAACTCCTCCCGGGAATGAGGCAGGTATCGATTTCATAGCTACCATAAATTTTGGATCAGATGCACATTTTCTTTTTGGTTCAAATGGACCAATAAGAATTATAGGACAATGCAAGAAGTATACAAGTGAATCCCAGGTTAATTCAATCAAAGAATTCAATCAAACATTATTAGATGTATACAGTTTAACTGATAAGGTTAAGGAATTTATACCTCACTGGTTTCGAAGTTCTAGAGGACCAATAATTGGGTGGATGATTGCTCACAGTGGTTTCCAGTCTGGGGCATATGATAGAGCAAAGAATTATGGAATAATTTGTTCGGACTCCAAAGATATTGCTGAGCTAATTTCGACTTCAAGAAAATATCATCCATTACTTACTCAAGAAGAAAGAGCAGACCTTTTAAAAGATAGTATTCAAGAAATTCTTGATCAAGACATAGTAGCTACATAATAACTGTGCCCAACATCGGTTAATCGCAAATAACGGGTATTGCCGAAAAAGTGTAATTTTAGAAACCAAGAAAGAAAATAATTAATCCGACAAGTCCGCGTGCCTACTCCCGCAACTTGCGATAACCGTAACCGTTGTGCTTCATTATTTCAACGAGCAATACTCTATAGAACCTAAACCTTCATGAATTATGTGATTGATTAATTATCATATCTTTAGAAGAACTAATCAAACCTCTAATGATAAAATTCTTTAGAAAAATTAGACAAAATCTACTCTCTGAAAATAAATTCAGCAAATATCTAATTTATGCTATTGGAGAAATTGTCCTTGTTGTTATTGGAATCTTATTTGCTCTCTCGATAAATAATTGGAATGAAAATCGAAAACTTCAAAAAGAAGAATTAAATCTCTTATCGGACATTAGAACAAACTTAATTTCTAATTATAACACTTTTAAAAACGATAGTTTAGTTAATCAAGGTGACATTCTTAAATACGAGAAAATTGAAAATTATATTGAAAATAATTTAAAGTATGATAAAGAACTTGATAGTTCCTTCGGGGTTCTTACTTTTTGGAGCACACCATATATTACTTCTTCAGCATATAATACGCTCCAAACAAAAGGTCTTGATGTAATACAAAATGAACGCCTTAGACAGAATATAGTAGATATGTATGAAATCCGTTTAAAATCATTAATCAATGATTACGACAAAAGCGAATGGAATATAAGTGAGGTGGTTACTCCTTTTTTTTCTAAACATATTAGACGCTTGCATAAAAAGTCTTTGCGTCTTTCGAGACCAAATGATTTTGAAAAACTAAAGCATAATGAGGAGTTTCAAAACATTTTAAGTATGATTATTCGGCAACGGAAAAGAGGTCAGGAATTTTTTGGAGAAGTAATGACTGAAATGAAAAGGTTAATTGATGCTATAGAAACAGAAATCAATTCAAGATAAATAACGAAAGCACAACATCGGTTCATCGCAAATAACGGGATTAATTGTAAAAGTGTAATTTTAGAAACCAAGAATGATAATAGTTAATCCGACAAGTCCGCGTCCCTACTCCCGAAACTTGCGATAACCGTAACCGTTGTACACAATTTAAAATTTGAGAATGAGAACATTAAAGTTTTTAATATTAGTAACCCTAACTTTTAGTTTTACAAACTGTATAAACTACGAAAGTTCGGAAAAACCACCAGAATTAGGAGAAGCAATAGAAATCAATTCTAATCAAAAATTATTATCTGAAATTAATATTGATGAAAAAATTGAATTTGGATACTCTACTAAAATCAAAAAAGTACTCTCAGATAAAACACAAATAAGTATTTTGAATGTTACAATAAAGACAGAGAAGGAAAGTGATGCGATTCCTAAAGATTATTTAGAAAAGAACAGCAAGAAAATAATACAAGCTCTTCAAAAAGAGATGGGTAGCTATAAAAACTTTGATAAAATTAATTTTAGATTACTTTCTAATGGAGAAGAAATTCAAAAGATAATTCGGGATATTTAAACAGTGTACAACAACGGTTCATCGCCAATAAGCGGCAGCGTTAGTAAGAAAATAATTAACTTGATCAACAACAAAATACTAAGCCGACAAATCCGCGTCCCCTACTCCGCCAACTGGCGATAACCGAGACCGTTGGCAAGCATTAAACAATATGATGAACTATAATAAAATTGTTTTCTTAATATTCCTAAGTTTGATATCGGTTCAATTAAAAGCTCAAAACAATTCAGATCATCTTGAACCAGTTTCTGGAATATTTGGTGATTATGATTTTGCTTTTGAGTATCATTCAAAAATTAGAAAAGTACTTCTTAAGGAACTTCCTGATTCTCCCGATTTAAGATTTATAACCCTTCCATCTTTCACACCTGAATATGTATTGGATTTACATTACGACAAAAAAAATTCAGAAATTAATTTAATTTTTAGAATCTGCGAATCGAAAATTTGGTACAACAAAAACTGGGAAAAAATAAAGGTAAAAGAGTACAAGAAAAAATTAGACAAAGAACAATATGACTTAATAATGCCATTATTTCAAAATGCTCTAATGAAAACTAGATATTCAGAAGAAGAGACGATAGGATTTGATGGAACTGACTACTATTTTATAGTCTTCGATAACGGAATAAAAGCAGGAAAGGTTTGGACTCCTAACGAAAATTCAAAAATGGGCAGACTTGTAGAGATTGGAAATGAGTTGATAAAATTTACTAGAAATAAAGTCAAATTTGATAAAGGTCTAATAGAAAAAATCGAACGCTTGAATAAAGAACTAAACTAACGCTTGCCAACATCGGTTCACCGCAAATAACGGGTTCTATCAAAAAAGTGTAATTTTAGAGATCAAGAAAGAAAATGGTTAAGCCGACAAGTCCGAGTCCTTACTCCCGCAACTTGCGGTAACCGTAACCGTTGGGCTTAATACAGAAAATTTGAAGAAAGAACTTATAATATTGACTTTATTATTTCTACACAGTTGTAATCCAAAAGAATATGATTTCAAACTTGACAACAAATGGGTGCTCTTAACTACAGAAATAAATAATGAAGATATAAAAGACAGAATAATACATAATCAATTACTGTCCTTTACAATTAGAGATAAAAAATTCTATCCAGCTATAAGATTCAATAATTCTGATTCAACAGTTTTAGTTCCTGGAACAAATAATACTAAAGAAATTCTCTACTACTCTACTGATCAATCCTTTAGTAATTTAAAATTCTATAAAAAAGAAAACAGTACTGAAAAATCTTTTCTTGATAGTCTATTTGTAAATTCATTTACAATAAAAAAAGATAATAGAAATGGTGATGTAATTCTTAAGTCAGAAAATATTAAAATTAGAATGATGCCTGCGGAAAGATTTGCCAATCGAATAAAGGCAAGTGAGTTAGATTAATAAAAGTACTAAGCCCAACATCGGTTAATCGCAAATAACGGGTGTTGTCGAAAAAGTGTAATTTTAGATTCAAGGAAAGAAAACAACTAAGCCGACAAGTCCGCGTCCCAACTCCCGCAACTTGCGATAACCGTAACCGTTGTATGCCATTTTAAAACAAAATATCGATATGGAAGAACCTTTTCTAGAAACTAAAAAGCTCAAGTTGTTTGAAGATGTTAAGAAGGGTAAAAGAATTGTTTATAGACAGCATAAAGAGGATGAAAACGAAGAAAAAGTAAAGATTTACGAACAAACAAACTCCGATTATACTTTTTACTTTGAAGGAGATCAAATCAAGACCATCGAGCTTAAAGGCTACGATGAAATTCCTTCAATAATAAGTGAGTTCGGATATGGTTTTCAGGATAATACATTAAATAGGTTTTTCAGATACCAGTTTGATGATAAGAGAGTTAACAATATCGTAATTAGTGAAGTAGAGCAATCCGGTAAAAAAGGAAAAAGCCTAATTTTAAATCAATCAGAATTAGAGGATTTAATATCTAGTACAAACCAGGAACAACGAGCTTGCAACGACACAAAAAAAATTCTAATTAAAAACTTTCTAATAGAAGTATTTCCGCAATTAGATTTTGATCATAAAGAAACGAATAACAATAAGAAATTGATTTTAAGAAATTTAAATCAAAAGCTTATTGATCAATTAACAGCTGACGATATTGAAAAAATTGGTGAATTTTATATTGATGCTGCTAAAAAGTATAAACGTGCTGATTTAGTTAAAAGAATGTCTTTCGGACTTCAGAAGAATGCTCAAATTCTAACATTACAAGAGATTATAAAAAAATATGAATCACTTTTAAAAGAAAATCCTCCAGAAAGTGAATGGCAGAAATTTTTTGATGAATACATAACCTTATTTGACAGTAGATACGCTCATAAAATCAATTACAAGAACATTGCAACAGGAATTACTAAATATCCAGATTTGGTATTAGTAGATATTTATGGCTATGTTGATTTCTATGAACTTAAGAAGAGTAATACTCCTTTAATTAAATACGATAAAAGTCACAAAACTTGGTACTGGTCAAAAGATGTTGCAATGGTAATTTCACAAGCTTCAGACTATCTACAAAAAGCAAAAGAAAATTCTATAAGTTATACCAAAGCTATTAAAGAAGAAACTGCAACAGAAAAAGAAGCAGGTATTGATGCCAATATTATTAATCCAAGAGTTATTATAGTAGCTGGTTCAACAAAAGAACTAAATACAGCTAAGAAAAAACATCACTTTAAAAATCTTCGAGAGAGTCTTAAAGATATAGAGTTTATACTTTATGATGAATTATTAGATCGCCTGAAAAATTTATTAGATTCTGTAAGAATAAAGTAACAATAAAACGGCATACAACATCGGTTTATCGCAAATAACGGGTTCTGTCGAAAAAGTGTAATTTAGTATCCTAAGTAAGAAAAGAACAAAACCGACAAGTCCGAGTCCCTATTCCCGCAACTTGCGATAACCGTAACCGTTGGCGGTAATTAATTAGATGCCACTGAAAAACTTAATCCAACCGATCTAAAAAGGGATATTTCATCAATGCACCCAAAACTAACAAAGTTTCTAATCAAGACGATTTATATGTTTCCAATCGGATACCTTGCATGGATTATTCCGAACGGAGCTGATTCTGAGCACCCGTATATCACTTTTGTAGCTGGTATTGGAATCGCAGCTCTAATTGTTTTCTTGCATGTTTTCGATTATGAAAAGTTTGACGATATAAAAACTGAGGATTTTCTTGAATCAAAGCACTCATTTCATATTGATTACAGTGAAAAAAATTGGAACAAAATTAGAGATGTATTAAAATCACAATTTATACAAGTTGTAAATTTCAAAGAAAGCGATGGGTTCATTTTTATGCAAATTGACAAAAGATTTTTCAACTCAATAATAATAATTGAAAAGATTGATCAAAAGATTAATCTTAGGATAAAAAGAAAGAATTTTAATTTTTTTCCTGATAACGCAGAAAATTATAGAACTATAAAAACTTTGATAAAAATAATTAAGTAAACATTTTACTACAGAGTGAACATAGCTGTTTCCGTAATACCTAAATAATGTAATTGAGGTAAAGTAAAATTTAAAGTAGATGAAGTTTCTCAGCAACATATATAGAATAAATTAACTACCGCCAACATCGGTTCATCGCAAATAACGGGTATTGGAGAAAAAGTGTAATATTAGAAACCAGAATAGAAATTAGTTAATCCGACAAGTCCGCATCCCTACTCCCGCAACTTGCGATAACCGTAACCGTTGGCAACAAGCTAAAACAGAATGGACTACATTAAGTTCGCTAAAGAACAAAACATAAAATTCCAAGAAGGAATAAAACGAGTTGAAGAAAATCGCAAGAAATGGGAAAATTTAAAATTAAGGGTTGAGGCTTATTATAAACCATTGCTTAAAGAGCTAAAAGAACATTTCAAATTTGAGTTTTTCTATCTTTCATTTAGTGAAGATTATTTAGAAAAAAAACAAAGCTTAAACCAGAATTTTATTCAAATTTCTATGGGAAGCCATCCTGTTGGTATTATTAGTAATATTAAAGATGCTAAAACGAATGAAAAGTCGGGTATAATTTCTGAAAAAGGCGGGACTTTATCCTTTTCACAAGGACCTCAGGGAGAAGTAATGGTTCTAATTTATTCTTGTAAGTCAGAAGTGTTCAAATTCGAAGATGACTATATTGTTTATGGGATTTATAAATCGCCTGAAAAAATAACTAAAAATAGAATGAGTAGAATTATTAAGTTCTACTTCAAATTTATGTATATAACATCGATAGTTGGGAAATCGAGCACTTCCGATAGATTATTAATAAATTTTGTAAAGATGAGGGGGAAATTCGATTTAATAAAATTTGGTAGTTCTGCTTTGAAGATTTTTAAAGGTCTTTTGGACACTACATTTAAAGCAAATGGATTAAGTAAATAAAGGTTAGTATTTGCTAAATTAGGCGCTGTACAAACAGATCAAACTATAAAAAACACCTTAGCAACAAGCTGAATATGAATTCACAAACAACTATAACTATTTTTACAATACTGCTCCCAATAATTGGTGCTGGAATAGGTTATTTATTGAAAAGTAATCTTGAAAAGCGTAAAGAATTAACGAATGAAATCACCAAGGAAAGAAGAGAAATCTATCAGCAGTACGTCAATCTTATAATTGGAATTTTTGCGAATACAAAGGCAAATAAAAAAAATAATAATGATAAGTTGCTCACAGATCTATTCGAATTTTATAAAAAATACGTGTTATATGCCTCTCCGAAAGTTATAATAGCATTTTCGGATTACTTTCAGTTTATGTACAGACAGAATGATGGTGAACAGGTAAACTCAAGACAGCATCTACTTTATATGACAAGTATTATGGCTGAAATGCGCAAAGATCTTGGTTTAAATAATAAAGATCTTGGAAAAAATGGAGAGATGCTTATGAGAGCTTTGATTAAAGACTATAATCAAATTATTGGTTAATATTCATGTAAAATAGTTAAGTATTCTATTAAGTAATATTAAGTGTTTCATAAGATAATTCGAATATTTAGCCAGTTGCCAACAACGGCTCATCGCAAATAACGGGTAGTCTGGTGAGAATGTTTATTTTAGAGACCAATTATTAAAATCAATAATCCGACAAATCCGCGTCCTAACTCCCGCAACTTGCGATAGCCGAGACCGTTGTAGCAAATTAAACCATTAAAATTCCCGTATGAAAAAATGGATCTTTAGAATATCTATATTAATGAATATAGTTTTTATAATCAGCTATTTAAATTCTCCTTCTTATGATATTGGAAGATTAGAAAAAGATATTGAAATAGGTATATTCACATCCGATTCCACAATGTTGAAAATTCCAAAAGGAATAACAGTTAGAAATGCTTCACAACGTGGAATAAGTTCAATCGGACAATTTGAAAATGAGAGATTTGAATTAGTAATTACAAGTGATGATCCAAATTTGGTAAATTATGATGTTCCAGAGGATAGCTTACAAGCATTCGGAAATTTCTATTCTGCAGATGTACTTAATAATTCGATAGAAGAATAGTTCAATTTCCAAAAAGCAAGAACATAGAGCTCAAAGTAATTGGTAGTTTTCCAAGTAATCCTAATGCTAAAGATTTTGGAACTAAAATTATAGAGTGTGCAAGGTTTAACTTGCAACAACAACGGTTAATCGCCAATAAGCGGCAGGGTTTGAAAGAAAATATTTAACTTGACCAACAAACCAATACTAAGCCGACAAATCCGCGTCCCTTACTCCGCCAACTGGCGATAACCGAAACCGTTATACACAAGTGCTCCGCAACGATTTTAGCTACTAAAAACAATAAGAATCCAATCTGAAAAATTCGAATTTTAAAAGCTTCAATTGATAATTCTCAACTAAGAATCTTTTGTGATTCGTGAATTAGAAAATCCTGGTTCTATCGAAAATTCTAAAAGATCGTTCAGGAAAAAATTAAATAAGAAAAGAAGCTTTTGGTAGCTGCTCAAAAACGAATTAGCTACTAAGAACTTCATCAATAAGAAGCTTAGTACCAAGAAACGGACGCTTACTCAGACGCAATAATTGTAACAAAACGAGCAAGATTTTTTATAAAAGTCAGAGTAATCCCGACATTGGCTTATCTGAGGTTCTCACTCGGCTCTGTCGCACCAGTGTATAACAACGAATATTCGCAATTGTGGCCATTTGAAATAAAATAGTATTTTTAGAAACCAAGAAACACAAACCTAAGCCGACAAATCCGAATACATACAACCACAACTGACGATTATTCGAAACCGTTACAAACAAGTTTTTATGAGAAGT
>NZ_JBLWIM010000004.1:11290-11403 GCF_048381525.1 Christiangramia qingdaonensis
AGAATCCATAATTGGTCAAAATTTAGAAGGAATTTGGATGTCTTATAACGACAAGATCATAGATAATAATGAAGGGCATTCAAGTAACATTGAGGGTGTGATTATAAATTTTG
>NZ_JBLWIM010000004.1:11463-25200 GCF_048381525.1 Christiangramia qingdaonensis
ATGAAAGTTTTATCGAGAGTGAATTTGCTAATCTTAACTCAAAGTATAAACTATATCAAACAGATTCATTGGAAATTGAAATTGCTTCAAATACGAATTCAGTATTTCATCCTCTAAATCTTAATTACCCAATAAATTCTACAAGAGAGAAAATTGAGAATTTAATTGTTGGAGATTGCTGGAGAATTCTAAACGATTCTATCAAAACAAAATTTCTAAATAATATTCATCCGCTTAGTGATCCGAATGGAAAGATTAAAACGTTAGAAACAATTTGGAATCAAAGCCGACCATTGGTTGGTAATTGGTTTATCGGAGAAATTAAAAACAACTTCTTTCTTTTCCTGACAATAGAAGATACAACTGAAAGAAATATATATCAGATTGTATCTGTAGAAAAAGATAAAATTGATCTGATTCTAATGCAAGAACATCATTACAAGATTAGAGAAATAAAAACCTGTATGTAACAACGGTTAATCGCCAATAGACGGTAGCGTTAGTAAGAAAATAATTAACTTGACCAACAAACTAATACAAAGCCGACAAATCCGCGTCCCTTACTCCGCCAACTGGCGATAACCGGGACCGTTGTATGCAATTTTCAGAAAGTTAATCGTTCAAAGAAAAATAAATTGACATATTATCTGAACATATTTCTGCCACTGCTGATAATCATTCTGATTTTTTTCTTGGCGAAACATATAAAGCAGCAGAAGTTAAAAATTGTGTTGATCTCAATTTTCTCACTTTTTGCGATAATTTCCTTTCCATTAATAGTGACTGATTTAAGGGCAAATGTTTGGATTTATGAATACTTTTTAGCACCAATTTTCATATCATCCATTGCAATTGGAATTTTAATTTTTCTGATGACCTTAATCCATAGAAAATACCAGAATAGAATTATAATTCTCATCGGACTAATTGCTTTTGCAGTAAACTTTTTTTGGAATTTCGTTCTATCATTTGCAGTTGGCTGGGGAGGTGGAGATTACAACATACCTTATAAGAATGAGCCTATTTTAAAATATAAAAAACTGGAAATAGTTGAACATCAACAAAGCTCTGAAATTAGCCATTATATGCTAAATCGAACATATTTGAGTGGACTGATATATAAACAAATTGGATTTGAAACAAGAAACAATTCCGTGTGTGAGATGACTTTTTCATTGATTGATGAAAAAGAAAAATATGAATTTGATAAATGCAGTTCAACATTAAGAAAGGTGCAATAAAACTGCATACAACAACGGTTAATCGCCAATAGACGGCACCGTTAGTAAGAAAATAATTACCTTGACCAACAAATCAATACTAAGCCGACAAACCCGCGTCCCCTACTCCGCCAACTGGCGATAACCGAGACCGTTATAGTGCATTATGATAGATATTTCACAAACATATTTCGGAAAAGAATTGAGCGAATTAAAATATAAAGATATTCATGATTTTTTTTCAGAGAATAAAAAGGAAACAAATAGAATAGAGTTTAAATCTTTTCATCCAAAACACGGAAATTTTAATAAGAATATTGAAGGGATTATAAGGAGTATAGTAGCATTTCTAAATTCGGATGGAGGAATTTTAATCTGGGGAGCACCACAAAAAAAAGAAATTGATGGAGAAGAAATTTTTCAAGGAGATTTATCACCCTTAAAAGAACTAAAAGAAAAAGATAGTATAATAAGTAAGATTTCAGATTCCATTACTCCTCTTCCCGTTGGTATAAAAGTTAATATCCTAGAAAAGGACTCCAATTATTTATACATTTTTGAGGTTCAACAAAGTAATTACTCGCCACACCAATATAACGATAAGTATTACTGTAGATTGGATGGCCAAACAAAACCTGCGCCTCATTATTTAGTCGAAGCATTATTTAAAAAAATAAAATTCCCAAATATTGAAGCATACATTAATATTGATGAATTCGGAATTTGGGAAAAGAATGAAAAATTGTCTTTCTTAGATATTTCTATTTTGCTTTTTAATTTTTCTCATTTACAAAATGAACACAATATAACATATAGAATTTACTGTCCTCAAGCAGTTTTTGAAGAAAGCTTACAGCCAATTCATAGTGTAGATTATGAGGAGGATGGACATTTATTCAACTCCCATAACATTTCGACGTTGCACTATGGAATGCCTGAAAAAAATCCAGAGCGTCTTATATTTAATTGGGAAGAATTAGCGGAGAAAAATAATAATGAGATAGAATTGTTTCTATATTTTGGTGGAAAACAGTCTCCATTAAAGCTTTCCGAATATACTCTTAGTCTAAATGGATCAATTTCGAAGTTCAATCCAAAAATAATAAAAGTAAAAAGAGAAAATATAATGTTGGCAGAAGAGCATTCACGAATCGGCCAAACAAGAGAAACAATGTTGAGGAAAACATTGAATAGATAGTAATCATAACGCACTATAACAACGGTTAATCGCCAATAAGCGGCAGCGTTAGTAAGAAAATAATTAACTTGACCAACAAACTAATACTAAGCCGACAAATCCGCGTCCCCTACTCCGCCAACTGGCGATAACCGAAACCGTTGGCACGCATGCATAAGATTATGAGTAAAGAAGAATATTTCAATCAATACGAATCATATATAGCGGAGAAAATTTTTCTTACTGATGAAACTTCTCAGGTAGAAAATGAGATTTATGAAAATATGCTATCATTTACTATTTCTAAAGAGTATTTGGCTAAACTCAAGGTTACCGATTTTATAAGTTTTATGTCTCGCATAAAGGAGAATAGAAAGTCTCAGCTCAATGTTTCTAAAACTATCTCTGATTTAATTTACTATATATGGCATGATGAGATGGCCGGACAACTCCGAGTAAATTTTATCAATTCTAATCACTCTGAATTACCATTTGGAGCAGATTTAGAATTCACTTCGAACGAAGTTGACATTATCGATGAATTTCTGCACTCCGAATATCTTAATGAAATAATCTGGGATAAGCTATCTGATGATACCGGAGAACAGCAAAACAAGAAAAGCACTGGAATAAGTGATTTCAAGTTAAAAGTTTATAAAGAAATAATTAGAAAAAATGCACGTCGTGCCAACATCGGTTAATCGCAAATAACGGGTATTACAGAAAAAGTGTAATTTTAGAAACCAAGAAAGAAAATAGTTAATCCGACAAGTCCGCGTCCCTACTCCCGCAACTTGCGATAACCGTAACCGTTGGCTGTAATATTCACATAAATTCAAAAATGTACAAGATCCTGATTCTCTTATTCCTTTTGACAAATATAAACTGTATTGCTCAAAACGATTATCATTTAAAAATGAAAGTGAGTAGCAATGATACAGGGAATGAATATATCTTGGACATTTATAGAAGTAGTGAAAATTCTAAAATCTATTTTTTAAAATATACAGGCGAACAAAAATATAATAAAGCTGATAAGGAAAGAATAGAAGAATTATGGAATAAAAAAGATAGAAAAGCAGCTGAAAATAAAGAACTAAATAGTATCCACGATAGATCACAAATTTTTACAAAAGAATGTTTTAATTATTCAGCGAAGGATTCAATTATCAAAATTAGCGACTCCATCGTTCTATCAAAAGCAGATATCCTATCTGAAATTGAAAGGAATAAAAATCGAGTTGTGATTCACGGCATTCAGATTGAAGTAACAATAGAAACCAATGATGGAGTTGAATATTCTTATCATGTTCACGCTCCAGATAAAGATCATTATAAGTTATTTGAAAAATTTGTAGATGAAAGTTCTAAAGAATTTAAGGTATTTCAATATCACGATAAATATTAGATTCGTGTATAATACTACAGCCAACATCGGTTCATCGCAAATAACGGGTTTAATCGAAAAAGTGTAATTTTAGAAACAAGGAAAAAAATGGTTAAGCCGACAAGTCCGCGTCCCTACTCCCGCAACTTGCGATAACCGTAACCGTTAGGCAGCATAATTTTATCGTGCTCAGAACTTCTAATTTTTAATTTTTCACTTATCTTTGACGTTAGTAACGTAAAACAAAATTATTTGTGATAAAATCTTTTGCAGACAAAGAAGCTGACAAAATTTGGAATGGAACCCAATCAAGAAAGCTTCCTGCTAATATTCAGAACGTAGCTAGAAGAAAACTAAGAATGATAAATAATGCTCAAAATATAAATGACTTAAGAATTCCTCCAGCTAATCATTTGGAAAAGCTGAGTGGAAACTTAGAAGGTTTTCATAGCATTAGAATTAATAAACAGTGGAGAATAATGTTTAAATGGGAAAATGACAATGCTTTTGAGGTTCAAATTGTTGATTACCATTAAATTTAAAATATAGAAAAATGAAAAAACTTGAAAATATACATCCTGGAGAAATCTTAAAAGAAGAGTTTTTAGATCCAATGGAAATTACAGCATACCGACTTTCTAAAGAAACATTTATTCCACAGACAAGGATAAGTGAAATCATTAAAAAGAAAAGAAGAATAACTGCGGACACCGCTCTCCGACTTTCAAAATATTTTGGAACAACAGCTAAATTTTGGTTGGGGTTACAAGATGATTATGATTTAGAAGAGGAAAAATCTTTAAAAGAGAAAGAATTCAATAACATAAAACCGTTAGAAAATAACGCAGCCTAACATCGGTTCATCGCAAATAACGGGTTGAGTCCAAAAAAGTGTAATTTTAGAAAACCAGGAAAGAAATTAGTTAATCCGACAAGTCCGCATCCCTACTCACGCAACTTGCGATAACCGTAACCGTTGCACACAATTATGATGAAAGATTTTTTACTCCTAATATTAATATTTCCGACTTTTCTAATCGCACAAGATTTTGAATTGAAAAATGTAAATGCTGCACAAATAAGAAAAGAAATAAAATCTACTGGTGAAGAACTAGATCCAATTTATATATATCTGACAAATAATTATAAACCTACCTCAGAAAGGGAAAGTGTTCAAAAATATGATTACCTAGATTACAGTATTTGCGCTTTTGAACAAGAATTTGAAAATGTTATAAAATATTCAACAAAATCCTGCCAAGAAGCTGGAGGTATAACAAACACAATTCAACTTCCGAAAATTCAAAAATCATCAATAACTAATTGGATTGAAAAAATTTACAAAGCTGAATTAACTGATATACCAAATGTTTGGAATTCCGACCAAACCATTTATGGTCCAGAGGGTGGAGAAGCCGGATGTTATTATGAGATTAAAGAGAATGAAAATAATTATACTATCGAAAATTATTGTGGCTGTTGAACTAACATAACTGTGTGCAACAACGGTTAATCGCCAATAAGCGGCAGAGTTAGTAGGAAAATAATTAACTTGACCAACAAACCAATACTAAGCCGACAAATCCGCGTCCCTTACTCCGCCAACTGGCGATAACCGAAACCGTTGTACACAAGTGCTCAATAAGGTTTCGAACTTTAAAGTTTAAAAATGAAATACATAATTCTCCTTTCTTTCATAATAACACTCACTTTACAAGATAAAAAAAGTGAAGATCAAAATAATGAGAATGAATGTTTAATCGAGTTGAATATTGATAATAAAGGAAAAGTGATGTATGATAAGAATATAGTTTCAGATAAGAAAATTTCTGAAATTATTACTGAGAAAATGGAAGAATGTAAATCTAGCTATCGAGTGAAAATTTCTTCTACAATGACCATAAATTATGAAGAAAATTATAAAGATTTAGAAGATATAATATTGAAGTCAGTTGAAGAAGTCCAATCAAAATATTCACTAAATAAATTTAAAAAACCTTTGGATTCGCTATCAAATAAACAATTTCAAGAAATACAAGCAATTTATCCTAATGAAATTATAGCTGATTTCTGCTGTAAGAATTAATAATTAGATTACTGTTTTCGCACCAGTGCACAACAACGGTTAATCGCCAATAGCCGGCAGCGTTAGAAAGAAAATAATTAACTTGACCAACAAACCAATACTAAGCCGACAAATCCGTGTCCCCTACTCCGCCAACTGGCGATAACCGAAACCGTTGTGCGCAAGCAAAAAATAAGAAATGAACATTTTAAAAAATCTGTTTCGTAAAAAAAGTAATAAAGAAGATTCATCCTCAGAAAATCACATTGTAGTTGAATTGAATGACAAAATGATGCCCATTGAACGTGGCGATACGTATGAAGATCCAATAGATGATTTTCTTCAATCTAAAGGAATAGGAGAAGTTACGGGAGGTGGCACTTTACAACTACAATCTGGTGAAATAGATTATTGTGATATTCAAATCTTACTTTATTCTAAAGAAATACAAGAGGAGCAAATTAATTTAATAATAGGAAAATTTGAAGAATTAGGCGCTCCTAAAGGATCTAAACTAGTTGATAAAAAGCTCAATAAGTATATTGAATTTGGTAAAAAAGAAGGGCTAGCAATTTATTTAGATGGGGTAAGCTTAGATAAAGAAGTATATGAAAATTGTGATTCAAACTATGTTATTTCCGAAATAAAAAAGCTTACAAATGACAATTCAGAGGCTATAAGATATTGGGAAAATAACAATGAAACTGCCCTGTACTTTTATTCTAATTCTTATGAAGAAATGAAAGAATCAATAGAAGAATTTAGAAATAATTATCCCCTTTGTCAAAATTCAAGAGTTGAAAGAATTGCATAATTGCCAGCGCACAACAACGGTTCATCGCCAATAAGCGGCACCGTTAGTAAGAAAATAATTAACTTGACCAACAAACCAATACTAAGCCGACAAAGCCGCGTCCCTTACTCCGCCAACTGGCGATAACCGAAACCGTTGTGCATAATTTTATATAAAAAATCAAATCTAAACCCAATTTCATGTCAAAAAAAATATGCTTTCTATTGATACTTTTTATTTCTTTTAGTTCCATTTATTCGCAAGAATACAATACAAATAATACAATTTCAGCCGAGTTTGGCGGAAGTCGTCATGGATCGGGAGATATTCGTGGGTTCACGTACGCTTTCAGATATAATAAAATTTTAAATAAAAGATTCGATTTAACTATTTCATTTGAAGGTAATTTAAATGATGGAGAAGGTTTTCCGTTTACATGGGAAGATCCCAACACAGGAAGAATTTATGATAGTACACCTCACAATGTTGTAGCTGGATTTCAATTGAATGGAGGTATAGCATTCAACATTATAAATTCAAAAAAACATAAATTTGGTCTAAATCCTAGTGTTTTTGGTAGATATCAAGCAACATCTTTATTTGATATGATTGTAACTGATTACCCAGCATTGACAGGTTTTCCAGTTCCGATAAGATATTATTATAGAGAAAATCCGGGAAACACTTTAGCCGTTGGTGGTTCTGTTAGACTTTATTATAATTATAGAATATCAGATAAGTATTTTATCGGACTAAACCCTGGTTTACAATTTGATACAAACGGTGATACGATTCTCTTTGCCAATTTATCCATTGGTCTAACTTTATAAATATTATAGAAATAAAACGATGCACAACATCGGTTCATCGCAAATAACGGGTTTTGTAGAAAAAGTATAATTTTAGAAACCAGGAAAGAAAATGGTTAAGCCGACAAGTCCGCGTCCCTACTCCCGCAACTTGCGATAACCGTAACCGTTACCTGCAAGCATTATTAAAAATTGAACTATAAAATGAAAAAACTGATTCTAGTAGCATTCCTCACTTTGACCAATTTAATAACATATTCACAAAAATCTACTGACGAACTTACTGAAAAGTTTTTCACTGAATTTAAGTCTGACACTGACAAAGCTTTCGATAATCTTTTTGGGACCAACAAATGGATGATGGAAAATAAGGATGGTGCTACTAAAGTAAAATACCAAATTAGGGAAAACGCTTCCTTAGTCGGAGAATATATGGGCTACGAAAAGATTGGAGAAAAATCTTTGAGTGAGAGTCTAAAAATTGCAGTCTATTTAGTAAAATACGAAAGACAACCCTTTCGGTTTGTTTTTAAATATTACAAACCAAAGGATAAATGGATGATCTATAACTTCTCATATGATGAAAGCATTGATGATGATCTTGAAGAAATGATGAAATATGATTATTTAACCAAGCAAGATTGATTCAAAATAGAGAAGTTTCCGGCTTTAGAATAATTGCTATTTTGAATACGCGCAGTTATTTAATGCTACAAACGTGGTTGGTGAAAAATGCCAGCAGGTAACAACGGTTAATCGCCAATAGACGGCAACTTTAGAAAGAATATAATTAAATTGATCAACAAACAAATACTAAGCCGACAAATCCGCGTCCCTTACTCCGCCAACTGGCGATAACCGAAACCGTTGTAGCACATTTAATTTTAAAGATTTCGAATTCAATGAGTAAACTAATAATCGATAGAAGATCCGAATTTGCCAATAGAGGAAGAAAAATTGGTTTATACTTAAATAAGGAGAAAATTGGAACAATTGAGAATGGAGAAACTAGGGAATTCGAAATAGAACCAGGACAATATAAATTGCACGCAAGAATCGATTGGTGCGGAAGTCAAAAGGAGGACATATCACTTAAAGAAGATGAAACAAAAGCAGTTGAACTGACTGGTTTCTCAAAAAATAGGTGGGTTTTACCAATACTAATTTTAATACAATTTATACTTATAGGACTAACCTATTTGATTGACATCAATCTATATTTAATGATTTTCTATTCTGTAGGTGTGATGCTGTATATGTCTTATCCAATAACTTTCGGACGTAATCATTACTTAAAACTTATTGAGAAGTAATTAAACGTGCAACAACAACGGTTAATCGCCAATAAGCGGCAGAATTAGAAGGAAAATAATTAAGTTGACCAACAAACCAATACTAAGCCGACAAATCCGCGTCCTCTAATCCGCCAACTGGCGATAACCGAAACCGTTGGCACGCATGCATAAGATTATGAGTAAAGAAGAATATTTCAATCAATACGAATCATATATCGCGGAGAAAGTTTTTCTTACTGATGAAACTTCTCAAGTAGAAAATGAGACTTATGAAAATATGCTATCATTTACTATTTCTAAAAAGTATTTGGCTAAACTCAAGGTTACCGATTTTATAAGTTTTCTGTCTCGCATAAAGGAGAATAGAAAGTCTCAGCTCAATGTTTCTAAAACTATCTCTGATTTAATTTACTATATATGGCATGATGAGATGGCCGGACAACTCCGAGTAAATTTTATCAATTCTAATCACTCCGAATTACCATTTGAAGCAGATTTAGAATTCACTTCGAACGAAGTTGAGATTATCGATGAATTTCTGCACTCCAAATATCTTAATGAAATAACCTGGGATAAGCTATCTGATGATACCGGAGAACAGCAAAACAAGAAAAGCACTGAAATAATTGATTTCAAGTTAAAAGTTTACAAAGAAATAATTAGAAAAAATGCACGTCGTGCCAACATCGGTTAATCGCAAATAACGGGTATTACAGAAAAAGTGTAATTTTAGAAACCAAGAAAGAAAATAGTTAATCCGACAAGTCCGCGTCCCTACTCCCGCAACTTGCGATAACCGTAACCGTTGGCAGCAATAATTAAGATGGATAATCGTACAATAACAAGAATCATAAATCAGATTATTTCAATTTCCGATTGTAATACAGAATTTCTAGATGATTTTAATGGAACTTCAAAATCGTTTGGTTTAGGAGAAACAAATATCTCTTTTAACGGAATTGAAACAGTTTCAATTTACCAGAAAAATTTAGAGAAATTATATCAAAGTAATAAGGAAATAGCTGCCACAATTTCCTTAAAAACCTTTGAAGAAAATTTTATTAAACTTTTACGTCAATGGAAAAATGATTCTATATCACCTAATATTGATCACTTCAAAGAATTAATAAACGCTCTTCTAAAATTAGAAACTAAAGAATCTGAAATTTTCTATGATTTATATGGTTTAGAAATGGAAAGTCCAACTCACAATCTAGGACAATTTAAAATCTACAACTTTAATAAAACAGAAGAAAAATTATATAAGGATTATCCACATTTATTGAAGAAAAAATTATTCTTCGATAATCGAAATTCAGATTTTTTCATCTCCATTAAGGTTTCAGCAAGGGAAAATAGAAAGGCTGTAGAGATAGGCGATAATTACATAAAATCATTTGAAAATGTAATGAACTTTATGATAGCGGACTTAAAAAATGAGCGAAATATTGGCTCATTTAATCATAGAGAATGGAGAAGTTACAATAGAATATTATTAACGGAAAAATCAGTTGGATTCAGTGGAAATAGAAAACTTACTTTTCCAGAAAACATTGAAGATCCTTACTTTATTGATTCTTCACAAGGAAATGACAAAATTTGGTTTTTAATCACTAAAAAGGATAAAAATGAAATAGAAAAAAGAATCTTACAATCAATAGAATGGATAGGAAAAGGCGTTTATGACAACGACCTATCGAAGTCGTTGGTTCAATTCGTTTTCGCCGTTGAAGCTATGCTTAAATATGATGAGAAATCTGCAATTTCCCCTTCTATTGTAAGCCAATTAAGTGAATGGCTCGCCTTCATAATCGAGGTAGATTTTGAAAAAAGAAAAGAAATAGCCAAATACTTTAAAGATGTTTATCGTAAGAGATCTTCAATAGTTCACGGAGGAGAAAACAATGTTGATTTAAAAGATGTCCAACTGGCATTAAAAACTTCAAAAAGATTAATCTATTCATTAATGGTTAAAAAACCTTTCAATTCATTCAAAAATATGAAAGAACTATCTGAGTACATTAACGAATTAAAATTTCAGTAATTACAGCTGCCAACAACGGTTCATCGCCAATAAGCGGCAGCGTTAGAAAGAAAATAATTAACTTGACCAATAAACAAATACTAAGCCGACAAATCCGTGTCCCTTACTCCGCCAACTGGCGATAACCGAGACCGTTATATGCTATATTTTATGAGAAATTCGAACTTATTATTTCTTTTGATTCTTCTTCCTATTATTGATTCATACGCTCAAACCGAATCTAACTTTCATCATTTTGTGATGTCTGAAATTGGAAAAATTAATAACGATAAAATCATAGATTCCGTTGCTGTAACTCAAGATACCATCGACGAAAAAAGACCTTATAGACTCGAAATATTCTTTGGACAGAATGATAATAGTTATAAGCTGGCTCTTAAGACCGATAAAGCTATTCTACCTGATTTCCCTGATGGCGGAAACGTATCAAATGGAGAAGTATTTTGGGAAATCGAAATAATTAATAGGGATCTTTGGATCAAACACGAGCTATTACGAGGACATTTTCAACATAAATTTCAGTATAGGGACGGAAAATTTAAATTAATGGAATATAATTCTGTAGCATCAGATGGACGAGGTAAGATCTTTTATCAAAATCTCGATTTCCTAACTGGAATCCGCAGAACTCAAACTGACAGTTATGAGCAAGGTAAAGTTTTAAAGAAGGAAGAAGAATTTATCAAAATTGAAGGAAAACCCGATTTGTCTAATTTTGAACCTAAATCAAATAGATACTTTTAAAACACAGCATATAACAACGGTTAATCGCCAATAGACGGCAGCTTTAGAAAGAAAATAATTAACTTGATCAACAACCTAATACTACGCCGACAAAGCCGCGTCCCTTACTCCGCCAACTGGCGATAACCGAAACCGTTATAGCCAATTATTTAGAAAAACATGAGCATATTTAAAGTACTAGAAAAAAGCATAGAAAATTTTTCAGATCAACTTTCAGATAAAAAAGGTGATATTTTAAAAGGATCTGAATTTATGTTATTTGCGCTAACAAATATTTTCCGAGATAAAGACCTAGAAGAAATTGAACAAGGAATTGTTGATAGTTCTTATAGGGGAACAAAATATGATTTCGGAATAGATGCAATTTATATTACAGCTTCTAACGATTTTATAGAACAGCCAGAGGAGTTAGAAGACTACAATGAAGACACTAAATTTAAAATTCATATTTTCCAATTTAAAAGAGGTACTGGAATATCCCAAGCTGATCTTTTAAAATTTAAAAAGGGAATACAGAAAGTTCTCATCGATGAAAGTCTGTCGGATGAAGACAATTTATATTTCTACAATAGAATGCTGGTTCTTAATGAAATTAAATCTAAACTTTTCAGTGATTTACCTGCAGAAAATATCCATGTAATAAATCACATAGTTTTTGGTGGAATAGAAAGTAATATCCATTCAGAAAAGATCCTAACCGATGAGATTGAAGATATAGAAAAGGCGTTAAAGGATAATGGATATACAACTACAGCTTGTAAAATTACAGATTGTGAAGCCTTAATTAAAGGGCCTTCTAAACACCAATTTATCATTGATATTATCGAGTATGAGAAAACTTTTAAATATATCACTGACACAGATAAAAAAAATAAACTCAACGGGTATATAAGTATAATAAGCGGTAAAGAGATTGCTGAATTAGTAAAAAAACATCAGTCATCAATTTTCGAAGCAAATATTAGAGACTACTTTAAACGGAGTGATTTAAATTCTAAGATTATAGAGACAAGTTCTAGTGAAGAAGAAGCTAAATATTTTTGGAGTTATAATAATGGATTGACGATGACATGCAGTAAGGTTGAGGAACTTCCAAACAATAAATATAAACTACATAACCTGCAAATAGTTAATGGGTGCCAAACATCAAATGCTATTTATAGTTCCTTAAAAAATAAAGAAAGAATTGCAGAACTTCTAGAAAAGAAGGCAAACGGTGGTTTAAACAAAAAGGAGACAGAGGAATTAACTAAAAAAGAAGTTCTACAGTTTAATGAGGACACTAGTTTATTGGTAAAAATAATAGAAACAAATAATGAGGATTTAATTTATCGAATTACCGAAACAACCAATTCCCAAACACCTATAAAAGCTTTCTCCTTAAAAGCAAATGATGACATTCAAAAACTTATCGAAAAATTTCTAGAAGATTACGGTGTCGCATACGAAAGGAGAATCAACGAGCTTCGAAATAAAGGGAAGAAGAATATTTATAGTATTCAGAAATTATTTCAGCTATTTACCTCTCAAATTCTATTAAAACCTTCGCAGGTAAAAACTAGGCCTAAAATGATGTTTGTATCCACCTATGATGATGTTTTTCCTGCTCCAAATGTCAAATCTATAAACTATCTTCTATATTATATTCCAATTCTAATTGATCTTTCTTTAAATAAAGCAATTAAAAAATATAGGGCTGAAAATGAGATAGACAATTATCGCAAGACTTTACTATCCTATGGTAAGTTTCATTTAGGATGTTTTTTATTAAGCTCTATTGTAAAGAAAGATTACAGTGAAAAAGGTTTGATAAAAAAAGAAAGCCATATCAAAAAAGAAATAGAAGATAATCTAGATTCTCATTTTGAGAATGCATTAGATAATTTCGAAAAAGTCATGAAAACATTTGCTGGAAATAAGAAAGAATCTATACCTAGCGCTGTCAGAAAAACCGATTTAGATAAGAGAATTGCAAAATATGTGAAGAACGTAAAATAACTGGCTATAACATCGGTTAATCGCAAATAACGGGTATTGTATAAAAAGTGTAATTTAAGAAACCAAGGAAAGAAAATAGTAAATCCGACAAGTCCGCGTCCCTACTCCCGAAACTTGCGATAACCGTAACCGTTATATGCTATATTTTATGAGAAATTCGAACTTATTATTTCTTTTGATTCTTCTTCCTATTATTAATTCGTAC
>NZ_JBLWIM010000005.1:0-6181 GCF_048381525.1 Christiangramia qingdaonensis
GATACTTTTAAAACACAGCATATAACAACGGTTAATCGCCAATAGACGGCAGCTTTAGAAAGAAAATAATTAACTTGGCCAATAACCAATACTAAGCCGACAAATCCGCGTCCCTTACTCCGCCAACTGGCGATAACCGGGACCGTTGTACACAATTATTTATGAAAGATATAGTTGCCCTTAATTTTTATTTACCTACAAACGAAGATGATTTCATTAGTTTGAAAAGTAATGAATCTCTGTCAGATGCAGATTTGGTTATTTGTTCATTGAACTGGGACAACACTAAATTTTCCTATGGTCATGACTCTTCGTACAGAGGAAAGACGAGTTATAATTTAAATATTTCTTCAAAGATTTTAGAATCATCCAAGCATTGGAATAGGGAGTTGGATACTTATTTAAAAAGCGGAAGAAATTTATATTTATTTCTATCAGAAAAAAAAGAATTTTGGATTGATAGTGGAAGACGTGAAACTAGTGGTACGGGAAGAAATCAGAAAGTAACAAATATCGTTCAACCTTTTAGTAATTACGAATTTCTGCCGTTCCATTTGGATATTCATAATGCAAAAGGTAAAAAAATGAATCTTCGCAATGATTTATTAAAGCCTTTTTTTAAATCCTTTGAGAAAGATTTGACTTTTGAGGCTTATTTGGATACCAAAGAGGAAGAAGAAATTACAACATTGATAACCACGAGAAACAACGACAAAATTCTGGCAGTAAAACTAGATAAATATGATGGCAAAATCATAATATTACCATTCTTAGATCTCGATGATGAAAAGTATTATGAAGCAGATCTTTCCTGGAACAAAGAAGGGCTAAAACAAGGTAAGAAACTAATATATTCGATAATAGAAATTGAAAATAGCCTTACTTCCAAAGATACAAGAACGCCTAAACCTGATTGGTTGAATAATAAGATATACAATTTAAATGCTGCAGAAGAGGTAAAAGAAATCATTAGTAAGAATCAAGAAGAAATTCAAAAGCTTTCTAATAAAAATGAACAATTAAAAGAGGTTCTAGTTGCCAAAAACTCTATCAAAGATTTATTGTTCGAGTCTGGCAAACCTCTTGAGTTAGCAGTAACCAAATGCTTGGAACTAATGGGCTATAAGGCTGAGAATTTTGATGATGGAGTATTAGAGTTAGACCAAGTAATTAATTCACCAGAAAAGCAAAGATATATCGGAGAATGTGAGGGTAAAGAAAACAAGCCTATTGACATTAGTAAATTTCGTCAATTGCAAGACTCCTTGAATGAAGATTTTGAAAGAGAGGATGTAGAGGAAAAGGCGTTTGGAATTTTATTCGGTAATCCTTTCCGAATGGAACCACTAGATAAAAGAACTAAATTTTTTACACCAAAATGTGAGAATGGAGCTAAAAGAGAAAAAATCGCGTTGGTTAAAACAATAGATTTATTTTTCATTGCTAAATACCTCTCAGAGAATAAAAACGAAAAGTTTAAAAAGGAATGTAGAAAATCAATTCATAAAGGTCTCGGTAAGATTGTTACATTCCCAGATATACCTTCTAAATAACTGTGTACAACAACGGTTAATAGCCAATAAGCGGTAGCTTAAGAAAGAAAATAATTAACTTGACCAACCAAATAATTTTAAGCCGACAAATCCGCGTCCCTTACTCCGCCAACTGGCGATAACCGGGACCGTTGGCAGCAATTATTTTAAGAAAATGCGATTACTAAAGTACATTCTCATTTTATTGCTCTTCTGTAATTGCGATTTCAAATCAGCATTGGATTATGTAATCGAAGCTGAAGAACTTGCCGACAATGGTAAATATTATGAATCAAATGAGTTACTAAATAAAGCCATAGAAAAAGATCCACAGTTTATTGGCGCATATATAAATAAAGGAGCAAACTTTGCCGATCTTGGACAGCATAAAAAAGCCATCCAGGTTTATCAAAAAGCCCTTTTTCTAGATACAAAGAATACAATGCTCCTTTTTAATTTGGGCAACAATTATCAAAAAATAGAAGATTATACCACAGCCCTTGATTATTATAACAAAGCTTTTAAAACCAAAGGAGGCGACAAGTTTTATATGGACTGGAATAAAGAATTTGATTTCGTAGATGTAGGTCAACATTTCGATATTAAAGGTGAAGAAATTTATTTCCAACGTGGAATTACCTATTTGGAACTAGACAGCGTAAATCAGGCATTTTCTGATCTTAATAACAGTCTTAGGAGAAATTATGAAGTAGCAGCAAGCTTATACTATATTGGTATACTATACTTAAAAACTTATCAAGATGATTTAGGATGTGAAAATTTGAGAAAATCAGCTTCTTTAGGATATGAACATGCGAGAATCACATTAAAAGAATATTGCAATTAAACCAATCCAAAACATACTTTACTCTGACAAAACAGAATAATCAAAAATGAAATTTTACAATCTCACATGTATTACATTTTGTATTATAATTTTAATAATTAGTTTCTTTACATTTTACGATGTTGAACCAAGTCTGGGTAAAGCAACATTATTTGGTGTTTTCATGTATTCAATATTTGGCATATGCACATTGATGTTCCTGTTAACAATAATGGTAGGTATTTGGAAAAACAAATTATTGGATATTTACACTATACTAAATGTAATTGTTATAGTTATTACAGGGTTTTCTCCATTTTGGATTGTATAACAATAAGTCTTGGTAAATAACAGCTGCCAACAACGGTTCATCGCCAATAAGCGGCACCGTTAGTAAGAAAATAATTAACTTGACCAACAAACCAATAATAAGCCGACAAATCCGCGTCCCTTACTCCGCCAACTGGCGATAACCGAGACCGTTGTAAACAATAGCCACGGTGATTTTACTACGAAGAAAACTGAAAAAACTATTCAATAAAATTCGGATTCAAAAAGCTAAAATATGATACGATCATTCGTAATCTTCATGATAATCCTTTTAGGTATAAAGTCAAGTCAAAATAAACAGACAGACTTGTGTGAGGAACTATCACAAATGATGGAAAATGACCAGAAATTTAGAAAGCAACTAGGATTACAAAATGACACCTTTTTACAAGTTTTTGATTCATTAAAACGAAATCATAATATTACTAAAGATGAGTTCTCTAATTTGACCCCAGAAGAACAAAATAGTTTCTTGACAAATACAAGAAGAATAGCTAGCAAACAATCAAAATTTTCTCAGGAAGAGAAAGATTCGGTTTGGCAGTTACAAATTGAAATTGATCGCTACAATACAAAGAGATTAATGAAAATAGTCAAAAATAAAGGTTGGGTTTCAAAACAAAATTTAGGTTGTCAAGAAAACTTAAAAACGTGGATTTTCTTTAGGCATGCACCCAAAGAATATTTTACTCAAATAAGAAAAATTATAGACTTAGAAAAAGAAGAGAATCGCATTAGTGAATATGAATACCAGGTGATTGATAATCATCTAAAAGGTAGGCCTCAAATGTTCAAAGTACAAGAATAATTCAACAGGGCTACTGTTAACAACAACGGTTAATCGCCAATAAGCGGCACCGTTAGTAAGAAAATAATTAACTTGACCAACGAACCAATACTAAGCCGACAAATCCGCGTCCCGCAATCCGCCAACTGGCGATAACCGGGACCGTTGGCAACAAGCAAAGAAATTTATGAACAATAAAGAATGGGAATTGATATTTGGAATACTTTGCTTAATCTCATCATTAATATTGCTCTATTTAGAAATTAAAAATTGGCGCCAAACCGACAATGAAGATTATTCAAGAAAATCTTTCCAGATAGAAATAATAGCCGGAGCCGTCATATTTATGATGATTGGAATAGCTGGAATTTATAGATATTTTAATTAGACTTAACGAGAAATAAAAATGAAATTAATTGAAAATTTTCTTAGAAAATATACCGAGAAACCTAACTCAACTTTCAAAAGATTATTTGTAACATTCCTTTTCGGATTTTTACCATTTGCTATCTTATTTTCAATTTTAAGTTTCTTAGAAATTGAACCGATTAATTTCAATGGAGAAGAATATTATGGACTTCATGGTGTTTTAATTATAATATTAGCAACGCCAATTTCAGCTTTCATTTTCTCTATTTTCATTTATATTTATTTGCTATTAGGATACTTAGTTCTAAGCGGACTAAAGAAAATATTAATTAACTAATTGCCAGTTGCCAACATCGGTTCATCGCAAATAACGGGTATAGTGGAAAAAGTGTAATTTTAGAAACCAGGAAAGAATATAGTTAAGCCGACAAGTCCGCGTCCTTACTCCCGCAACTTGCGATAACCGTAACCGTTGCCCACAATTATGAAACAAGCATTTTTAGTAACCATTTTATTCCTAACTGTAAATCTGATTTCTGCACAAACAGAAAAACCGATTGATAAAATTGTATCAGAAAAGTTTGAAAATAACTTCAATTCAAATGAATTTGAGAAAATCTTTAATTCTTTTTCAAATGAGATGCAGAAAGCTTTACCAAATGATCAAGCAATCAAATTTCTATCTGATTTTAAAAATCAGGCAGGAAAAATAAAATTTCGAGAATTTAGAAAATATGAAAAGGGAACTTTTGCATCCTACAAAACAGTTTTTGAAAATGGAGTTTTCGCTCTGAATATCTCAACTGATAATAAATCAAAAATAAATGGATTTTATATTGAACCATTTAAAGAAGATAATTTTCCTATAATTGATCGAAATTCAACTAAACTAACTTTACCATTTCAAGATGAATGGACAGTAACTTGGGGCGGAGACACTAAAGAATTAAATTACCACGTTGAAAATAAAGCTCAGAAAAATGCTTTTGATTTCGTAGTGACTGATGAAAATGGAAAATCATATAAAACAGACGGAAGGACAAACGAAGATTATTACGCATTTGGAAAAAAGTTAATTTCACCTTGTGACGGAGAAGTTGTTTTAAAAGTAGATGGGATTGAAGATAATGTGCCAGGAGAATTAAATCCAATTTATGTACCGGGAAACACGGTAATTTTAAAAACTGTGAATAATGAATATTTGTTTTTTGCGCATTTTAAACAAAATACGATCAAAGTTGAACAGGGACAAAAAGTAAAAAAAGGAGAAGTTTTAGGGCTTTGTGGTAACTCGGGTAATTCCTCTGAACCACATTTACATTTTCATATTCAAAACGTAAAAAATATGAATGTTGCAACTGGTGTAAAATGTTATTTTAAAGAAATAAAAGCGAACGGAGAAATTAAGAGGGATTATTCACCAATCAAAGGCGACAAGATTAGTAACATCATAACAGTGGGCAACAACGGTTAATCGCCAATAAGCGGTAGCTTAAGTAAGAAAATAATTAACTTGACCAACGAACCAATACTAAGCCGACAAATCTGCGTCCCCTACTCCGCCAACTGGCGATAACCGAGACCGTTACCTGCAATGGCTTTAGAAAGAAAATGTGAAATATATCATAGATAACTCAATCCAGGCGAAAAATACAAAACAAAAAAATCTTCCTTCAAATAATAATTTATTAATATATAGTTTTAAGAAATGAACGAAAATTTACTACCTCATTACTCTAAAAAGTTTGCCTTAGGTATCGGAATAATTACGCTAATAGCATTAATTTTTAAAAACTCATATGTTGATTTATTATTAATCGATCAGACCAGGTTAGTTTGGATCCTGAAAAATATAATCTTGATCGCTTTAATAGTTCTCGTCTTTTCTAAAGAAAAAAATGTAACTAAGAATATTGAGAAATTGAAATTACAAGAACTAAAAGGAGCTCTCGGGTTTGGCATTATAATTCTATTTTTTGACTCATTTCAAGAACTTGTTTTTTGGGATGGGGATTATGAAATGAAAAGTGGATACGAACTTATGGTTGCGATGCTTATATTCCACCTAGTCTTTTTTTATTACAGAAAAAGTAAGTTGAAGAATACATCAAAGGGCTAATACATAATATAAAGTATAAACAACAAATTAAGAGGTGTCGCCACAGCAGCTAACAACGGTTAATCGCCAATAAGCGGTACCGTTAGAAAGAAAATAATTAACTTGACCAACAAACCAATACTAAGCCGACAAAGCCGCGTCCCTTACTCCGCCAACTGGCGATAACCGAGACCGTTAGCAATAATTATTTAACCGAGAAGCTGCTTGAGAATATTTAC
>NZ_JBLWIM010000005.1:6213-8721 GCF_048381525.1 Christiangramia qingdaonensis
CAGCTCAGGAAATTAGAGGTATCGTTTACGATTCAGATGAAAGAGTATCGGATTTTGAAATTGTAAATATGAATAGCGGAAATTCTTCTACTACAAATCAAGAAGGGTATTTTTCTATATCAAGTGACTTAGGAGACACTTTAGTATTTAACTCGATCCAATTTGAACAACAAATACTGATTGTTGATGAAAATCATTTACAAACAACTTTAGTAATTGAACTTAAGAAGATAGTTAACCTATTAGATGAAGTAAATATCAGTTCGTCGTCAAAGGCATTTGATGTGAAAACGGCAAATGAAGAATTAAAAAAAACATTTAAAACGGATCTAGAAAAGAATTGGTTTATATACTATCCACCAAACCCTAAAGGAAATTTATTAGCTAGTATTATACCAGGTAACAAAAAGTCAATTCCTAAAAAATCTGAGATAAGAATTATTCACTTAAGTGATTATGTAGAACTATTTGCGTCGGACGATACTTTAAATTGTGAGTATTTAAAAAATTCTCTGGGAATTCCCGAAAACCGATGTGATCTATTTTTTGATTATTTAGAATCTAAATCATTAAATTATGATTTATTAGACCCATCAAGGCGTCTAGATTTATTACAAAAGATTTATGAAGCAAGCGAAGAATATATAGTTATGCAAGAAAGTAAGTAACGCAAATAACTATTGCTAACATCGGTTAATCGCCAATAAGCGGCAACGTTAGTAAGAAAATAATTATCTTGACCAACAAACCAATACTAAGCCGACAAGTCCGCAACCCTTACTCCGCCAACTGGCGATAACCGAGACCGTTAGTTGCAAGTTTTAAACAAAACTGAATCCAGAATTTATGCAAAGAAGAATTGAAGTAACTAACCCTTGTGATCAAGCCTGGCAATCCATGAGAAGCCTTGGTAGAAATAGATTTTGTGATAAATGTCAAAAAGAAGTTATTGATTTCACTGGATATAGTAAGAATCAAATTTTCGAAAAAATTGAAGGAAGTGGAGAGGTATGTGGAAAATTACATCCGTCCCAATTAGAAAACAAAATTGAGTCTAATCAATTAGGTACGCAATACTTTTCCAAATTTGCTTTTTTCATTGGACTTAGTTCTATAATTGGTTTGAGCGAGCCAGTAACTGCTAATCCAACTAAACAAACATTTGAGCAAACGGACAAAACAGAATGGAAAAGCGTATTACCTATTAAGAAGGTTCAAGATTCAATTACAATTAGAGGGAAGGTTACTGATTCAGACGGTCTAGCAATACCTGGAACCAATGTAATTTTCAAAGATTCTAGGATTGGAACACAAACTAATTTAGAAGGAGAATTCAATTTGAAAATTCCCGCTGAAAAACTAGGAGAAAAAAATTTCCTCATTTTCTCTTTTGTCGGTTTTATAATAAAAGAGATAAGATTCTTTAGAAATAATAAGTTTTTCAACGTACAATTGATCGAAGACAATACACCATTAGGTGGAATTACAATAGTTCAAAAGCGTAACGTTTTCGATAAGGTGGGATATTTTTTTCATAATTTATTCTCGAACCATAAAACCTGCAACTAACAACGGTTAATCGCCAATAAGCGGTAGCGTTATATAGAAAATAACTAATTTGACCAACGACAAAATACTAAGCCGACAAATCCGCGTCCCTTACTCCGCCAACTGGCGATAACCGAGACCGTTGTAGCAAATTTTTGAAGAAAGCAATATACATATCACTCATTTTAATTATAAGCTTAATCTCTTGTAACCAGAAGAATGAAAAAAAAATTCTTGAACAAGAAGTATATTATTATCCAGAAAGAGAAAATTTAAATGATAAAACTAATCTTTCAAATATTTTCATTGAGCGACTTAGAAATTATTCAGAATTATTAAACGAGATTGATAAAATTGCTTGTAAAGATTCTGTTCCTATTATAAATTATTCAAAAGAAAATGAAAAATATGAGCTCTTGCCATGGTATGAATGTTCAGAGAGAATGGTAATAAGTTGCCCAACATTTCGATCACGAATTTTTATACAAAATGATTCAATTCTAACTAACTATAAGATTAAACATCCTATAGATAGTTTAGAATTAATATTAGAAAGACATCTTTTAAATAAGGGAAAAAATTTTAATTATTCAGACTCACCAGATCGGGCTGGAATAGAAATATATTTTGATAAAAATACTAAATCAAATAAAATTGAGAATCTTTTAATCAACATATCAGAAAAATTCAATCAATTAAATCAGAAATTTTCGGACACTTTATATTTGAAAATATATTTCAGAGATAGACCATTAAGAATGATTCCACCGCCACCACCTCCTAAACCAAATTAGTGAACAAAAACTTGCAACAACAACGGTTAATCGCCAATAGGCGGTAGCGTTACTAAGAAAATAATTAACTTAACAAACAACAAAATACTAAGCCGACAAATCCGCGTCCCTTACTCCGCCAACTGGCGATAACCGAGACCGTTACAAACAAGTTTTTATGAGAAAT
>NZ_JBLWIM010000005.1:8753-8866 GCF_048381525.1 Christiangramia qingdaonensis
AGAATCCATAATTGGTCAAAATCTAGAAGGAATTTGGATGTCTTATAACGACAAGATCATAGATAAAAATGAAAGGCATTCAAGTAACATTGAAGGTGTGATTATAAATTTTG
>NZ_JBLWIM010000005.1:8926-22921 GCF_048381525.1 Christiangramia qingdaonensis
ATGAAAGTTTTATCGAGAGTGAGTTTGCTAATCTAAATTCAAAGTATAAACAATATCAAACAGATTCATTGAAAATTGAAATTGCTTCAAATACGAACTCAGTATTTCATCCTCTAAATCTTAATTACCCAATAAATTCTACAAGAGAGAAAATTGAGAATTTAATTGTTGGAGATTGCTGGAGAATTTTAAACGATTCTATCAAAACAAAATTTCTAAATAATATTCATCCGCTTAGTGATCCGAATGGAAAGATTAAAATGTTAGAAACAATTTGGAATCAAAGCCGACCATTGGTTGGTAATTGGTTTATCGGAGAAATTAAAAACAACTTCTTTCTTTTCCTGACAATAGAAGATACAACTGAAAGAAATATATATCAGATTGTATCTGTAGAAAAAGATAAAATTGATCTGATTCTAATGCAAGAACATCATTACAAGATTAGAGAAATAAAAACCTGTATGTAACAACGGTTAATCGCCAATAGACGGTAGCGTTAGAAAGAAAATAACTAACTTGACCAACAAACTAATATTAAGCCGACAAACCCGCGTCCCTTACTCCGCCAACTGGCGATAACCGAAACCGTTGTACGCAAGCATTGACGAAGAAGGATTTAAGAAAATAATTAATAAAAAAAACAATTATGAAATATTCAATTCTTACACTGATATTTTTCGCTCCATTATTTATAGCTGCCCAAAGTTCTGATTATAAAGTATCTTCCTATAAGACAGAAGGAACTAAGGCACCCAATACTCATTACATTGGAGAAGCTTGGTTAAATCCTCTAATTCACGATGATGAAGAATTAGGTTACAACATTACCAAAGCAACCTTCAAAGCTAACTCAACTTTAGATTGGCACAAACACGGTTCTGTTCAAGTTTTAGTAATTGTAGATGGTGAAGCCTACTATCAAGAAAAGGGTAAAAAGCCTATAATTCTAAAAGAGGGAGATGTAATTAGATGCGAAAAAGAAACTGAGCATTGGCACTCATCTACTAAAGAATGTGATGTTACATATTTAGCATTCTATAGCGGAGAAAAACCAACAGAATGGACAGAAGTCTTAACTCAGGAATATTACGATCAAGTTCCTAAAATGCTAGAAACTAAATCACAAAATTAAAAAACATAAAAAATTTTAGACAAGATGATGGGAACGCAATGCCAGCGCACAACAACGGCTCATCGCAAATAACGGGTATTCAGGAAAAAGTGTAATATTAGAAACCAAGAAAGAAAATAACTAATCCGACAAATCCGCGTCCTTACTCCCGCAACTTGCGATAGCCGAGACCGTTGCCCACAATTTCAAAAATGAGTAGAACTAATATTGAATTATCGAAACTAACAGATAAAGAATTGGCGGTTCTGGTAAAATTTAAATTAAATAGATATTTACCACCTACCCAGCAGAAAATTTTAGATTGTGCAAAAACAAGAAATTTGACTGAGAAGAAAATCGAAAAACTGATTAAGGATTACAAAGCAAAGAAAGATACAAGTTCCCTGACCTATAAAATAAAATATTACTTTAATGAAGTAATTGCAGGCATCTTAGGTCAACTATAAATATTTAAAAACACAAAATTGAAATCCGAAAAATTACCACTTGAACAAAGTTTTAATCTGCAACAGAAAATAATATTATTAGGCATATCCTTAATTCCTTTGCTTTTTATAATTGCAATGATAAATATTCAACTTAATTGGAAAGGATATTTAATATTTATGATTTCACTACTGATATTTATCTATTTAATTTCCTTAGCATTTTCAAAAAAAGGATTAATTAAAAAAGAAAATAAAATTTACAAAGCAAAATTTTTCCAGGGTTTTACATTATTTAAAAGTAAAGTTGACCTAACTGATAAACCAGTTGCTTCAATTTTAAAATTTAAAAAAAGTCAAAAACTAGCATTCTTTTCGGTAGCACAACCAGATTTAAGCGAAGCATTCAATTCATTTGAAATATTCGTTTTGAATAAAAGCCATTATAAAAGAGATTCTGTAATCTATTTAAAAAATGAAGTGTCCGCTAAAAAAGCTATAGATTTTATAACTCAAGATTTTCCACTTCGACACGAAGTTTTTAGTCCAGATCCAAATCGATAGAAACTGTGGGCAACAACGGTTCATCGCCAATAAGCGGCAGCGTTAGAAAGAAAATAATTAACTTGACCAACAAACCAATACTAAGCCGACAAATCTGCGTCCCCTACTCCGCCAACTGGCGATAACCGAGACCGTTACCTGCAATGTCTCCAGAAGTAAAATCTATAAAATCTTATACTTTAGTAAATAATAAAATGATACGTAAAAATGAATGGAAAACTTTTACCTAATTTTTATAAAACAATTGGTCTTATCATCGGAATTACCACTCTAATAGCTTTTTTGTTAAACGACTTTTATATTAAATGGCTAAATGTTGATCAATCAAGATTTGATTTGATCTTGAAATTAGTCATTTTGATTTCCCTTGTGATAATAGTTTTTTCTAAAGAGAAATATGAAAACAAGCAAATATCAGATTTAAGGCTACGAGAATTAAAGGGCTCCATTAGCGCAGGGATTATTGTTTTCATTCTTGACTCTTTGAAAGAACTAATATTTTGGGATGGCGAGTTCGATAATATCAGTAGTTTCGGACTTCTGATAATTATATTAATTCTGCATCTTATAACTTTTAATTCTAATAGGAACAAACTTATAGCTAGGTCCTAATTTTGGTAACAAAAATTTGAGTTCGAGAAATTATGTTAATTAATGAGTCGCCACAGCAGGTAACAACGGTTAATCGCCAATAAGCGGCACCGTTAGAAAGAAAATAATTAACTTGACCAACAAACCAATACTAAGCCGACAAATCCGCGTCCCTTACTCCGCCAACTGGCGATAACCGGGACCGTTGTGTGCAATAATAAAACGAAATTCGAACTTTTAAAATCACAAAATGATTAATCCCAATTCCAATAGAACTATTTTTAATATTTCAAAAGAAGTCTATGAACAAAAAATTTCTAAATCGGAAGGTGTTAATCAACTTGTAGAAGAACTGAACTTTAATAGAGGCTCTGCACAAATGATAATTGGTCAAATATTCCCAAGATTATTAGATGGAGAAAAATTTACAAGAACTCTTAATATTGACCTCTTTGATAGCTTTTTAAAGTTTATTCAAGAAGATTATGGCAATGAAAGATTAATTAAATCTTTGAATGCTCTAAAAATGCATATTGATTATATCAAGCAAAAAGGAGATTCTAAAATAGGTTTAAGAAAGGTATATCAGAGATACATTGACAATTTAAATTTAGATGAGGATTTTTCAAGGGAAGATGAAGAAGAGCAAGAGGAAATTTCAGATTATCTAAAAAAGAATAAAACAAAAAAGGATTTGCTTAATGAATTAGATAAAGCTGAAAATGATGATTCTGAAAAAGTTACTGTCAACCATAGACAGTACAAGAGAAACAATAAAATAATTGCACTTATTAAGATTCTTAGAAATTTTGAATGTCAAATATGTGGTTACTATGTGAAAAAGAGGAATGGAGGAAAATATATAGAAGCTGCCCATATTCGACCAAAACATAAACAAGGTCCTGAAAAACCTGAAAACATACTTCTCTTATGTCCAAACCATCATAAGGAATTTGACTTCGGAGAACTTACAATAAAAAACCATACTAATGAAAATATTGAATTCCATCTTAATGGAGAATTATATAATTTATCTCTAAAACTAGAATAGATATCATTACTGCACACAACAACGGCTCATCGCAAATAACGGGTATTATCGAAAAAGTGTAATTTTAGAAACCAGGAAAGAAAACAATTAATCCGACAAATCCACGTCTCTACTCCCGCAACTTGCGATAGCCGAGACCGTTAGCGGCAAGCTATAATGACAAAGGAACAAATAAAATATTCAATTGAAACAGGTGAATTAAGCCTTGATAAGTGGCAGAAGTTCACTCATTATGGAATAGTATTCTATCTATTAATAATTCCTGCTGTATTCATTTTTATTCATCTTAAAAACTATTTATTTGAGACTCATGTTCCTTTCAGAGAAGATATGATTTGGTTTTTAATCATTCCTCCAATTCTTGCATTTCTATTCTATAAACTTCAAAAAAGAAAATTACAATTTAAAACTATTCCTAACCGATTAACTAGAGAAGAAATGGATTTGGTAATAGAAAATGTTGCTGAAGAATTAGAGTGGAAACCCAGTTTAATCAATAATAAAATTATTATTGCAAAAACTTATCCGGGTTTTTTTTCAGGTAGTTGGGGAGAACAAATCACAATTTTGTTCGACAAAAAAAAGATTCTTATAAATAGTATCTGTGATCCAGATAATCGAAGTTCAGTTATATCAATGGGAAGAAACAAACAGAATATTCAAAGATTGATTGAAGAGATTAATGACGCCAGCCGCTAACAACGGTTAATCGCCAATAAGCGGCACTTTAGAAAGAAAATAATTAACTTGACCAACAAACCAACACTAAGCCGACAAATCCGCGTCCCACACTCCGCCAACTGGCGATAACCGAGACCGTTATGTGCAAGCTTTAACAAAAAAAACATGAAAGAAGAAGATATCTATAAAAAAGTTTTTAATGAAGTTTTTTCAGGATTGAAAACTGAAAACCATGATAAGTTTTATAATACTGAAACTAAGAAACTTTACGAAATTGACCATTTGTATCCCGATATAATTCTAACGAAAAAAGGGACGAACGATGTGAACTTTATAATTGAGGTTATTCCTCCGAAAAGAGGTAGCGACATTAATTACATTTTAGAGAAGATTAAACCTATTTCAAAATTAGGAGGAACTTTTTACTTGTTAGTTCCAAAAACAGAAAAGAATAAAATTGAAACGCTATGTAGGGAAAATGACATACATCCCAGATTTGGCACTTATGCCGAAAAAGGCGATGAACTTGATATTTTATTTGAATAAAAAAACCACCCAATTATGAATTATAGTGATATAGCATCCTTTGTATCTGGTGGTTTAGCAGGAGCTACCTTAAAACATTTTGTAGATATTTATAGAAACAGAATACAAACATTAAAATGTTATCATACAAATGATGAAGTGATAAGCACAATACCAGCTGTATTTTCTACAGGACAACATGAAAATTTATATTCTAAAGAATTTAAAATTAAGAACACCACCAATCAAGATTTAGCTACTATTAATATCACCTTTAGTTTTGAACCAGTGGCTGAAATAACAAAAGTTCAAACAGAATCAAAATGGGGATTAGATATTCCTAAAGGAAATGTATACCCTGGAAAGAAAAACGAATGTGTTTTAAAAATAAAAAACTTCAACAGAAATGACGAGATTGAAGTCCTTATGGAGATAGCAAATTTAGAAACTCATAATTTCAACATTCAGGAATCGAAATGTCTAGGTATAAAGATTAAATGGGTGGACAAAAGAAAAAAGAAAGTAAATAATTCCGTTCGGATGGTGAAAAAGACAGAGCTGTAATAAAGCCAGCACATAACAACGGTTAATCGCCAATAAGCGGCAGCATTAGAAAGAAAATAATTAAATTAACCAACAAACTAATACTAAGCCGACAAATCCGCATCCCCTACTCCGCCAACTTGCGATAACCGGGACCGTTATGTATTATGCCAAAACTTGAAAAACCCACTATGAAAAAACTCATTATCGCCCTCGCATTACTCTTTATCAATCCTTTATTTAGCCAGGAAGAAGAATTTAAATCTATTGACACAAAAGAACAGAATGATCAGTGGAACACTAAATTTAAGACTGAAAATTTAGAACAGCAGATAAAATTAATCCAAGAAAGACTTCTATCTGATTCTAATATCTTTTATGCTCCGACCAATGCTCACGGCGAAACTCAATTGCCTGACGGCTTTCAAAGCACCACTCAACACAGACCGCTTTATATCTTGAAATCGCAGAACTCAGAGCCAATACTATTGGAAAGCAATATATCCAAAGAGAGAGTTGCTTTGATCAATTCGCATCTAACAGAAAATAACGTTGAGAACATATCCTTTTCAAACGACATGAAATCACAATCTCTTTACGGAGCTAGGGCAAAAAGCGGACTTATAACAATAAATTTTTCGGATGAAAAAGTACTGGAAAAATTAGCTACTAAAGAAAGATAATTCTGCAATGGCACAATACATAACAACGGTTAATCGCCAATAAGCGGTAACGCTATAAAGAAAATAATTATCTTGACCAACAAACCAATACTAAGCCGACAAATCTGCATCCCTTACTCCGCCAACTGGCGATAACCGGGACCGTTATACACAAGTGCTCCACAACGATTTTAGCTACTAAAAACAATAAGAATCCAATCTGAAAAATACGAATTTTAAAAGCTTCAATTGATAGTTTCCAACTAAGAATCTATTGCGAATCGTAAACTTAGAAAATTCTGGTTCTATCGAAAATTCTAAAAGATGGTTCAGGAAAAAATTAAATAAGGAAAGAAGCTTTTGGTAGCTGCTCAAAGCGAATTAGCTACTAAGAACTTTATCAATAATAAGCTTAATACCAAGAAACGGACGCTTACTCGGACGCAATAATTATGACAAAACGAGCAAGATTTTTTATAAAAGTAAGAGTATTCCCGACAGCGGCCTATCTGAGGTTCTCACTCGGCTCTGTCGCACCAGTGTATAACAACGAATATTCGCAATTGTGGCCTTTTGAAATAAAATAGTATTTTTAGAATCCAACAAACAAAAACCTAAGCCGACAAATCCGAATACGTACAACCACAACTGACGATTATTCGAAACCGTTGGCACCAATGTTAGAAAATGAGTACTAAAGAAGATAAAAGCAATTCTCTACTGATTAAAAACGATGAAAATTCAATAAGAATTAATGTGATCGGACGAGCTTATCCTTCTGCTGACAATGATTGGGATAAAAGCTGGTTAAAATCTGAATTGGAATTTAATCTTGGCTCTTTTAAAGGCACTATAAAAACAAAGCTCCAAATAAACGATTTCGTCAATTTTGAAAAAGAGTTAAAACAACAGTATAAAACGCTTCTGACAAATTCATCTTTGGAACCTAGAGAAGAAAATATTAGACTAAATTTTACGAATCAATACGGAGGTATTATTGAGGTACGATTCATAATAATGGATCAAGTTGGATTAGGGCATGAATTAACTGGAGAGTTTATAATTGACCAATCTTATCTGCCGAATATTCTCGATCAAATAAGAAGTATTATTCAATGTTATGGAAAATCTAAAAAGTGAAACGCTACAAAACACAGGTGCCAACATCGGTTCATCGCAAATAACGGGTTTATTCGAAAAAGTGTAATTTTAGAAACCAGGAAACAAAGGAGTTAATCCGACAAGTCCGCGTCCCTACTCCCGCAACTTGCGATAACCGTAACCGTTGTGCACAATATTTAAACCAGGAAAATGAGAAAAGAATTATTAATACTGCTTGTTTTATTTGTTTGCAGCTGCTCCGACAATAAATCGGAAAAGAGAGATATTGCGATGGATGAAGAATCTCAAAGCGAACAAAACTGGACCGAGTATAACTCGAAGGATTCTATACCTGATATTCTTCAAAATGCACTGATTAAAGTCAGTAATGACAACTTTGAATTAGCAGAACCGAATGAGCCGTTTAATGCAACGGATGTTATTTCCGACTCTCTTCCACGCCAAAAACTAACGTTACTATCCTCAAAAAATAATACTTGGCGGCTAGCTTACATTCAGGGCGGTTTTGGAAAATATAATGTGTTGATAGAAAGTGATATTCAAAAGGATTCTATAGTGAGCTTCAAATTAGGAGAATCACTCTTGAGATTAAATAACAATGATTCTATAAGTAAATATATAAGTGAAAAGGATTTAGTACTTAAAAAAGTTCTTCTGCACTAAATACTGTGCACAACAACGGCTCATCGCAAATAACGGGCAGTTTAGTGAAAATGTCTATTTTAGAGAACAATTAATAAAACTACTAAGCCGACAAATCCGCGTCCTTAATCCCGCAACTTGCGATAGCCGAGACCGTTGTCAACTATTAATAAAAACATTTTCGATAAATTATGAACTCTTCGAAAACTTTACTGAAGTATGTTTTATTAATCATATTTACAATTTATATTCTGTCTTGTAAACATGATAACAAATCCGAAATTTATGATGTAACAAATGAAAATATTGGAGAATATAAAAAACTAATATTCCCTGATACAATATACAAGAATTCAATATTTGGAAAATTAGAATACTATTACGAATTGCCAGATAGTTTAATCCCTAATGAAAACGATTATGGCACTATGACTGTTTACGCTCAGTTGACAAAGAAAAGAAAAAATCCAAGTGAGATAGTGTTGAAAGAAGTCGACTCTTTTTTCGCAGAACGTGATGATTTTAATGACACATTGAAAAGTCCTATTTTCTTTATAACAAAGAAGATGAAAGGCGAATATTATTTATCTGGGAGAGCTATAATTAAATCCTTACCAGCTAATAATGGTAGAAAAGACACTATCAGCGATCTCACCATGTATATTAGAGAATTTGCTTTTGAATTACCAAACCCGATAAGTATCAACGAATAATTAACAGTTGACAACAACGGTTAATCGCCAATAAGCGGTACCGTTAGAAAGAAAATAATTAACTTAACCAACAAACCAATACTAAGCCGACAATTCCGCGTCCCGCACTCCGCCAACTGGCTATAACCGAGACCGTTATATGGCATTTTTCACAATGATAAAATGAATAAAATAATATTAATTCTGACTTTAATAATTTCAGTTTCTTCTTTTTCTCAGGAAAAAACAGAAGAAATTTCATATTCAAGAATTGGGAATTTAACTGATGAACAAATTAATTCAAGCGGGGCTTCGAAATTGTTATTCGCAAAAAAATCAGAAATAAAAAAATTAGCAAAACAAGATATAATGGCTGGAAATCCATTTTTGCTTCTGCAGGGAGGAATTGCTCCTGTTATGATGGCTTCTGATCCAAAATTTGAGGATAAATATAAAATATACTTTTATGAATATGGCTGCACCGGACCAGATCAAAGTTTGATAGAAAATTATAACAAAATAATCTTTGATTATCTGACAGATCAGTATGGTAAAAAATGGATAAAAGAAGTGAGAGATGATGTTGTAGGACTTGATGATTGGAAGAAAAATTTAAAAATAAATGATTGATATTAATCTGGGCATATTAACTATCGTAGCAGGAATATTAATCCTTAAATATTATTTCGGACTAAAAAAGAATGAAAAAGGAGGATTAACATTTAATTTAATAGGTGCTGGAATAGGTTCAATTTTAATAGGTATTACTTTAATTTTACGAGAAATATTTTAGTAAAAAAACGCCACATAACAACGGTTCATCGCCAATAAGCGGCAGCGTTAGAAAGAAAATAATTATCTTGACCAACAACAAAATACTAAGCCGACAAATCCGCGTCCACTACTCCGCCAACTGGCGATAACCGAGACCGTTGCCCACAATTATTATTTGAAATTTTAGTATTAAAACAATAATAAATTTAAAAAATGAGAATAAAACTTACCCTGAAACTTATTATTATCAACTTGTTATTAATTTCCTGCTCAAATTCGATTCCTGGAGAATTAATTGAAAGAAAAATTGATCTAAAAGATTTTGGTAAGAATGAAAAATGGGAATTTATTGGTCAAGGAATGGATAACATGAAGTTAAGGAAAAAATACGGAGAAGATGTTCTGAGACAATTTGATTTCCATATGGCATCAAGCTGCGAACCTTTCTTAAAATTTAAAGATTCAAAATTGATAACCTTAAAAAACTCATCAACGAATAAGGAATTTAGATTTACAATACAAACTACAAAAAAAACCTTTAGGATAAGTCCAAGCTCAGAGGGTTGTTATAAACCTATAATGGAAAACCCAACAATAGAATATGATGATATTTTTAAAACATTAGATCCTGGAGAAACTAAAATTGTTGGTGTTGAAAAAATGTATCAGACTAAATACCTTGACGGTAATTATGATGGGGTGGATTATATAGAAGTAGAATATAAAATAACAGGAGCAAGAGAAGATAATTAAATAAAAATATAAATTGATACAATCACCTTCAAACTATACCATAATTAAGGATAAAGCAATAGTAAAATCTATTCACGGAGAAGATGCCAATCCATCTGATTTAAATAATTTTGAATTAAATGAAATTGAAAAGATTTTAGAAAAAGCAGTCGGATACGATTACACAAAGGATCTAAATAAGCAAGGACTTTTTAAAGTGAATTTAAACGAATATGGTAGGCAATATATTCCCTCGACTAATAGAAAAGGAGAAAAAATAGTTTGGATCAATTTATTTTGTGATGATATCAAACCTATACCGGAAGATAGATTGATTATAGTAATGGATGGAGGTAAATGCTATTTTAGAATAACTGTTAATTTAAATAAATTGACATATTTTAATTTAGCTTTTAATGGATTTGCGTGATTAATAACTGTGGCCAACAACGATTCATCGCAAATAGACGGCACCGTTAGAAAGAAAATAATTAAATTCACCAACAAACCAGGTCTAAGCCGACAAAGCCGCGTTCCCTACTCCGCCAACTTGCGATAATCGAGACCGTTGGCAATCATTTTAAATGTAACCCCTGAGTTCAATATTTAAGAAAACAAAATTCTGCAAAATGAAAATTAAAAGCCTAATTACAGTTACTCTTGGAGTAATAATTTTAATCTCCTGTAAGAAATCTAAAACCAATGGTAAAGATTTTACAATTAAGGGTACAATTGATGGTTCTAACACAGAATATGTTGTCTTAGAATATACTGACAGTAGCGATGTTTACATTTCCGACACATTAATGGTCGAAGACAATTCATTCTTTATTCAGGGCTTTCTTGCCCATACACAATTGGTTTCGTTGACAAGCAATTTAACGGGTGTATATATGGAAGATCCTAATCGATTGCGGTTTTTTTTAGAACCAAATGAAGTAGAAATAGCCCTTAAGGAAGATCAATTCTCTGATGCGTTAATTACTGGATCTAAAAGCCAAATTGAATATCAGCACTTAGCTAAAGAAATAAAACCTTATTATGAAAAACTTAAATTAAAAGAAACTGGAAGTGAAATGGCGCGAAAACTATTTGCTGAAGTCAAAAATATCCAACTCAATTATGCTATTAATAATCCACATTCATATGTAAGTGCAGAGGTGATTAATTTTCATAGTGAAGAACTGCCGATTGATTCACTTAAGATGTTTTATGCTGGTCTGGACCCAATTATAAGAGAGTCAATTTATGGTTTAGATATTCAAGAGACAATCGAATCTTATGTTTTCATACCTATCGTTGATTCAGGAGATGTTGCGCCTGGGTTTTCTTCAGAAAATAGTGCTGGTAATATTTTAAGTCTAAATCAATTTAAGGGGAAAATAGTTTTATTGGATTTTGGAGCAGGTTGGTGTGTACCTTGTAAAAAAGAAATTCCCGAAGTAAAGAGAATTTTTGATAAATACCATTCAAATGGTCTGGAAATTATAGGCGTTTCATTGGATAAAGATAAAACCAGTTGGAAAGAATACATAAAAAATGAAAAATTAGATTGGCACCACGTTTATGAAGGGGAGAGCAATTTCAGAAACAGAAAGAAAGGCTCTATTAACGTATTATATCAAGTGCATGCCATCCCAGCATACATTTTAATTGATGAAAACGGAATTATAATTGACCGCTATGGTGGTGCAGACAAGAAAGATAAAAGCTTAAAAGATTTGGAAGCGAAACTTGAAACACTACTATCTTCTAACTCACTATAATCAGCAAATAAAACGTTTGCCAACATCGGTTCATCGCAAATAACGGGTATCTTAGGAAAAGTGTAATTTTAGAAACCAGGAAAGAAACAACTAAGCCGACAAGTCCGCGTCCCTACTCCCGCAACTTGCGATAACCGTAACCGTTATACACAAGTGCTCCGCAACGATTTTAGCTACTAAAAACAATAAGAATCCAATCTGAAAAATTCGAATTTTAAAAGCTTCAATTGATAATTCTCAACTAAGAATCTTTTGTGATTCGTGAACTTAGAAAATCCTGGTTCTATTGAAAATTCTAAAAGATTGTTCAGGAAAGATTTAATAAGTAAAGAAGCTTTTGCTAGCTGCTCAAAAACAAATTAGCTACTAAGAACTTCGTCAAAAAGAAGCTTAGTACCAAGAAACGGACGCTTACTCGGACGCAATAATTGTAACAAAACCAGCAAGATTTTTCATAAAAGTCAGAGTATTCCCGACAGCAGCCTATCTGAGGTTCTCACTCGGCTCTGTCGCACCAGTGTATAACAACGAATATTCGCAATTGTGGCCATTTGAAATAAAATAGTATTTTTAGAATCCAACAAACAAAAACCTAAGCCGACAAATCCGAATACCTTCAACCACAACTGACGATTATTCGAAACCGTTAGGCAATATTAATAATCATAATTCTTCTTAAATGTCTAAAAGAAAATCTCTTTCAAAAAAAGTAAGATTCGAAGTTTTTAAAAGGGATAAATTTCAATGTCAGTATTGTGGTAAATCAGCCCCCGATATCGTGCTAAATGTAGATCACATTGATCCAGTAGCCAATGGCGGATCCAATGATTTAATTAATTTGATTACAAGTTGCTTTGACTGCAATCAAGGAAAAAAAGCAAGACTTCTAAGTGATGATAGTGTTATAAAAAAACAAAGGAAACAATTAGAAAAGTTGCAAGAAAGACGAGAGCAATTAGAGTTGATGTTAGAATGGAAAAAATCATTAACTAATTTAGAAAGTGACAAAATTGAAATAATAAGTGAATATTGGGGCTCTCTTATGCACCCATTTTCTTTAAATGAAAATGGAAAAAAAACTTTAGAAAAATTAATTAGAAAGTTTTCTATTGAAGATGTTCTGGATGCAATTGATGTAGCTAACGAAAAATATTTAAAATTTGATGAAGAAGGCGAAATCACAAAAGAGAGTGTGGAAAATGCATTTAATAAAGTTGGAGGTATTTGTGCTTTAAAAAATATGCCAGAGCTAAAAAAGAAATTAGCTTATATAAAAGGTATTTGCAGAAATAGATTTTCATATTGGGATAACCAAAAAGGTTCTATTATTTTAAACAATTATGTTACTGCTTTGCAAAATTTCGGCTGGACTGACGAGAAAATTACACAAGATTTAGAAGAAGAAGTAATCCCGAGAAGTATAGAGGCTAATAATTGGTCTCAGTGGAAGAATCTTTTGGAAAGTTGGACAGAAGATGTGAAAAATTGGGAAAAGGAAAACTTAATTCCAGAAGCCCAAAATCAACAAGATGAATACTCTTTCGAAACATTAGAAAAGCACGCTGAATTTCACCTAAAAAGCATTGTAGATGGGATCAAAGCAGTAATTCATATTGGGGCTGTTTTTGAAAATTTTAAAACAGAAGAATTTTTAAAGTTTTTAAAAGCAGATCTAAAGGAAATATTGAAATTAGACAATGAGGAAGAAAAAGTTCTTATGAAATTTATTTTTAATTCTAATTCAATGAATTGTGTTCAAATCTCTGAAAACGAAGAAAATTCAGATAATTATGGTATGTTAGAAAAATTACAAGGTATAGCAATACAAGAAATAGAAACTATACTTAATGAGTATAATTTAAATGGAACCTATTACTCCGAAAAGGACAAAAAAATACTTCGTTCCTTTTACAAGCAACAACAAATTAACATTGCCTAACATCGGTTAATCGCAAATAACGGGTATTGTAGAAAAAAGTGTAATTTTAGAAACCAGGAAAGAAAATATTTAATCCGACAAGTCCGCGTCCCTACTCCCGCAACTTGCGATAACCGTAACCGTTGGCGGTAATTAATTAGATGCCACTGAA
>NZ_JBLWIM010000006.1:0-11630 GCF_048381525.1 Christiangramia qingdaonensis
AGCAAGATAAAGTTTTAAAGAAGGAAGAAGAATTTATCAAAATTGGAGGGAAACACGATTTATCTAATTTTCAACCTAAATCAAATAGATACTTTTAAAACACAGCACACAACAACGGTTAATCGCCAATAGACGGCAGCTTTAAAAAGAAAATAATTAACTTGACCAATAACCAATACTAAGCCGACAAATCCGCGTCCCTTACTCCGCCAACTGGCGATAACCGAGACCGTTGGCTACAAGCTGCTAAACATGATTCGAATGAACAACAAGATTTTAATTCTACTTTTCACAATGATTTCCGTAATAGGAAAGGCTCAGAATTCTAATGAAAATGTTCTTTATATCGTGGATTCAATTCCCATAATTGAAGAACCAAAAGAAGGTTTTGGAACTTTAAGTGAAAAAGAAATTGATCGAGTTGAAGTACTTAAAAATAAAGAAGCAATTGAATCAACTAAATTTAAAAATGTAGATGGGATTATTTATGTTTTCACAAAAGCCTACTCAAAAAGATCTGATAGCATAAAGGCCATTCCTTCTACAAAATTAATGACCAAGAAAAATGGAAGCTGGTATTTGGATGAAAGTCAAGAACCTTATACAGGTCCTTTTATAGACTATTACTTAAATGGAAAGATACAAGGTCAAGGTTATCTGGATAAAGGAAAATTAAAAGGTTCAAGATTATTGTACCATTTAAACGGAGAAGTTTCTGATAAAATCAATTATAGAAATGGAATTTCAAATGGTCTGGAACAACGTTTTTATGAAGATGGAACCTTAATGCAAGAAGGAAACTTCAAAAATGGTAATGAAAGTGGCGTTTGGAAAATGTTTCATCCAAATGGCCAATTAAAACAAACTTCAACATTTATAAATGGTAAAATGGATGGCGAGTCTATTTCATATTATTCAACTGGAGAAATCAAAGGAAAAAACGCTTATGAGAATGGCGTATATCAAAAAGATAAAGTAAACGATAAACTTTTCGAACTCTATAATGAATCTCAGGAACTATACAGAAAAGTTGATTATAAAGGAGCTATAAAAAAACTTAATCAGGCTTTAGAATTAGAATCTAATTGGGCAGAAGGATATTTTGCTAGAGGAACTATGAAGTTAAATGATTTCCAGTTTGATGAGGCAATAAAAGACTTTAATAAAACACTTGAAATCGAACCTTACTTTACAAATGCCTATGGTAATAGGGCTTTTGCTTATATGAGAAAATATGAATTAGGAGATAGTCGAGAATTATCTGATGTAAACGGTATAAAAGTAATGGCTTCCAAAGAAGTTGAAATTCCAGATAATGATTTAGAAAAAATTTGTTCAGACCTTAATAAAGCGATTGAATTAGGTGATAATAATTCAATGGTGATTGAAGCTATGGAGAAATATTGTCAACTATAGCAGCCAATAGCCAACAACGGCTCATCGCAAATAACTGGTAGTTTACTGAAAATTGCTATTTTAGAGACCAATGATTAAAACCACTAAGCCGACAAATCCGCGTCCTTACTCCCGCAACTTGCGATAGCCGGGACCGTTGGCATTAATACTTCAACAGAGAAAATTTAATTTTGAAATCTGATTTAAAGTAATAACTTTGTATTTACAAAAATAAAAGTTATGGAAACTTCAATCATACAAATTGGAAATTCAAAAGGACTTCGTTTAAGCAAAACGATTCTCGAGAAATATCATATAAAAGATAAAGTCGAACTCATTTTAGAAAAAGGTCAAATTATACTCCGACCAATTGATTCGCCAAGAAAAAATTGGGAAGAGAAATTTAAGAAAATGGCCAAAAATGAAGATGATCAACTTCTGATGAATGATGTTTTTGATGATGAAAACTTCGATGAATGGATTTAAATCAATACGATATAGTTCTAGTTAATCTAGATCCGACTGTTGGAAGTGAAATCAAGAAAACCAGACCTTGTGTAATCATTTCTCCAAATGAGATGAATAAATATTTAAGAACGATTGTAGTTGCTCCTATGACAACAAATACGAAAAAATATCCGACAAGAATTCCTGTAAAATCAAATGAAAAAAAAGGAATGATTGCAATTGATCAAATTAGAACAATTGATAAACAAAGAATTGTAAAAATCTTTGAATCATTATCCAACACAGAAATCAAAAAATGTAAAGAGGTGCTTAAAGAAACATTTGTGGACTAAGTACTAATGCCAACATCGGTTCATCGCAAATAACGGGTTTTATAGAAAAAGTGTAATTTTAGAAACCAGGAAACAAAATATTTAAGCCGACAAGTCCGCGTCCCTACTCCCGCAACTTGCGATAACCGTAACCGTTGTAGCCAATTATGAAAGACGAAATTCTGCAAAATTTAAAAAAGTTATTTCAAGAATCTTATTCTTATGCAAGAGAAGGATCAATTGAAAAAATAATCGATGAATACATTCATGAAACGAATCAACATTATGTGAGCATTGGAATAAATAATTATTTAGAGGATGAAGAACCTTTTGAACTAAAAAGAATAAAGAAAAATTCTGAATTAGAGAAATGTTTTAAAGAAGCTCTTAAATTCGACTTTGACGAAAACAAAATAATTTCAAATCTCGTATCTGATATCCAAACCGCATTTTCAGAAATAAAATCAAAACTAATAGATGAAAAAAAAGAAATCGAAAACCAGGCGATCTTTTTAGAATTTGATTTTATACCTAAAGCATCGATTGCAGGATATGGAACTGGAGAATACCCGATTTTAAAAGAACCAAAATATTTAGATTTTTATCCAGATAATGAAATATATATCGCAATTGAAAAGATTGATTATCGTAAGATTTGGAAAAATCTAACTAGTTTAGAAAATACTATAGAAAAATTTGAGGTAGACGACTACGTTTTTGACTCAGGAACATATCAAGCATTAAGAAACTCTATAATATATAAAACATATATTTTACTACACAAAGCACTTAATAACCTTGGTCCTGAAATCTTTAATGGATTAAATATTAAAAAACCATTAATGATTTATGGTAACGAACACGATTGTGAACCAATTAGCATTTATGTTCTTGAGTAATCATAACTATCAACAACAACGGTTAATCGCCAATAGACGGCAGCGTTAATAAGAAAATAATTAACTTGACCAACAAACAAATACTAAGCCGACAAATCCGCGTCCTTTACTCCGCCAACTGGCGATAACCGTAACCGTTCTAAGCAATTTTTTTAATAAAGATTCTGCTACAAAGTTCTAAAATAGAGAACTTTTATTATCTTTGTTCTAGATTTTTTAGAATGAAAAGAATAGTTGCAAAAAAGACATTGAGAGAATTCTGGGAAAAGCATTCTGATTCAGAACAATATTTAAAGACTTGGTATGAAACAGCTAAAAGCTCCAATTGGAATTCTCCAAATGATATTAAGAAAACTTATATAAATGCTAGCATTTTAAAAGATAGTAGAGTTGTTTTCAATATTAAAGGAAACTCATATAGATTAATTGTAAAATTCAATTATGACCGAAAGTGGGCCTTTATAAGATTTGTTGGAACACATGCAGAATATGATAAAATAGATGCTAACACAATTTAAAATTAGAGCTATGAAAATTAAACCTTTAAAAACCGAACAAGATTATGAGAAAGCTTTAGAAAGGCTTGAAGTAATATTTGATGCTCCAACTGATTCAAAAGAGGGAGATGAAGCGGAGATCCTTTCTATGATGATTGACAATTACGAAAATGAACATTATCCAATTGATGCTCCTGATCCAATTGAAGCAATAAAAATCAGGATGGAAGAAATGAATCTAAAACAAAAAGATTTAGTTGGTGTAATTGGAGGAAAAAGTAGAGTTTCAGAAATCTTAAATAAAAAGAAAAGATTGACAGTAGATATGATTAGAGAACTTGAAAGAATTCTACATATTTCTGCTTCTGTTTTGGTAACTAATTACAAGTTGACGAAATAAAAAAACTGCATAGAACAACGGTTCATCGCAAATAGGCGGCAGCCTTGGAAAGAAATTAATTAACTTGACCAACAAACCAGGTCTAAGCCGACAAGTCCGCGTCCCCCACTCCGCCAACTTGCGATAACCGAAACCATTGTAGTGCATTTTGTAGAAATGAAAAACTTGATATTTACAATAATTCTGATTGGATTTACCACGATTCTTAGTGCTCAAGAAAATATTGACAAAGAAGAGATGGTCGGATTTGCCTGTTATTATGAAGGATCTGCTTCAAAAACAGTGAAAAAAGTAACACGCAAATTAAAAAATAGAAACTACTCCTCTATTTCTAAATTATTAAACTCAGAAAATAATGCAGAAAAGTACATGGCTGCAATAACATTAGAAGAATTGGCTAAAAGAAATAAGTACAAATTAGATCCTAAAGAAAAATTATTAATTGAAAAGATTAAAAATTCTGATGAACTAGTTTCTGTTTGCTCAGGTTGCTTGTTCTTCCAGAAAATGAAATTAAAAGATATGTTCGTCCCTGAATTTGAAGATTTTGCTTTGAATTGGAAAAACCAATTTTTTAAAACTAAATTCTTCTAATGAAATTCATGGATTATTTAATTTGGTTTGGTTTGCCGATTTTACTGATTATTTTTGAATTGATTTCCACAATTGTTCTGATTAGAAAGAAAAGAACATTCTTTTATTTTCTCGCTTCTGGTCTAATAATATTATTAAATCTAATTGCCATAATTTATTTAATTCAAATGATGTCAGGAGCTTGGCCAACATACACTCCTTACATTTTAATTGTAATTGGAGTAATAATATTAGCAATTCAAGAACGTAATACGAACAACAAAACGCACAACAACAACGGTTCATCGCCAATAAGCGGCACCGTTAGTAAGAAAATAATTATCTTGACCAGCAAACCAATACGAAGCCGACAACGCCGCGTCCCTTACTCCGCCAACTGGCGATAACCGAAACCGTTATACACAAGTGCTCCGCAACGATTTTAGCTACTAAAAACAATAAGAATCCAATCTGAAAAATTCGAATTTTGAAAGCTTCAATTGATAATTTTCAACTAAGAATCTTTTGTAAATCGTAGCTTAGAAAATCCTGGTTCTATCGAAAATTCTAAAAGATCGTTCAGGAAAAATTTAAAAAGTAAAGAAGCTTTTGGTAGCTGCTCAAAAACAAATTAGCTACTAAGAACTTCTTTAAAAAGAAGCTTAGTACCAAGAAACGGACGCTTACTCAGACGCAATAATTGAAAAAGACGAGCAAGATTTTGTATAAAGGTCAGAGTATTCCCGACAGCGGCCTATCTGAGGTTCTCACTCGGCTCTGTCGCACCAGTGTATAACAACGAATATTCGCAATTGTGGCCATTTGAAATAAAATAGTATTTTTAGAATCCAACAAACAAAAACCTAAGCCGACAAATCCGAATACATACAACCACAACTGACGATTATTCGAAACCGTTACCTGCAATGGTTCCAGAAGAAAATTATCAATTAAGAACAAAATTGAAACAAAAATAAAGTAACAAATCTAAAATTCGGATACTTATAAGTAGCATAAATCCCTTGTAATAATTGTGTTTATAGTTCAGAATTCGGAAAGTTAATTGTTATATAATAACATATTGATGCTCGAAGAATCCGACTTTTACAAATCATTAAAAGAACTCCAAAAATGAATGATAGATTGCTCCCGAATCAATATAAATTAATCGCTTTTGTGATTTTTATAATTAGCATTATCGCTTTCATACTAAAAATTCCTCTTGCAGATTTAGTGCAGCTTGAACAAGCTAGAATGTCCTGGATTATAAAGGATATAGTTTTAATATCCTTGCTTATAATAACTTTTTCTAAAGACAAAAATGAAACACAAAGAGTTCAGAATTTAAGAGTTCAAGAATTAATAGGAGCAGTTATATTCGGTGGTTTTATTTTACTGATTCATTCTATACAAGAAATATTATTTTGGGACGGTCGCTACCAAATAGAAGACGGATTCGAATTAATGATAGCAATTCTTCTATACTTTATCGTTGTCTTCAATGTCAAAAAATACAAATAGAATTATTTCAAGATTAGAAATGTCACCACAGCAGGTAACAACGGTTAATCGCCAATAGACGGCAGCATTAGAAAGAAAATAATTAACTTCATCAACAACAAAATACTAAGCCGACAAATCCGCGTCCCTTAATCCGCCAACTGGCGATAACCGAGACCGTTGCCAGCAATAATGAAAGATAAATTTCCTATGAAATATACTCTGGTTCTATTCTTTGGATATATAGCATATCTTTTGCTTGAACATCCAATAAATTCTTTTACAGGGACTTTTTCGATGCCAATATTATATCAAGGATACCTATCAAATTTAATATTACTTTTTCCACTTTTACTTTTATTAGTTTTTCTTCTATTCAGACTTAATCTTGAAAAAACCTTAAAATCAAAAGACAAAAGAATATTTCTTATTCCAATAGCTTATTTATTCTTCGTGTTAATAATGAGTTTTAGTGCATTTAAAAGTGCCATTTCTTTAGAATTATTAATCTTTATATTCAGTTTAAGTTTGGTAGGATTTACCGAAGAGATTTTATTCAGAGGAATAATATTTCCCAAATTATCAGACTATTTTTCATCAATTTGGTTAGGCGCATTATTTTCTTCTTTTTTATTTGGAATAGGTCATTATATAAACCTACTTAAAAATCCAGATTCCATAAATGAAATCACATCCCAGGTAATTTATGCTTTTTGTTTTGGAGTATTAATGTGTGGGATATTTTATAAAACTAAAAACATTATTATCCCGGCTTTCATTCATACAATTTTTAACCTCCAATCCTTAATAAGAGTCTTTAATGGAATTCGAAATCAGGAAACAACCGTATTAGAAACTCCAAACGATGTATTTCATCCATCAATATGGGAACTATTAAACCAAGAATTACTATTTAATTTATCCTGCTTTACAATAGGTTTGGCACTAATTTTTTTCGCGAATAAAAACAAAAAGAATAGTATCATTACTGCAGGCAACAACGGTTAATCGCCAATAAGCGGCAGCGTTAGTATGAAAATAATTATCTTGACCAGCAAACCAATATTAAGCCGACAAATCCGCGTCCCTTACTCCGCCAACTGGCGATAACCGGGACCGTTAGCTGCAAATATGGATCAAATTCATCATTCCATAACAATAAATTTATAAATGATTTATTGAATTTTCTACATTATTTCTCCTTTCTATGTTGAAAACAAAAGTTTAAAGTGAAAAAATAATTAAATTAGATTTTTTTGTATATTTAAATATGTGATTCTTACCCTACTTCGAATCCATTAATTTCTAATTGATCTTATTTCATAATAGTAAAAAACCCCTGATTGGGGAGTTCTTAATATTGCTTAATTATTAATCTCTTAAATAACCTGCCTATGTAACATGTTATTCTACCAACCAGAGGAATATGCTGCAAATGTAGCATTCTTCGCAGACAACAAAAAAATATTTATAATCTTGAAATTTTTATTATAAAAAATTTATTTTTAACGCTCGCACTTGTTTTGGGAACTGCATCTACATTCGCTGGAGATAATTCACTAGAAGAAGTGGATGATTGTGTAAATGTAACATTATCCTGTGGAGTTTCAGGATGTGTATACGTTACTTCAATGGAAATGCTAATAGATCACATTGAGTTTGCAGAAGCTTATTGGTGTGAGTAATTGAATGCAACAGGGCTGAAATTCCAGCCCTGTTTTTTATAATTTAAAATTTTTTGATATGACGTTAAAAATAAAAATTCATTTTTGCTTAATAATACTATTATTTTTAAGCTTCCAAAATGTTGTAAATGCTCAGAACGGTAATTCAACAAATTATAAGGCTATTTATAGATTAACGTATCAACCAAGTAAAGTGGATAATTTCCAAAAACAGGAAGATATGTTGTTACTTATTGGTTCAGATTATACTAAATTTTTGAGTTTAGGAAAACATAAAAAAGATTCATTACTGAGAAATAAAAAAAATACAAATTCTGGTTTTTCAAGTGTACTAAGAAATCTTCCCCAAACCGAATTTGACTATGTCATCGTGAACGAACTTAGTAAATCCAATATAGTTTATAAACAAAAAGTGCTAAAAGACAATTTCAGTTATGAGGAAAATCCCGAACTAAAATGGGAAATTCGCAATGAAAATAAAACTATAGCTGGTTATGTCTGTAAAAAAGCAAAAACAGAGTATGCTGGACGTGAATATTCTGCTTGGTTTACATCGGAAATTCCAGTTAGCTCAGGTCCTTATAAATTTGGTGGATTGCCCGGTCTAATCCTCGAAATATCTGACAGTGAAGAAGAATATCATTTCAAATTGATCAATCTAAAAAAGATTAAAGATCCGATTCCTTTTTATAACAGTTCAAACACAGTTAAAACCGAAAAAGAGGTCTTCTTGAAGGTTTTAAAAGAGTACGAAGAAAATCCATTTAAAAAGATGGAGCAAACGGGTATAAAAATTAATTTTTCTGATAATTCAAAAAAAACGGAAATGCTCAAAGAGCATAAGAAAAAATTAAAAGAAGAAAATCCCATAGAACTTAAAACTATATGAAAAAATTTATTTCTCATCTGTTTTTCTTTTTACCAATACTCTTATTTTCTCAACAAAGCAATAATCCATTACGGATAACTTATGAACTGTCATTTCAAATTGATTCTTTAGATCAATCTTCTGTAGATACAGAATATATGTACTTAGATGTGGACGATAAGGTTTCTGTATTCAGAAGTCAAACTACGCACCTAAAAGATTCTATATTAAGCTCTAAAAATCCTAGGGCATTATTTGGGATTCAAAAATCGAAATTTAGATATAAAATATATAAGGATCGGAAAAATGATGAATTAATCTGTTTATATGATTTTACTACATTTAAATATAAAACAGAGAATAAATTACCCCAGTTAGTTTGGAAAATTGAGAACAGTAAAAAAAATATAATGGGATATGAAACTACTTTAGCACGTATACACTTTAAGGGCAGGGATTATGAAGCATGGTTTGCCCCTAACCTACCGGTTCCGGAAGGTCCTTATAAGTTTAACGGTCTGCCTGGAATGATCCTTGAAGTTTATGATTCAAAAAATCACTATCATTTTACAGCCAAAGGTATAGAGAAAATTAAAGTGTCCGTAAATGTTGCGGATCAAGATTACACCAGAATTTCAGATGCTAATTTAGATTTGTTTCGAAAAAAAATAAGGGAAAAGCCATCCCTAATATTGAACAATCCCGGTATACACATCCCAAAAGAAGGTTTGGATAAATATGATAGAAATCAAAGGGCAAGATTGAAAAATCAAAATAATCCTATCGAACTTGAGTAAAGTAAATGAAGATAAAATGCTGTTTTCTCTTTTTGTTGGTATTTATCTTCAGTAAAGGTTTTTCGCAAACAGTTATTACCGGCGAAATTACTGATAAGGACAAGCAACGTTTGAGCGGGGCAACCATTACTATAAGCCAAGATTCAACTGCAAATATAGTTGCTTATGGAATTTCAGATAATCATGGTAAATTTCAAATAGATGTAAAGGCTGATTCAGAATTCTTTTTTATTAAGGTTGCACACTTGGGCTTCAAAAATTGGAATAGCAAACTTCAAAATAAAACTCAACATCTTACAGTGCGCCTTACAGAATCATCAGAAGAATTGAAGGAGGTGCATATAGAATCGAATATAATCGAAATAAGAGGAGACACCCTTAGTTATTCCGTTTCAGCTTTTAAAGATCAAAAAGACCGCGTGATAGCCGATGTGCTAAAAAAAATGCCTGGAATAGAAATACGCAGTTCCGGTCAGATCTACTACCAAGGCGAACCTATCCAAAAATATTATATAGAAGGCCTCGATCTATTGGAAGGACGGTATAACCTCGCCAACAATAACCTCTCGGCAGATGATGTATCGCAGGTTCAAATACTGGAAAACCACCAACCCATAAAGCTATTGGACAGTCTGGAATTTTCCGAAAGGGCTTCTTTAAATATAAAACTTAAAAAAAACGTGACCTTAACCGGCAGTGCTGAATTTGGCAGCGGTCTTTCACCCATTCTTTGGAAAGCAAATATTACCCCGATGGTTTTTACCAAAAAACAACAAGCAATTTTTTCATACCAGAGCAACAACACGGGCAACGATGTATCTCGCGAGATCAGGGACTTTTCCTTTGAAGATATTGGAAGACAGGAATTTAATATCAACAAAAGGGATTGGCTTTCAATCCGTAAAATTGCAGCACCATCTTTTTCCCAGGAACGCTGGCTGGACAATAATGTACATTTAGGATCAGCTAATTATTTGATTCGGCTTAAAAAAGATATTGACCTAAAGGTAAATGTTTCCTATTTGAACGATAGCCAACAACAAATGGGAAATACTCAAACCCTTTTCTTTACACAGAATGATACCATTTCCATTTCCGAAAGAGTTAATAATAATTTTTATATCGAAAATTTACAGTCCAAATTCATTTTGGAAAAGAACACAGATGATAATTACCTGAAAAACACTTTGGAAATAAATGGCTTTTGGGATTCACAGTTTGGTGATATTCGTACCCAAGATGACCATATTTCGCAATCACTCAACAACCCATTCTCGGCATTTAGAAATAAATTAAAACTTCTTAAACCATTCGGAAAACAATTAATGACCTTTGCATCTAATACAGGCTATACAGAATCCTCACAAACTTTAAATGTAGATCCTGGTCAATTCAAAGAATTATTGAATGAAGAGCAACCTTATACAGAAACAAATCAGATTTTAAAATCTTCCACCTTTTTTACCGAAAACTCCGCAGGCTTTACCAAAGGATTAAAAGATATTACTATTGCACCTGAGATTGGTTTCGCAATACAAAGTGAAAAATTGGATAGTCAATTAATTCTAATTGACAATAATGAAACTGATACCCTCAAAGGAAATTATCGTAATGATCTCAATTTTTTTTCTTCAAATATTTATTTTACAAACAAGTTTACCTATAAGAAAAATAGCTGGAATATACGCCTCCAAACACCTTTCAATTATCGCATTTTTAATATTGAAGATATTGTTTTAGATAAAGAGCAAAACTTAAACCGCTTCACTTTTGAACCTGATTTATATATTAAAAAAGAGTTTTCAGCATTTTGGGAAGCTAGCGTATCCGCAAATCTTAAGAATAATTTTGGCGATGTTACTAATTTATACTACGGATTTATCCTGACCGACTACCGGAATTTACAGCGGTACAATACACCAATAACAGAGAATTTTCAACAAAATTATAGCTGGCGAATTTCCTACCGTAATCCTATTAATTCCATTTTTGCCAGTAGTTCTTATAAATTTTCGCAAACAAAAAACAACCTTTTATATAGCAACCGTATAAATCAAAATGGAGCGACCATTTTTGAAGCGTTGGTAAAGGAAAATTATTCCAATTCACATAATTTAAGTCTTAGGGGCAGTAAATATTTTAGCAAACTCAATACTACTTTAAGTTTAAGCTCTACCTTTTCAAGCATTGAACGGGAACAATTGTTAAATGAGCGTTTTGCAGACATACAAAATCAA
>NZ_JBLWIM010000006.1:11666-12274 GCF_048381525.1 Christiangramia qingdaonensis
ACAGATTGGTTAAGCACTACTTATAATGCTGATTTAGGTTATTTATACACTATTATAGAAAGTAGAGAGACTGCACCAATAAGAACTCAATCACATTCCGTAGATTACTTCTTTTATTTAAGTGAGCAGCAATATTTAAGTGCAAATTCTGAATATTATTACAATAGTATTTCAAACAGAAATCGTAATAACTATTTCCTGAATTTAAATTATCAATACACCTTCAAAAAACCGGCTTTTGATTTAAGAGCCAGTTGGAATAATGTTTTAAATACCAATGAATTTGTGAGAGTTTCTAATTCGGAGTTCTCATATATTCAGAGTACCTATAGACTTAGGCCTTCGCAACTTCTGGTAAGTTTAAAATTTTCTTTTTAAGTATAATTCTTCTTTTTCAGAAATTCATTTGTTCTTTAAAATTTGGTTCTAAATTAGCTTATCGTTAACCATATCAGCAGCTAACAACGTATATCGCAAATGGCGGGTTTAATAGAAAAGAATTAAATTAGTTTCCATAATTAACCAAATCGTTAAGCCGACAAATCCGCATCCATAATTCCGCGCCACTTGTCGATATACGAGACCGTTATACACAAGTGCTCCGCAAC
>NZ_JBLWIM010000007.1:0-12826 GCF_048381525.1 Christiangramia qingdaonensis
CTTAGTATTGGTTTGTTGGTCAAGTTAATTATTTTCTTACTAACGGTGCCGCTTATTGGCGATGAACCGTTGTTGTGTGCTGTACTCTTGCAGAATTATGTCCTTTAATTACCGCGATTACCCGGGAGGATCTTAAGTGAGAAAAATTCGTTGCAAATCTAATTTATTCAAACCTTGCGATTTTCGAGCCCAATTTGTAGTGCAAAGTTTTAGTATCTGGATTATCAGAAAATACAACAGAACCGTCTATCGTAAAATCTTTAATACCTCTGACGATTATTTCGTCAGAATTTCTGTTCCAAATAACTTCTTCTGCATTTTCAAATTCTAATATATCTGTTTTAAATTCCACATCACCAATTAGTTGTAAAGTATTACTTTTTTCATTAAAAACAGTTTTATCTGCTTTAAATTCTGGTTCAGATTTCGTGTATTCTTCTGACTGGGCGTTCATTATTCCAAATGTTAGGAATAATACAATAGCTAAAATTTTTTTCATAATTTCTAGGTTTGAATTCGCAATTAATTTACTAATTTTTTTTGTGGAGTATTGCACACAACGGTTTCGGTTATCGCCAGTTGGCGGAGTCAGGGACGCAGATTTGTCAGCTTAGTATTGGTTTGTAGGTCAAGTTAATTATTTTCTTTCTAACGTTGCCGTCTATTGGCGATTAACCGTTGTTGTTGTGCGTTTTCTTGTTACAATTTTGTTCGATAATCCTATAATCTAATTGGAATTAATTGATGCTGTACCACTTTCATTCAAATATTATTTGATTGCAATAATGTGTTGTTATAGAACTCAAATCTTTTGCTTTAGAGCATTTTTTATATTTGATCTTTCAACTGAAAAGGTTGTAGAATTTTCATCTAGAAACTCCGATATCAGTATCGCTTTTTGAGTAATTTTTCTCTTGTTGTAAATTTCATAAGAATTATCTAATTCTGACTTTTGAATAATCTCATACATCAATTGCATTAGTTTCTCAAGGTTAGTTGAGTGAAGCTTTCTTAAATGTAGAATAAGATCAGAATTATTCATCTCACTTATTTCTAGAAGAGTGAATCCAATTTGATCTTTAAGAGTTTGATTTGTATCCTGAAGTTCACTTTCAATATTTATTGATTTTGATCCTATGATTTTATTAATTAGGCTTATCAGTACCAAATTGAGTTTTTCAATCTCTCGCTTTATAAAATCTTTTTCCGTCTCCATATTTTATGAGATTTTGTCCTTGAAAATGCACTACAACGGTTACGGTTATCGCAAGTTGCGGGAGTAGGGACGCGGACTTGTCGGATTAACTATTTTCTTTCTTGGTTTCTAAAATTACATTTTTCCGATTAAACCCGTTATTTGCGATCAACCGATGTTAGCCACTGGTTTTTTCTATAATATTTCTTAGGTCTTTTACTAGATGGTTTTTTATACCATATTCTAAGCATTCTGTAGCACCTCTAAAATTTAATTTGGGCAAATAGGATAGATGCGAATATTTTGATTCTAATTTATCTTCGATTTTGTTGGCATTATTGATTTTCTCAGCAATTAATGTTTTTGAAGAATAAGGAACTTGACCTTTAATAATCTTTCATTTACGTTTTTTGTTACCCCGTATTTGAGAAATCGTTCTCCGTTACCAAACAATTCGATTAGATATATAAATTTATTTTCTTTATACCATTTACTTTCATGAAATCCACTTTTCCCAGTATTATCACATTTTGGACATGCTCTTTTGTCAGCGTAATGAGCACGTGGTCTCATTAGAAATTCTCCGTGTTCCTTACAGCTTATTATTACTTTTTTTTCAGTTGTTTGATAGTCAACCTTTGAATAATCATATTTATCCCCATGGATTTCTTTAGCTCTTTTTAAAAAGGTATTAATGTTTGTTCTCATATTTTATTTAAAACTTGGGGCTAACGGTTACGGTTATCGCAAGTTGCGGGAGTAGGGATGCGGACTTGTCGGCTTAACCATTTTCTTTCCTGGTTTCTAAAATTACACTTTTTCCTATAAACCCGTTATTTGCGATGAACCGATGTTGTGCAAAGTAATTTAGGCAATTACTGGAATCTTTAATTGTTGTGAAATCTTAGTTTGAAATTACCCTTTTGTTGAGATTTTCAGCTTTCTTGATTTTACTAATTAATTTTCCTGCTGACCAGAAAATGAAATCTAACTTGTTCTTTTGTGAAATTGAATTATCAAATCTGCCATTGAATAGTAAGAGAGTTTCATTTATTAATCCTTTATCAATTATTTCGTTATATGTACTTGAAATTATTGAAAGTTGTTCAAAATATTTAGTCACTTTTTTATCAAAGTCTTTTTGAAATGGCCTTGAAAGATTAAAAACTTTGCAAACTTGGCTATCGTATATCGGAATACTTTTGTCTATTGTATTTGCAAGTTTTGTAGCAAATGAAAATTGTACAGATTTTCTATTTCTTAAATTTTCAAACTTATATAGCCTTTCAATTATTTCGAGAAGATCAATGTTATCAGTATTTCTTAATTCTTGCATTATTTTGAAATACTCAATTTTAAATTCTTTTGTAAGACCTGCAAGATCTAATCTGTAATAACTTCTATAAACGAATTGGAATAAAGAGTTCTCACTTACGTCTGAATTATTGAATTCGTTAGTTAAGAATTTAAAGACTTCTACACTTTCATAATCGATATTCTGAATTATTTCTAACTTGTTTTTATTGATCCAGTCAGAAATCTTTTTGGTTTGTTCCATTCTTGAAAATTATTTTGCACAACGGTCTCGGTTATCGCCAGTTGGCGGAGTAAGGGATGCGGATTTGTCGGCTTAGTATTGGTTTGTTGGTCAATATAATTATTTTCTTACTAACGCTGCCGGCTATTGGCGATGAACCGTTGTTACCTGCTGTGGCGACTCATTAATTAACATAGATTCTCGAACTCAAATTTTTGTCACTAAAATTAGGACCTAGCTATAAGTTTGTTCCTATTAGAATTAAAAGTTATAAGATGCAGAATTAATATAATTATCAGAAGTCCGAAACTACTGATATTACCGAACTCGCCATCCCAAAATATCAGTTCTTTCAAAGAGTCAAGAATGAAAACAATTATCCCTGCGATAATGGAGCCTTTTAATTCTCGTAGCCTTAAATCTGATATTTGCTTGTTTTCATATTTCTCTTTAGAAAAAACTATTATGACAAGGGAAATCAAAATGACTAATTTCAAGATCAAATCAAATCTCGATTGATCAATATTTAGCCATTTTATATAAAAGTCGTTTAACAAAAAAGCTATTAGAGTGGTAATTCCGATGATAAGACCAATTGTTTTATAAAAAGTAGGTAAAAGGTTTCCATTCATTTTTACGTATCATTTTATTATTTACTAAAGTATAAGATTTTATAGATTTTACTTCTGGAGACATTGCAGGTAACGGTTTCGAATAATCGTCAGTTGTGGTTGTACGTATTCGGATTTGTCGGCTTAGGTTTTTGTTAGTTGGATTCTAAAAATACTATTTTATTTCAAATGGCCACAATTGCGAATATTCGTTGTTATACACTGGTGCGACAGAGCCGAGTGAGAACCTCAGATAGGCGCTGTCGGGAATACTCTGACTTTTATACAAAATCTTGCTCGTCTTTTTTCAATTATTGCGTCTGAGTAAGCGTCCGTTTCTTGGTACTAAGCTTCTTTTTAAAGAAGTTCTTAGTAGCTAATTTGTTTTTGAGCAGCTACCAAAAGCTTCTTTACTTTTTAAATTTTTCCTGAACGATCTTTTAGAATTTTCGATAGAACCAGGATTTTCTAAGCTACGATTTACAAAAGATTCTTAGTTGAAAATTATCAATTGAAGCTTTCAAAATTCGAATTTTTCAGATTGGATTCTTATTGTTTTTAGTAGCTAAAATCGTTGCGGAGCACTTGTGTATAACGGTTACGGTTACCGCAAGTTGCGGGAGTAGGGATGCGGACTTGTCGGCTTAGTTGTTTTAATAATTGGTCTCTAAAATAACAATTTTCAGCTAGATACCCGTTATTTGCGGTGAACCGATGTTATGTGTAGGTTTTCTTGTTACAATCCTTCTGGAAATTTTAAAACTTTTACTGTTCTTCCTGAAGATCCGGCAATATCCTTAAATAAATATCTTTTAGTATCAAGAGGAGATGTTATTTGATTGAATTTAATTTCTACAAAATCAAATCTTTCATCTATATTTTGATTAGAAAATTGCAGTAAGTACCTTCTGGAATATCTGTGTGAGCAATGCAATAAAAATAAAGCTGCTAAAGAATTCAAGGCGACTTTTAGAGTAGCATCTTTTTTAGAATTAATTCCATCGTGTTTAATTGCATTATAAACATTCCACCAATGAGGAGCATTTTTTTCATTTTGCCAATTTTCGAATGGTTTTATATTTTGATTTAATGGTCGAACGAATAAGAATCCATATTTTAAATATCTTTCTTTAAAAATATGATAATCTCCAAAATTCCAATTTTTTACTCCTCGTTTTTCTCCTGTCTTTTTATTAATCTGATTATATTTTTTCGCTAATGAGCTATCTTGAACATTAGAACAATAGTATTTCCCTAATTCTTTGAAAAATACTTCTATTTGAACGCAAGATCTTATAATCATATCCCTTAAAAGCGGAGAATGTACTTTTAAATGATTTTCTTCATCAATTGGAACAACTTTTATAAAATCAATAAAATCCTGTTCGATGATCTGATACTGTTCGTATGTTTCTCCATTACCTAAAGAGCCACCAGAATAATGAAATTCACAAAATCCTTCTTCAAAGATTTCTTTTTCTGAACACTCAATATGTTTACACTTCGCTTCTATAACTATGGATTTTAAATTGAAAACTTACACATAACGGTCTCGGTTATCGTCAGTTGGCGGAGTAGGGGACGCGGATTTGTCGGCTTAGTATTGATTAGTTGGTCAAGTTAATTATTTTCTTTCTAACGGTGCCGCTTATTGACGATTAACCGTTGTTGTTCGTAGGCCGTAAACTAGTTATTCATTTATTCTATATTCTTGATCAACCTTAATTTTTTACTATTCCAATTTAAAATAACACGGTAATTTTTAAAAAAATCAGCACCAAATCTCTTCTCTAAATATTGCTCTGAATACACTTTGACATTTTCTAAAGTTGAATTTCCAAATTCAATTTCATCAATAATTCCTATAAAAGATTCCCTGGTAGTATTTTGTTCTCCATAAATTCCAGTAACACCTTTAGTATCAGATTTCTTGAAATCTAAAATTTTGCCGTTTTCTGTTTGCTTTTTGAATTCAGAGAACGGTACTACGACACCTCCATTATACCCTAAATCAACAGTGAAATTCCAAACTTTCTTATCATTTAACTTACAAGCGATAGCTGGTACTCCTGCTACACCGATGTATAACTTGTTTTCAATTATGTCATCAGGTACATCTAATTTCGATTCGTTATCCGTTATTGTAATTTGTTGCTTTTTGAAGTCAATATCCCAAATAGCATGCTGCATTAAATTAGCTCCTATAAATCCGTCAATATTTAAAGACGACCACACTGATACATCATTAAAATTATTGATTAAAGCAGTTGTTCCGGTAAAATCTATGTTTCCGATTTTTACATTCTCTAATCGGGTATATTTATTTTGGACCTTTTTGTTATAAACATCACCTGCTTTTGCAGAATCTATAGCTTTTAAATTCAAACTTTCAGCAAGTTCATTTGATACCAGATTAGGAGAGCCTGTATCCAATAGAAAATCATAGTTTTTATTTTCGATTTCTACAGGGATAATTATAAACCCATTTTTAATTTCGAAAGGAAATGTAGCACTATAATTTTGCTGAGTTGTTTCACCTTCTCTAAGGTGCTTTACGGCTTTATTAAGGGAACAACTATTAAGTAGAATAAGTGTTATAAAATAAATAAATACTCGTGATATTTTCATTTTCTAAACTTTGGAGCTGAATTTTTCCTACGGCTTACGTACAACGGTTTCGAATAATCGTCAGTTGTGGTTGTACGTATTCGGATTTGTCGGCTTAGGTTTTTGTTTGTTGGATTCTAAAAATACTATTTTATTTCAAAAGGCCACAATTGCGAATATTCGTTGTTATACACTGGTGCGACAGAGCCGAAAGAGAACCTCAGATAGGCCGCTGTCGGGAATACTCTTACTTTTATGAAAAATCTTGCTCGTTTTGTCATAATTATTGCGTCCGATTAAGCGTCCGTTTCTTGGTACTAAGCTTATTATTGATAAAGTTCTTAGTAGCTAATTCGTTTTGAGCAGCTACCAAAAGCTTCTTTCCTTATTTAATTTTTTCCTGAACCATCTTTTAGAATTTTCGATAGAACCAGGATTTTCTAAGTTTACGATTCGCAATAGATTCTTAGTTGGAAACTATCAATTGAAGCTTTTAAAATTCGAATTTTTCAGATTGGATTCTTATTGTTTTTAGTAGCTATAATCGTTGTTGTATTATACTGAAATAGGTTGACCATTTTTGATTCGATTTTCGACAGTTTAAATGGTCAATAGTTCCAAATTTTGTTTGTTCCTTTTGTAGGAATGATAGTCTACATTTCTATTCAAATGAACAAAGTTAGGTGTGTTCAATTTGAGACTGAAATGTGGTCTTTTGTTGTTGTAAATCTCAACAGCTTTTTTGACCATCTTCTTAACTAAGTTAGTATTTTTTATAGTTCGTTTTAAATCGTATTCATATTTAAGGGTTTTGTTGACTCTCTCAGCCACGGCGTTCTCGTACGGATCGTACTTTTCGGTCATGCTGATCAGTATTCCGTGTTCCTCAGCAAAGCTGGTGTATTGGGGATTGCAATACTGAATTCCACGATCTGAATGATGGATGAGTGTCTGATTCTTGTACTTCCTGTTTTTAATGGCCATTCTAAGCGCATCGATGCAAAGTGATGTCTTCATATGACTTGCTAATTTATAACCCATGATTTGCTTAGAATAGGCGTCTGTGACCAATGCCAGGTAACTGTGTCCGTTCTGTGTTTTGATATAGGTAATATCGCTTACCCAAAGTTGTTCAGGCCTGGTGGGCACTTTATCTTTTACCATGTTCTTGTATTTAAAGAATCGATGTTTTGAATCAGTTGTGATATGGAACCGCTTTAATTTAGGAACGAGCAGGTTATTCATTCGCATTACTCGATAGAATTTATCCCTTCCTATTTTAATACCGAGTCTGTCCATATCAGCCTTTAATTCCTGATATAGTTTAATTCCACCGGTACGCAGTCCATACTGATTCCGATACTCTTTGATGAGCCGAATGATTAGCTGTTGCTGTGTTTGCCTTTTCTGATGAGATTTTAACCGCTTATAGAAAGCTTGTTTAGAAACCCCAAAACATTGGATCAACCATTTTCTTTTAAACGGTTTTGCTTCTTTTTTTCGATCTCGTCTGCTAATGTTTTGGGCAATGACTTTTTTGACATATCAACTCCGGTAATAAGTTCCATGTCAGCAATAATGTCTTGTTGGAAGTCTTTTACAAACTCCAGTTTCTCTATTTTTTCTTTGAGTTTCTTGATCTCATCTTTCTTGCTCATCCCTAGTTTCTTTTGTTCTAAAGTACTGTATTTTTCAACCAGTAATAGATGGAAGCTCTGGAAACCTGATATTTAATCGGAAGCATGATTGATAGAGATTTGTGCATTCTGGATCTGATCGATGATAACCAGCTTAAGATCGTACCCTACTTTTTTGTAGGAAGTTTTTCGACAGTGTTGATTTTGTTCTTTCATTAGTTATAGTGCTAAAAGGTTTAATTTTTAGTCAACCTATTTCAGGAAAGTACAGTTAATTATTTTCTCACTAATGCTGCCGTCTATTGGCGATTAACCGTTGATGTCAAACGTTTTTTTACTCAATCTTTCTTTCGAAGCTATCTTCATAACTTGTATCAAATCCGATATAAGTTATTTCATTGATTTTTATCTTTTTCTTTCCTGTCCATTTAGCATTTTCATCTAGTAATTTTAGCTCTAATTTATTTTCGGAAAGACTTTTTATCTGGCCAACAAAATAAGAATCATCATCAGATTCTATAAATATCGATATCAATTTTTCGTTTTGTAATTGCGACAAACATGCAAACATATTGTTCATTTTATCGATGGGTAATTTGTTTATAAAATTGGAATAATTGTTGTTTTTAATTTCCTTTAATTCTTCCTTATCCCATTCTCGATATTTTTCAATTTCATAATCTCTAATTATGGCATATCCATCAAATTCTTGCGTTTCTTCATTAAAACAATTTAATATGAAAATTTCATCATTCGATTTTAGGCAAATTCCAGCATAGACTTTATCTCTATTTGGAGAGAGATCAATATCAATCGGAGTTCTATTTTTTATTAATTCTTCCAATTTTCTAAAAAATGTTTTACAACGGTTCCGGTTATCGCAAGTTGCGGGAGTAAGGATGCGGATTTGTCGGCTTAGTTTTTTCCATAATTGGTCTCTAAAATAACCATTTTAAGCAAACTACCCGTTATTTGCGATGAACCGATGTTGTGGCAAGTTAAATAGCAGAATAATTATTTATTGCGAAAATATTCTTTTAGGTCTAACGCAAATAATTTATCAAATAAAGGATCTACCTTTTTTCGCTGCTTCCACATTATCACATTTTTTTCTACTACTCCATAGTTTCCAAAACTTAAATTATAAGTTTTTTCCTTTTCATTAAAATTTATCATTTTGACAAAGTATAATCTTTTAAGTTGTAATTGATTATCTACAAAATTTGGGTGAATCGCCATATTCATTGCTGTAAGTTGGGTTTGAACGCTTGGATACATTAGAATATCTGTTCTGAAATTGTGATTAGCAAATAGAAAATTATATGCAATAGCAGCAGAAAGTTCTTGACTTGAATCATTTATGAAAGTTGTACGTAAAAAATCCAATAATTTTAAGAATCCAGCTTTTTTATCAGGGGGTAATTTATTTTGGAAAGTTTCATCAAGTTTCAAAGCTTCCATTTCTTTGATTGCGCTAAAACCATTTTCTTCTGGTAAATCGGAATGGAAAAATGGTTGTATTGCAACTGGAGTATCCGATTTGATTATTTCCCACTTTGTTAAGCAAAATTCGCGCTCTTTATAATCAGATTCTCTTATGATTTCACGAAGACAGGTAATTGGACTATTAGAAGCATAGAAAACTGGGTTTTTCGGGAAATTACATCTATTAAATTTCGTAACGTTTAATGGCGGATAGCTATGTTCGGAAATTAAATCTGTATTAGAAAAAGAATTTGTTTCTCTTGCACGAAAAATGGATAGATTAAAATCGTTCTCTAAAAATACTATTTTATTTCAAATGGCCACAATTGCGAATATTCGTTGTTATACACTGGTGCGACAGAGCCGAGTGAGAACCTCAGATATGCCGCTGTCGGTAATACTTTGACTTTTATGAAAAAACTGGCTCGTTTTGTTACAATTATTGCGTCCAAGTAAGCGTCCGTTTCTTGGTACTAAGCTTCTTTTTGATGAAGTTCTTATTAGCTAAATTGTTTTTGAGCAGCTACCAAAAGCTTCTTTACTTATTAAATTTTTCCTGAAGGATTTTTTAGAATTTTAGATAGAACCAGAATTTTCTAAGTTTACGATTTACAAAAGATTCTTAGTTGAGAATTATCTTTTGAAGCTTTTAAAATTCGAATTTTTCAGATAGAATTCTTATTGTTTTTAGTAGCTAAAATCGTTGCGGAGCACTTGTGTATAACGGTCTCGGTTATCGCCAGTTGGCGGATTAGGGGACGCGGATTTGTCGGCTTAGTATTAGTTTGTTAGTCAAGTTAATTATTTTCTTACTAACGTTACCGCTTATTGGCGATTAACCGTTGTTATATAAAGTTGCATTCAAGGAATATTGTAAATTATGGTAAAATATGATGCCATAATTTACCTCCCATCCCACTTATCATTCCAGAATTTCCATAAAAATCAATTGCCGATCCAAATTCGAAGTCATTAAATTTGAATTGGTTATTCCAGGATTTTCCACCATCGTTGGTTTCATAAACGATATGATAATCGTAACCTTCATTCGGCGCAAAGCCGATTCCCTTATTTTCATTAACAAAATAAAATTTTTGTATTCTTGTATTACTGGTAACTTCCCAATTATTTCCAAAATCGTTACTTTTCAAAAGACGAAGTGAATCATCCCAATATGTACTTAGGTAAATTACATTGGAGTTTACAATCTGAATATCCCAAACTGATTTTTCAAACTCAAGAATTTGAAAATTTGGAGATCCTGGTTTCTTAACTACTAACGCATATTCTGAATTCGCAATCAAAAAATCGTCTTTAAGATCAAGATTCCAAAACTCGATGGCATTACCGTATTTCTCATTTGGGTAATCATATATTTGTTGAAAATCAATACCGTTTTCTGTTTTATAAATATCTCCTTTTGAATTTAAAATGTAACCATCATTTATATTTTTGAATTTTATATCCATTATTGGTCTACTCATGTAATCTACAATGGATTGAAAAATTTCTGTAAACGTATTCCCACCATCGATTGTTTTAAAAAGTTTACCGTCCATGGTTCCGAACCAGCCAACCTCCTTATTCACGAAATAAATTGATGTAATATTTAAATTTGTTGAATACTGTAAGACCCAATTTTTTCCACCGTTTGAAGATTTGTAAATATTGTTATTAGTCATACAATAAGCTCGTGTTTCATCCACTAGCTGAAGTTTATGTATATCATAATTAGTGAAATCATTTTCTTCTGGGTAAGTGCCAATAAGATTTAATGGAATACTTTCAACCTCTATGAAGCCGTTATAAGCTTTTAAAGAAAATGAGGTTTTATAAACAGTAGGGATTGAGACTTTAATTTCTTTTTCGCTTGCGTCAATAATTTCACCGAATTTATTTCCTACCTTAAAATCTGTTATTCTGTCCAAATTATTACCTGAGAAAGTTACAATTTCACCAATTCGAACAAATTCAGGTGCTGTTGATGTGATTTTTATTACGTCAGATTCTACACTTGGCTCATCATTTTTGGAACACGCTAAGGATAAGAGTAATAATAAAATAAAAGGAATTTTCTTCATAACTAAGTAGGTTTTAATTTTTACAATATTTGATAATGGATAACTGTTTGCAATTTTATATAACGGTTACGGTTATCGCCAGTTGGCGGAGTAGGGGACGCGGATTTGTCGGCTTAATATTGGTTTGTTGGTCAAGTTAATTATTTTCTTTCTAACGCTACCGTCTATTGGCGATTAACCGATGTTAGCTGTAGTACCTTAGTTCAAATTTGGTAAGTGATACGTCAATACTGCAATATTGATTTCTCTATTTAAGTCGTCATCCAGATGAAAAATAAAATTCTTCCAATTAGCAGCTGTTTGTCTTTCTTCTCTGACAAAATTTGGATGGTTTTTCGTTTCTTTTTCAATTATTGAGAAAACGTTGGAAATTTCTTTATTTCTTGAGAATAAAACTAAAGCAGTTTTTGAATCTCGATAAGTTAAGTAGCTAATAAGTTGGTCGAACGTTTTAAAATATTGCGATTTCCCTCCCCAGAATTTGCATTCTGCGATGAATACTACATCACTTTTATATCTTAGTAGAATATCTGTTTTACCTTTCTTATTAAAGGTTTCTCCACTAGCACTTCCATACTCAAAGTTAGGATCTAAAGTGAGTAAGATGTGGTCTCTTAGATCTTCTTCTCCTTTGTTGCTATATGTTGAAGGCATTCTTTCAAAGTTTTTCCCTACATCATTTATTATTCTTAAAATTTCCTGATAATCCCCAAAACTCAAAGTTGGTTCAGGATTAAATTTATCTTCATATACTTTTGGTTCAATTTTAATCTTTTTTCTCAACTCAGGTTTTGGAACCGAAAACGTGGTTGAAACGTCTTTTTTCTTTTTTAGAGGAACACCTAACGAAGCCATTAAATCATTGGATTTTAAAATTTTATCTTTTCTTTCTCGGATATGCTTAACTGCAAAATCTAATAATCCATCATTGAAGCTTTTGCAATCTTTTTCAACCAAATCATAGTCAAATAATATATATCTTTTTTGGTCTGCAAACGAAGTTTTAATTCTTTCTGGATCATTATAAAAGTTCACTATCTCAACAGTGATACTATCTTTATCAACTCCAACGGTTGTACTTCCCGATATGGAAAATCCACTTACGGCTTTATTAGCTAATACGTAAATATCGCCTGAAAAAGGAATATGATAAATAATTAGATCTCTTTTATATTTATTTCCTGAATAAACATCAAAAGAACCAGAAAACCATTCAGCGGGAATTTCCTTTTCATACTTATCTATGTAAATATCTTCAAAATGTAATTTTGGAAATTCAATCTTCTTGTTTTGTATAAGATATTCGGCAAATTCGTTTTCACTTACATTCAAAATGTAATTTTCATCTTTTGATTGAATTACATTTATTATTTGTTGATATGTATTTTGGAAGACTGCTCCTAGATCTCCTTCTCTATAAAGTTTAATTTCTCCATTTCTATACATTGGAAGACTATTGCTGGATTCAAGGTTGTAACGCAACAAAGCGTATTAAAAAGTTAGGTATTCAAATATAATTTTTTTCGTTCGAGATCCATCATTTCTTGTGGCGTATTATACCCCAGTATTTTACGAGGTCTGTTGTTGAGTTTATCTTGTATGATTTGCAACTGTTTTTGATTAATCAGCGCAAAGCTTGTTCCTTTAGGAAGGTATCTTCTGATGAGTCCATT
>NZ_JBLWIM010000008.1:0-43038 GCF_048381525.1 Christiangramia qingdaonensis
TAAATTTTAATTCAATTTTTTAAAGCCAGATCCTTCCGCATTACCCACCATTACTACTCTCAACGAACATACGCCTTACTCCCAAAGCGGCTGCAAATATACACCCCAATTTTAATTACACAATAGCTTTCTCAAGAAAAATATAAAATAAATACAAGATTATTTATAAGTGGTTGAAGATCAAATACTGATCTTTAAAATTAATTTAAAGCTTTTCTTAAATCCTGTTTTTTATTCCACTTATCACTAAGATCAAGATATTCGAAATCCAGTGCAGAAGATTGTCTTTCCAGAATATTATCCCTGAATGATCTTTGTAGGATATCTTCTATCAGGAAATCTTCCTGATTATTTTTCGGGTCGTACTCTTCCTTTAAGGAAATATCAAACATACTGGCAGTTGTATTATACCAGAAAGCTCTCCACCCACTCTTGAGATCTTTTACGAGTTCAAAAGCTGTTGTTCCAGTTTGACGGTGGATAAGCTTTACCAGAATCTGACCTTCAGTTCTGGTTAGTTTCTTTAATTCAGCAGAAAATTCATCTTCAATATAATCCTGGACGATCTTCGTATACTTCTTACGGGCACGCCTTGACTTTATGTCGTCCAACCTGGAATTGAGCGTAAGTAATCTTTCCGAAGCCATTTTAGCATAAGGATACACTTTTCTGGTTTTTCTCCTTAATATAAGGTAACGCTTCCTATCTGCATTACTATCAAACTTCAGTCGTCTCAATAGCACCACTTCTTCCAGATCAATAAGTTCTCTGGGAATCGAATCTCCTGCAATAATCATATACTGTGTGGTCATGGACGTATCGACTTCCGTAGAATCCGTAGGCCTTGATAAAGTATCAGATTGAGCTACTACTGTAGCTGAAGTAAGTAAAAGTAAGATGTAAAATATACGAATCACTATAAATTTTAAATTTGGATCATCAATTCTTTTTGCTAAAACCATTCCAAAATTAGTCAATAGCCTCTTCTCTCCAATCTAAATTTTTTAAATTCGTGAAAATTAAAAGAAACTATGGATAAAACTGAAGTACTGGATAAGAAATCCCTCGAATTTCTAGAAAAATACCTTAATAATGCAGCTCCCACCGGTTATGAGTCTGAAGGCCAGAAATTATGGATGGAATATCTAAAACCTTACGTGGATGAATTCATTACTGATACTTATGGAACCGCAGTTGGTGTCATAAATCCAGAAGCTAAATATAAGGTGGTTATAGAAGGTCATGCTGATGAAATTTCATGGTATGTGAATTATATCTCAGACGAGGGTCTTATATATGTAGTTAGAAACGGCGGTAGTGATCACCAGATTGCTGCTTCTAAACGTGTTAATATCCACACTAAAAATGGTATCGTTAAAGGAGTTTTTGGATGGCCGGCGATCCATACCCGTGATAAGGAAAAGGAGCAGTCCCCAAAAATGGACAATATTTGTATAGATGTTGGATGTACCAATAAAGAGGAAGTTGAAGCTTTAGGTGTTCATGTAGGATGTGTAATTACTTATCCTGATGAATTCTTTATTCTGAATAAGGACAAATTCGTATGTCGCGCTCTGGATAATAGAATTGGTGGCTTTATGATCGCCCAGGTAGCCAGATTGTTGAAAGAAAAAGGCGAAAAATTACCTTTCGGACTTTATATCACCAATTCAGTTCAGGAAGAGATTGGTCTTCGTGGTGCAGAAATGATCACACATCGTATACAGCCAAACGTTGCTATAGTGACTGATGTTACTCATGACACCACTACTCCAATGATCGAAAAGAAAACCAACGGACTTAATAGGATTGGTGACGGACCAGTAATTTCTTACGCTCCGGCGGTACAGAATAAACTAAGAGAGTTGATCATTGATACTGCGGAAGAAAAGAAGATTCCTTTCCAGAGACATGCTTCTTCAAGATTCACAGGAACAGATACCGATGCTTTTGCTTATAGCAATGGCGGTGTTCCTTCGGCATTGATCTCTTTACCTTTGCGCTATATGCATACAACCGTTGAAATGGTGCACAAGAATGATGTTGAAAATGTGATCAATCTTATATATGAATCATTGTTGAAAATAAAGGACGGAGATACATTTAGTTATTTTGACTAATTGAACACTTCTCAAGATGTTGTTAAACTCCCTGTAATCAGGGAGTTTTTTATTTTGAAACCTTAAACTTTCACTTTTCTTTAATTCTGAAGTGCTCAATTTCATCCTATATTTAAACAAAAAAAAGAATGACGCTATCGCCTGATGATGTAGAAGTAATGATGAGTGATACTCATGAAGCCGTAAAACTTGCAAATCTTAGATATGTAAATGAAAACTTACTCTCAATAAGCAGGAAGAAAGTAGGACGCGGTTTTGCATACTATCGTAAGGACGAAAAAGTTACTGACACTAAAACTATCGAGCGTATAAAAAGTCTAGTGATTCCACCAGCCTGGAAAAATGTAAAGATTACGCATCTACATAATGGACATCTTCAAGTAGTAGGTAGAGATGAAAAGGAGCGAAAGCAATATATGTATCACCCAACCTGGTCCAAAGTTCGAAATCAGACGAAGTTTTTCAAAATGACTGCATTCGGGAAGATGTTACCAAAGATCAGAAAGCAGGTGGATGAAGATCTCAATCTTAAAGGAATGCCCAAGCGAAAGGTTCTCGCCTTGATCATTAGACTTATGGAGGAAACTCATATAAGGATTGGTAATGAGTATTATGCAAAGAATAATAAGACTTATGGTCTATCTACTTTTCGTACCAAGCATGTGAAAACTATGGAAGACGGACTCAAATTCGAATTCATAGGAAAGAAAGGGAAAGAACATTCTATTTCAGTAGAAGATAAAAGACTAATTAAATTAATCAATCAATGTGAGGAGATTCCTGGATGGGAACTTTTCAAGTTCTATAATGAGAATGGTGTTAAGCAAACCATAGATAGCGGTATGATCAACGATTATATCCATGAAATTAGTGGAGACATGTACTCAGCTAAAGACTTTAGAACCTGGTCTGCCACTAAAATATTTTTTGAAACCCTGCACGAATTAGGATATACGGAAGAAGAAAAGCAAAACAAAAAGAACATTCTTATTGGTTTTGATGCTGCTGCTGAAGGCCTTGGCAACACACGTTCTGTTTGCAGAAGTTACTATGTTCATCCAAAAGTGATTGAAACTTATGAAAACGGAGAGATAGAACCATACTTCAAAAAGGTGAAAGAAGATATAAAACCTGAATACATTCAACTTTCAGAAACTGAAAAAGCAATCTATAAGCTTATCAAAGATTACGAGATAGAAATTGCTGACTAATCTAGAGGTGTATTGTCGAATTTTCGGATAAATTTGAAATATGACAAATTCCATTGCCGCCCGTATCGCCGATTTCCTGGAAAATTATCCGCCATTTTCACTTCTGGAAAAATCTGAATTACTGAAAATTTCAGAATCGATTACGGTTTTCTATTTTGAGGCTGGTAGAATGATCTTCAGAAAAGATGAGCAAGTTCATGATCAATTTTATATAGTTCAAAAAGGAGCTGTAGACCTTCAGAAGGTTGAAGAATCGAAAGAACCTGAAACTATTGATAAATGTGATGAAGGTGATATTTTTGGATTACGACCTTTATTCGCAAAAGAGAATTACCAGATCAATGCCATTACAGATGAAGAAAGTGTCATCTATGGAATTCCGCTGAACCTTTTCAAACCCTACGCGATCAACAATCCTGAAGTAGGGGATTTTCTTATGGAAAGCTTTGCTTCGAATACCCGTAACCCCTATTCAGAAAAACACCGTGGGAGACTATTTACAGATGAAGATGATATTCAGCTAAATAAAGATCCTTTATTTGAGCTTCAACCTATCCCGATTGTCAAGAAAATGGTGACAGTATCCAGGAACACCAGTATTCAAAAAGCAGCTACCCTTATGAGTGAGCGCAGGGTTGGATCTGTTATCGTGGTGGAAGATAAAAAGCCTGTTGGCATAGTTACCGATGTGGATTTTAGAGAATTGGTCGCTACCGGCATTTTGCCCATTACCAGTGACATTTCCGAAGTCATGAATTCTCCAGTGATCTGTTACTCGAAGAACCTTACCATAGCACAGGCACAGCTTACGATGATGAAACACAAGATCAATCATATATGCATCACCAAAGATGGTACTCCAAATACAAAAGTAAAAGGGATTGTTTCTGAACATGATATTATCGTTTCTCAGGGTAACAATCCTGCTGTTTTGATGAAAGCCATTAATCGAGCTAATTCTACTAAGAAGCTTAAGAAAATTAGAACAAAGATCATGCTGTTGCTCGATGGATATATTAAAAGCAATATTCCGGTATCCCACATTAGTACGATTATTTTTGAATTAAATGATGCAACCATCAAAAGAACAATTTCGCGTTGCATCGATAAAATGGAGGAACCACTACCGTGTAACTTTAGCTGGATGTCTTTGGGTAGCCAGGGAAGAAAGGAGCAGTTACTACTCACAGATCAGGATAATGCGCTGGTATTCGAAAATGTTGAGGAAGAAGAACTGGAAGAAGTAAGAGCCTATTTTCTCAAACTAGCCAGAAAGATCACTAAAAGACTTAATATCATTGGCTATCAATTTTGTCCAGCGGAGATGATGGCCCGGAATGAAAAATACTGCCTGTCTTTATCTGAATGGAAGGATCAATTTTCGAACTGGGTTACTACTTCAGGCAATGACGAAATTCTACTCTGTCAGATATTTTTCGACTATGACATTAGTTATGGTGAATCGAGGCTAACCAATGAACTTTCAGATCATGTCTATGATATTTTAAAAGGAAATCGCAATTTCTTGAATCGTCTTGCGGCACAAGCATTGCGGAATCCTTCTCCTTTAGGATTCTTCAGGCAATTTTTAGTAGAACATGATGGAGAAAAAAAGGATCTTTTTGATATTAAAAAACGCGGAATCATGCCCCTTACAGATGCAGCGAGACTTCTAATTCTGGAACACCGAGTTAAGAATATTAGTAATACTGCGGAAAGATTTGAAAAACTGGCCCAGTTGGAACCAAATAACAAAGAAATCTACCAGGCTTGCGCCTATTCTTCCAAAGCACTTATTAAATTTAGAACAAAACAAGGTCTTAAAAATAAGGATAATGGTAGATTTATAAATCTTGAAGATCTTGGAAAAGAGGATAAGATCAAATTAAAGCGTTGCTTTAAATCCATTAAAGAAATTCAGGAGCTTATCAAGATTCGTTTTGAAACTACTTATTATTCATGATTCGAGAATGGTTCAAAAAAAATGAGCAACCGGAAGATCTGCCAGAATATTTTACCAGGTATCTTTCTTTGTTTGATAAAGATAAAGCAGAAGAGGTTGCAGATCAACGCTTTGTTATTTTTGATACCGAAACTACCGGATTCGATATAAACGAAGATCGAATTTTAAGCATAGGCGCGGTCGCTATTCAGAATAATCAGTTGAAAGTGAAAGATCATTTTGAAGTCTATCTAAAGCAGAACACCTTTAATCCTGAAACTGTAAAAATCCACGGGATAATTAAAAACGAACGTTTTGCTCAGTTACCGGAAGCTGAAGCTTTAGAATATTTCATTGAATATGTCGGGAATTCCATACTTGTTGCCCATCACGCCGGTTTCGACAAAAACATGATGAATAAAGCATTAGAAAGAAATGGTTTACCTCGCCTTCAGAATAAGTTCTTAGATACCGCCATTCTTTATAAAAAAACCAGAATAGCTACAAACTTTATAGATAAGAATAAAGTGTATTCATTGGATGAGATCGCAGAAGATTATAACATTGATCTTACCGATAGGCACACTGCTTCTGGTGACGCATTTATTACAGCGCTAATATTTATGAAGTTAATAGCAAAGATCGACGCGAAAAATATCAAGATTCGAAAATTACTTAGATATAGATATTAAAAAAGCCCCGTTTCGGGGCTTAATGCTTATAATTTTCCTTCTATAATTTCGTCAACCACTTCAGGATTTAGCAATGTTGAAGTATCCCCAAGATCAGAAGTATCATTACTTGCGATCTTTCGTAAAATTCTACGCATAATCTTACCGCTTCTGGTTTTCGGTAAACCTTCCACAAACTGTATTTTGTCTGGTTTTGCTATAGGCCCAATTTTATCAGCGATTTGTTGATTGATCTCTTTTCTTAAATTATCGTGATTTCTGGATTCTCCAGATTCCTTCAGAATAACGAATCCGTATAGAGCGTTCCCTTTAACTTCATGAGGGAATCCAACAATGGCAGATTCAGCTACCGCCGGATGTTCATTAATGGCATCCTCAATTGGTGCAGTTCCTAAATTATGTCCTGACACTATAATGACATCATCTACTCTACCGGTAATTCGGTAATAACCAACCTCATCACGCATCGCTCCGTCACCAGTAAAATATTTGTTCGCAAAAGCAGAAAAATAAGTATCTCTATACCTATTGTGATCTCCCCATATTGTTCTCGCCATGGAAGGCCACGGGAATTTTATACATAACCTGCCATCAACCTGATTTCCTTTAAGCTCCTTTCCATACTCATCCATTAAAGCAGGCTGAATTCCAGGGAAGGGTAAAGTTGCAAAGGTTGGTTTTGTAGGAGTGGCAAAGGGTATTGGAGAGATCATGATTCCTCCAGTCTCCGTTTGCCACCAGGTATCAACTATCGGACTTTTATTCTTTCCTATATTATTATCGTACCAGTGCCAGGCTTCCTCGTTAATTGGCTCGCCTACCGTACCCAGCACTTTTAAAGAAGAAAGATCGTATTTATTGACAAAGTCCAGGTTTTTCTTCGCTAAAGCCCTAATTGCTGTTGGTGCCGTGTAAAACTGATTTACTTGATGTTTTTCAACAATTTCCCAGAATCTACCGTAATTTGGATATGATGGAACACCTTCAAACATCAGGGTGGTAGCACCATTTAGAAGCGGTCCATAAACTATGTACGAATGCCCTGTAATCCATCCAATATCGGCAGTACACCAATAGACATCATCATCCTGATAGTTAAATATGTTCTTAAAGGTGTAAGCTGAATAAACCATGTATCCTGCAGTCGTGTGCAACATACCTTTGGGTTTGCCTGTAGATCCCGAGGTATATAATATAAAAAGTGGATCTTCTGCATCCATGATCTCAGGAGTACAGGTATCAGCGGCTTTAGACATTTCCTCTTCCAGCCATACATCTCTTCCGGCTTCCATATGTATGTTAGCCCCTGTTCTTTTAGCAACCAGTACTTTTTCGACATTTGGGCAACTATCAAGTGCCTTATCAACAATACCTTTAAGATCAATCTTTTTATCTCCTCGGAAGGAACCATCGGAAGTGATCATCATCTTACAATCGGCATCCTGCGTTCTGGCGGCCAGAGCCGAAGCTGAAAATCCAGCAAACACGACAGAATGTATTGCTCCAATTCTTGCACACGCTAAAACTGAATAAGCCAGTTCGGGAATCATAGGAAGATATATGCATACCCTATCCCCTTTTTCAATGCCGTTTTCTTTTAGAACATTTGCAAACTGACTTACTTTTTTATGTAGCTCCCTATAGCTGATCTTCAAAGTTTCTTCTGAAGGATCATTTGGCTCCCATATAATAGCGGTTTTATCTCCTTTCGCGAGTAGATGTCTATCTATGCAATTTTCAGTAATATTCAGCTTGGCATTTTCAAACCATTTAACTTCCGGCTTGCTAAAATCCCAGCTAAGGACATTATCCCATTTATTTCTCCAGGTAAAATGTTCTTCAGCAACTTCCTGCCAGAAGTTTTCAGGTTCACGTATAGATTTGCGGTACACCTGAAAATATTCTTCCAGGTTCTTTATATGGTAGTTACTCATAAATAATATCGTTTATAAAAGAAGAAAACCGGAATTACCGGTTTTCACTAAAAATATTAAATACTGAGCAATCAGAAAAAGGATCTGCTAAAAAATCATGGTATCAATTACATAATTAATAGAAATGTTCATCTTCTGTACATATTATTTTTGAGTTTCGAGATATTTGAGAACGTTCTGTTCAATTCTAGCGTCAATATTAGTAATGTCTGCCTTTTTAAAAGTTTCGCCGGTAATATTCTCATAAAGCTCAATATATCTTTCAGAAACAGTTTCAATATACTCATCACTCATCAAAGGTACTTCCTGGCCTTCAAGTCCTTGAAAACCTTCACCTATAAGCCATTGCCTAACGAATTCTTTAGAGAGTTGTCTTTGTGCCTCCCCCTTAGCCTGTCTTTCTTCATACCCTTCCTTATAAAAATATCTAGAAGAATCTGGCGTATGTATTTCGTCTATCAATACAATTTTTCCTTCGGAAGTTTTTCCAAATTCATACTTAGTATCTACCAGGATCAGGTTTTGTTGATCAGCGATCTCAGATCCTCTTTGAAATAGTTTACGAGTGTAATCTTCCAGCTGAAGATAATCTTCCTTTGAAACGATATTTTTAGCTATAATGTCCTCTCTGGAAATATCCTCATCATGATCTCCCATTTCTGCTTTTGTAGCAGGAGTGATTATAGGATCAGAAAATTTATCATTTTCCTTCATTCCTTCAGGCATCTTAACTCCACACAATTCTCTCTTCCCTGCTTTATACTCTCTGGCAGCGTGACCAGAAAGATAACCACGAATAACCATTTCAACCTTAAAAGGCTCGCAGTTTTTCCCGATTGCTACATTAGGGTCTGGTGTGGCTTCCAACCAGTTCGGAACGATGTCTTCAGTTTTTTCCATCATTTTTGTAGCGATCTGGTTAAGGATCTGACCTTTAAATGGAATCCCTTTTGGCATTACCACATCAAATGCTGAAAGCCTGTCTGATGCGATCATTAACAACCTGTCACCTTCCAGGGTATATACATCTCTTACCTTACCTTTGTAAACCGATTTTTGTCCCGGGAATTGAAAGTCTGTTCTAATTATGGTATTACTCTTCACGAGTTGAAAATTTAGTCGTTGTGTTCAATTGTTTTATAAGCGGCAATGATCTTTTTAACCAGTCGGTGTCTAATTACATCCTTGTCATCAAGATAAACCATACCAACACCTTTCACATCTTTTAGCACCAGTAGTGCTTCTTTAAGACCTGAAATAGTTCTTCTAGGCAGATCGATCTGTCCTGGATCACCCGTGATCATAAATTTCGCATGTTTTCCCATTCTGGTTAAGAACATCTTCATTTGAGCGTGTGTAGTGTTCTGTGCTTCATCAAGGATCACAAAAGCATCATCCAGAGTCCTACCACGCATAAATGCTAAGGGTGCAATTTGGATAACACCTTTTTCAATAAATAGCTCGAGCTTTTCATGCGGAATCATATCCCTTAAAGCATCATATAATGGCTGCATATAAGGGTCCAGTTTTTCTTTAAGATCACCCGGCAGAAATCCAAGATTTTCACCTGCTTCTACGGCGGGTCTGGTAAGAATGATCCTTTTGACCTGCTTCTCCTTAAGAGCTTTTACCGCGAGTGCTACGCCCGTATACGTCTTTCCGGTTCCAGCAGGTCCAATGGCAAAAATAAGATCATTCTTTTTGGTAAGTTCTACCATCCTGCGTTGATTCGCAGTTTGAGCTTTGATCACCTTTCCACTTAAACCATGAACGATCGTTTCGCCACTTTCTTTAGTGGTTTGGTAATCCTCTTCACTTTCGCTGGTGAGAACTCTTTCAATAGTATTTTCGTCCAGTTTATTATACTTTCCAAAATGATCCATCAACATGGAAAAACGCTTGTCGAACTCCTCCAGCATTTCTTCATCGCCAAAAACTTTAATTTTATTACCTCTGGCAACTATTTTGAGCTTGGGAAAGTATTTTTTTAGTAATTCGATATGTTCGTTCTGTTGCCCGAAGAATTCGCGTGGGCTAATTTCTGAGAGTTCAATAAGAAGTTCGTTCAAAAGCTAGAATTTTAGATGAAGCATTGTGAATTTTTCAGTTAGAATTTATTTGTCCTTCGTATTTGTATGTTCTAATTTTGGGCTGAGAAAAGCGTTACTTTTGACTGCTATCCTCGAGCGAATCACTAAAATAAAATTTATATTCGCTACCTATACAAACTTAAGGAAAATTACCTGTTTCAGGTTAAAAAAATATTAACAATCGCCTATGGCAATCATCACTTTAACGACCGATTTTGGGGAAAAGGATTATTTCGCTGGAGCGGTTAAAGGTGCTATCTACAATGAGCTAAGTGATGTTAGAATTGTTGATATTTCGCATTCGGTTTCACCATTCCATATTAGTGAAGCTTCCTATATCATCAAGAACGCCTATAAAAGTTTTCCGAAGGGAAGTATTCATATTATTGGGATCGATTCAGAACTTACACCAGAGAACAAACACCTCGCGGTAAAACTGGATGACCACTACTTTATTTGTGCCAACAACGGGATACTTTCTTTATTAGCTTCAGAAATAAGACCTGAGAAAATCGTGGAAATCAATATACATGATAAAATACAAACCAATTTCCCTGTACTGGACGTTTTTGTAAAAGTAGCTTGTCATATTTCCCGGGGAGGAACTCTGGAAGTAATTGGTAAGAATATCGAGCAAATTAAGCATCTCAAACAGTTCGAACCCATCATCAATAGTGAAAAGAACCAGATACTGGGACACGTGATCTATATTGATAACTACGGAAATGTGATTACAAATATTTCTCGAAAATTATTTGAAAGCACTGGCAAAGGCCGACCGTTTAAAATTAGTGCACGCAGACATAATTTCGATGCGATCTATGAAACTTACAGTCATGCGATTAATTTTGAGGTAGAAAAGGAAAATCGCAAAGAAGAAGATGGCAAGAAGCTGGCAGTGTTCAATTCTGCCGGCTATATTGAACTGGCCATTTATAAAAGTAATCCCAATACAGTGGGTGGTGCGGCCAGTTTATTTGGTCTGGAATACCTTGACACTGTAACCATAAATTTTGAATAGATGTTCGTAAGAATTGTGAAAATGGGCTTTAAGGAAGATAAGATCGAAGAGTTTCTGAACAACTTTGAGCAGGTAAAATCAAAGATCAGAAATTTTGAAGGCTGTCAATTTTTGGAACTATACCGTGATAAAAACAATACGAATACATTTTTTACGTATAGTTACTGGGTAGATGAAAATGCTTTGGAGAACTATCGGCATTCAGATCTATTTAAAAAGGTTTGGGCAGAAACGAAAGTTCATTTTAATGCAAAACCTGAAGCCTGGAGCGTCGATAAACTTGTAATCCTGGACTAAATGTTCGCGATTTTAAAAAAAGAAATACAATCATTTTTTGCAAACCTTACCGGTTACCTGGTGATTGGTATCTTTCTATTGGTTAGCGGACTGTTCCTTTTCGTATTTAGTGGAGGTTACAATATTCTGGATAGTGGTTTTGCAGATCTTAAACCATTTTTTGATCTGGCACCATGGATCTTTATATTTCTTATTCCTGCGATAAGTATGCGCAGCTATTCCGAAGAAAAGCGAATGGGGACTATGGAGATCTTGCAAACCCGCCCTATTAGTAACTGGGATCTTGTGTTCGGTAAATATTTTGGCGGACTAATTTTGGTTCTTCTTGCGATCATTCCAAGCTTGATTTATTTGTTAGCTATCGGAGAATTGGGACAGATGGCCTACAATTTTGATACGGGTGCAACTATTGGATCTTATCTAGGTTTGATCTTTCTGGCAGCAAGTTATACCGCAATAGGCACCTATGCCTCCAGTATTACTTCCAATCAAATTGTGGCCTTTTTACTGGGAGTTTTTCTTTGTTTTGCCATCTATTATGCATTTGAAGCACTCGCCACGATCAACATTTTAGGCGATTTTACCTATCTACTGGAATACTTCGGAATAAGTTATCATTATCGCAGTATTAGCCGCGGTGTATTAGATACTCGCGATCTCATTTATTTTGTTAGTGTGATCGCTTTATTTCTGAAGCTTACCCAGGTAAATATTTCATCAGCAAAAAACCGAAGATGATCCGTAATAAGAACATATCGAGTTTATTGGTTTTTGTGATCATTTTGATCGTACTTAACATAATTGCTGCCAATTACTTTACAAGACTGGATCTTACAGAAGACCAGCGGTACAGCCTATCTTCAGCAGCCAAAGAGATCGTGGACGATGTGAATTCCCCAATTATCATCGATGTTTTTCTTGAAGGCAGTTTTCCTTCGGAATTCAGACGGTTAAAAGAAGAAACACGGCAAATGCTTGAGGAGTTTTCTGCCTATAATTCGAATATAAAATTCAATTTTATCAATCCTTTAGCTGAAGGGGATGATGCCAATGCCATTGCTGAAGAGTTCTATAAATTAGGGATGACTCCTGCCCGACTCAAGGTTCAGGAAAACGGAAAAAATAGCGAAACCATCATTTTCCCCTGGGCTATTGCTAATTTCGAAGATAAAACGGTCAAAATTCCTTTGCTGAAGAACCAGATTGGAGCAACCGATGAGGAGCGAGTGAATTCTTCCGTACAGCAATTAGAGTATGCTTTTGCTGACGGTTTAAACAAACTTATTTATCCAAGAGAAAAAAAGATCGCGGTGATGCGTGGGAATGGAGAGCTTCCAGACTCGAGAATAGCAGACTTTATCAAAACCGTGCAGGCATATTATTTCCTGGCACCTTTTACGCTGGATTCGGTTGCCAGCAATCCGCAGAAAACGCTGGAAGACCTAAAGTCTTATGATTTGGTGATCGAAGCTAAACCCATAATCCCTTATTCTGAAAAGGAGAAGTATGTGCTCGATCAATATTTGATGAATGGCGGCAAAATGCTCTGGCTTGCAGAAATGACCAGTATGGAGAATGACAGCCTATTTAATGAAAGGGGTTCAGCTCTTGCCTTACCAAGAAATCTAAACCTTGGTGATTATTTCTTCTCATATGGCTTGCGCATAAATTCAGAACTGATAAATGACCTGTACTCTGCTCCTATCATTCTTGCCAGTGGAACTGGAAATGAAACTCGTTTTAATCCATATCCATGGTATTATAGTCCGCTTACAAGTTCTATGGCCAATCATCCAATTGTCAAAAATATTGAAGCTGTAAAATTTAATTACGCCAACCCGATCGATCTTTTGAAGAATGACCTTGAGAAAACTGTTTTACTTAGCAGTTCTACTAAAACAAAGCTGGAAGGAGTTCCGCTGCAAATTGGACTGGATATCATTGGTTCAAAACCAGTAATGGAAAGTTATACTGCCGGTGAACAACCTTTGGCTGTGTTACTGGAAGGTCGTTTTAAATCTGTTTACAACAATAGATTAAAGCCTTTTGAGACTACGCACCTGGATAACAGCGAGAATACCAAAATGGTGGTGATCTCTGATGGAGATGTGATAAATAACGAACTTCATCAAGGAAAACCACTGGAACTTGGTTTTGAACGGTATACGGGGATGACCTATGGCAATAAAGAGTTTTTGCTTAATACTGTCAACTATCTGCTGGATGACTCGGGACTGGTGGACGTGAGGACAAAAGAGATCAATCTGGCATTTCTAAACAAGGACAAAGTTGCCGCGCAACGTGAAATGTGGCAGGTCATTGCTATTGGTGCACCATTGTTAATGCTTGCACTACTTGGTGCTGCCCTTACCTACTTCCGTAAACGAAGATATATACTTTAAAACTTCGATAGAAGCCTACGGGGTATTCAATTTGAACATATTAACAATTATTACTAAATAAAAATCTGTAACAATTTATTTTACAGCTATTTAGATCTAATAATAAGATAATTTCTGTTAATAAAAACTATGGGTTTAAAGGGTCAATTTCTACATATTAAAATATATTTGTAATTGATTCAAAATAAATCAATAAAAGCCGATGAAATTTATTGTATCCAGCAATTACCTGCTGAAACAGCTACAAATACTTGGAGGGGTAATCAATAATAGCAATACGCTACCAATTTTAGATAATTTTCTTTTTGACCTTCAGAATGACGAATTGACTGTATCTGCTTCAGATCTTGAGACTACCATGTCTGCAAAGCTTAAAGTAGAGTCAGATTCAGAAGGAAAGATCGCAGTTCCTGCAAAACTTCTTCTGGACACCTTGAAGACATTTCCGGAGCAGCCTCTAACTTTTGTAGTTGAAGACAATAACACGATAGAATTGAGTTCGAACCATGGTAAATATGCACTTGCCTATGCCGATGGTGAGGAGTTCCCGAATCCGGTCGCTCTGGATGAACCTAGCAGTACGATCGTGGAAGCCGATATTCTTTCTTCAGCAATTAGCAAAACAATATTTGCTTCAGGAAATGACGATCTCAGACCAGTAATGAGTGGTGTCTTTTTCCAGTTTAAGGAAGACGGATTAACTTTTGTCGCTACAGATGCTCACAAACTTGTGAAATATTCACGTGAAGACATCCAGGCGAATGAAGCAGCAGAATTTATTATGCCGAAGAAACCTTTGAATCTTTTGAAAGGAATTCTGGCAGGAAGTGAATCTGAAGTTTTGATCGAGTACAATGATTCGAACGCTAAATTTACTTTCAATGATACTCAGTTAATCTGTAGATTGATCGACGGAAAATATCCTAATTACGAAGCCGTAATTCCTAAAGAGAATCCGAACAAACTTACTATAGAGAGAAATCAATTCTTAAGCTCTGTAAGAAGGGTTTCTATTTTCTCCAATAAAACTACGCACCAGGTAAGACTTAAGATCGCCGGGGCCGAATTGAATATTTCAGCAGAAGATGTAGATTACAGCAATAAAGCTGAAGAACGTTTGACCTGTGATTACCAGGGCGACGATATGCAAATAGGCTTTAACTCTCGCTTCCTTATTGAGATGTTAGGAAATCTTACAGCAGACGAGGTGATGCTTGAAATGAGCTTACCAAACAGGGCAGGAATTTTAACTCCTGTAGATGGGCTTGACCCGGGAGAAAAAATTACCATGTTGGTTATGCCCGTGATGCTTAATAGCTAAATAAAATTCTCAAATAATAGAAAAAGCACGTTCGATCGAACGGGCTTTTTTATTGTTGTACTTCAGCATCACTATTTTAAAAACTGGATGGTAAGAGGATAATATGGCATTTCTCCATTGCTTACTTTAATCGCATTCAGAATAGGTAGAACAAGTGCTAGCAAACCAACAAGAATTAGTAAGATGATTCCCAGACCTAGAAAAATGATTAACGGAATACAGATAATGCTATAAATAAAAATGCTGATCTGGAAATTGATGATCATTTTGCCATGCATATCCATCCCTGCTACTTTATCCTTTTGTGTAGCCCATATGATTAACGGAACGATAAATCCCCCAACGCCAGTCACCAGGTCAAGTAACTGACTTAGATGTGTGATGACCAGTAATTGATTGTCTTCTCTCATTTTTTGATTTTTGATGGTTAGTGATGTATTCTACTTAAAAGACGGTAAAAATCTATGTTTGTTACAGAATTTGCTACAGCAATGAATTCTTTCATAAATTTGCCGCATGAAATTGAATGATACTATCGTTGCTCTCGCAACACCTTCAGGAGCCGGCGCCATTGCTTTAATTAGAGTTTCCGGTCCCGATGCCATTAATATAGTTACCCCGTTATTCAAAGCAAAAAGCAGTAACGAACTCTCATCGCAACCTACTCATACCATTCATCTTGGAAATGTGGTGGATGGAGAGAGAACGATCGATGAAGTTCTAGCTTCGGTTTTTCGTGCTCCAAAATCCTATACCGGTGAGGAAACCGTGGAACTATCCTGTCATGGGAGTCCATATATTCAGCAAGAAATCATTCAATTATTAATTAGAAAAGGCTGCCGTTCTGCGGAAGCTGGAGAATTTACCTTACGCGCGTTCTTAAATGCAAAAATGGATCTTAGCCAGGCAGAGGCTGTTGCTGATCTTATTAATTCTGAAAATGCCGCTTCTCACCAAATGGCCATGCAGCAAATGCGTGGTGGATTTTCAAATGAGATTCAGAAATTACGCGAAGAACTAATGAACTTTGCATCACTTATTGAACTTGAACTTGATTTTGCTGAAGAAGACGTAGAATTTGCAAACAGAGATCAATTCAAATCCCTTGTTGCTAAGATACAAACCGTTCTTAAACGATTGATTGACTCCTTTGCTACTGGAAATGTTCTCAAAAACGGAATTCCAGTTGCTATCGTTGGCGAACCAAATGTTGGTAAATCTACTTTGCTTAACGCACTTCTAAACGAAGAAAGAGCCATCGTATCAGATATTGCCGGAACCACTCGTGATACGATAGAAGATGAACTAAGTATTGGCGGTGTGGGATTCAGATTTATAGATACTGCTGGGATCAGAGAAACCCAGGATGTAGTGGAAAGTATTGGGATCAAGAAGACATTTGAAAAAATTGGTCAGGCCCAGGTTGTGGTTTATTTGGTGGATAGTTCCCGCATAGAAAATGATGAAGATAGGCTAAAGCAAGTTTTAATTGAAATTGAAAAGATCAAGAACAAATTCCCTCAAAAACCAATTGTAATTATTGCAAATAAAACCGATCGACTGACTTCCGAAGAACTTGATCATCTAAAGACTCATTTAGGATTTATTTCGAATACAAGTTTCCAGCCTTTATCCGCCAAAACAGGGACTGGTGTAGAAGAATTAAAAGAAAGATTACTGGAATTTGTAAATACCGGAGCACTTAGAAATAGTGATACTATTGTAACCAATAGTAGACATTACGCTGCGTTATTAAAAGCACTTGAAGAGATCAATAAAGTAGAAGATGGTTTAAACGCAGACCTTTCCGGAGACCTTTTAGCTATTGATATAAGGCAGGCCTTGCATCACTTTGGTGAGATCACCGGGGAAATCACAAACGATGATTTACTGGGGAATATTTTCGCAAACTTTTGTATTGGGAAATAGAAAAAAAACGAATATCACCAATTTCATGAGCGCTAAAATTCAACCTTTAGCTTCAGTATTAAGAGCTTAGTAGCGGGAATTGGTAAAATATGTCTAATAATCATAACAACTAATCATCAGCATTTCCCATGCTTTCAGCAGCTTTCAATTCTTCTATAGTATTTAAATTCTGTAAGATCTCTGTATTCTCAAGTGAGTTTAGATCTAAAACGACATGAGATTGCTTTGAAATAAAATCCTGCATTTTTAATTCATCGGCTAAAAGTGCATTCGCCACCTTATCTTTTAATGATCTTGGATAGCATGCAAAAAGCGGAGAGATTTGTGTCCTATCAGTTGCTATAGCTATTTTCCCGGGTTCGGCTACAGTCATCAAACTCTGTATTCCTTTCCTATTAATTGAAGGCATATCGCAAGCCAGCAATAAGACCATTGGAGCTTGAGAATATTCCAAAGCAGTATATAATCCTCCTAGTGGTCCTTTGTTTGGTATCACATCCTTGTATACAGGTTTACCGAACTTCAGATATTCTTCATTACTACTAACTATACTAGTTTTTAAGTTTAATTTGTCAAGAATCTCTATAATATGAGAAATCATAGGGTTGCCTTTGAATTTGACTAAACCCTTGTCTGTCCCCATCCTTTTACTCTTTCCTCCCGCAAGTACAAAAACTTCGATCGCTGCTTTATTTATCACTATCCACTAAATTTCAGAATATAAAAATAAGCTAATTACGAATAGACAATCTTTTGGATCCAAATCTGGATATGCCATTACTGAACAAATAATCAGACCAATAAATACAGTTTGAAACCCAGGCTATTCTAATTATTTATTGTTGCGTCTCACTCATAAATCACCAAAAAACCATAAAAGCATCTTAAAACCTATACTTCCATGATTGTTCCTGTTATAAGTTTGAATCTTTAAGCTTAACTTTAAATGGTTGACTGGAAATAGTCAATACCCAATAAAATCACTTTAAGATGAAAATAAGGATTCGAGGAAATTCTGTGAGATATAGATTAACGAGAGATGAAGTAGAGCATTTATGCAGAGAAAAATCTATTGAAGAAAGAATTAATTTTTCCAAACTGGATTTGATATACGAAGTAAAAGTTGCTGATACTGAGCAACTGGATATTCATTTTTCTGATAATAGGATCACTTTAAAGATTTCAGATTCACTCATTGAAAATTGGGAAACTAACAACCGGGTAGGATTTTCTCATACTTTAGTCACTTCTAATGGCAAATCTATAGATGTACTTCTCGAAAAAGATTTTACATGTCTGGAAGATCGCGGCGAAGACGAATCTAATAATTATCCAAACCCCAAATCTCTTGCGCTCTAGATGGAAAAGAAAATCGATAGAAACGTAAATCACCGAGGACCCGTTAAATTTCAGGAACTCGAATTTAAAGATCCAGTAACCCATGCTGCAGGAAAACTAGGAATTAGGGAAACCGTAAAGCACACCTTCAAAGAAATGGGAGTTGTGGATTCCATGCGAGCTCTCTTTACGATCAATCAGCAAGATGGTTTTGACTGCCCTAGCTGTGCCTGGCCAGATCCCGAACATCCTTCTAAAATTGGAGAATATTGTGAGAACGGAGCAAAAGCGCTGGCAGATGAAGCTACGCATAGTCATATTGATGCCGTTTTCTTTCAGAAATATTCAGTAGAAGAACTTTCTGAATTAAGTGATTTTCAGTTAAATAAATTCGGCCGACTTATAGAACCGCTTGTTTTACGTGAAGGTAGCATTCATTACGAAAGTATTTCCTGGCAGGACGCGTTTGAATTAATTTCCGAAGAATTACGCAGTCTAGATTCTCCAAATGAAGCTATTTTCTATACTTCCGGGCGTTCCAGCAATGAAGCTGCCTTTTTATACGGAATGTTTGTTCGTGCTTTAGGAACTAATAATATGCCAGATTGCAGCAATATGTGCCATGAATCTAGCGGAGTCGCCCTTGACGAAACCCTTGGAATTGGAAAAGGAAGTACGAAACTGGAAGATTTCTATGAAGCCGAAGTGGTGATAATCGCAGGACAAAATCCGGGAACTAATCATCCAAGAATGCTCTCGGCACTCGAAAAATGCAAGGAAAACGGCGGCTATATTATTGCTATAAATCCGTTAGAAGAAACCGGACTGGTTAATTTTAAAAATCCCAAAAACGTAAAGGGTTTACTGGGTAGCGGTGAAGATATTGCCGACTTACACTTAGCAGTCAATATCAACCAGGATATTCCTTTGGTAAAATTAATTCTCAAACGTCTTGCTGAAAAAGATGCTTTAGATCAAACGGTTTTTGACCATGAATTTTTAAAAGACTACACTCAAGGATATTCAGAATTGATAGAGGATCTAAAATCCTTCGATGAAGCAGAATTACTCGCTTTAATGGGAGTTTCTAATGAAAAAATAAATCAAGCAGTAGATGTACTTGCCAAAAAGACCAAAATTATTGTCTGTTGGGCCATGGGACTTACTCAGCATAAAAATGGTGTAGAGACCATTCGGGAATACGTGAATCTATTGCTTCTAAAAGGAGCTATTGGTAAGGAAAATGCCGGTACCTGCCCCGTGCGAGGTCATAGTAATGTGCAGGGCGATAGAAGTGTGGGAATAATGCACTTTGTAGATGAAGATCTTAATGAGCGTATTAAAAAATATATGGGATTTGATCCGCCAACTGAAAAGGGAATCGATGTCGTAGAATCTATGGAAGCGATACACGAAGGGAAAGCCAGTGTTTTTATCGCTCTTGGAGGTAACTTTTTAATGGCCGCTTCGGATACAGATTATACAGCGCAGGCACTCAATAACTGTAAATTGACAGTCCAAATTAGTACTAAGCTAAACCGCTCGCACCTGGTAACAGGTAAAAAAGCATTGATTCTGCCTACGTTTGGAAGATCTGAAAAAGATGAGAAAAACGGAAATCCGCGTTTCCTGACAATGGAAAGTAGTATGGGACGTATCAGGCAATCTAAGGGTGTTTTAAAACCTGCTTCCAGCACTATTATGAGCGAACCAGAAATTGTGGGGAATCTAGGTCATACTTTTTTTAAAGGAAATCATTCTGTGGCCTGGAAAGCAATGGGAGAAGATTACGAACTCATTCGGGAAAAAATAGATCTGGTAGCAAAAGGATTTGAGAAGACCAGTGAGCGATCTAAAGGTTTTGGATATTACCTTCCAAACAATGCACGGCATAGAGATTTTAGTATGCTGCCAAATGGCAGAGCACAAATTACTATAAATAAACTTCCAGATCATCAGCTACAGGAAGATGAATTAATGTTGATGACCATTAGAAGTCATGACCAGTTTAATACAACTATTTATGGCTTAGACGATAGGTATCGAGGAGTATATAATGAGCGCCGGGTTATATTTATGAATGCTAAGGATATGGAGAAGCGGAATTTGAAGCAATTTGAAATTGTAAATCTAACCAGTACTTATGATGGCAAGAAGAGGACTGCCTACAAATTTAAAGTGCTGCCGTATAAGATCCCTGCTGGTAATATCGCAGCATACTTCCCGGAAACCAATCCTTTAGTTCCTTATAACCATTTTGCAGAGCGTAGTAATACACCAATTAGCAAGTCGGTAAAGATTCGAATTGAAAAGGAAATTTAATTAACGTACGATCTTCAGTGAAAAAAAATATTCTCTATAGAACTAACTTAAGTATCAAAAGCCCATCGGAATAAGTTGGCAAGGTAGAAACTTGTGAAAAGTAAAATCTTCAGAGGGCACCTTAACCTGAAGCCTGCCCGCGTTTGAAGTGTCAATAAAAAAATGATTTTAGTAGTGAATTTGTAGCTATAAAATTTTAGCAACGAGAGAACTTGTACCACTTATTTAATAGAGTTATTTTAGAGTTGAAACCACCTACTTCGCTATGCCTAATATATGTTCAGTTATTTATCAATATACCTATTCAAGGGTCATAAACTAAATTCAAAATGAGAAGTCACAATTATAATTATATCCTGAGTACGATCTTCTTTCTTAGTTCCATGACATTCAGTTTTGCTCAGAAAGTTCCGGATTTTATTAATCCTGAAGAACTAAAGAACGTAAAGTTTAAATGCCTGGAACAACCAGAAATTTATTCCGAAGAGGAACAGAAATATATTGATATTTTATGGAAAGAATCCCTGCAATATCTTGAAGCTTATGCGGTGGCTTTGACAACTTCTCCAGATGGAAATTCGTGCATAGATTCAGACGTGGCAACTTATGAAACCGTAGACGGAATTAGTCAGTTATGTGTGATGGAGCGTCGCGATATGCAATTGTTGGTCAAAAACATCTACCAGATCCTACACAATCCTCAGGCTGCAAAAGCATGCTTCGCTGCAAGAGGAAATGTTGATTGGCTCTATAGTCCCGGCGGTGAACTCGAAGCAAGATCTGAAGTGGCAAAATGGCTTGATAGAACTACGTTCGAGGAATTTTTCGAGACAAAAGTAAGTGATCCGGAAGTGAGGACTAACGGTTATGTCTTCTCTAAGAACTTCTATGAAATGGTAACTGATGAAAAGGTGAAGACACCTCGAAATTTTCCTTATGATGTAAGTGCCAGATCACTTCCAAATCTTTGGGCATCTGTAGGCTGGTTCCCAATGTATGCTGAAGAAAGTGAAAGGAATCAAAAAAATTTCGCGAATGTAAGAGGTGGATATGCTTATGCTGAAATCCTGGGACATTGGGGATTGTTAAGAATTGAAGATATCAACGGACAAAAAGTTGGTGCCGAGGTTGGAATGACCGTTTAAGCTGTAAACACTCTATATCCATACCACAACCATGCTACTTCAGAATTATATTATACGATGCGCCAGCCATCCTGTATGAATCAATTTAAAACTTTTGCCATAAGGGATACTAACCAAAAGCTTACAACCATTTCAGAAAATGCAAATGAGCGAGTTGTTCAGTTTGATACGGAAATGCCTAATGAATTCAGGATGTGGGCAACTTCCTCGTATGAACGTGATCCTTTAGTCTATTTTTATGAAAATACTATTCATGCATTTGAAATTGACGGAGATTGTGAAGAAAATCCTGAAGAAAATGCGCTTGTATCTATATGGGCACGCTCCGATGCTCATGAAAAGCTCAATGACTATGGAACTACTAAGCTATGTGAATGTGCTGAAGACCCTGGCAAACCAGCCGCCAGAGGTGAAAAAATCCAATGTCATCTTACTAAGCTGAAATACTAGAAGGCTTTCCATCAAATGATCCAAAGTAACCTTTGACCATAGTTATTGGCTTCAAAAGAACCTATGGGTATACCCGGATAATCAAGACTTTAGCCTATATTTAAAGAAAAAGTTATGTTCGGTTTATTTAAGAAGAAATCTGAAGTTGAAAAGCTAAATTTAAAGTACAAACAACTTTTTGAGGAAGCTCATCGCTTATCTACGAGTAATAGAAAACTAAGTGACGATAAAGTGCATGAAGCCAATGAAATTTTAAAGAAAATAGATAAGATAAAATCTGCAGAAAAAGGTAACTGAGAGGTTCATTTCAGTAGGAACTGTACTGTATGATAAAAAGATTTTTACAGGCAAATTTAGTTTGGGAAATTGGTCAGCTGGCACTCGCAGTTTTTCTGGCCAGTCTTGGACTAAAAGCTTTTTTGCTTCCCAACGGCTTTCTTGATGGCGGAGTAACCGGAATTTCAATTCTACTAAGCAAACTCACAGGGATAGAAATTTCTATCATTCTGCCAATCATTAGCATACCATTCTTTGTCATAGGCTGGTTTACCATCTCACGAAAAACTGTGATACGGTCAATCATTTCAGTACTTGTACTTTCGCTCATTATTCATTTCGAGAACTTTCAATCCATCACAGATGATAAATTGCTTATTTCAATATTCGGCGGTTTATTTCTGGGCGCAGGAATTGGCCTCGCCATAAAAAATGGATCTGTTCTGGACGGGAGCGAGATCCTGGGTATTTTCCTCAATGAAAAAACAGGTATTTCCATTGGTCTTATAATTTTCTGGTTCAATGCGGTGCTTTTTTTACTGGCTAGTTTACTATTTTCGATCGAGGTCGCCATGTATTCTGTGCTAACCTATATTATTACTGCAAAAACCATAGACCTTATTCTGGAAGGCTTCGAGGATTATGTTGGACTCATGATTGTTACCGAAAAATCTAAAGAAATGCAGATAGCTTTACTTAAGCATATAGGTCAGGGTTTAACGATCTATAACGGTAGTAAAGGTTACGGAAGTCAGGGAGAAAAGCAGGATCTAAAGATTATCCATACGGTTGTAAACAGGATAGACACCAAAAAAGCATACAGAATTTTGCATGAGGTAGATACGGATGCTTTTGTTATAGAATTTGATGTAAACAGAGTTTCTGGAGGCGTTCTTCGGAAATATTTAACGAGAAGTAAACAAAGAGAGCTCTCGCCTACCTTATTCCGGAATAATGAGATCGATATTTGATATTAATTATTCTGAAGTTGGCCCCATCAATTTCAGAAGAACTGAATATTAAAATATTCCGAAGTATAAGTGATCATTTATATTAGAAACAGTTAGAATTATATGGAGGTTTATGTACTTCAGATTTTGCTCCATTTTGTGACATAATATTTTTTATAAGATCTTCGGAATTCGTCTTCAAAGGCTGGAATGGCTTGCATTCTTTGCTAGTTTTTAAACTTTCCAATTAAGTATTCTGGGTTCCTCAGTTTTTATATATTTTCGCTAAATGCAAATCTCAAAGTATTTTCTGATCTACCTCTGTATTTGTCTAAGCCTGACCGCTTGTGACCAGGCTTCTGAAAACAGTTCAGAAGAAATCAAACCAGGAACCGGAGAATATTATTTTCAGGAAGGATTAAAATCAAAGTTGCCAGCAGAAATGCTTGCTAATTTTAAATATGGTCTGACCTCTTCCAGGATCGACAATGATACAGTGCATCTCAAGTTATTGGATGGCGTTATCTATAGCTTTAATCAATTAAGGTATTATGACAGCTCTCTGGTCTATTCCTCAAAAATGATCGATCAATCCAGGATCTATGAAAATATTCATTTTGAAGCCACAGGTTTTTACCGTAAAGCTATTATTCATCGCTCTGTAAACGATTATAAAGAATATTTTAGAAATGCATTTATCTCCAGAAAATTACACCTTGCGGATGGAGATTCTGCGAAGGCAGGGCGCAGAACTATAGAAATGGCTGATGCACAAAGCAGATTAACAGATTATACCGGAGCTCAACAAACTGCTGCTGAAGCCCTCAAACTACTGGATCCCATTGACTCCACTTACTTTAGTACCGCTTACAACATTATTGCAACAGCATATCGTAACCAGGGTTTCCAAAGTGATGCCATACGTGAATGGAGAAACGCTCTTGCATTCGCTGCTAATATCAAAGACAGCTTAAGTAATCTTAACAATATTGCACTTTCTCTTCAGGATCAAAAGAATTACGATGAAGCCATAGCTGTTTTTAAAAGCATCCTTCGTAGATCTGATTCAACAAATATTCTCTCTAAGGCCAGATTCTTAGATAATCTGGCTTACACCAGGTGGTTGCAGGATTCTACCGCCAATATGGAAGTTGAATTGCTGGAAGCAAGGAATATAAGGCTTCTAAATAATGGCATAAATGGCCTGCTCGCCAGTTATGATCATCTGGCTAATTATTACCGGAATAGTGATGAGAATATTTCAAAACTCTATGCAGATAGCCTGCTTCTTACTGCGAGGGAACTCAATAGTAAATCGGCTCAATTAAATGCCATAGAAAAATTGATCCAGCTATCGCCAATGGAGTCGGTCAAAGAACTATCAACACGCTATATTGAGCTGAGTGATAGCATACGTACGGAAAGTATTCAGGCAAAAAATATGTTCGCTAAAATTACATTTGACGAAGAACAGAAAGAATTAGAGATCAATCAATTACAAGATCAAACGGCTCTACAGGCTATAGAGAAAGAGCAACTGCAGGACCAGATTATCATATTATCATTAGGAAGTTTGCTGGTCTTAGTTAGTGGTGGATTCGGCTTCTATTATTTAAGACAAAGACATACCAAGGATAAAATTCGCGAAGCGCATCGTACAGAATCCAGAATTTCCAAGAAGATCCACGATGAACTGGCAAACGATGTCTACAATGTCATGAGCGGCATGGATACGATTGCTCCAAATACACTCATGGATAAGCTGGAAAACATTTATAACCGGACACGTAATATTTCCAGGGAAAACAGTAGTATACCAACAGGAGCAGACTATTTACCCCATTTACTTTCCACGCTTAGTTCCAGTTTACCGGCAGATACCAGACTAATTCTTCGCGGGGAGAATAGCATCAACTGGAAAAGCTTAAGCCCGGAGAAAAAGATCATTCTTTATCGTGTCCTTCAGGAGATCATGATCAATATGAACAAGCACAGTAAAGCCAGTTTGGTAGCTATTGTATTTTCCGAAGAAAGAAGAACGTTGCACATTCAGTATTCTGATAATGGAATAGGTACTTCACGTCAAAGTCTGCAATCTGGTAATGGTTTTCTAAATATGGAAAACCGTATTCTTTCTATCAAAGGAAAACTTAATTTTGAAACTGAACAGGAAAAAGGATTGAAGGTTTTAATTCAAATTCCCATATAATTTTCACATGTTTAAAAAAGTTCTGGTTGCTGAAGATATGGACAGTATAAATCATGCTGTCGCTTTTGTTTTAAAAGATTTGAAAATTGTTCAGGTAGATCACGCACAATATTGTGATAAAGCCTGGCTTCTGGCAAAAAAAGCCATTCAGGAAGGGAAACCTTATGATCTTCTTATTTGTGATCTTTCCTTCAAACCAGATTACCGGGAGGAAAAATTGACTTCCGGAAAAGAACTGATCGCAGCGTTAAAACTCGAAGATCCTCAACTTAAAGTTATCGTGAACTCTATAGAAGACCATCCTCAAACAGTCAGGGAACTCTGGGCAAGCGGTAATATAGATGCCTATATTTGTAAAGACCGAAGCGGACTAAAAGAGTTGAAAGAGGCGATCCTGAATTTGAATGAAGGGGCTGCCTATAACTCTCCGTCGATTGAAAAGATACTAAACCAGAAAAACGTGCTTACATTAAATGATTTCGAAATCAATATTGTAAAATATCTCGCAAATGGGTTTACCCAGGACGAAATTCAAAAGGAATTAAAAGATAAGAATATCAAGCCAAGTAGTAAAAGTGCGATCGAAAAAAGGCTAAAGGAATTAAGGGATGAATTTAGAGCGAATACGAATCCGCATTTGATATCTATCATGAAGGATCTGCAATTGATCTAAGTTTCCTCCATGAGCTGTTCCTATATACCACAATAGCCGACTTCAAATTTCTAATTATACAAAGTAAACAGTGATGATTAAAGCATTGATGCTAGTCTAAGAAAATGCTTATGCAGCTCTAACCTGCAGTTATTCTTAGAATTTCATGTCATCAATCACTTTTTCACCTAAAACTTTTTAGATTTGAAAATGGGACTGGAAGCGAAACCTCTCGCCGTTACTCCTTCGGAATAAATTATTGCCGACACTTTTATGGAAACAGGATACAATCTCTTACTTCGGAATACCAAACTTGGTACTGAAGATTTGCTACAGGATATCTGGATCCAGAAAGATTCGATCGTACGCATCACTCCCACTGAAGAATTGGAATATAAACCTGCCAGATCATTAGGTGCCATAGTTCATTTAGTTTCTCCCGTCCTCTTTGATACCCATATTCTTCTCGATAAAGCATGCATTCTAGATCGTTGCACTATTGAAGAAGGAAATTTTAATGAAGTTGTAGAACAGACCGGAAAAGCCAGAAAATCATTTATAGTTGAGGACGCTTGCAATCGTTCATCGAGAATACTTGAAATGGCGACTGAAAATACATTTTTTTGGGTATGTATAAGTATATTAGCCAAGGTTCACCGGCGCATATATTCATGCTGGAAACCAGTGCTGCTATTGATCCGAAAAGAAATATTGACCAGCCCCTTAGAGGCTTAACGAACAACAGACAATATATTAGAAAAGGAATCTGTAATAATTTTAGAAGCAGATTAAATAACAACAAATTTTGAGGGATGACCTAAGTTTAGAACGGGATTCATCCTTTTTAAAAAGTGAAAATAATGATTAAAGTAGTCATCATCGATGATGAGTTAAGCGCTCAAAATGTACTAGAAAAAACACTTCTAAGGCATTTTCCTAACAAATTCAATATTGTAGCCAAATGTCATTCTGTTGACACCGGCGTTATTGCTATAAACAACTATACACCTGAGCTGGTATTTCTTGATATCCAGATGCCTGAAAAGAGCGGTTTTGAATTATTCAAGCAATTCGATCTTATAAATTTTGAAGTGATATTTACCACCGCTCATAACCGTTTCGCTGTTCAGGCCATAAGGCAGAGTGCTCTGGATTATATCCTGAAACCCATCAATCATATCGACCTGGGTGATGCGATCAAGCGTTTTGAGGAACGAAAAAGAAAATTATCTACAAAAGATAAATTGACGTTACTGCTGGAAAATTTGAATGTAAATGATCAAAATATAGCGAAACTTGCCTTTCCTACGCTGGAAGGTTTTGAGCTAATTCATTCTAATCAAATTCTCTATTGTAAGGCTGAAAGTAATTATTGCTCTATTAAAGGTATTGATGGAACTACTAAAACTGCCACAAAAACACTTAAGTTTGTAGAAGAAATCCTCCCTTCAGCATTTCTAAGAATACATAAAAGTTATGTCATCAACCTGAACTTTGTAGTGCGCTACCATAAAGCGAACAAGGAAGTTGAGTTAACCAACGGAGAGAAACTTCCGGTTTCCTTTCGTAAAGAAGAGGAATTCATTAATGCGATCTTACAAAATCAGTAAAAGCTTTATCTGCTTTCTTTTTTGTGTCCAGTGCATCTGGGCCCAGAACTTTCCCTCCAGAAACTATTCTGCTGCGAATGAACTCCCAAATAATGCAGTCCGAGCATTGTTCGTTGATAGCAATAATGTGCTATGGATAGGAACCGAGAATGGGATCGTGAGTAAGCAGAACAATATTTTTCAAAGTTATTTTGAAGAAGATGGCCTGGCCCTTAATAGTTGCTGGGCGATCACTGAAGATAAGCAGAAGAGGATCTGGTTTGGAAGTTACGGCGGCGGCATAAGCGTTTTCGATGGTGATGATTTCAAGATCATTTCTACAAAAGACGGACTCGTTCATGATGAGATCGTACATCTTTTTCCATACAAAGATTATATGTATGTTGGAACTAGTGATGGTGTTTCAAGAGTTGATTTAAAAACATTTGATATTCAGTCCTGGAAAAATGAAGGATCTGAAGCTTTACTAAGAGTTTCCGGATTTTTCGAATTTGAAGAGGAACTCTATGTTACAACCTATAGAACCGGAGTTTTTAAAATCTCTTCGGAAGGGTCTTTCAGTTTAAAACAGGTAAACGATCAAAAGTATATCTATTCCGCATTCGTTGAAAATAACAGTCTCTTCAGCAGCAATAAGGGGCATTATACTAAATCTGAAATTTCAGAATATATAAAATCAGAAGACCTTGTTTCAGAAGAACTTGGGAGTTCAATAATCTGGGATTATGTAAAAACGAGGGACTCTACTATCTATGCCGCAGCCTGGGGAATTTATGACAGTAATGGGGGTGTTTTCGAACTGAATGAAGATTTCAGCAATCGCTCAAATTCCTTTGGGATACCAGGTAAAGACATATTTTCCCTCGCTTATGATGCATTATTTCAAAGATTATACGTAGGAACTTTGAACTCGGGACTTTACGAGATCCAGTTAGAACCTTTAATAAAATTCGAGGAACTGAAGGGGCATTATATAAAGGGGTTTGCAAAGATCAATGGAACTTCAGCTTATATTCATGACGAAGGTATTCAGATAATATCCTCTAGTGATTCGATCGATATTCCTTTGAGAAAATTCAAGAATTGGCAACAGAATTATATCGATACCACTTCACTACCACTTCCAAAGCATGAAGATCATTTTTACGAACTAGATCATTCTACCGCGGCCAGCGATATTAAATTCTATGATATCAAAACTTCAAATAACCAGTACTGGATAAATGCTAATATTGGCTTATTTGCGATAAATCAAGATGGAAAACTGGATACATATTTGCCATTACATTCAGAAGAGATCAATTTCACGAACGATGGGACATTGATCGAAACCAATCCGTATGGTGGTGTTAGGGTGTACAACGACCTGGAAACCTTCTCATACCAATATTATCCACAAGACCATAAGGATACACCAACCATGGTGGTTAGCAGTCTACAAACTGAAAATAAAACCTATTTCACATCAGTATTTTCTGGTCTTTATAGTTACGAGGAAGGTCGTTTCAAGTCTTTACTAAATTCTAAAATCTGGAAAGAAAAAAATCTTCGGCATATTATATCTTATAATGACAATCTCGCTATTTCCAGTGAATTTGGTGATGTATACATTATTCGGGATAGGCCTGAATCCTTTGAAATAGTACGCAAAATTCCTCGAGCCAGCATCCAGGGAAACACCATTTCGTTTCTAAATTCTTATGATACAACGCTTATAATAGGTACCGAGCGCGGAATTACGCTGGTGGAGGAAAACAGAATCATCTTTCTGGATGAAGAACAAGGCCTGGAACAGCCTTTTTTCAGCAGTAAAATCGAGAATGACGAATTACATATTGGCAGCGAGAATGGGATTTTCAGGGTCAACATCGAAGAAATTCTTGCATCATCAAATCGTGTAATCGAAATTCAACTAAAAGATTTATCTATTAATAATAGCGTATACGATCTGCCTGAAAATATTTTAAATGATCTCGATCTTGATTACGATGAGAATACTGTGCTGCTCAATTTTTCGACCAATACACATCCATATCCTAAGAAATTACAATATCAATACAGGCTAAATCAGGATGAAGAATGGAGTACTCCAACCTCCAATTCTGAAATTCTATTGCCATATCTGCCAGCTAATGAATATGAAGTGCAGGTTCGTGTTCTGGATTCCAGCACAGGATTAACGTACTCTCAGAACGTTCTTAACTTCAATATTAAACCGCCATTCTGGAAAACCTGGTGGTTCTTTACTTACATTTTTCTGGCAATAATGGCGATCGTATACGCGATCTATAAATATGAACTTGCTAAGAACAAACGATTCGAACGGCAAAAACGAGCTATTCAAAGAAGATTTGAAGAAACTAAAATGGAAGCTTTACTCGCCCAAATGAATCCGCATTTTATCTTCAATGCCATGAATTCCATTCAGAATTATATCATGGATAGCGATATCGATAACGCCACGATATTCCTGGGTGATTTTGCCAAACTCATTCGCCTCAATCTTGACCACTGTACCAAACCAACAATTTTACTGGTTGAAGAAATCGAATACTTACAATCTTACATACGGGTGGAAAACACACGGATGAACAATGCTGTAGAGGTTCATTTCGAGCTGGATCCTACAATCGACACTTACGATGTAGAGGTTCCTACCATGATTCTTCAAACATTTGTCGAAAATGTATTTGTTCATGCATTTACCGTTGAAAGCATAGATCCAAGACTGGATATAATTTTTACAAAGTTGGATGAGCATGCTCTGTGCTGCAAAATCATCGACAATGGTTCTGGTTTTTCGGCTACTGGAAAGAATCCGCTGCATAACTCCAAAGGTTTAAGCTTAGTGAAAGAAAGACTCGCCCTTTTAGACTATGATATTGAAGATGCTCTGAATATTGAATCTGAGCCTGAAAAAGGTACTGTAGTGAGCCTGAAATTGCGTTTACAACGATAACTTAAGAAATCCCTACGTTTACTAATTCGGTAATTTTGTACTGAACATAAGTTATAAATTCACCAAAAATTAGATGGCGGTAGCTGCTATATAAGATTTAACCATCTAATTGTATTTTATGAGTAGGGTCATAAACTATAATTGAATTACAGTTGCCGCTTTTCTAACTTTTTCACTTCCAGGGTTTAAAACGTGCATCCTAATAACCATCTCAGATAATATTTCTACAGTTTTCATTTTCATTCAGAAATTTTTGTTTTCCTAATATCCACATAGAGAATTGCGATCGTAATTTTTCTTAAAATAAGTGATTTGAACTATATTCCCGCCTATCTAAAATTACAGGTAATGGAAAAGTCTAAAGTGACCAATTATATTGAAAACATACTCCCGAACATTCCCGAAGACTGGGTGAAATTAACTACTCACAGACTGGATATTTATAATGAAGATCTAGCTAAAACTGAGTTTCTGGAGAAGTTTGAGGCATTATACGCTAATAATGATCATAGTGCTGAAAAACTAGCTGAGCTTCCAACCGCCTATGACTATATAAGATTAGGACATCCTCTTTCCTCTATTCTAGAATGGTACGTGGGTAAATTGAATGCTTTGAAATCTGATCATATTGTTGGTTTTTCATCTCAAACTACTCCTCTGCTGGCTGTACTTCGGAAGAATTTATTTGAGAAGAAGAACACGCAAATAATTTATTCTGAAAACCTTCCGGAACATTTCAATTTTGAGCTTTTCCGAAGTGTATATGGATATGATTTTGAGACCTTACAGATCAAAGAAGGTGAATCACTTCCAGATTTTGATGGTAGTAGCATTTATATCACTTCCAAAGCAGATCTAAAAGATCTGAATATTGATAAAAATATTGATTTTCTGCTAAGCCTTCAGCAGGAACTGGGTAGTGTAATTATTGTAAATGGCGAAAAGAATGCTTCTTATATTTCTGAAATTCAGCATGTACGTAGAAGGGAAACGATCTCGATGACTCCGGCCGATACTCATAAATTACTATACAGGCTGGTAAACCTTTCTTCCGAAGAGAATTCGAAGAAAGATGATGACAATCTTAAAAAAGTGATCGAAGAAGTTCAGAAGATCACTGCGACAACATCAAAAGTTCTTGTAGGCTCTTGTGGTCTTTCCATGCAGTACGCGATCATGATGGGGCTTATCGATGATGCCTTAGCCAAACATCCAGGTAAAGGCATTCGAATTATTGTGCCACCAAACTGTTATGGGGGAACTAATGATCAGGCTCGTCGCGTTGCCGCCTGTCTGGATAATGTTGAGATCATGGATCTACCGGTAGATGGTGATAATGATATGGTCCAGAGCACCGACAAAGTACTTGCTCAGGCTGCAAATGAAAATGCAGTGCCGTTGATTATTGCTGAAATCCCTACAAATCCACGTGTTGAAGTTCCTGAACTTGAAAAACTACAGGAGGTTCTGGCAAAAAACCGTAAGACTGCAGATGGTGAAGCTGCTGTATATCCTGTTTTTATTCTGGATCAAACCTTTTGTCCGAATGTACAGTTCTGCGGTGAGGATGGTATTCTTTCCGGGATAAAGGTAATCTCCTACGTAAGCGGATCTAAATTCCCGAGTGGTGGAAAATGTACGGCCGGTTATGCTGTAGCGAACCAAAAGGCTGCAGGATTAATGGATAAAATCGATACGCATTTGAAGGTTTGCGATAATGAAGCAACTTCCCTGCAGGTCGAAATTCTAGCGGAACAATTACCGTCCATGAATCAAAGAATTGCAAATGCCTATAAAAATACCCGTGAATTTGTGAATTTCATTAAATCTGAACTTCCCGAAGCAAAGATCAATTTTGTTTCTGAAGAATTAGCTGCTGCAGGTTTCACACCTTCCGTATTTTCTCTTGACCTTCCAACAAAAGGAGAAACCGCTGCAGATCGTGAATCTTACAAAAGATCCCTGAATCAAAAACTGATCACTATGATGATCACCAGGATTCCTGAAGAAAGCAAGTATTGTGTAAGTTACGGTCAGTTAAAAGGTTGTTACTGGACGATACCAGCTACCTCAACACAGGGTACAACAAAGGAAGATGACAAGGATTACATTGCGAGAGTTTCAGTTTCACCAGATCTTGATCTTGAGATGCATAGAAAAGTATTTTCTCAGTTCGTAGAAGATATGAAATAAAGCTATAGCTTATTTAGTTAAAGATCCGGTAAGAAATTAAATCTTCATACCGGATCTTTTGTTTTGATAGTAATGCTACTTCAGCTCTAAACCGATTCCAATTTTCTCCAGTAAATAAGGGTTATGGTCGATCACCAGAATATCATTTTCAATACTTAGATCTTTCAGAATCTTTAGGAGCAAATCTATATCTTCATAATGTAAGCCAGTGCTAGGTTCATCAAGTATATATAGTACATCTTTGCTACCTTGCAACAACCAGTTCAGCAATAATAGACGCTGCTTCTCTCCTGAAGACAGGCTTTGAATAGGCTGATCCAAATTTAAATGACCAAGACCTATTGCCTGAAGTTTTTCCAGAACCTCCCCTAATTTCTCAAGTTCACCATGTTCCTTCAACCAGGCCTTAAAGCCATGAAGATCCATATTAAGAACCTCAGCGATATTCTTACTATAAATCGTATGTTCGAGAATTTCTGGTTTGTACCGCTGTCCCTGGCAGGTTTCACAGGTTTCCACAGCATTGGCAGTAACATCAAGACTCGTTGCCACGTAACCCTTACCTTTACAATCGGGACACTGACTCGTCTTTGTTTTATAAGTAAAATCCTTGGGTTTTAATTTCGAATTTTCAGCAAAGATCTTTCCAATATCCTTTAGGAAATCCAGGTAAGAAACCAGTAATGTGGCGGAATGTGATCTTAATTTCTTTGCCTCAAAATAATAGGCATTTTTATAATTTTCAGGATAAACTATCTGTTCACAATAAACCGGTTTCTGATTTCTAATAGAAGGAATAATGATATCCTTGACCAGTGTTGTCTTACCAATTCCACTTTTTCCGCTAAGTGCAGTGATTCCTCCAACTGGAATTTCTAAACAGTTGCGTTGCAAATTATAACGCGAAACTCCCTTTATTTCAATTTTTCGCTCACTTTCAGAAGTAAACTCGAATCCGGCATCTTGTCTTTTGAAATAGGCATGGGTACTTTCTTTCTTTACAAAGTCTTCTGGAGTTCCCTGGAAAGTAATTTGTCCGCCATTTTTCCCAGCCTTAGGACCAATTTCAATTAGCTCGGTCGCCGCCTGGATGATCTCTTTATTGTGTTCTATTACAAGTACTGTATTTCCTTTGGCTACCAATTCCTTAAGAATCGCTATAAGATCTGGAATATTATGTCCCGAAAGTCCTGCGGAAGGTTCATCCAGAAGATAAGTAACTCCTTTTAACGGACTATTTAACTGGGTGATCAAAGCCACCCGCTGGTTTTCACCACCAGATAAACTTTGAGATTTTCGGTTTAACTGAAGATGATCTATATGCAGCTGAGTTGCCCTATGTACCGTATTTTCAATAAATGGCCTAATCTTTTCAACCAATTCCTGATCGATTTCCAGATAAGTGTTTGCATTCTGAATCCACTGGTCAAGCCCGGAAAAATCAAGGTTCTTGATCTCACGAATAGACAGACCTCCAATCTCAAATTTTAATCTTTCAGGTTTTAGTCCACTTCCGAAGCAATTGCTACAAATAGCCGGGGTGAATAGAGCAGTTAAATTCTCAATAAATTTATTTTTTCGGGTCTTATAATATTCCTGCTTGAGGTAATTATCCAGGCCTTCCCATTTCATTTTGACCTGTTGAATTCCTTCCCTGGTTTTAGTTCTGAACTTCCACTGGGTTTCCCAAATTTTTTCTCCGGTTCCTTCAAAAATAATCCTCTTCTGTTCTTCGGAAAATTGGTTGAATGCAGTATTCAGGTCAAAACCATGTTCCTGCCCTACTTTTTCGAGTATTGCCATATACTGGCTGTCCCTCTGCCCATAGTAGGAAAGCGCTTTATTATGTTCAAAAACTCCATCTGAAATACTTAAATTAGTATTGGGTGCAAGCTTCTTGACATCTGGTAGTAGTTCCACGCCAAAGCCGTCACAGATCTTACACTTGCCAAGTTCATGATTGTTGGAAAAATGACTGGCTGAAAGTTCTTCTCCCTCAAACTCCGCTTTTCTGGAAAAAGCAAATCTTAAAAGCTTATCGATCCCAGTTTGCTTGGCAAGATCAGACCTATTGGTGAAATTAGGCACTTTTCGGGTCACGCAAATTGTAGGCGTTAAACCGTCGATTTGATCGACTTCCATTTGAAAGTTTACCCCAACCCTGGACTGTTGATATGCTGAAAATTGCCTTGTCATCTCCTGCATCCCATACGCATGCAGCGTATCTATAAGAAGAGAAGATTTCCCAGATCCCGAGATGCCGGTGACCACGCTCAACGTATTCTTCAGCAATTTAAGATCAAGATCTTTTAAGTAGTGTGTACGCGCTCCCCGAATTCTAATCTCATCTCTCTGCTGGATCGCTAATTCTGGTTTAGAAGTCTCCAGTACAGCTTGTGAATTATCGAAGAAAGAATCAGCCTGCGATTTAAAAAGTTCATGATTTTCAAAACATACGATACCTGCTGTTTGTTCTTTTAGCTTATGTAAAGCAGTAATTAATTGTTGCACATTACGCTGATGCAGTCCAATGCTAGGCTCTTCAAGGATTAGAAAATTGTCTCTGGAAGGTTTGGCAAAATGCTTGGTCAATTTGATTCTCTGGGCTTCTCCTCCAGATAAGGTATTGGAAGGTTGCCCTAATTTTAAATATTCCAATCCTAAGTCTTTCATCAGTTTGAGAATATTTAATATTTTCCTGTCTACTGCGAAAAAATAGATTGCTTCTAATATGCTTAGATTGTAAATGTCTGCAATATTCTTCCCATTCCATTTCACTTCCAGCACTTCCTTTTTGAAGCGCTTACCTTTGCAAACAGGGCAAACCTGGTTGATCGTCCCCATCACATTCATAGAAAGACTAATCACACCGGCACCTTCACATTCTGTACATCTGCCAGCTTTATTGTTAAATGAAAACGAATCTTTACCTAATTTGCTATTTTTTGCGTCACCTGATTTGGCCAAAAGATCACGAATTTTTTCGGCTAAGCCGGTATAGGTCGCCGGGTTGGAACGCGGAGTTTTACCTATGGGCTGATCACTTACTGTCACCAGTTTCAAATCTCTTTCTTTGGAAATTTTCTGAAGCTTCTTTTCGATCGCTTCATTCTTCCGACTTATAACGGTCAGTCGTCCTGATTCCGCCCTTATTGCAGCTATTGAACTACTTGAAACATTTGAAGAAACCTCTTCCGAAGCATTCATTTCTTCGAGAGTAGGACTGGATATGGAATCAGATTTTAAAAATTGATCCAATGGACCGTTAAAGATAATCTCTCCACCTTTGTTTCCAGCTTCAGGACCTAATTCTATGATCCAGTCTGCGGAACGAATAAAACCAAGATCATGCTCTACTACCATTACCGTATTTCCCCTGGCGATCAATCTTTGGAGAATATGTCGTAGATGCTTTTGATAATTTTCTGCGAGGCCAATTGACGGTTCATCGAAAATATATAATATACCCTGCAGGTTGCTGTTTACCTGTTTGATCAATTTCACACGTTGCGCATCTCCAGAAGAGATCTTAGAACTTGGCGTACTTAAACAGTATTCACCCATTCCTAATTGTACCAGATCGTTGAGTTGTACCTGGATCTTATAAACCAGCTCCTTCTCTCCACCCTTAAGTTCCAGGCTATCTAAAAGTTTATGTAATTCCGCAAGTGGAATATCCATCCATTCAGCAAAATTTTTGTTTTGCCACTCAAATTTCAGATGATCTGGCTTGATCCTGGCGCCATGGCAGGCGGGACAGATACTGGAACTAGCGAACCTCAAAATGTTCTTATTTCGGTCTCTTCTAAGAATATCCTGCATAATTGGAAGCATTCCTTTATAATAACCTTCCTCTCTTGGTTTCGCTTTAAAGCCTTCCCAGCGTAATCTTGATTCGAGAGTATGTTTACCGTAAAAAACCTTCAGGCGATCGCTTCCATTCAGGACGACATCTTTTTGCTCTTCTGTTAAGTCCTTCCAGGGAATATCCACGCTAAATCCATGTGCGTGACATACTTTGTCAAGTTCTTCAACAGTGATCTGAGAATAAACGATATAACCACCGGGCAAAGTGGTAGTAATTGCTCCTTCTCTTAAGGTCTTATTTTCATCACCAACCAGTTTTTTAATATCAATATATTCAGCTTCACCAATTCCTCGACAGGTTTCACAGGCACCTTTTGGATGATTAAAAGAGAATAAAGATTTGCTCATTGGCTTACTTGCGGAGTAACGGGCAAAAAGAATTCTAAAAACTGAAGCCAGTTCAGAAAGAGTTCCGAAGGTGGTATTAATGGATTGAAACCTCTTGGATTGCTCAACTTTTATGACCGGAGGAAGATCCTTGATATCATCAACTTCCGCAGTAGGAATAAGATTCGCATTCTGTTGATTATACGCTGGTAAACTTTCCAGGAAGAACCTGTAACCTTCATTGCCGATAACTCCCATTGCGAGCGATGATTTTCCTGAACCTGATAGTCCGGTAAGAACTATTAATTTATTCTCAGGGATCTCGAGGCTTATATTCTTCAGGTTATTCTGGTAAGCATTAACAATGCGCATAGATCTATCTTTCTTTTTAAAAAAATTAAAGATATAGAGATTCTCAGAGCTCATCAACCAATTGAGAAATTATTGCTTTAGGACTATTTTTGAACATGAATCTGTCATTCTAAACCTTGAAAACTTCATTTATTGTACATCCGAAATTGAGTTAGACAATTTGCGGAACGGCGTCAGGAAACGTACTTTTGAAATCCGACCGAATACAGCATCACCTTAAACCTTCGATATGCTACTTATATGAAGAAACCCGATATACCGGAAAACGAAGATCTAAGATTACGAAGTGTACGACAACTTGGCCTACTAGATTCACTCCCTCAAGAATGCTACGATAACATTACGACCCTGGCCAGTGAAATTTGTCGTACTCCTGTAGCGCTGCTTACCATTCTGGATAAGGACATTCAATGGTTCAAGTCTAAAAAAGGTCTGGGAGCAGATCAAACCGGCCGTGATGTTTCATTTTGTGGACATGCAATCCTGGAACCTAACAAGGTTTTCGAGGTGGACAATGCTCTGGAAGATTCTCGCTTTGAAGATAATCCCCTTGTGCTGGACGAGGAAACCCATTTTAGATCTTATGCCGGAGTTCCAATTTTAAATAAGCAAGGTTTACCGCTGGGAACGCTGTGTGTAATAAACAAAACACCTAAGAAATTAAGCATACATCAAAAAAGATCATTGATCGCTTTGGGTAAACAGGTAGAGATCTTATATGAATATCATCTACAGAACACTGAATTAAAAAAGGCGCAAAGCAATCAGCTTGAAAATAATAAGATCCTTAGGGAATTTGCTGGCAATGTGAGCCATGAGCTCAAGATGCCCCTGGCGAACATGATCATTACCTCAGATATCGTAAAAGCTAAATACGCCAGCGTAATCGATGAAAAGGGGAAAGAATATCTCGATTACATTAAAAACTCCGGATTAAAATTAAGTGAATATATCACTGGTTTACTCGAATATTATTCTGAAGATGGTTCAAAAGCTTCGGAAGTAAAAGAATTCTTTCTGAATGATCTACTTGAGGATACTATCGATCTCTTACATATAGATTCCAATTGTGATATTCGCCTTCCGGAAGAAAATTTAAAAATTCGAGTTAACCGAGCAGGACTGGGACAGATCATGATGAACCTGATTAGCAATAGTTTGAAATATAATGATGCTGAAGAGATTATGATTAATATAGACTGCTATGAAAATGGCGCTTTCTACCATTTTTCTGTTTCAGATAATGGAATTGGTATTCCTGAAGAACACCTGGATCAAATATTTGAACTGTTTACTGTCATTAACGTAAACGGAACACCAGATGAGCGAGGTCATGGAATTGGACTGAGCACAGTTCAAAAACTGGTGGATTCCATGAATGGCCAAATTTCAGTGCAGAGCATTTTGAACAAAGGAACTACCTTTAATTTTTCTCTGGAAAAACCTACCTGAAATTAAAAAATACAATAGAAAGTTAATGCCACAACAATCCTTGCTTCGGCATTGCTAAAAGTAATTTGCTGAATCTGTTAAGAGATTCCAAAGACAAACAGCATTTTGTTATAATTCTGCTAAAATCGTTTCAACGGCAAGGAAGCGATTCAATACCGCACATCAGTTTCAATATTACTTGGTAATTTTAGTACAACCATAATGATAAATCAATTCAAAGATGAGTGAGAAAGAAAAGGACAAAAAATCCCAGGATCTGTCCCGGGATACAAAAAATGCTGAAGGTAAAACGATGACCACTAATCAGGGTGTTAAAGTGAACGACACTAATAATTCCCTGAAAGCCGGTGAAAGGGGGGCCACACTCCTGGAAGATTTTATATTAAGAGAGAAAATCACACATTTCGATCATGAAAGAATTCCGGAAAGGATCGTTCATGCGAGAGGAAGTGGAGCTCATGGATATTTTGAACTATATGAAAGTATGGATAAATATACCAAGGCGCCAATTTTCACAGATACCAACAGGAAAACACCTGTTTTCGTAAGATTCTCAACTGTAGCGGGAAATAAAGGTTCTGCAGACCTGGCGAGAGATGTTCGCGGATTCGCCGTGAAATTTTATACAGAGGAAGGAATCTTTGACCTTGTAGGAAATAACATGCCTGTGTTTTTTATTCAGGATTCCATGAAGTTTCCGGACCTAATTCATGCCGTAAAGCCAGAGCCAGATAGAGATATTCCTCAGGCAGCGTCTGCTCATGATACGTTCTACGATTTCGTATCCCAAACTACCGAAACACTGCACAACCATATATGGGTTATGAGTGATCGTGCGATTCCAAGAAGTTTTAGAATGATGGAAGGTTTTGGTATTCACACCTTTAGATTGGTAAATGCTGAAGGCAAGTCACATTTCGTGAAATTCCACTGGAAGCCATTATTAGGTACACATTCCGTAACCTGGGATGAAGCAGTGAAAATTCATGGCGCTGATACCGACTTCCATAGAAGAGATCTTTGGGATGCAATTGATGCAGGCCATTTTCCAGAATGGGAACTTGGACTACAGATCATTCCTGAAGAAGATGAACATAAGTTCGAATTTGATATTCTGGATCCAACAAAACTGATTCCCGAAGAAATGGTGCCGGTACAACGTATTGGTAAAATGACCTTAAATCGTAACCCAGACAATTTCTTTGCAGAAACTGAACAGGTTGCATTCCACCCAGGGCATATCGTACCCGGAATAGATTTTTCTAACGACCCGTTATTACAAGGTAGATTATTCTCTTACACAGATACGCAGTTGTCGAGGCTTGGAAGTCCAAACTTCCACGAATTACCAATAAACCGTCCTGTGAACGAAACGCACAACAATCAGCGTGACGCTCATATGAGAATGACGATCAACAAAGGTAAGACGGCATATTTTCCTAATTCCATAGGTGGAGGTTGTCCTCATCTTGCAAAAATGGCTGAAGGCGGATTCACTCCTTACGAAGAAAGAATTGATGGTAGAAAGACCAGAGCTAGAAGCGAGAGTTTCAATGATCATTATTCTCAACCAGCGATGTTCTATAGAAGTTTGACCGACTGGGAAAAGGATCACGTTGCAGATGCTTATACTTTCGAAATAGGAAAATGTACTTACGATCATATCAAGGAACGTATGCTTTATATCATCAACCAGATCGATGAGGATCTTGCGGCTAAAGTTGCTGAAGGATTAGGTATGGAAATTCCGAGTAAAGTTGATGGTCCGGTAAACTTGGCTATTGGAGCAGATGCCGATGTAGAAAAGCACCAACCTCCTAAGAAAAAAAATTATCTCGATAAATCTGAAGCACTTAGCCTTACTCATCTAAAATCTGATAGTATTGCTACACGCCAGATCGGTTTTCTTGTTGGAAATGGATTTGATGGTGAGTCGATGGGAAAAATGAAACAAGCGTTAGAAGATAAAGGAGCGATGGTTCAATTGCTAGCCCCTCATGGTGGTACTGTAAAGTGTGATAAGGGTAAAAGTCATAAAGTGGACGCGGCTTTATTAACTACGGAAAGTGTTCTATTTGATGCTATTTATATTCCGGGAGGTAGTAAAAGTCTGGAAGCTTTAAACAAAGCTCCTAAAACGGCAAAATTCGTCAATGAAACTCTGAAACATTGCAAAGCAATTGCAATAGACAAGGTGGTGATGGATAAGATAGAGAATACATATCTGGATAAGTTCAAGGAAGATGCAGCAGTTTTAATTGATGAAACTCCAGAAAAGTTCATTGAACAGATCGCTGCTCACAGAAACTGGTCTAGGCAAAAAGAAGCAATGTCTATACCTGTTTAAATGTATATAGGAAGAAAAACCGCTGGTGAAAACCAGCGGTTTTTTTATTTGAACATGTAACGAACTAAATAATTTTTAAAAGTATCTAGTTATGGAAAAATGGTTTGATTTAACATTGAATTCTGCTTTAGCAATTATAATTTCCTGCCTGGGAATTTATGTATCGATAATCATATATACCAGGATCTTCGGGAAAAGAAGCTTTTCAAAAATGTCGAGTTTTGACTTTGCGATGACCGTTGCTGTGGGGTCGATGCTGGCCACCACGGTACTATCTGATTCTGTAACTCTTCCGGAAGGCATGATTGGACTCTTCTTTATATACCTATTTCAATTAGTAGCAGCATACCTGAGAAGATGGGATTTTTTCAGAGAAGCAATAGACAATTCTCCCCTGCTCTTAATGGATGGAAAGGATATCTTACACGATAATCTTACCAAAGCAAGAGTTACGGTAACCGACCTTCGTTCTAAATTAAGAGAAGCAAATATCGTAGAACTGGAAGATGTAAAAGCAGTAGTCTTTGAAACAACTGGAAATATTGTGGTGATCCACTCCCATGATAACAGACCTGTAAATGACTGGCTCTTAAAGGATGTACAGAGAAAATAAGAATAACTAGTCTTCTGTAGACAACATAGAATGCAGACTAAAGTTAAACTTTTGGTAAGTCTGTAGCCAGAACGATTCATTCAACCTACATTTGCATCGTGCACGACATAATCGTGTGTAGAACAAATGTTATGAGGAATTATATTGAAACTACTACCCTGCAGAATATCTTCCGAATACTACTTTCAGTTTTCATGATCTACGCAGGATTTAGTCATTTAAGTTTTAACCGCGTGGATTTCCAGGCGCAAGTTCCAGACTGGGTGCCAATGAGCAAAGATCTAGTGGTTATACTTTCGGGGATCGTTGAAATGATTCTGGGTCTTGCCCTACTCTTCTGGAAAAATCAGCGTGTTAAGGTTGGCTGGTTCCTGGCAATTTTCTTTGTACTGATCTTTCCGGGAAATATCGCGCAATATGTAGATGGTAAAGATGCTTTTGGAGTTCTGGATTCAGATAGAGCGAGACTTATAAGATTATTTTTTCAGCCTGTACTTATAGCCTGGGTTTTATGGTCTACCGGCGCATGGACAGCCTGGAGAAATTCTAAGAAATGATAATGATGGAAGATATTGAGAATCTAAAATTAGAAAATCAAATTTGTTTTCCCTTGTATTCTGTATCTAGATTGATCACAAGGGCGTACAAACCTTACCTGGACACCATGGGTCTAACCTACCCTCAATACCTTGTATTGCTTGTACTCTGGGAGAAAGATGAACAATCTGTCAATCAGATTGGAAAGAAACTATTACTTAACACTAATACTTTGTCACCTCTCATTCAGCGAATGCAAAAAAATGGTTTACTGTTACGTACCCGTTCTTCCGAAGATGAAAGAACGGTAAAAGTCAATTTAACCAGGAAGGGACTTGATTATAAAGAACAAGCCAGGAATATTCCTAAAGATCTACTTGGGAAACTACTCAATGAGGACGTGCAGGTCACAGATGTTATGTTGTTAAAGAAAACACTTGATTCCTGGATAGATATATTG
>NZ_JBLWIM010000008.1:43108-43374 GCF_048381525.1 Christiangramia qingdaonensis
CGGAGAAATTAAGGACGGTCTTGAATTTGCTGAAACCAGTAAACCCGAAATTGCCGATAATGATGTTTTGGTTGCTGTAAAAGCTGCTGCCCTAAATCCAATAGATTACAAATTAGTTCAGGGTCATCTAAAAGATATGCTGAAACTGGATCTTCCAACGGGGATTGGCTATGATATGAGTGGAGAAATCGTAGAAACTGGGAGTAAAGTTAAAGACTTTAAAGTTGGAGATGAAGTATATGGGCGTGTACCACAGGAATACATGG
>NZ_JBLWIM010000008.1:43404-46164 GCF_048381525.1 Christiangramia qingdaonensis
CTAATGTGATCGCACATAAACCTGAAAACGTGACTTTCGAAAAGGCTTCCTCTTTGCCACTTGCCGGACTTACCGCAATGCAGGCGCTACAGAAAGCTGATATCAAAAAAGACGATCGTATACTCATCCATGCAGGTTCTGGTGGCGTAGGTAGCTTTGCGATTCAGTATGCAAAATCTATAGGTGCTATAGTTTATACTACCACAAGTGATACGAATGTGGAATGGGTTAAAGCACTCGGTGCAGATAGAGTGATCGATTATAAGAATGAAGATTACAAGGAAGTTGCGAACAACCTGGATATCGTATTCGATACTCTTGGTGATCAATATACATTCGATGCTTTTGAGATCATTAAAGATGGTGGAAAAGTGACAAGTATCGTTGGACCGCCAGATGATCAAACGGCTAAGCAAATGGGAATGACCGACTATCAAATGCCAGAAAAGCTGAGCAAACTTATTGAGGAAAAATCTGCACATTATACTTTAACCTGGATGCAGCCAAATGCACCTCAGCTTAAGGAAATCAAAACGATGGTGGAAGACCGAACAATTAGACCGGTTATTGACCTGGTCTATTCTTTCGACAAAGCAGTTGAAGCTTTCGAATATCTTGCTACGGGCAGAGCCCAGGGTAAAGTTATCGTGAGTCTTGCCGAAACCTTCGAAAACAACTAAAATAAATTTAGAATCGTTCATTAAAAATAATTGTTATGAGTAAAGGAAAAAATGTATTAGTTGCCGGAGCAACCGGAACTACAGGAAAAATTATTGTGGATCTACTTAAAAACTCTTCAGAGTATGAGCCAATAGCCATGGTACGAAAAGAAGAGCAGCAAAAAGAGTTCGAATCTCAAAATGTAAAGACTATTCTGGCCGATTTGGAGAAAGATCTGAGCCATACCACTGAAAATGCACACAAGGTGATCTTTGCTGCTGGATCTGGTGGTAAGAACGTTATAGGTGTAGACCAGGAAGGAGCTAAAAAACTTACTGATGCAGCTAAAAGTTCAGGAGCTTCAAAATTTGTAATGTTAAGTTCTATGGGAGCAGATGATCCTTCAGTAAGCGAAGATCTGCACGAATACCTTAAAGCAAAACAGAATGCCGACGAACATTTAAGATCCAGTGGTATAAATTACACGATTGTAAGACCAGGATCATTGAACAACAAGGATGCTTCTGGCAAGATCAAACTAGAAGAAAAGTTTTCAGAAATGGGTGAAATCTCCAGAGCAGACGTTGCCCGTACATTGGTAGCCGTTCTCGAGGATGATATAAGAAGTAATCAAACTTTTGAAATTCTATCTGGTGATACAGAGATTAACAATGCAGTAAAAGCATAATCAACCAACATATTCGAAAAGAACTGAATGAACTTCAGTTCTTTTCTTTTTTAACTAATACAATATGAAAAAAATATTACTCTTAGCTCTGATAGTTCTTTCCCAGAATGTAACATGCCAGGAGCCGATAGTTCCGCAATCTGCATTGGAAAAAGTAGCGGATTTTAAGGGGCAGCAGGTTACCGGAATTAGCCTTAGCGATACAGGAAGGATCTTCGCGAATTTTCCAAGATGGCGAAAGAATGTCGAGTATTCTGTAGTGGAGATCGGTGAAAACAGAGCGGCTGCACCTTATCCCAACGCTCAATGGAATTCCTGGAAAGTTGGAGATAAAGATCAGGACTCCATATTTGTGGCGGTGCAATCTGTCATTGCTTCTGAAGATGAGTTGTTTGTCCTGGATACGAGAAATCCGCTATTTAAAGGAGTGGTGAGTAATCCACGAATATTTGTCTTTGACCTCGAATCTAATAAGTTGAAGCATATTTATGAATTAGGAGATGATAGTTTCTACAGGGATTCTTATATCAATGATCTGCGTGTTGATAGAACGAACGATCATATTTATCTTACCGATTCAAATCATGCGGGTTTAGTAGTTATTGATTTGGAAACTGGTGAAAGTCAACGTGTTTTAAGCGACCACTACTCTACCCTTGCCGAAACCGATGAATTGACGATCAATGGAAAACAGTATAGGAACACGATACATTCAGATGGAATTGCACTGGATGAAGCTGAAGGTCTACTTTACTACCATTCCTTAACGGGCTACACTCTTTATACTGTTCCAACGAAAACTCTCCGCGAAGGATCTGGAGCAGAAATTCAAAATGCTGTAAAGGAAGTTGCTAAGACTACTGCGCCAGACGGAATGATTTTAAATTCCGATGGAATGCTTTATCTGGCAGATCTGGAAAATAATGCGATCATGCGATATAACATGAATTCGGGAGAGCAGGAAATCCTTGCACAGGGTGAGAAAATTCGTTGGGCAGATACTTTTAGTATTTATAATGGATATCTATATTATACAAATTCGAGGATCAATGAGGTGAAAGAGGATATTTCAAATATGGATTTCAGCATTTATAGAATTAAGCTATAGACTTAAGGGATCCTAATAAAAAAAGCAGATCAAATATTGATCTGCTTTTTTTATGCTTTCTCTGCATGTAAACATTTAAACCGAAGATTTCCCGCATCCGTATATTTGAGTCGGATTTTGTAATTCAATGGGCGATCTTCTTTATGAAATTCTCCCGATTTAGGATCAAAGCCACCATCTGTGGTGATAGATATACTTTTCACATGATCTGCATTAATTCCATTTAAAAATTGAAATTCTTTTTTACTTAGTTGTTTTTTGGACAGAATCGAATTGATTGTTTGCAAGTGTTTAGCTGTAGTAT
>NZ_JBLWIM010000008.1:46242-129428 GCF_048381525.1 Christiangramia qingdaonensis
GTGATTAATCTATGATCATTTTTCAATCCAACTATGTGAATAATTGTAGTGATAGTCGTATACAACATTAGAACCACTGTGATCATCATTCCGCTCAAGATCGAAGTACAGCAAAGGCTCGCCCAGTATATCGTGGAATACCAGTTTAAGGGTACATTATCAGCCTCTGTGATCTGTATATTGAATAACTGGAACATCACCAGAGCACTAATGATTAGCACTGTATCAAGTTTGGCAATATCCAGAACCTGGTAATAATGTTCACTTTTTAGCTTGGATTCAGTACCGGTACTAATTCCCAATAAAGTTAATAGCAAGGTAAGTATCGTCGCAGAAGCAAGCGTGATCGTATTACATAGCATATTGAGTCCGCTATGGGAAGATTCTATAAGCTCTTTCGCTTCGTAACCGGAAAGCTGTCCTAATAAGAATATACCAAGTCCGGTAATTACGGTAGCGATGATACCTCCGTAAATTGCTTTTCTGTTCTCGCTAAAGAAGTTTCTCATTGTATTCTTTTTATTGATGGAATGGACAAACCCAGTCTTTCCCGGTTGCCTTGCCACTATATTGTTTTGCTTCGCTTGATGATCCAAAATCTTCTAACATGGGATTCATACTCCCCTGTAATTCTTTATCCCGATCTCTAATCTTATCACGAACTTTTTCGTAGGCTCCCATTTCCCTTAATTTCTCAAACTGCGCATGCAGATTAAAGGCTATGGAAGGATACGGACTTCTACGAGCTTTTCTCGAACTGTTGGGATGCATCCCTACAATATAAAAAGATCTTCCGGCAATACTGAAGCTAAAATTATCATCTTCTGGATCACTGCTTACTGCTGGGTCCCAGTCTTCAGTATCAATCTTTTCGATTTCTTCCAGCTGTTTCCATAACAATTGCTCAAATTCATCTTCCGTAGCAATATCAGAATCCGGAAAAACTGCGATCAAAGATTTAAAATCGTTTGTCTCAAAATCATATTCGGCAATGTACTTTTCAAGATCCATTAATAAATTTTTGGTTTGCTGGGGATCTCCCAACTTGCCGTATTGTTTGGTTTTCACATGTTCCTGGCTAAATACTGTTTGCGCCATGATACATGGATGATCCTCATCAAGGATCCAATGTTCAAATTTCTCTTTCGTTTTCATCTTCATTCAATTTTAATACTACATATATGCGGCCTCTGGCTGGTAGGACTGCTCGATTAAACCCTTATCTGGTTGCTTCAGTATTTCAATAGTACTTCCATCTGCCTCCCATCGTATCAAACCTAGCTTTCTAAATTCCTCGAGCCAGTTCTCCATGACCCATCTTTCCCATTTCTCGTAAAATATTCGCGCATTGATCACGATAGCTTCTACCTGGTGAACAGGTGGTGAATGCACCGGATGTTGCTGGTGGTAGACTTTTGCTGGTGATAATAGTAAAGGATAGATACTTTTCATTTGACGCATCTTCATAGCCACATCTGTATCTTCTGCACCGTAGCCTGTAAATTGAGCGTCGAAACCTTCCAATATTTTGAATAACTGCTTCGGGATATAAAATGCGAGGCTCCAGAATAGCATATAATCACTGGCTTCGACTAGTTCACTGATCTCTGGCCGGGCTGGATGAGCAGCACTTAGATCTTCCAGATCGCTCAATTCAAAATTCTGCGGAATGCTACTCTCAAGATAATATGGATTTCCCATAATTAGAGTTTTATGAGCCAGACCTTGGGTGATCATATCATCAAAAAAATCTGGATGTGGAATACAATCAACATCGAGAAATATTAAGTGATCAAATTTGGCATTTTCAGCTCCAATATTCCTTGCTTCAGCAATAGGAAGGTTAGCGCCCTTAGAACTAATTTCCGAAATCTCTATTGGTAAATCCTTAAAAGCGGTTAAGTCTGGCACCTCATCAATAGCCACGATCCTGATCTCATCTGGCTGCAAACTACTTCTTTTAACACCCTGGAGTAAATTATGTAAATGTGCTTCACGACCTTTCACGATCGTGATCACTGAAAATTTTATCTTATTCTGCATGTTCTTCCTGTTGTTGGTTTGCAAATAGTTCTGGAATTAATGGTAACCGATCATAATTCCCATCTAAATGTATTTTTAGATTATTAATCGCACGAAGATCATCATCGACATCCCACGATCTATGCTTTAATATTTCTGAATCATCCAGTTCAAATATAGAATTTGGATCTATCGCCAGATCATGCTGGTATAGATGGGTCGCAGTAGTTTCCTGCTCATTATAGGGCCTATCCTCCGGGATCGCCACAAAAGCTTTCTTCGCCTGCAAGATTTCGGTTACGGAGTTGAGTCCGCAATTCGCCACGACAAGATCAGCTTGCTCTAATAAATTCTGGAAATTTTGAACATAACCACAGTTCCTGATCCTGGAAATGGTGAAGATCTCTTCTGGCATCCCGATAACTTTGATCTCTGCGGAAGTAAAACGTTCCGGAAGTAGATCAATCGCCTGTAGAAGTCTTTCATTTCCTCCTCCTCCACTAATTACGAGGATGTTATTCACTCCTTCTGAAGTAGCCGTTATTTCCTGCCCAATCTTTCGATCTGTAACAAAGCCCAGGTAGATCGTTTTCTTCCGAAGCCAATCAGGAGTTTGATCGCTTTCAAATTCTTCAGGGTAATATGCAAGAACAAATGCAGCTCCCTGGAAAGCCTGTATATGTGCCGCATCATCCCTGTGACCTGGAAGTTTGACGTACGCATAAGGAATTGAAGAAACTCGCATCAAAGCTGCAATTTCTACGCTTACATCAACAATCATAAATTTGATGTTCCTTTCCACAACTTCCTGCAAGATCTGCGCGCTTCGCAATTGTATAGATCTTTGGCCCACCGGACTGTAATGCAAATAATCTGGTTCTGCAATCTGGTTTTTGAAACTTGCCGTACCATCTAGATTTTCATCTGGCAGCCGTACGAATTGGCCTTTCAAGGCCTCCGGTTTTTTCAAACTACTAAAAGTGCAAATTTCATTCTCAAAAACCTTTGCAAACAAGCGGGCAAAATTAAGATGACCACTACCATGCTGATGTGCGTAATACCCTATCATACCGCAATTTTTTTCAGATTTTCCGAGATCATTTTCCGGTAAAGATTTTCATAAGCATCTACCATTTGTGCTTTATCGCAAAATTCGATAGCTCTTTGACGACAATGATTTCTATTCAGCTTTGAACTCGAATGGATTGCATTTACAAATCCTGCTTCATCTTCAAGGTCAATAAGAACGCCGGTTTCCTTAGTTAAAATTTCAGGAGCAGCTCCTACGTTAAAAGATACAACAGGAGTTCCACAAGCGAGTGATTCAGCAATTACGAGTCCGTAAGGTTCGTCCCATACACTGGTAAATAAGGTCACTTCAGAAGAACCAATCAATTTATTTAACCCTTTATGCTTAAGGTGTCCAATATATTCCACTCCTTCCAGCTCTAATCTTGGCTCTACATATTCTTTGAAATATTCAGAATTGCTAAGTGGTCCGGCCAGGACAATTTTCTTATTTGCTTTCAAGGCATAATCTATAGCCAGGTGTGGTGCTTTTTCCTTGCAAATTCGACCAATCCAGCAAAGTTTATCTTTTTCAGCAGATTTGGAAAAGGTCCACGCAGCAGTGTCGATTCCGTTATAGACTACTTCTGTTTCCGCAAGTAAGTGAGCATAAGTCTTACCAAGTTTTTTACTTACTACGCTAAATTTTTCACTATGATCTCTTCCGAAGATACTATCAAGGCCCGCGTGAATGCTATCAAAAACCGGTGTATGAAAAGAAGTTAGAAATTGAAGCCTGCTACTGGCTCCCCAAATTATTGGTAATTCGTGCATGCTATGATTATGCACTACATCATAATCAATAGATTCGATGATCTCCAGTACATTTCTATACATAAGTTCATCCATTTTAGATTCTGTCAATTCTTTATTAGCAACCTGAACCAGGTCCAGAGAAGTCACATCAAATTGAGGATCTGAGCCGGATAGCGCGTATAAATGAACTTCATGGCCTCGTTCCATAAGCGTTTGTACCAGCTGGTGAGTGATCATTTCCAAACCACCGGCATATGGCTCGGCAATGGGAAATTTATTATGCGCGAGAATGGCTATTTTCATCTGGGATTATTTTTAGTTGGTTAATGGTTTTAGGCGTAAATTCAGAATAGAGATAAATTCCTGATAGAAGAAAGAGTAGGCTTACCTGAAGACTATACATTGCAATCCCGGTTTTTCCAACGGCAAATAACAACATTGTCATGGTAAGCAAAAGGACCGGAATCCTAAGCGGAATATGTTTGAGACTGGATACCGATGCAAATTTGCTAGTTGTCACAAAACTTGCCGGCATTCCTACTACAGCCATAATGGGAGAAAAAGCCATCTCAAAACTTAGGGCAATATGAATCAAAAATGCTTTAAAATTATACTGAAAAGTGTTTTTTCGATTAGATAGGAATAAAAACAATTTGCCAAAGACGTAAATGCTAAACTGACCTAAGATAAGCATGGGAATCCAGTCTGAAATTTGGCAGTTCGTAAATATTTCTGCCAGTATATAAAGCAAACTGAACGCGATAGGAAATGACAGTAAATTCACCCACGCAGATAATTGCATAAATACAGATAGTTTACATTGATCCTTTACACGAAGGCTACAAAATTTCAAAAAGCACTGCGTATTTCCATATACCCATCGATGTCTTTGCTTGCGCAGATCTGCAATACTTCCTGGCATAACTCCCTGCCCTAAAATTTGATTTGAGAAGTAGGTTGTAAACTTTTCAGACAGGAATTTTATTCCGAGGTGTGCATCTTCAGTCAGGGATTCTGTAGGCCACCCTGAAACAGAAAGTAGTGATGCTACTCTTATCATACTTAAGGTGCCAGTTGGTAAAGTGGAAAGACTTCGATTTCCCGCCTGAGCATAACTACTGAAAAAGTGTTCCAATTCGTTGAATAAACCATGGCGTTCATGATGAAGTGTATAATGCTGAGGGAATTGAACCACCGCTGCATCAGTACCATCAATAGTTGCTACAGCTTTGGAAAGACTATCTGGTTTCAGTATATAGTCGGCATCTACAGTGAATATATATTTGGTATCCGGATGCATTAGCTTTAAGCATTGGTTCAATGCGCCAGCCTTGTATCCATCAAGCCTGTCGAAGTGTTTAAAGATGACTTTTTCAGGATATCTATTGCAAAATTCACGGACCGGTTTCCAAAGTTTTTTATCTGAAGTGTTATTATCCAGTACTACGATCTCATAATTCTCATAGTTAAGCTGAAGAGCCGCCCGAACTGTTTTAATAACCAAATCTGAAGGTTCATTGCAAATAGCAATATGTATTGAAACTTTCGGCGATTTTTCAAATTTTGAAGATTTCGACAACGATTTATTCTGTCGCCTACAGAATCTGACTCTAACGATCGATTCTACTAACATTAGAAGACTTAACAGGCTTAAAAATATGATCAAAGTCGTTTCAAAACCCACCACAAAATAGGATAATATCACCGCAAGGAACATGACATAGCAAAGCATTAAAATGTTTTGAGATACTTTCAAAATTTCTTTTTCTTTTTACGAATTTGGTGGAAGTAACGCATGATTGTGTGCGGTTTTACATTTGAGCTTAACGATATTCTTCTAATTAGGAAAGGTTTAACTCTAGAATACTCAAGGAATACACAGTTGTTAATATTTTAGTATTAGAAAAACCGACCACTAATAATGCAAACCATCAAAATTGCTGAAACGTCAGCCAAATCAATATTAAAAGAACTAGCATCTGTTTTTGAAACGGACTATACAGAGAATTATGGAGAAGCTTATATCGAGTTTTCCAATGAGCATGGGAATGGTATAATATCAGGTATAAATTTTCCTAACGGTGTCGGTATTTTTAGATTTGAAACAAATTTAAAGGAAGATACCTGTTTAGATTTCCATGGTGATCTGGTGCATCCTTTTAAATTTATATATGTTATAGAAGGCCGCCTGGATCATAGGTTCCGGGATGAAGATATCGTGCATCACATAGAGAAGGATCAGTCAGTAATAATTGGGGCGAATAGTGGAAGCGGTAATAAGATCATGTTTCCGGGAGGTATGACGATCTCTGTAGTTGTGCTGGATGTTGATAGAAAGAAATTTGTAGAGCAACTTACATTTCCTCTGGAAGAAATGGATGATATCTATCACAGAATATTTGCAGATACTAATGCGATGCGTACCCTTTATCACCATACTCAATATAGTCTTAAGATGTCCCATCTAATTCAGGAATTAAGAGACTTTACTACACCTGGACTGGAAAGAGTAAGTTATCACGGGGCGAAAGCATTGGAGCTTCTTACATTTATGCTTATGCTTTATCGGGATGACAGTAAGCCTGAGGATCATCAAAATGTAATAAGGCAGAAAGATCTGGAAAAAGTGAAACAGGTGATCTTCCAAATAGATAAGAATATTGCAGAACTTGGCAATATTAGCTCGCTCGCCCAATCGGTTGAGATAACCGAAACCAAATTACAGGAAGGTTTTCAAATACTTTTCAATTGCACGGTTCATGAATACATTCAACGTAAAAGGATGGAAACCGCTATGCTGCTATTGCTGAAGACCAGTAAAACAATTAGTGAGATCGTATATGAAATCGGTCTCAACAGCCGAAGTCATTTTTCCAAGATCTTTAAAGAAAAGTATGGAATGACTCCAACTGCTGTAAGAAATAAGGATAAAGTATGATCGTAAATTCTAATGCTGATGGTTGGGAGATATTCTCACATTCTGCGCATGGATTGCTGGCAGGTAAAATTGCAGACCAGCTGAAACCAGATATTAAAGGTAGAAATTGGGTAGCTACCCTCACTGCGATCGTAGAACATGATGACCGGCAATTAAACTTCAGAGAAAAGGATTACCTAACCAATATTGGTACTCCCCAGGATTTTCTCGATGAGGACAGAAATATTAACGAGATCATTAAAAGAAGCCGCAGGTTACTGGAACAAGCTAAACTTAAGTCTAGCTGGGTCACCATATTAGTCATGAAACACCTGGAGTTCTTATACAAGGATCTTTCTGAAGAAAGCAAAATGATCTATCGTTTTATGAATGAGATCCGTGAGGAAATAAAGAAACTCATGAAAGTAAATTCAATGACTGACCAGGAGGTACATGACCTTTACCAGATCATGGTATTTGCAGATAGATGTTCACTTATCCTTTGCCAGAATGGAGTACCCGCCAAAAATCGGGAACTTGAAATCAACACAAGTATTCAGAATACCAAATTTGTGATCTCAAGAAATGAAGCTGATGACATCTTTATAGAGCCGTGGATTTTTGAACAGGATTCTTTCGAGTTAAGTTGTGAATACAAAATGCTGGAAAAGGCGTCATTCTCCGGAAATAAAGAATTTGAAGATTGTCTTCGGAATACTCCAATTAGTCTGAGGCATTGGAAGATTAATAAATTAAATGAAGACTTTTAGAGCTAAGTTGATTCATTAAACTGAAATATGTAGCTAACTGAAATTTTCTAGTGATCTTAGTATGCTTACAACTACACAAAAAGGCATGAATACCAATACTAAGTCCGATATTGATAAGTTTTGGAACAGGTTTCTAAGTTCTAACCCTGACTATTCTACTAAGACAATTCCTCCACACTACTTTTTTTGTGATAATAAGAAGGATGCAGATGAATGCGCAGATCTGGTAGTCAAAGACATCAAAAAAGCCACGGCTACTTCCCGGTGGTGGTTCAATCAGCATAAAGAGTGTCTACCGAAAGTTGACGATCTCGCAATTGTAACAGACTGGATTGGAAATCCAAAAGCAATTATCGAAACTACTAAAGTAGAACACGTAGCTTTTAATAAAATAACCGCAGAATTTGCTGAAATTGAAGGTGAGGGGGATAAGTCGCTTGAATATTGGAAGAAAGTGCATCTGGCTTATTACGAACGGGAGATGGAAAGTTACAATGATGAATTTGATGAGAACATGATCATCGTATGTGAACATTTTCGAAGAATTTATAGTGAGGTTTGATTTTCAAACGGTATAATAGATGAAACTAGAAGTGTCTAGTATTATTCCAATATTAATAAATAAAATAGAGTGCAGACTATAATTTCTACGGTAACCGAGCTTATTAGTGAAAATCTGGATGATAAGGTTGTCTTAAAGCTTTTGGTTTAAACTAAACGATTGGTTAGTTTTGTACCAGCATTATGGCAAGAGCAAAAAAATATAACGAGAAAGAAGTAGCAGAAAAGGCAATGAATCTTTTCTGGAAAAACGGCTATGCGAATACATCGATGCAAATGCTCGAAAAAGAAATGGGAATTAATAAGTTCTCTATCTATTCCAGCTTTGGCAATAAAGATGGTCTGTTTCTAAAAAGTCTGGATTGTTATAAATCAAGATTGTTCGTGCTTGTAGATAAGCTGGTAAAGTCAACCAATGGGATTCCCGCGATCAAGGAATACTTTTACGATTTTGTAGATTTCACGAGAGACACTAAACATGGTAAGGGCTGCCTGGTCACCAACACGGCGAATGAAATTGGTTTAGAAAGCGAAGAGGAAATTCCGCAGGTTCTAAAAAGTTTTACTGATGAGATCAAGCAAGTGTTTGCTGATAAACTTAAGAATGAAAGAAATTACGATTTGGATATGATCGAAGAACAAGCAGATTATCTCCTGATATCGATGTTCGGACTTTCCTCTGCCACCAGAATTTTTTCTGAAGACCAATTGGAACATTATATTGAGAACATATTTAAGAACATATAAAAAAATTTACCCTAAAACTAAACGGTCGTTTAGATACGATTAAACTTTAATTAAAAATTGATAATTATGAATACTGAAAAGAACACAGACATTTTAACTGTACATACGAAAGAATCTGCTCCGGAAGGCGGAAAAGCACTTTTAGAAAAATCTGAAAAAGCTTACGGATATGTACCCAATTTGCATGCAGTACTTGCAGGCTCACCACAACTTTTAGATGCTTACCAACAGTTGCATGAGCTATTCTCAAACTCATCATTTGACAAGGATGAATTAACTGTAGTATGGCAAACGATTAATGTAGAGCACGAGTGTCATTATTGCGTTCCTGCTCACACGGCCATTGCCAAAGCGATGAAAGTTGATGATGCTATTAGCAATGCCCTGCGTGATAAAACAAAACTCCCTTCTGAAAAGCTTGAGGTTCTTAGAAATACGACCCTCACACTTACCAGAAATCGTGGAAATATCTCTAAACCTGAGATCCAGGAATTCTTTGATGCAGGTTATTCTCAAAGACAATTGCTTGATATTGTACTAGGCCTTTCTCAAAAAGTGATTAGCAACTATACAAATCACATTGCTGAAACTCCAATCGATAAAGGTTTTGAGTCTTTTAAGTGGAACGCATAATATTGCAGACATATTTAGAATAGAGCAGCCCCAAATGGCTGCTCTTTTTTGTTTCAATTTTTTCATATTAGTACGGTAAGATCCTAATCCTTAAATTTCGATCCTAATTTTAAGCTTTCGAATTTGGGTTATCTTCCAAAAGTCAAAATTTGCTGCATAAGCAGTATTGCCGAGGCAAAACTCGCCATTAATGCGGGTGTAGATGCAATTGGTTTAGTAGGACCTATGCCTAGCGGTCCGGGAATTATTGACGATCGGCTAATTGCTGAAATTGTTCAGGAGATCCCTCCCGGTATTGAAACTTTCCTGCTTACCAGCGAAACTTCAGCTGAAAATATAATAGCTCACCATCGAAAAGTGAATACATCAGTCATACAACTGGTTGATCAAATAGAACTTTCAGAATATAAAAGGATCAGAGACCACCTGAATCAGGTTCAATTAGTACAGGTCATTCATGTGACTGGTTCCGAAGCAATACGGGAAGCACAAAAAATTTCCAGCTACGTTGATACCATCTTACTGGATAGCGGAAATCCTGGACTGGCAGTTAAAGAACTCGGAGGTACCGGCCGAACTCATAACTGGAAAATAAGCAGGCAGATCATTGATAGTCTGGATATTCCGGTTTACCTCGCTGGAGGTTTAAAACCTGAGAATATTCAGGAAGCAATCAGAGCTGTTAAACCATTTGGAGTGGATCTTTGTAGTGGCGTTAGAACTAATGATCGTTTAGACTCTAAAAAACTGCTCAAATTTTTCAGCAATCTAAAGCAGTGAAATTCTAAAATCCAAAATATTTGCTGGTCTTTTGATGACCCTGGAATAACTGTTAGTCCTTTGCGTTAACTCTGAAAACTTACTTGTCGTTGTACAACAAATTATAAAATTCGGAAATTGCTTGCAGAAATTGGATTTTACTCTAATTTTGCGAAAAATTCACAAATTTTTAACACAACACAACAACGACATGAAAAGATTAGTACTGCTGCTACTAGTAGCATTATTTTCAAATTTTGGAGCCCAAGCGCAGGTTACCACAGCAGAGATTAGTGGAACCGTAGTCGATGATCAGGGAACTCCGCTGCCCGGTGCGAACATTACAGCTGTTCACACACCAACAGGTACTCAATACGGTGCCGTTACAAATTTTGATGGGGATTTCACCTTATTGAACCTTAGAGTTGGAGGACCTTATACCATCTCTGCTAGTTTTGTAGGTTTCAAGACTTCAATTTTAGAAGACGTTAACCTTAATCTTGGTCAAACTTTCAATGTAGATGTGAATATGGTAGCAGATGCTACTCAACTTGATGCGGTTATCATTACTGCTACCAGGAACCAGATCATTAACTCTGATCGTACTGGAGCTGAAACTAACATTGGTCGTAAAGAATTAAAAACGCTACCTACAATCTCTCGTTCAGCATCAGATTTTTATCGTTTAGAACCTACAGCTTCCAGCAACGGATCCTTCGGTGGTCGTAATGACCAGTTCAATAACTTTAGCCTGGATGGTTCGATCTTTAACAACCCATTCGGTCTGGATGCCGCTACTCCTGGTGGTCAAACTAATGCACAACCGGTTTCGCTGGATGCTATAGACCAGATCCAGGTATCTACAGCACCTTACGATGTAACACAGGCTGGGTTTACCGGAGCTTCTGTTAATGCTGTGACTAAAAGTGGTACCAATGAGATCGAGGGAACTGTTTACGGTTTTTACCGTAATGAAGATATGACCGGAGATAAGGTTGGTGGCGATGATATTATCGTACCAGATCTAACACAAGCCCAGTACGGTGTTAGTATAGGAGCACCAATAATCAAAGATAAATTGTTTGTATTTGCCAATTTCGAGAGAGACGAACGTCAGGATCTTGGATCTAATTTCGTAGCTGGCAGACCAGGTCTTACAGGATCAAATGTTTCCAGAGTTTCTGCGGAAGATCTTGATTTCGTTTCCAATCAGCTTTCAACTTTGGGTTATGAAACCGGACCCTATGAAGGTTATACTTTTGATACTGAATCAACTAAAGGATTACTGAAGCTTGACTGGAACATTAACCAGAATCATCGAATGGCTGTAATTTATAATTTCCTTGATGCATCCAGAGATTTGCCGGCTAACCCGGAAGCTATTGGCCGAAGAGGTCCAGACCTTACTACCCTGCAATTCAGGAATTCAGGCTACAGGATCAACAACAAGATCGATTCTTGGTTAATTGAACTTAACTCTAACTTTGGAAATAATATTTCTAATAAATTCCAGGCTGGATATACTCATTTTGACGATAGTCGTGATCCTTTTTCTGCTCCTGCTCCACCAATTAATATTCAGCAAGATGGTGTGCGTTATATTGTAGCAGGTCACGAACCTTTCTCCATAAATAACAGACTTGATCAAAACGTTTACCAGATCACCAATAACCTGAACATGGTTAAAGGAAATCACACCTTTACTTTTGGTGCTAGTTTTGAAAAATTTGAATTTGACAACTCATTTAACCTTGGAGCATACGATTACAATGGGGATGCTACTTTAGGCACAGGTCCCGTAAGTACATTTTTCGATGCTTTTACCAGTGTACGAATAGATCCTAATAATCCTGGAACTTCATTTGAAGAGGCAGTGAATAATGGTACTATTGGAGCAGCCCTTCAAAATGCGCAGAATACATTTGATAGTCGAAATGCTAATGACAGTTGGGCACTTGCTGAAACTAATGTTGGACAGTTCGCTCTTTATGCTCAGGATAAATGGAAAATAACTGATGATTTTACATTTACTTACGGACTAAGAGTTGACAAACCTCTTTATTTTGATACTGAAGATAAGATCCAGGAAAACATTGACCGTCTTGCCGGTGGTACTTTTCCAAATGGAGATTATCAACCAGGAATCACTTACTACAATGAGGATGGTGAAGCGCTTAATTTAAACAGTCTCGAACTACCTTCTAATAAACTATTATGGTCTCCAAGAGTTGGTTTCAACTGGGATGTAATGGGAAATAATCAGTTACAGCTTCGTGGAGGATCAGGGATCTTCACAGGTAGACTTCCTTTCGTATGGATAGGAAACCAGGTAGCAAACCCTGCGTTTTATTTCTATCAAACTACAGCACCAGATTTCCAGTTTCCGCAGGTTTGGAGAAATAGTTTGGGAGCAGATTATAAGTTTGAAAACGGACTTGTTGCAACCACAGACCTTATTTATACAAAAGATCTAAACGCACAAATGGTTAGAAATTATGGTCTTTCAACTCCAACTGGAACTTTGAATGGTGTGGACAATCGTCCGGTTTACCAGACTAGTGATCGTGCAGTGAACGAGTTTGGTGGAGTAACTAATGCTTACGTCTTCACGAATACAGATGTTGGATATTCCTTCAACTGGTCTGTGAAATTAAGCAAGAACTTTGAAAAAGACTTTTTTGCAAGTGTTGCCTATAATTATCTGAAATCTGAAGATGCCAGCTCTCTTGATGCTGAGATCTCCAGTGATGCTTATGACCGGAATCCGGCTATTGGCAATGTAAACAGAGCTGTAAGCACTCCTTCAAGATATGGTGACAAACATCGTATTGTAGGACAGTTGAACAAGCAATTTTTCTACGGGAAGGATGACAGATGGAGAACATCTATCGGTGCATTTTACGAGTATGCTCAGGGAGGAAGATTCTCTTACACCTATTCTGGAGATATCAACAACGACGGATCTGTTTTGAATGATCTTATTTATATTCCAACTCAGTCTGAACTTCAGCAATACCAGTTTACAGGAAGTATTGAGGAACAAGCTGCGCAAAGAGAAGCTTTTGAAAGATTTATTCAACAGGATGAATATTTGAATGATAATCGTGGTGATTATGCAGGGAAGTATGATATTTTGAGTCCATGGAGAGGACGCTGGGATGTGAAATTCCTTCAGGACTACAACTTTAAGGTTGGTGAAAAAACAAATACGATCCAGTTTAGTATCGATATCCTTAATTTCGGAAACCTGATTAGCTCAGACTGGGGTGTGATCGAACGACCTGTTAATGATCAACCTGTTGGAGTATTCGTGGATGACACCAATACACCTGTGTATACATTCGGTGGCCAGACCAGAACATTTGCCAATGACTTTAGTCTTGACTCAAGATGGCAGGCTCAGGTTGGATTACGTTATATTTTCTAATGCTAATGAGTTCAATTACAGAAAAGCAGCCTTTACAGGGCTGCTTTTTTTATGCTTTCAATTCAGATTTAGTTAACTCACAGCATTCCTGGCAAAGTTTGACGTATTCATAATGCTGGTTCGCCTTTACAAGCATCAGATCAGTATCACTACCACTTCCTATTTCCACTCTTCCGTTTTCATCCGGTAACAATTCACAATTTCCCAAATGCAGTACATGGTATTTATTAAATCTTAATCGTTTTTCTATATAAAAGGTATGGGTTTTCTTACCATTTCTAAACAGGTTAAATAGAGTATCGATAAATTGCTGTACGTTCATACATTAGTTTATGGAAATTTAATTGCTCTGTTTTGAATTGGTGTTTCAGCTATTTTAATAAAAGCGGGCTAGCATTATCTCTTTGTTAAGCACACGATTGGCAGTAAAAACAGTTTTAGGTGACCAATGTTACTTTTGCTTTCATTTTGCAGTCCTATCTTTGCTTTATTAAACGCTACAATTATGAAAATCGAACAAATTTATACGGGATGCCTGGCTCAGGGCGCTTATTACATAGAAAGTGATGGAGAAGTCGCTATTATAGATCCGCTGAGGGAAGTTCAGCCATACCTGGACAGATTAACTGAAGCTGGCGCAAAACTCAGCTATATTTTTGAAACACATTTTCATGCTGATTTTGTTTCGGGTCACGTAACGCTTTCAGAAAAAACAAACGCCCCTATTATCTACGGGCCAGTTGCGAATCCCGAATTTGAAGCGATCGTTGCTGAAGATGGACAGGAATTTAACCTTGGTAAGTTGACGATCAAAGTACTGCATACTCCTGGACATACAATGGAAAGCACGACCTATTTACTGAAGGATGAAAATGGTAAGGACCACGCCTTATTCACAGGAGATACACTTTTCCTTGGAGACGTTGGCCGTCCAGATCTTGCGCAAAAGGCCGCTAGTATGACCCAGGAAGAACTCGCAGGAATACTATTTGATAGTCTGCGGGAAAAGATCATGCCGCTTGCAGATGATATTATAGTATATCCCGCCCATGGAGCAGGTTCTGCCTGTGGAAAGAACATGATGAAGGAAACGGTGGACACCCTGGGTAACCAGAAGAAAATGAATTACGCTCTGAGAGCAGATATGACCAAAGCTGAATTTGTGAAAGAAGTGACTGATGGATTGCTACCTCCTCCTGCCTACTTTCCAATGAATGTTAAGCTAAATAAAGAAGGTTACGAAAGTATCGATAAAGTGATGGCTAAAGGATTGCAGGCACTAAGTCCTGAAGCATTTGAAGCGGCTGCGAATGAGACAGCTGCAGTAATGCTGGATATTAGACACCAGGATGAATTTGCAAAGTCACATATTCCAGGCTCGATTTTTATAGGTCTTGATGGCAGTTTTGCCCCATGGGTAGGCGATCTTATAAAAGACGTTGCACAAACAATTCTATTAATTGGTGATGAAGACAGAATTGAAGAAGCGATCACCAGATTGTCCAGAGTAGGTTTCGATAATACCATTGGCTATCTTAAAGGTGGTTTCAAATCGTGGATCGATGCTTCTAAGGAAACCGATACTGTGGAAACGATCAGTGCGCTAGACCTGAAGTCAATTGTAGAAGATGCACCTGTTTTTGACGTAAGAAAACCAGGCGAATTTCAATCTGAACACTTGCCTAATGCAGTTCACACATCTCTTTCCGAGATAAATGAGCACCTATCAGAATACCCTGAAAATGAGAAATTTTATCTTCATTGCGCGGGTGGTTACCGTAGTATGATCGCCGCATCAATTTTAAAAAGTAGGGGAATTCACAATCTTGTCGATGTACAGGGTGGTTTTAACGCCATCAGGGAAGCTGGTCTAGAAACGACGGACTATGTATGTCCATCAACGCTATAAGTGATAATTTTAAATATATGAGGCGGTCATTTTGATCGCCTTTACTTTTGTAAAACCAGGGTTGTCATTGCTCTTATGTCCTGAACATTCGTAGTCTTTACAGGTTCCAGCAGTTTGAGATCGTATTTGTTCGTTAATTGAGAAATAGTCTCCCTGTCTAAATAATAGCCTGCTTTCCAATCATTATATGAATCTGATAACTCTACTGTAGCCTTCAGCAAACCAATATTAGAAGCTGTTCTAATAAAAATACTTCCTGTAGGCTTCAGAACTCTTATTAATTCTGAAAACATTCTATAAAAATGATTTTCATCTTCAGCAAAATGAAGTACAGCGCTGCAAATAATATGATCAAAATGAGCATCTGGAAATGGTATTTCTGAAAGTTTGGCAGGCATCAACCTCGCCTGCAATTTTGGGAAAATTTCCTTCGCTAAACGCAATCTTTCCAGGTCCATGTCAATTCCCCAAATATTATAATCGAATCCTGCGAACCATCTTAGATTTCTACCTTCACCACAACCTGCATCAAGTATTCTATCGCTTCGCTTATACTTCTGCTTCATGATCTGGTCGATCAGGTAGATATCCATATTTTGTATATACTGAAATATTTGTGATTCTTCCATTGGAGTCTTATTTTCGGAACAAAGATAGAGAAGCAACTAATGTTACTCAACAGGCAGCAATTCTATCTTACTTTTGTAAAAAAATTAGATGAACCTCTTCCGAAGATTATTTCTAAGTCAGCAAAACACAAATCATAACATAGTCAGGTTAGATCCGGATGATTTCAAGAAAGCCATTTCAAAAAATTCTGGGAAACTTATTGATGTACGTACAAAAAGAGAATTCGCTAACGGTGTAATTCCCGGCGCGATCAATCATGACCTTATGCAAAAGAATAATTTTCTACAAGCATCTTTTCACTGGTCAAAATCTGAGCCTATTTATCTCTACTGCCAGTCGGGAATGAGAAGTATGAAGGCAGCCAGGCTTTTGTCGCGCAACGGATTTACGAAGATCTATGAGTTAAGAGGAGGAATCTCAGGTTATGATCTCTAAACAAAATTCATGAGAAAAATAAATTACGCAATCATCTTACTCTCAATATTAGGCTTTACAATTTCAGGACATGCCCAGGGTAGACAGGAATACGGTAGCTGGAATGCTGCTTTTCTAACTAAGAATATTGGCGAGGACTGGAATGTAAGGCTGGAATATCATCATCGTACCACTTCTTTTCTTAAGTATCACGAACAAACTGTAATTCGCCCATCTATCGACTATCGACTCGATAGTATTTTTAGTTTTGCTGCCGGGTATAGTTACTTGCATAATGATCAAAATATCAACATCGCCAAACCAGATTTTTACGAGCATAATCTCTGGCAACAGGTGGCACTGAACCACGAAATTGGTTTGATGAATTTTAATCATCGATTGAGAGTAGAAGAACGTTTTATCGATGCTATCGTAGAGCGTGGTGGCCAGGAACTAATTGATGGTAGTAATTATCAAACCCGACTCAGATACCGCTTGACAGCCAGTATAAATGTCTTGAAAAACCCTAACATATCCATAGTCGCGTACGATGAGTTATTTCTAAATTTTAATTCTGGGATCTTACCAGACACAGTAGACCAAAATTGGATTTTTATAGGACCGCAAATAGGAATAGCGAAAGGCCTGAACATCACCTCAGGCTATCATTTTATTGTGTTACCTAGATCTGGAAATAACCTGCACAGGCATATTTGGGATACCATCTTAAGTTATACCTTTTAGACTGATGCGCTTTGGGAATTTGCAGGTGAAGGATTACTATTTCGTAGGCGTGCAGTTACTATTATTCCTTATTTATTTTATACCGGTAGATCTCTTTAGATTAAATATCCCTGATTGGTTAAGAATGATCGGTTTAATTCCCGGAATATTAGGGATTGGGCTGGCTTTTTTTACACTATTTCAACTTAGAAATATGTTGTCTGTGTTCCCTACACCAGTAGATAGCGGGAAATTGATTACCAAAGGTGCATTTTCGCTATCCAGGCATCCAATTTATACTTCAATAGTTCTCTCTGCTTCTAGCTTCGGAATTTTTTCTGAATCGGTATTTCGACTGATCATTACGGTACTGCTGTTTATTCTATTTTACTTCAAATCAAAATATGAAGAGCGTTTATTACTACTGAAGTATCCGGAGTATGCTGAATATTCGCGACACACTCCAAGATTTCTTTAATAAATCCAGATTTACCCCTTATTAATTACCAACTTCTGAAGCAGATACCAGTAAATTAGTCCAGAATTGCCAGAACCCGAGTAAGTTCAGCGCGGGTGTTCCAGAGTTTCTCCTGCACGCTAATTTGCTTCAGTCGTGCACTTATCAAACTTTTTTCCCGGGTATTGACGAGGAAAACAGAACTTTCGCCAAGTTGCAGCTTTCGTTCTTCAGCATAAAGCATGATTTCGTAATTTTCTACAAGTTGATTGATCATCAACACCTGCTCCTGGTAAGACAAAAATTGTTCTTTCAGCGCCCTTATTTTATTCTGAAGATTGAGTTGTTCGCTATATAATTCTAATTCTGCATCCTGAAGTTTGATTTTCGATTTTTGTAGATCCCCGCGTTCTTTCCGAAGAAATAAAGGAATACTGAAGTTTACACCAACTTTATAATTCTCATTGACAAAACTTTTTAAAATATCGGGATCGCCACTTAAAAAATTGTATTCCAGATCCAGCTTTGGGAGTAATTTGTTTGCTTTCAATCTTCTGTCAAATTCCAGAATTTCTACCTTATACTCCAATGACCGAATTTTCGGGTGCGTGGAAATTTCAGTATCACTTAAGAACTCGGCAGGAATCGTGCTATTTTCGAATAACGCATCCTCGGGATATACACGTTCCCTAATTACCAGAGGTGTATTATTTTCAGCCCATAAATATGTTCCTAATTGTTGAGAAGCCTTGAAAAACTTCAATCGTGCCTGTTCCAGGCTTAACTTACGGTCCTGTATTTGAATATCGGCTTCCAAAGTATCAATAGCAGGCTTATCACCTACTTCAAAACTGGAAAGGATTCCGTCATATCGAAACTGCGCATTCTCAATAAAGTTGTTGTACAACTTAAGCTCCCTATACGCGCTAATCCAGTCAAAATAAGCTACAGATGCGTCATAAAGAACTTTGTTCACCGCCAGTTGTTGATCTGCAAGAGATTGCTGCTGGTATGCTTTTGCCTGTTTTAAAGCAGCCATACGCTCGTTAATAAACAAACCCTGTCCTATAGGTACAGAAATTCCTGCTGCAAATAAACCATCATCTGGTACATTGTTCTGCGGATTCAAATAGAAACCTTCGTTCTGTTCAAATTTTGCCTTCAGTTCAACTCCATACCATGTTGGGATCTTAAAAGCTGCATTGAAAAGGTCAAAATAACGGGAATCTTTAAAGTCCTTTCGATCATAATTAGCTTCTATCTTCGGGTCAAAGCCACCTCTAGCCTTTAGCAATTCAGCATCACCAAGATCGGCTTTCAGTCTGGCCTGTCTAACTACCGGATGAAAGGTTTTTACCATCTGCAGGTATTCTTCAAAATTCAGAACAATACTATGCTGAGTCTGGCCATATTGTAACATTGGCAGAAAAAGCAAGGCAATAAGAAAAGTCCTGTTTAAACTCATTTCTTCTTGTCGGTTTCAGTTTTATTTTCCGGAGTATAATAATTTGGAGGGAAACCATTTAAATGACGCCATAATTCATACCAGATTGGTACGTCTTCCAATAATGCCAGTGTATTCGCCCCGGAACCCACTCTTAACGCATCTGGCCATTCGTGGTCGTTTTCATCTGGTGCCAGTAAAACTCTATACTTTCCATTGGGACTAATGAAATTCTCTATAGCAACTACTTTCGCACCGTAAGTACCGTAAGATACATTTGGCCAACCGCTGAATACGATAGCAGGCCAACCATCAAACTGTACTCTAACCTCTTCACCTTTATGCAATAATGGTAGGTCAATTGGCTTTACAAATGTTTCCACGGCAAGGTCATAATCTGAAGGCATGATATTTACCAACTGTTCACCTTCTTTAAAAGTCTCTCCGATCCCGGCTTTAATAGCCTTGTTTATATACCCGTTCTGCGGCGCTTTGACATAGTAGAGATCCTGCCTCATTTCATAATTCGTATAAGCGTTCTGGAGTTTACTCACTTCAGCCTGAGCATCGAATTTACCTGATTCTGCAGAGGAACGATCACTTTGAATCTTGGAAATCTTATCACTATACTCAGCAGCAGTACGATTAATTTCGATCCTGGCATTAATGATATCATTTCTACTTGCCATTAGCTTATTCTCTTGCGAAATTAGTTTCGCCTGAGTTTCCTGCAGTTTAAGTCGCTTTTCTTCTACATCGGTCATCGCTTTCAAACCTTCTTCCTGAAGGGTTTTAGTACGATTAAACTGAGTTTCAGCAATGCTCAGATTTGTTTTAGCGGCCTGCAGGTCAATGCTATCACTTTTAGTTTTCAGTTTTGCCTGCTCCAATTTGTTTCTTGCTTGTTCCAGCTTAAGTTCCCGTTCCTGTGCTAAGGCCTGTAATTGCGTGCCTAAAGCAGAGATCTTTTGATCATAGGATTTCAGGGAATTAGACTTGGAAGCTACCTGATCACCAGTTCTTTCTACCAGCGATGGATCAAAATATTCGTTTTTAACTTCGGTTATATGAAGGATCGTATCTCCTTTTTCAACATAATCTCCTTCATTTACGAACCATTTTTCGATCTTACCAGGAATGACCGACTGTATTGTTTGTGGTCTTTGCTCTGGACTTAAAGTAGTCACAGAACCATTTCCTGATATCGTCTGGGTCCACGGAAGAAAAAGTACGATAACGCCGAAGATCGCAGAGAACTTCAGGAATCTGTTGAAGTATTTAAAGTGTCTTGTATGCAGAACCTTTTTCCCGGCTTTGAATTGCCTTAGGTCAACCTGCTCATTCAATGGATTTCTGGTGATATTAAGCATAGTCTTTAAAGATTAGATTCAAGTTTACCGTCCCGAAGAATGATATGACGATTACAACGATTCTGCCATACTTCGTCTCCACTGGCAACTATGATAGACCATTGTTGATCTTCAGACATTAGATGATCTACAATACGTTTCTCATCTTCATAATCAATTTGGTGTAAAGGTTCATTCAAAATCAACAATCTTGGATCCCGCAATAAGGTTCTGGCTAAAATGATTTTTTTGGCGATGGTATGAGGTAATTTCATGCCTTCAGGATAAATTAAGGTTTCCAGACCATCGGGTTGTTGGCGTACAAATTCTTTTAGACCAGTTTTATCTAAAACTGAAAAGATCGCAGAATTAGTAATCGTATCATCACCGAAAGTTAGATTGTCGAATAAAGTACCTTCAAATAGTGATTCCTCTGTTAGCGACTGCCCAAGCAAACCATGATAATAGTTGAGATCTATATTCCTCAACGAAATCCCGTTCACGTAAATCTTTCCCTGGGTTGGCTCTACCAGTCCCGCAATGATCCTTAATAATAAAGATTTCCCGGAACCATTTGGACCTTTAAGCAGTATCTTCTCCCCTGCCTTGATCGTTAAATTAATATCCTTGAGAACTTCCTGCCCATCAGGTGTTTTAAAACCAATATTTTTAAGTTCAATTTCCAGGTCTTTATGTTCAGCAAAAGAAGTATCTCCACCCGATCTTTCAAGTTTTTTATCAACTACTTCACCAAGTTTTTCAAGGGAAGTCAGTAAATCGTAAAAATTTTCAAGCCCCATGATCATTTTCTCCACAGAGCTAATAATCAATAGTATGATGATCTCTGCTGCTACAAACTGCCCGATATTCATTTGCTGATTAAGCACCAGGAAACCTCCAATTAAAAGCAAACCGGCAGTGACCAGAGTTTTAAAACCAACCATTTGAATAAACTGAAGCTTAAGTACCTGGAAGTGGCTCTCCCGCTCTTCAAGATATTTTGTTACCAGTGCATCATTCTTATTAATAGCATGTTTAGTCTTCCCGGCTACCTTAAAACTAATTAAGGTTCTGGCTACTTCCTGAATCCAATGAGCGATCTTATACTTCATTTTGGATTCTTTGATACTTGTATGCAAACCTCGTTTAGCTGTGAATCTGAATACCAGATATATAAGAAGCACGAGTAGTATTCCGTAGAAGATAAAGAAAGGGTGGTACAGTGAAAGCAGTATTAATCCGAAAACGATCTGTAAAATTGCGGCTGGAAAGTCCAGTACCAATTTGGCTATTCCCTTCTGTATCGTAATGACATCAAAGAATCTGTTGGCAAGCTCCGGAGGATAAAAGTTCTCAAGCTCAGACATCTTGATCTTCGGAAATCTGTAGGTAAATTCAAAGGAGGCTCTGGTGAATATTTTCTGCTGAATATTCTCCAGAATCCTGATCTGCATTAACTGAAGCACCCCAACGAATGCAACCCCTAGAGTCACCAATATTACCAATATTATCCAGGAAGTCGTAATTCGAGCACCCTGAATTAGGTTAACAATAGCCTGAATTCCCAGCGGTACCGAAAGGTTCACCAATCCGGCAAAAATTGCATAATAAAGGATTTGCAGAAAATCTTTTTTGTCAAGCTTTAGTAAACCAACAAATCGTTGCCAGGCAGTCATTTTTTCTTCAGCCATTGAGTTCAATTTTTAGGGTATTGATCACGAGGTCTTTAAAATAATTGGATACACTTTTCTTTTCTGAACAGTCTGTAATAGACTGAATATGGTCTTTCAAAAAATGCTGATGTAAGGCACCATCCAGAACCATGCTGGAAAGGCTAAGAGAATATTCATAATCTGCAGATACTTCAGAAATCATTTCCGCAATTCTGGTGACCAGTCTCTTATATATGGAAAAATAACCTTCTTTATTATCAGTTTCCACCTCTTTAGTGAGATAAGATTTTGAAGATTCATTAATAATAATATGGTTCAAGGCGACCTCATTAATATGTTGAAACCTGAAATCCTGAACAACAGGATGCGTAATCACTTCGATAGCTTTCAGTAATTTTTCATTCGAGTCTGAAATTCCGTAGGTTGACATAGTCAACTGAAATTCTTTCCAGCCCCAGAACCAGTTAGTAATATATACCAGAAACTTATGCTTATTTTCGAAATATCGATAGATAGAACTTTCGTTTGACTTGATCTTGACACCTAGCTTTTTAAAGGTGAACTTCTCAAAACCTATATCGTCAATGAGAAGAATTCCCTGACCTACGATCTTTTTCCCCAACTCACTGGACTCAGGATCTTTCAGAAATAATTCTGAATTCACTGAAATATTAATATTCTGATATAATTTATCCACTTAAGCTTATTTGAGACAAATCTAATAGTATTACTATTAATATATGATAGTTTATATCTTAATTAACAGTTGTTAAACTCTCATGGATATAAAAAAACCCGGAAAAGTTTCCGGGTTATAAGCTTAAACTTCCTGAACACCGGGTTCCAGCGGTGCTTCAATTAGTTTCTCAGGTGTTATTGGTAACTCTCGCATTCTTTTACCAGTAGCATTGAAAATGGCGTTTGCCAGTGAAGCGGCGACACTGGTAATACCCAGTTCTCCTATTCCTTTAATTCCCATTTTATTCGCGATCTTATCTTCTTCTGGAAGGAAAATGACATCAATGTTCGCCATATCAAGGTTCACCGGAACATGATAATCTGCAAAAGAACGGGTAATAAAATTTCCGAAATTTGGTTCAACATCTGTTTTTTCGGCTATAGCCATTCCAGCACCCATGGTGAGACCACCAATTATTTGTCCGTATGCAGTTTTGGGATTTAGAATTTTCCCAGCAGCACCAACATTTACCATTCTTTCGATCCTCCACATTCCGGTATCTTTATCTACCCATACTTCAGCGAAGTTGGCACCAAAAGAGAATACAGAATGTTTTTCAAATTCCGTAGAAGGCTCGGCCATTCCGGTCATTTCAAATTTAGTGATCTGGTTCTGCTTTAAAAGTTCAGTTAGGGCAACTTCCTGATCTTTAGGAATACTTCTATTGTCTTTTAGTTTCATGACTGCATTTTCGCAGGCAGCTCTTGCTCCATTACAATAAGATGCAGCACCCCACGATCCTCCAGACCCGGGAGTTACCGGGAAGTTGGAATCTCCAAGTTCTACTTTAACCTGTTCTACTGGAATCCCTAGATATTCCGCAGCAGTTTGAGCCACGATCGTATAAGTGCCTGTACCAATATCAGTCGCATCCATTTGAATAGTTGCTTCTACCTTATCTTCAACAAGTTCCAGAAGTACTTTTGCGTGAGTTTTACGATAAGGTGAATTTCTGGAAGCCGCACTAACACCATAGCCTACAAGCCAGTTTCCTTTTACATTAGTTCGAGGTTGATCCTTACGATCTTTCCACCCAAATTTTTCAGCGCCAATGCGCAAACATTCTACCAGTAATCGGGAGGAGAAAGGTTGATTCTTATGAAGATCTGTTTGAGTATCATTCTTGATCCTGAATTCTAAAGGATCCATCTTTAACTTCCAGGCCATTTCATCCATTGCAGATTCCAGTGCAAAACTTCCAGTTGCTTCTCCCGGAGCTCTCATGGCAAACGGTGTTTGCAGGTTCATAGGCATCAGTCGCTCGGTCACCTTGGCATTCGGACTGTTATATAGCATTTTTGAAACCATTCCGCAGGGTTCCTGGTAAACAAGATTAGGTGAAGTATGCGACAGGGTATCATGAGATAAGGCTGTCATGGTTCCATCCTTTTTAGCACCAATCTTCATCGTTTGCTCATTCTTCTGTCTAAGCCCTGTATTGGTGAACATCTGGGTTCTGGTCACTGTTACCTGCACCGGTCTGCCTACTTTTCTAGCCGCCATAACCGCCAGGGTTACATGTCGCTCTACATTAAGTTTGGAACCAAATCCTCCACCAACATAGGCTGCGATCACTCTTACATCCTTCTGCGGAATCTGGAAAGTATCTGAAATAGCAATAGTAGCATCTTCCACCATTTGCTGACTGGCATAAGCAGTTACCTTACCATTATTCCATTCGGCAATCACTGCATGAAGTTCCATGGGATGATGATGTTCGATAGGAGTTATATAAGTCTGCTCCACAACCTCATCTGCTTCAGCAAGCCCTTTATCCATATCACCACGAGAATAATCTGAATCCTCACTCGGAAAAAATGCGTTTCCTCGTTCTTTATCAAAATGTATCGCAGGATCACTTGCCTTACTGTATTCGAATTTAACCAGTCTTGCAGCGTATTGAGCCTGCTCAAAAGTTTCAGCAACAACAACACCTACATACTCTCCATAGTAATGGACTTTATTGCTTTGAAGTACCGGTGCAATAGTATCTGTAGCGATCTGATAGCGATCTTTCTTGAAATCGTTAAGCTTTTCAGCGTTCTTGTGGGTAATTACCGCCAGTACGCCGGCAGCATTTTCAGCTTCAGTAGTGTCTACAGACACAATAGTTCCTTTTGCAATGGTGCTATTAATACCCTGTGCGTAAACTTTATTCTCTATAGGAAATTCTGAAGCATAGGTAGCTTTCCCTGTAACCTTTAAATGTCCTTCTACCCGGTCTATTGCTGCACCAACTCCAGTTTTGTTCATTGTCTTCATCTTATAAATTTTTGAAATTGGTTATGCTGTTCGATTTGTAGCCTGCTCCAGTGCCCGCACTATAGCTTTCTTACCCATCTCGACCTTATATTTATTCTTCTCAAATGGTTTAGCGTCTTTTAAAGCAAGTTCAGCGGCCTTCTCGAAATTTTCTGTATTCGCTTTTTTACCCTTTAGAAAATCTTCAGCTTTTGAAAGTTTCCAGGGTTTGTGAGCAACTCCACCCATGGCCAGACCAACTTTGGAAATCATCCCATTTTGAATGGATAATCCAGCTGCCACTGAAATAAGCGCAAAAGCATAACTGGAACGCTCTCTAATCTTCAGGTAATAGTAATTATCTGAAAATTCTGGAGATGATAAATGTATCTCAGTTATCAATTCTCCTTCTTCGAGGGTAGTATCTTTTTCAGGTCTATCGCCGGGCAACCTATGGAACTCGTTAAATGGAATTTTGCGACTGGAACCGTCTGTCTTTTGAACTTCAACTTCTGCTCCCATAGCGGCAAGGGCTACGCACATATCTGAAGGATGTGTAGCGATACATTCCTTGCTATAACCAAAAATTGCATGTACTGCATTCATTCCATCAATTGCGCCACAACCAGAACCTGGTTCCCTTTTATTGCAGGGCATTGAAGTCTCGAAGAAATAGGGACATCTGGTTCTCTGTAGTAAGTTACCTCCATTGGTAGCCATATTCCTGATCTGTGCAGTAGCAGCAGATAGCATCGCCATGGACAGTAATGGATAGTTCTGACGGATATCCGGATGATTCGCAGTATCAGAGTTATTTAGCATCGCTCCAAGACTCCAACCTCCAGATTGATTCTTTTCAATTTTATTGAACTCAAGATTATTTACATCCACTAATTGATCGGGACGTTCTACATCTTCTTTCATTAGATCCACCAGATTAGTTCCTCCGGCCAGGTAATGTGTCGTTGCAGTAGTTTCCTGCAAAGCTTCCTGTGTATTTTTGGCATTCGTATAAGTGAATGGTCTCATATCTGGTTGGTATTAAGCGTTCTTTGCATTTTCCATTTGTTCCTGGGTAGCAAATTCCCAGGTTGGCATTTCACTATCTCCGGAATGAACCTCCTTAAAGGCCTGTACAATATTATTATAAGCACCACAACGGCAAATATTTCCAGACATACGCTCTCTAATTTCTGCTTCGGAAAGTTTCAGGTCTTTATTGATAGTTTTCAGATCTTCAGTTAAATAACTGGCTTCCCCATTCTTAGCTTCTTCCAGTAATGCTACAGAAGAACAAACCTGTCCAGGAGTACAATATCCGCATTGGTAGCCGTCATGTTTCACAAAAGCTTCCTGCATAGAATGAAGTTTTCCACCGCTGGCAAGACCTTCTACTGTGGTGATCTCTTTTTCGTCGCAGGTTGCTGCAAGAGTTAAACAGGATAGTTTTCTTTTACCATCGATCATTACTGTACATGCACCACATTGCCCATGGTCACAACCTTTTTTCGTACCGGTAAGAGCAAGCCGCTCCCTGAGTGCATCGAGCAGACTCATTCTAGAATCGATATTTAGTGGTTTGCTCATATCATTCACTCGCAAATTCACTTTTACTTCATTTAATAAAACCCGTGCTTCTTCCGGAAGGTCTTCCATAGTGCTAGCAAACAAATCATTAGTAAAATATGAAGTTGCCCAGAGACTCATACTTGCCACTGAGACCTGCTTTAAAAAGGTTCTCCTTGAAGAGCCTTTCAGCCCCATTTCATCAAAAACCTTCTTTTCATCATCGGTGAAGTCATCTGCCTCAACTTTGGCATTCCACTTATCTAAATCTTTCATTTAATTATTTTTTGGAGGTAAGTCTACCCTTTAAAATTACAGAAATAAGACTTGGGAAATGTTACTGAACTGTTAACAGCGAGCGTTAACGAACCAATCGCCACTCTTTTTAACCAAAGTTTATTATTAAATAGAAAATATCAGATGCTTAGATCAAGTCCGAACTTGAAGATAAGTCGCAGTCCAACATAAAATACCAGGACAGCAGTTAATATTCCAAGTAGCCTCAAATTGAATTTTTTACTGCTTAGATAAGAACCAATTAATCCCCCTAAAACTACAGCTATGATTAATTTCAAAAGCAGATCTGTATCAAGTTTAAAAGTATCAGCCATATGTAGTCCCACTAATCCAGCGATACTATTCACGAGTATAAATACTGAAGCCAGGGAGGCGATGACCCGTGCATCTTTCCACCGCATTAGATTAAGAACAGGTGAAAGAAATATTCCTCCTCCAATACCAGAAATACCTGACAACAACCCAATGCCTCCACCCAGAATAGCCTTTTTAAGATTGGTGAATTCCGTAGATATTTGAGCAGATTTCCAAAATCGGAGACACATAAAAATGCCTGCCAGTAAAAGTGCAAACCCAAGAATTATAAAGAAAGTTTCCTGTGATAGTTTCACCTGTGCACCCAGATAGGCAAGTGGAATACTTAAAACGAAAAATGGCCAGAGAATTCGAGGTTTCAATACTCCATTCCTTGCAAAGACTAAAGTGCTGATAGATACCACGCAGATATTCAGTATTAAAGCGGTAGAACGAATCTCATAGAAATCGGTCATGACGAGGCTTAGTATGGCCAGGTAACTGGAACCTCCGCCAAACCCTACCGAACTATAGAATAGCGCGATTAAGAAAAATAACAATGGCAGGTATTCCAGAGGCATCTTAGGAGATCAAAAATGTTTTAATTAATGATCCTTTCCCAATTTTTTCATTAGCTTCAACAAATGCCAGGGCATTACCTTTTGCCATTGAACCTATCATTGAAGATCCCTGGGCATTTAGAATTTCTACCAGATTATTGTCAATATTAGCTTTCAGAAAGACTGGACGGTCTCCCCTGTTGTGAAAATCGCTGAAAATTGGCAAATTGAGTTCTAGCAAGCCTTTACCTGGAAGTCCGCTAAGTTTTTGTAAAAGCGGTAACAAATAAATATAAAAGCAACTAAGAGAAGATGCTGGATTTCCGGGCAACGCAAAGACAAATTGGTTTCCTTTCTTTCCAAAATATAAAGGTTTTCCAGGTTTTTGCTTTACCTTATAGAATAGCTCTACTACCCCGTTTTCTTCCAGCGCCTGCTTTACAAAATCGTAATCTCCCACTGAAATTCCTCCTGAAAGAATGAGTACCTCCGTATTTTCTAAAGCTTCCGAAATTCCAGTTTTGATCAATTCAAAATCATCATTGATCTTCCTGCTTGCTGAACTGGAAAATCCTTTGCTTTTCAATGCCGCTTCTATAGCACCACTGTTGGATTCGTAGATCTGCCCGGCATGCAATGATTCTCCGGGAGCGACTAGTTCATTCCCGGTGGTGATCATTTGAATGACGGGTTTCTTAAATACTTTTATTTTTCTGAGCCCAAGATTACCTAGCATTCCAATTCCGGCAGCAGTAATTTGGTACGACTTGCTAAATACCAGTTCACCTTTCTTTAATTCTTCACCTTTCTTTCGGATACACTGGCCTTCTTTTGGTAATTCATCAAGAATAAGTAAGTTCTGTTTTACTTCAGTTTTTTCCTGCATGATCACTGCAGAAGAACCTTCCGGAATTTTTGCACCGGTAAAGATTCGAACTGCTTCACCGTTCTTAAGTATGAACTCTTTCGAATCACCTGCAGCAACTTCACCAACGATCTTATATTCCTGCTGAAGACCACCCAAAGCATAACCATCCATAGCCGAATTATCGAAACCCGGCAAATCAATGTCTGCTTTTAGATCTTCAGCCAAAACTCTGTCAAGTGAATCTTTAAGACCTACTACTTCAGAACCTAGTTGAACATCCTGTGATCTAATAATTTCTAATGCTTCCTGAATTTCTACCATTATCCTCCTATTGAGATCATAGACCGATTTTGTTCATAATGCTCTGCATCCATCTTCACATCCATACCATCCCGGCTATGTTTCTTGGATTTAATAGCGTTTAAAATAATCGGACTTAATTCTTCACCTGCCCGCATAGGACTGAGTAGATCGGTTTCAGAATTGGCAAACAGGCAGTTTTTCATTTTTCCATCGGCAGTAACTCTAATCCGGTTACATTCGCTGCAAAAAGGATTGGTGATCGTGCTAACAATGGCAAAGCTTCCAGTATGACCAGCCACTTTAAAATTCGTACTTGTACTATGCTTAGGGTTTTCGAGTACTTCGATCTTTCCAAATTTTTTCTCAACCGTATCCAGTATTTCCTGTTTACTCACTCCCTTGCTCCAGTCCCATTCATTCCCTTTAAATGGCATGAATTCTATGAATTTCACAACCAGATTCTTATGCTTTGTAAGTGCAATAAAATCCTTGATCTCGGCATCGTTTACGCCTTTTATCAGCACGATATTAAGCTTGATATGCATACCCATTTCAAGCGCCTTCTCCAGGTTCTGCATAATACGGTCGTAAAAGTCTCGCTTGGTAATAAAAATCGACCTTGCCTTATCTAGGGTATCAAGGCTGAAATTGATCTTTTTTAAACCTATTTTCTGAAAGAGATCCAGGTATTTATCCAGTACAATACCATTAGTAGTGATCTTCAAGGTCACTCCCAATTTGGAAAGTTCCTCCACGAGATGCCCAAAATTCTTCCGAACCAAAGGTTCTCCACCCGTAAGCCGAATGGTATCTACTCCAAGGTCTCTAAAGCTGGTCGCCAGACTAATAATCTCTTCCAGGGTCATAATACTGGGTTTATCCATTAGCTGAATTCCATCTTCTGGCATACAATAAAAGCACCTCAAATTACAGCGATCTGTAAGTGAGATCCTCAAGTAGGTATGTGGCCTCCCAAAATTATCTACGATCTGCTTTCTTTCTTCAATCATGTCTCTTTCCTTCTAAAACTTTGAACGCATGCAAAACATGCGGAAATATGGCGTCCATGCATTCTGCAGCGCCTTTGGTGGAACCTGGAAACGCAAGTACAAGCTTTCCGTTCATTACACCTGCTACAGATCTTGACAGCATAGCAAAAGGCATACGTTGTTGTCCATAACTTCTAATCTGTTCTTCTACACCGGGTAGATTTTTGTCCAGCATCTTGCAAATTATCTCGGGAGTATTATCCCGATCGCTTACCCCAGTTCCACCTGTGAAAATTACCAGGTTTCCTTCGGCGTTTTCCAAAGCTGTTTTAATTTCTGAAGGTTCATCTGCAATGATGGATTTTGTGCCAGGAATGTTCAAATCCTTCAGTTTGGAAAGGATCACTTCTCCAGCCTTATCCTCGCCGTTTCCTTTCGAAATAGTATCGGAACATACAATCACACTGGCCGTAATCCCTTCAGAATTGATCTTAAAGGAGGATTTACCGCCTTTCTTTTGCTGCAATTTTATACTGCCAATTTCCACCTTTTTATCGATGGGTTTCAGCATATCGTATAAGGTCAGCGCTACAATACTGGCGCCATGCATAGCTTCGACCTCAACACCGGTTTTGTAGATCGTTTTCACCTCTACCGAAATATGGATCTCAAGATCCTTAATCTCATATTGAATACCAGTATATTCGATAGGCAATGGATGACAATCTGGAAGCAGATCAGGAGTTTTCTTCACCCCTAAAAGTCCGGCAGCTTTAGCCATTTCGAAAACATTTCCCTTAGGCACCGTATTATTTCGAATCGCATTGATAGTCTCTTCCGAAGAAGTTTTCACAACCGCCAAGGCTGTTGCTTCTCTCAGGGTATTTATTTTGTGTGTTATGTCTACCATTATTTATTTACTTTCCATTGGTGAGAATCGTCCTCAAAAAGTTCTTTTCCAAAGATGGGTACTTTCGCTTTGATCTCTTCCACGAAAAAATTACATGCCTCTATCGCTATCTTTCGATGAGCCGAAGAAGTGAACACGAACAAACAGATCTCTCCCGTATTTACCCTACCCATACTATGATAAATATGAGCGCAGGTGATATCGAATTTAGAGAACGCTCTTTCCCTTATTTCATGAAAAACCTGTTCCGCCATTTCTTCATAGGCACTATATTCTATGGCCTGAACTATTTTACCATCCACCTCATCTGCCCGAATCTGACCAAGAAAGATACTATGTGCACCAATATTGGTTTTGGACTGATGATTCGCGATGGATTTCGCGATCTTTTCTGGTGGAATTGCTCCTTGTACAAATACCTTCTTAGGTTTTTTCTTATCCATTTATAATTGTTTGAACTCCACCGAAAACATTTTTAAGATTCCCGAAATGGAATTTATTTTCTAATAACTCCTTTGCACGTAGGCTTCTAATTCCAGACTGGCAAAATACCTGTACCTCTTTATCCTTCGGAATTTCTTCCACCCGTTCCTCCAATTGCTGAAGTGGGATTCTAAGTACATTTTTAGATTCGATCAACGGCTCTTCATGCAATTCTCGAACATCCAGGTAAAACTGATCCGTATCTTTTAAAATACAGTTAGTGGCCATACTTTGAATACCTTTTTCCAGTATCATTGTGATTTGATCCGGTCGTTTTTTTATCTCAATAAGTTGATCCTGCTGAAGCATCAAATTCTGAATTTTAAGTTTTCCAGATAATATCGTTCCGGTTCCCAGGATGATTTTCACAGCTTCCATGGCCTGGTACATTCCGAAAATTCCAGGTAACATGCCCAAGGTTCCCGTAATTTCACAACTTATATTTTCCCGCGCTATCTTCGGAAAAAGACATCGATAAGTTGGTCCGCCCTTATAATTGAAAACAGAACACTGACCTTCATGTTTATAGACCGAAGCGTAGATCCAGGCTTTGTCTTCCAGTAAGCAGGCATCGTTGATCAAATACTTAGTTTCAAAATTATCGGTTCCGTCAATGATCAGGTCGTAATTGGCGATTAGTTGGCTGGCATTAGAAATAGTCAATCTTTCATCGTAGATCTCCAGGCAAACTTCTGAATTCAATGCCCGTAATTTTTCGGCAGCAACCTCTACTTTTTTCTTACCAGTATCAGCCTCAGCATATAATGTTTGCCTGTGCAGATTTGTGATAGACACGCTGTCGTGATCAAGCAAGCCAAGTCGGCCTATCCCAGCTCCAGCAAGATAAGTTGCGGCGGGACAGCCAAGACCGCCCATCCCAACGATTAGAATACCGGCATTCCTGAGTTTTTCCTGTCCGGAAATCCCAATATCATCCAAAGCTATTTGCCTGTCGTATCTCATCCTCCTGCGAAAGGAGGTAGAAATGCGATCTCGTCTCCTTCTTTTAAAGTTTTATTTTCATCAAATTGCTGATTCACTGCTACCTGAATTGTTTCAGAATCATTAAATTTATATTCCTCGAATACTATTCTTTTGAGTTCTGCCAATGTATCTGCACTTTCCAATTCTTTATATTCTTCCTGTAGGCCTGCCGTTTCGGCAAGTTTTCCGAAGTATTTAAGTTTAAGCTTCATGTTCTAGTTTTTCTAAAAGTTTTAAATCCTTCTCAGTGTCGATATCAACAATACCTTTTTCGAATGGCACCAATTGATAATTAGTAAGTCCGTTCTTAATCAGGTCTCTTGCACCACGATCACCTTCGATCTTCATAAGGTCAGGGAAGATTTTGCTGGAAAATATTGCTGGGACACCTGGAATTTCCCGGTATTCTGAAAAAGTTGCCAGGCAATTTGCTGTAAAGTGTGTATTTATAAATTTCTTTAAAAACGACTCACTTATAAATGGTTGGTCTGATAATAATACGAGTACATTCTCAATAGCAGGATGCAAATTTTGAATTTCTTCCAGTCCTTTTTTAAGGCTTGTCGACATGCCTTCCTGCCAGTTGCTATTGATTAAAAGTTTATGATTTTTCAGTTCAACCTCATTTAATATTTTTTTCGAATTCGCGCCTAGAACAATTATTCTTTCTGAAAGGTTTAAATTTTCTGAAACATCGATACTATGCTGTAGCAGCGATTTATTCTTGAATTTCACCAATTGTTTTGGCTTTCCCAATCGCTTACTAGAACCTGCAGCGAGAATTAGAACGGCAATATTTGATCTTTTCCTACTCATCTCTAAATACTCAATGCTTCTGAAGTTGTCCTTTCGTGAATTGGCGAGTTTTTATATTTCAAAGATTTAGCGCTGGAAGCGGTTAGTACTGCCTGGATTTCTGCTAAAATGGACAAACCAATCTCGGCTGGCGTTTCAGCTCCCAGTTCCAAGCCTATTGGTGCATGAATTCGATCCTCATCGACATTGGAGATTTGTATCCCTGCGTGATCCAGATCATTCTTCATACGTTCCCATTTTTTAAGCGGACCCAGAATACCTATATAAGGAACTTCTCTTTTATTAAGCAATAATTTAAGGACTGCAAGATCATAATTATAATTATGACTCATAAATGCAAAACAGGTTCTTTCATCAATCTCAATATTCTCTAAAGTTTCTTCCGGCCTGCTCACGATCACCTGGCAACCTGAGGAAAATCGTTGTGTATTCGCATGAGTTGGTCTCCCATCTGCTATAATGATCTTCCACCCCAGAAGTTCTGCCTGGCTAGCCAGGACCATTGCATCATTCCCCGCACCTATCAAAACCAGCTTAACCGGTGGATCATAAAACTGGATATAGTTAATTCTGCTGGTTCCGTTTCGCTCCAACTTCAGAATATTAGATCGCTTATTCTGAATAACTTCTGAAGCTTCATATAACACTTCTTTATCCATTTCAGCTGAAGTGAACATTTTATCTTCAGAATATATCAAAGCAGTGGTTCCAGGTTGGAAACTGGTTACTTCCAAGTCGAATTCCACCAGAATTGAAGCTTTTCTCTCGGTTTTTGTTGCAATTTGAAGCAATTCACAAGCATTATGCTCATTACCGAAATTAATCGCCTCAAATAATACCTTAATAATTCCATTACATCCTAATTGTGCGCCAATTACTGCATCATTCTCATCACTGGTATCATAAGTAACCAATTTATTCTTCTGCTGATGCATAGCGTGTAGAGCTTTTCGAAGTGCATCGCCTTCGAGACATCCACCACTAATAGCCCCGGTGAGATTGCCGAATTCATCTACTAACATTCTCGCACCAGCTCTGCGATAAGAAGAACCTTCCACATGAACCACGGTCGCCAGAACGCAGGATATTTCCTCATTTTTCAGCTTGTTATATTCTGCTACAATTGCTTCCATTTCTCTCATACCAGGCTCGTTTTTCTCATACTATTGATCGCAGTTTGAATATTTTCAAATGCCAGGTTCAGCTCTTGCTGCGTTGTAGTTTTACCCAGACTAACACGATAGGTAGCCAGCGCCAGACTCTTTTTAAATCCCATAGCAGTCAGGACATGCGAAGCTTCGATTATATTGGAAGTGCAGGCTGAACCTCTAGAGATCGCGATCCTGTTCATTCTGCGATAGAATGCATCTCCTTCTACATTGTGAACGCTAAAACTAATGGTATTTGGAAGTCGATCCTGATCTCTGGCATTTATCTGGATATTCTCCAAACCTTGAAGCTGCTCTTCAAAATTATTACGTAGCAATAAAAGTTCTTCTGAAGTTTCCTGCAATTCCTTTTTTGACAATTCCGCAGCAGAACCAAATCCTACTATTGCTGGAACATTCACAGTTCCAGGCCTAATTCCATTTTCCTGATTCCCTCCATACATATACCTGGTTAAGTCGATTCTCGAGGAACTATATAATGCACCTGCTCCTTTAGGTCCGTAAATCTTATGAGACGAAAAAATTGCGAGATCTATTCCCAGAGCTTTTAAATCAACGTCAATTTTACCGACTGCCTGAGTGATATCGCTCATAACCACGCTACCATTCTGGTGCGCCAATTCTGAAATTTTAGTGATATCCTGAATTACGCCAGTTTCATTATTAGCCAGCATCATCACTGCCATACTGGTATCTGGACGCAACAAACTTTGAAAATGTTCCAAATCCACTATTCCGTCACAATTGACCTCTACATAACTAATTTCATACCCATCATTCTCAAGCGCATTCAGTGTTTCCAGAATAGCTTTATGCTCCGTTTTACAACTAATTATATGTTTTCCTTTGTTTCTGTTTTCTTTTGCAAACCCAAGCAAAGCAAGATTAGCAGCTTCCGTAGCTCCTGAAGTAAAAGTGATTTCTGAAGTTTTGGAATTGATCAAATTTGCCACCTGCATTCTTGCCTGTTCCAATGCCTCACTGGCATCCCAACCAAATGCATGATCACTATGAGGATTTGCAAAATTCTGAGTGAAATATGGCAGCATCTTTTCCAGCACCTCTTTGCGAACCGGGGTGGTGGCATTAAAATCAAGATATATTTTCGCGGGTTGTATCAAATGATTTAAGCGTTATGTATTTAATTATATATCGGACTTTAAAACTATGAAACAAGGCTTTAAATTTCTCAGTTTTAGTTTTAATTTAAGATTTCAAGCAGCTGTTTTTCTTCTACTGAGACTTCCTGTAGTTTTTGCTGAAGTTTATTGTAAGCTTCCATTACTGCTTTTGCATACATAGTAACCTCAGCACCACCACCGGTCTTTCCACCCTTTCTTAATATTACCAAAGGTTCTTCGGAATGCTTATTTAACTGCTGAACAATATCCCATGCTTTGCGATATGATAACTGCATTTTTTCTGCTGCTTTGGACAAACTACCTTCAGCTTTGATATTCTGAAGTAATTCATGTGGACCGGGACCATAGAATTTATCTCCATTAGTCTCGATCCAGCATTTCACCTTGATACTTTTCATGGACATCAGGTCTTAAGATCGCCCTGCAAACCGGTGATAAACGGTTGCTTATAAAACCTTTTTCCGGTCGCTTTGTAAAGTGCATTCGCCAATGCTCCCTGAACAGGCGGGAAAGGCGGCTCTCCCAAACCTGTTGGATCGATACCGTTCTCTACGAAATGAACATCAATCTTTTTAGGAGCTTCTTTATGTCTTATAAGTCGGTAGCCATCAAAATTGCTTTGTTGCGGAGCACCTTCAGCAAAGGTCATTTCACTGAACAAAGCATGACCAATTCCATCGATCGTACCACCTTCCACCATGTTCTTTGCAGCTTCAGGATTTACCACGATTCCGCAGTCAACCGCACAGGTTACTTTATCGATAAGAGGCTGATTATTCTCAACGGTCATATCGAGGATCTGAGCGACATAAGAATTATGGCAATAATAAGCCGAAACCCCTCTAGCCATCGTTGAATTCGAATTCCAGCCCGATTTATCCCTGGCCAGTTTTAAAACCCCGGCATATCTTTCTGGATCGTAATCGTTGTTTTCACCAACTGGCTTACTTTTCGCCTTTTTCAGCATTTCTAATCTGAATTCTATAGGGTCCTTCCCCATTTCTTCAGCAAGTTCATCGAGGAAAGATTGCTCGGCTCCGGCAATAAAATTCGACCTTGGTGCTCTAAAAGCTCCAACAGAAATATTGGAGTCGACCACCCAGCTTTCTGCCAGGTAATTATCAATAGCTCCTGCCGGAAATCTATTGGCGAAAAGCGGACTTTCAGGAATACCTCCCGCATTCACGTGGAAAGCAGTTAGTTGATTATTAGCATCCAACGCAGCCTTATAAGTTACATGATAAGCCGGCCGGTAAACACCATTGGTCATGTCATCTTCACGTGTATACACGAGTTTGATAGGTGCACCCACCTTTTCTGAAATCACCGCTGCTTCGACCAGAAAATGACCGTAAAGTCTTCTTCCAAAGCCTCCGCCCATTCGCGTCATCTGAATATCAATATTCTCAAGATCCAACCCAAGGCGCTTCTGTACGCTTTTTTCAGCATATTCAGGAGTTTGTATAGGACCAATTAACTCGGCTTTCCCATTGGAAACATTCGCAAAAAAATTCATTGGTTCCATACAATTATGCGCCAGGAACGGGCAGGTATATGACCTCTCGATCACTCTCGCTGCATTCTTAAATGCTTTTTCAGGATCTCCATCTTTTCTTACAACTTCAGCATTTTTACTACCTGCTTCTGCCATTAATGAGTTGTGTATATCGCTGCTTTCGAGTCCGCTTGCATCCTGCATTCCAGCCGACTTCTCCAGGATTTCGATTTCTTTGGTAAGTTCAGGGTTAAGATCCCATTCGACATCCAGTTCTTTTCTTGCTTGCATCACCTGCCAGGTGGTTTCTCCAACGATAACCACAAGTTTAGAGAACGATCCAACATCACTCCATTCCTTCTCCATATCTTCAGGATAAGTATCGATGGTGAAAATATCAGTAATACCAGGTAGGCCTTTAGCCTTTTCAGCATTCATATTTTTAAATTCCATTCCAAAGGCAGGTGGCTGCATCACCATTGCGATAAGCAGTCCATCTCTTTGGGTATCCAGTCCATATAAAGGTTGCCCAGTTACGATCTTCCTGGCATCCACGTTTTTTCTGGATGTACCAATGATCTTGAAATCTGTATTCTCCTTCAAGCTTACTTCCTCTGGAACTTCAATCGAGGCAGCCGATTTTGCGATGTCTCCAAATCCAATTTTCTGTCCGGATTTGGCATGTTCGATCATTCCATCGTTTACCGTAATTTCCTCCTGAGGTACTTCCCACTGTTTTGCAGCCGCTGCAACCAGCATATATCTTGCAGTGGCACCAGCTGTTCTTAAAGATTGCCAGCCCTGTCTAATAGATTGACTTCCACCAGCAAGTTGCCTGGTGAAAATTTCAGTATTTAGCGGAGCTTGCTCTACAATTACATTATTCCAGTCGACATCGAGTTCCTCTGCCACGATCATAGGCATGGAAGTCTTTACATTCTGCCCTATTTCAGGGTTTGGTGAATAAATGGTAACGATTCCATTGTCCCCAATTTTAAGATAGCCATTCAATTCGAACCATTCATCTGGCATTTGCATCGCCAGTTCTTCACTACCTTCTTCCGCCGGACCTTTACAAGCCATCCAGTTAAAGCCAATTATTAGTCCGCCACTAGCGATAGAAACACTCTTTATAAAGGATCTACGTCCAAATGTTGTTTTTACTTTACTCATCTTGATCTTCTTTGACTATAATTAAACTTCCTGAGAATTGGATGCGGTTTTAATGGCTGCTTTGATCCGGGTATAGGTTCCACATCTACAAATATTACCATTCATAGCATTCTCTATCTCAGAATCTGTAGGATTTGGATTCCGGTTCAGCAGTGCAGTTGCAGACATGATCTGCCCAGCCTGGCAGTATCCACACTGCGGAACATCATGTTCTAACCAAGCCTTCTGCACTGGATGGTCTCCGTTTTCAGATAGACCTTCAATAGTAGTGATCTTATTCCCTGCTGCCGAAGATATTGGTAACTGGCACGATCTTATCGCATTGCCATTAAAATGTACAGTGCAGGCGCCACATTGAGCGATTCCGCAGCCAAACTTGGTACCTACAAGATTTAAGTGATCTCTCAAAACCCATAATAATGGTGTGTTAGGATCTATATCAAAAGAATGTTCCTTATCATTAATGCTAAGAGTAATTACCGCCATATCTTAAATTTTCCTAAAAACTACGCAATTTTTCAAAGCGAAACCAGTATTCAGAACTTTTAGCTGGCTAATTCCTTATAATGTCTAACAAGATTTTAACCAGTCTTATTGATTTAGATCAACTTAAAACGCCAGTCACATACTTAAATTTGTCCTAATTAATTCTCTGAGTGAACATTAAGTTGGAACTTGAGAATAAACCAAAAAAATATTATTATGAAAGTTTTATTTGTACTTACATCACACGATGAATTAGGAGATACTGGAAACAAGACTGGTTTCTGGATCGAAGAATTCGCTAATCCATATTATAGCCTATTAGACAAAGGTGTTGAAATCACCGTTGCAACGCCTGAAGGTGGAAAGGCACCTATTGATCCTACCAGTGATTCTGAAGATAATCAAACGGAAGACACCAGACGATTCAAAGACGATGAAGCTGCTCAGAAAGTGATCAATAATACACACAAGCTTTCTGATGTTAAGGAAGAAGATTTTGATGGAATATTTTATCCTGGAGGTCATGGACCACTTTGGGATCTGTCTAATGATGAAAAATCTATTAAGCTTATTGAAAGCTTTAACGAAGCCGGAAAACCAATTGCATTTGTATGCCATGCACCTGCAGCTTTGAAAAATGTAAAAGCGAAGGACGGAAACGCTCTTGTAAAAGGTAAAAAAGTAACCGGGTTCACAAACTCCGAAGAAGAAGCGGTTCAATTAACCGATGTTGTGCCTTTCTTAGTAGAAGATATGCTTAAGGAAAATGGAGGAATCTATTCTAAGGAAGCTGATTGGAATGAATATGCTGTAACAGACGGTAATTTAATCACAGGACAAAATCCGCAATCTTCTGGAGCAGTTGCTTCCAGGTTATATGAGATGTTGAAATAAGAATTTAATTCTACAGAAAAAAAGCCTCTGAAAAATCAGAGGCTTTTTTTTATTTCTTTTTTGGAGGTAAGTCGAAAGCTATTGCTTCGTGCTCAAAATGATTTCTATGAGCACCATCGCAAAATGGCTTATTCTTCGATAATCCACATCTACATACTGAAACCAGGTCTCTTCCACCCAGGTCATATACATTTCCATTTTTATCTACGATTTCAAAATCTCCTTCTACTTTTAGAGATCCGTTACTGTTGACTGTTAGTTTTGTTTTCGCCATAATTTCTTTTGGTTGAAGTACGAAGATACTTCAAAGCAGGTTTAGACTCTTTCTATTTTAGGTGCTTGTTTGATTAACGCCACAAAAAGAAAAAAGCTTCTGGAAAGAAGCTTTTTTCGAAAGTGAACATTATCGAAACAGATCTATAAGCATCATTAGATTAAAAAAAAGCAAAAGTTTAAATTCATTTTAAAATGATAGAATAGAATGTGGCCAGAACTTTTACACAATTCAAAATCAAATAATTAATAGATCTGGCTAAAAATAGTGATTAATTTATATTTTTTAAAAATGAACATTTGTTAAAATTATAAATTTAGTTATCAAAATCACAAAACTGAAGAATTCCTGTAGATAATGAAAGTTTTGGGTACTGTTTCAGACCTTTGTACCAATGAAATACTTATCTAAATTCATTTTCCTGTTATTCCACACGCTCTTTATTGGAATCGCAGTCTTTGAGAGTCAGGGCCAGATTTCTCAGCTTATACCGCTTGTGATTATCACTTCGTTACTTCTTTATTTTTACTTCCATAATTTTTCGAGGAGAAACGAACTGGTAGAAAAGGATATACACATAACAACGATCATATTTGCAATTTTAGGTGGACTTGTAACTTTTCTTCTGCAGGATCAATTTGAACTTTCAGCGGTACTCTCTGCCGGAATTGTTGGACTTTTTGGCGGAATTCTACCGAAGTTTATAGATAGACCTTTAACTAAGATCGCTCCTCCAGCAATTTACTGCGGTGCTTTTGTAGGAATGACTCCTCCGGTATTGGCAGGCAATTATCTATTTATATTACTAGCCTCTTTTTTTGCTGGAAATATACTCATTGTTACACGTGAGAATTTTAACGGTTATGCAGGGAAACTTGGTAGTATTGCATTTGCCGGAGTAAGCCTGGTAAGCCTTTTAACTTACATGCTATTATGATGAATCTACTACTGATATTAGGTTGTAGTGTACTTTCAGGTCAGCTCACTTATACCTTAAACAATAGTTTAAATCTGGGTGCTGTCATCGCTTCTTCTCTCGTGAGCATTTCAGGGGGATTATTAATCTATACGCCAATCTCTGAAGTTCTGCGGGAGACCTTACCCCTGGTTATTATGGGTGCAAGTTTTGTTGGTATGGCTTCGGAAGAGATCGCGACCAGGAATCGCATTATTATCTTATCATCTATTTTCTTCGGAATACTATTTTATTGTACCGGAGTATTCTTTGAAGGTTTTGGTGGAAGTTTAGGAACTACTGCTGCGATCGCATTTTTTGCTAGCCTTGGGTTTCAGCAATTAGTTTTTAAGAAGGGGTTCTAAAGTTTCCCAGATATTTTCTACTAAAATTGGCTGAGCTTCAGCAGTTGGATGAATACCATCCTGTTGATTGAGATCCGGATCACCTGCTACACCTTCCAGTATAAATGGAATTAAATAGATGTTCTCTTTTTCAGCTAGTTCTGGAAATAGGTCTCTGAATTCTGTGGTATAATCTTCCCCAAGATTTGGTGGGATCTGCATTCCGGCAAGAATGATCTTAGTTTCTGAATTTTTCTCCTGAACATAATCCACGATCCTATTAAGATTGGACCTGGTTTCAGCTAAAGGAACACCACGTAATCCATCATTCGCACCTAGCTCCAGAACAAAGATCTCTACATTTTGTTTTAGCACCCAATCGATCCGATTAAGTCCTCCGGCGGTAGTCTCTCCACTAAGCCCTGCATTAATTACTGTGTAATCATACCCAAGAGAATCCAGTCGCTGCTGAATTAGATTCGGGAAAGCTTCTTCTGTTTCAAGCCCATAGCCTGCAGTAATACTATCCCCAAAAAACAGGATCGTTTTAGAATTCTCTTCTTCTGAATTATTCTCAGCTTCTTCAGTAGCAGATTTCTCTTCAGTTGCAACCGATTTTTTTTCATTTCCACAGGAAAGATTCAGCAGTAAAACAAAACTAAGCGCAAAGATTTGAAAGCTTCGAAAGATAGGTGCAGTATTCATAAAATCATTTCTTATTTTGTTGGCCCGAGTAAAGAAAATTAAAAGAACTAAGATGGCAAAAATTTTAAGGGTTGAAAATCTCAGCAAAACTTATAATAATGGTAATAGAAAGCTGGTCATCCTGGACAAGATCAATTTTGATATTGAAGAAGGAGAAACTTTTGCTATCGTAGGCCCTTCAGGTAGTGGGAAAACGACTTTACTTGGCTTAAGTGCAGGACTTGATCGAAGTGATGAAGGTACTATAGAACTTTGCGGCGAAAATCTAAGTGAGCTAGATGAAGATGGTCGCGCTGTTTTAAGAAACAGGCATGTAGGATTTGTATTTCAGAACTTTCAGCTTATCCCAACCCTTACCGCACTTGAAAATGTTGCTGTTCCATTGGAGCTTCGGGGAGATTTAAGTGCAGAAAATGAAGCTACAGCCCTTTTGGAAAAAGTTGGTTTGAAGGATAGAATGAATCATTACCCAACACAATTGTCTGGAGGGGAACAACAGAGAGTTGCTCTCGCCCGTGCATTCTGTAACAAACCTAAGATACTTTTTGCAGATGAGCCTACGGGAAATCTGGATGAAGCTACTGGACAAAATGTAATCGATCTACTTTTAACGCTGAACAAGGACCTGGGGACCACCCTGGTAATAGTTACCCATGATATGGAACTGGCTAAAAAAACACAGCGAATTCTTAAGCTTCGAGGGGGAAAAGTTCAGGAATTACAAATCCAGGAATAATATGAGTTCTGAAAGATCAAGCGCCGGCTTCCCATGGTTAATAAAAATGGCCTTAAGAGATGGGAAAGCAAGTAGTCGAAAATTATTTCTATTTATCGCATCTATCGTACTTGGAATTGCTGCAGTAGTTTCTATACAGTCATTTAGCGCTAACCTCAAACGTAATATCTCTCTGCAATCGAAATCCCTTATGGGCGCCGATTATATTATTGACAGTGATAAACTTCCTACGGAAAAAGTTTACGGAATCATCGATTCCCTTGGAGGCGCGGAAGCCAGAGAGATAAGTTTTGCATCTATGGCAGCGTTTCCTGGAAACCAGGGAACAAAACTAATGCAGGTTCGGGGAATAGAAGGCGGTTTTCCATTTTATGGTGAAATAGAAACTACACCACCCGAAGCCGGTAATAATTTCAGAGAGTCTGAAATTGCACTGGTGGATGCCACGGTCATGCTACAATTGGGAATTGAAATTGGCGATACTGTAAAAATTGGAAATACAAATTTAGAAATTGGTGGAGCATTGAACAATGTTCCCGGCAGTTCCAGCATTTTTAGTTCTATAGCTCCTCCCCTATTGGTGCCCTTTTCTGCCATTGAGAAATCTGGCTTGGTTCAAACCGGTAGCCGCATTGATTACAGGTATTATTTTACCGCTCCGGAAAGTCTTGATATGGAGAAGTTTGATGAAGAACTTGATCCAATACTCGATGCGAATGATGCAGATCTGGACACTCACCTATCCACTAGTCAGAGATTAGGAAGACGTTATGAAAATTTTGCAAAATTCCTGAACCTGGTTGCTTTCATTGCGTTATTACTTGGATGTGTTGGAATCGCCAGTGCCATACATATCTATATAAAAGAAAAAGTTGCATCGATCGCTATTTTAAAATGCCTGGGTGCTTCAAGAAAACAAAGTTTTCAGATCTTCTTAATTCAGGTGATCGTTATTGGATTGATCGGTTCTGTGATTGGAACATTGTTAGGGCTCGGTTTGCAGGAATTATTTCCATACCTGTTACAGGATCTTTTGCCGGTAGAGATAGATGTCCAAATTTCACCTGTAGTAATAATTACAGGAATTATACTTGGAGTAAGCATGTCGGTTCTTTTTGCACTATACCCTTTGCTTACCACCCTGGATATTTCTCCACTGCAGACTTTACGCATGCAGCAATCTACAGGAAAGAATAAAAAATATAAGATTCTGGTGTCACTCGCAGTAATAATTTTCATCTGGATCTTTGCATTCTGGTTACTCGATAACTGGCTATATGCGATATGGTTCGTTCTGGGCCTGGCAGTCACCTTTGCTATTTTAAGCGGGTTTGCAGCATTGATCATGAAATTACTGAAAAGGTATTTTCCGAAGAACTGGGGATTCCCGGCAAGACAAAGTGTTTTAAACCTTTATCGCCCACAGAATCAAACACTCATTCTCATTCTTGCCATTGGGATTGGAACATTTTTAATTAGTACATTATATTTTACCAGGGATCTGCTTCTGGCTCAAACCACAATGGAGAGTCAGAAAAATACTCCAAATATGATCTTACTGGACGTGCAAAGTGAGCAGAAGGATGAGGTTAAACAGGTAATTGACAGTAGTAGTCTGGACCTATTACAGAACATCCCCATCGTCACTATGCGTATCATTAAGCTGAAAGGTAGAAGCGCAAACGAGATTCGTGAGGATACTAGCAGTACGATCAATAACTGGGTTCTGGATCACGAATTCAGGACTACCTATAGGGACTCTCTTTCTGAAGGGGAAGAAATTCTGGAAGGAAAATGGAAAGCTAATTTTACTGGAAAAGGTCCTATTCCTATTTCTATAAGTGATAATCTCGCTGAAGATGCTGAAGCCAATATTGGAGACAAAATGATTTTTAATGTTCAGGGTGTTCAGCTGGAAACTGAAGTTGCGAGTATTCGTAGAGTGGACTGGAGTAATATGCAGATAAATTTTTCAATTTTATTCCCCACCGGTGTTCTTGAAGATGCTCCGCAATTCACAGTGATGACAACGCGGGTTGAAGATGATAATTCCTCGGCGCAGCTTCAGCAGAAACTGGTTCAGGAGTTCCCGAATGTGACTATTATTGATCTAAGACAGGTTTTAAAAGTCGTAGAAGAAATTCTTGGCAAGATTTCATGGCTAATCAATTTTATGGCATTTTTCAGTATTCTTACCGGTATTATCGTACTTATTGGTGCAGTAAGAACCAGTAAATATCAGAGAATTCGCGAAAGTGTTCTTTTGAGAACCCTTGGTGCCAAGAACAGGCAGATCTTAAAGATTCTGGGTCTGGAATACTTATTTCTGGGAATCCTGGGAAGCCTTTCCGGAATATTACTATCCTTGATCTCCAGTTTCCTCATTGGTTATTTCCTGTTCGATACTACGTTTGTTCCTTCATGGATTCCGTTTTTGGTAGTATTCCCGGCGATTACCGCGTTAGTAGTAATTATTGGACTTGCAAATAGTTATAGTGTGGTAAAAAGTCCTCCTCTGGCTGTTCTTCGGAAGGAGTTAGGATAAATTAAATTGATGGTGTTCACATTGTCAAAATGAATTTAACAATTCTTTAGCCATGATAGTTTAAGCCGCTGTGTACCTTGTATGAGTTAACAAACTAACTTGATTTTTATGAAGACTTATCATTTAGAAATAAATGATGTGGATGATTTTATTCCCGAACTTGCACAGACTTTAGGAATAAATCATTCAGAACAACTTGGCGAATTCTCCATATTTATACCTGAATCTATTGGTGATGGTAACATTCGTGGAATTAATTTTCCAAATGGTATAGGTCTATATATGTATCATGTGACAGTTCGTGAAGACACAGAACTCAGGATTTCCCATCCAACTATAAAGCCGATTCGATTTATTTATTGTCTGGACGGAATGATTGGTAGTAGTTTTGATTTTATAGATGCTGAAGATCTTGTTAAAGATCATGAATTCGTGATCGCCGCTCCAAAAAGTAAAGAGACTTATAATATTACTTTGAAGAAGGATATAGAAACAACCCTCTGTTACCTGGAAATTGACCGTTTAAAATTCCAGGAATACTTCAGTTTTGACCTTCATGAACTTGAGCCAATTTTCTACAAATTGTTTAGTGATGTACAGGCTCACAACAGGGTCTCAAACCTGGGCAACATTAGCCTCCAGACTTCAGAAATTATCAAGGAAATTGAAACTTGTGATCTTACAGGATTTCCGAGGATTAATTTTGTGGGAGCAAAATCTCTGGAGATCCTGAGCTATATGTTGAATCGTTTTAAAAAGGAGGACCAGCAAACTCAGAATGAACTAAAAGATAAAGACCGGGCGGCTGTAGAAAAGGTTGTTAAGTACATAGATTCCAATCTCGCCCAGGCTGGAACCGTGAACGAACTGGCACAGATTGCCGGCGTTAACACGAACAAACTTCAGGAGGTTTTTCAGAAGGTTTATGGAAAAACCGTGAATGAATACGTGCGGGATATACGTCTTACAAGAGCACTACACATGCTCTCTTCAGGAAAGAAGAACGTTAGTGAAGTGGTCTACGAACTTGGATTATCCAGCCGAAGTTATTTCTCTAAGATCTTCAAGAAAAAATACGGAGTTTCTCCAAGGAAAGTACTTTCCAAAAATGAATTACCATCAAATTAATATATAAATTTTATTGATTAACCGGAATATTTAAAGCCTCGCTTTGGTTCGGTTTAGTATGTTAAAAGACTTCGAATAAATATAAAATATGAAAAAGAAATTACGAACAGGCTTGAGTATGATCGCGCTATTTGCACTAATTAGTCAGTCCAATGCTCAGGAAAATAACCAGGAAATTATGCAAAATCCATTACTTAAAGAATGGCAGGGTCCTTATGAAGGAGTTCCGGCTTTTGATAAAATGGAAGTTTCACTTGTAAAACCAGCTGTTCGCAAGGGAATGGAGATGCATCTGGAAGAGATCAACCAGATCGCTAACAACACTGCTGAAGCTACCTTTGAAAACACCATTATTCCAATGGAAAAAGCAGGTAAGGAACTCGATCGTGCTTTTACCTATTATGGTATCTATAGCAGCAATGTTTCCAGCCCGGAATTCAGAGCTGTTCAGAAAGAACTGGCTCCAGAGATTTCAGAGTATTCCTCGAAGATCAGCCAGAATGAAGCTTTATTTAAACGAATTAAAACGGTTTATGAGAATTCTCAGAAGAAGCCATTAGATTCCGCAGAACAACGAGTCATCGATTTGGTTTATGAAGAGTTCGCTATGCAGGGAGCCGACCTAAGTGAGGAAGACAAAAAACGTTATGCAGAGATCAACAAGGAACTTTCTGCACTATATACTAAGTTTTCAAGTAACGTATTGGCAGATGAAGAGAATTATGTGATCTATCTTACAAAGGAACAAACTGGCGGACTGCCGGAATCCTTTGTGAAATCTGCCGCCAAAGCTGCTGAGGATCGTGATCATAAAGGTTATTATGCAGTTACCAATACAAGATCTTCCATGGATCCATTTCTTACCTATTCTACGGAAAGAGAACTACGTGAAAAAGTATGGAAGAACTACTATTCCCGAGGAGATAATAATGATGAATTCGATAATAAAGAGACTATTCAAAAGATCCTGAAGCTTAGAGATGAGCGTGTGGAATTACTTGGTTTTGATAATTACGCACAGTGGCGTTTACAGAATCGCATGGCTAAAAATCCTGAAAATGCCATGGATCTAATGATGCAGGTATGGCCTGCGGCTTTAGCAAGAGTAAAAGAAGAAGTAGCAGACATGCAGAAAGTTGCAGATTCTGAAAATGCAAATATTACTATCAAACCATGGGATTATAGATTCTATGCTGAAAAGGTTAGAAAAGAAAAATATGACCTGGATAGCGAAGAAGTAAAACAATACCTGGAACTAGGAAATCTTACCCAGGCCTTATTTTTTACTGCTGGTGAGTTGTTCAATTTTGCTTTTACTCCTGTAGAGAATAATAGTGTGCCCGTCTTTCATGAGGATGTGAACGTCTGGGAAGTTAGTGATAAAGATTCGGGTGAAATTGTAGGATTATGGTATTTAGATCCTTATGCTCGACAGGGAAAACGCTCTGGAGCCTGGGCAACTACTTACAGAGGTTATACGAAGCTTACAGGTGAAAAACCGGTTTTGGCTTCTAACAATTCAAATTTCATAAAACCTGCTCCGGGTGAGCCAGTATTGGTTTCCTGGGATGATGCAGAAACATTTTTCCATGAATTTGGCCATGCCCTGCACTTTCTATCGGCTAATGTTGAATATCCTACCTTAAATGGTGGCGTACGTGATTATACTGAATTTCAATCGCAATTACTCGAGAGATGGTTGTCTACAGACAAGGTTATCAACCAGTTTCTTAGACACCACGAAACTGACGAGGTGATTCCAGAAGCTTTAGTAGCAAAGATCAAAAAAGCTTCTACTTTCAACCAGGGATTTGGTACGACCGAATTTTTGGCTTCTGCGATCATGGATATGAAGTATCATACTACAGATCCAGACAGTATCGATCCTGCCAAATTCGAAAAGGAAACTTTAAAAGAACTGAATATGCCGGAGGAGATCGTAATGCGTCATAGAACACCTCATTTTGGACATGTGTTCTCTGGTGAAGGTTATGCATCCGGTTATTATGGATATTTATGGGCAGATGTTTTAACTGCTGATGCTGCGGAAGCTTTTGCTGAAGCTGAAGGTGGTTTCTATGATAAGGAAGTTGCGCGGAAGCTGGTGAAATATCTTTTTGCTCCTAGAAATGCGATGGATCCTGCGGAAGCTTATAAGAAATTCCGTGGAAGGGATGCTGAAATTGATGCGTTAATGCGTGATCGTGGTTTTCCTATTCCTGAAAATTCAACTACCGAAGAATAAGTTCAAAACTTTTGATATTAAATAAAGCCCTGAAGTTTCAGGGCTTTATTTTGTTTTGGATCTACGTCTTAAGATTTTACTAACTATCTATGAAGCATTACTCATTCCGCTTTTAATACTTTCGGCAATATTTATAGTGCGTTTTACCTGATGCGTTATAGAAGTTTTAGATTGCTCATTAAGATTATCCACTCCTCCTTCAGAACTAAAACCATAAGGATTACCTCCAGTTTTGAATAGTTCTTCTGAAGTATATCCAGGAGCAGCAACGATAGCTCCCCAATGAAACATGCTTTTATAAAGTGAGAGTAGCGTAGTTTCCTGACCACCGTGTGGATTTTGCGCACTGGTCATACCCGAAACGACTTTATTAATCAATTTTCCATTACTCCATAAACTTCCTGTGGTATCAAAAAATGCCTGAAGCTGAGAAGGTAAATTTCCATATCTGGTTGGTATACTAAAAATTATTGCATCTGCCCAATCAAGATCATCCAGCTCTGCAACCTCAACGTCCTGTGTTTCCTTATAGTGTTTTTTCCAGGCATCATTTGATTCAATAGCTTCCATTGGGGCAGTTTCCTTTAATTTTCGGAGTCGAACATCATGATCCCCATTAGACTTTGCAGCTTCTGCTGCCCACTTCGCCATTTGATGATTTGTACCGGTTGCACTGTAATATATTATAGCAATTTTCATAAATAAGATTTTAAATTTGTTTCCTATTAACTTAAGTAGATTCGTTCAAAACAACTTTTAAAGTTTTGATAAATCTTCTATTGTTCACTACAATTATGACTTCTAATTATCACAGGCATTTTAAGATCTATAAACCATACGGTTATTTGAGTCAGTTTATAACTAACCAAAGAAAGGGAGGAAAACATAAGCTTCTGGGAGAGCTAGGTGATTTTCCTGAAGGTACCATGTCTATTGGGAGACTGGATAAGGATTCTGAAGGACTTTTATTATTGACGACAAATGGTAAGCTTAGCACAAAGGTTACCGCCGGTAATTCTGAAAAGGAATATTATGTACAGGTTGATGGTGAAATTTCAGAAGATGCCATTGCTAAACTTCGCAAAGGTGTTGAGATAGGCATTCAGGGCAAAAATTATCAAACTAAAGAATGCAGGGTTTTTAAATTGGATACAGTACCAGAATTCCCTGAAAGGAGCAAACCAATACGGGACGAACGACACGGGCCTACCAGTTGGGTAAGTATTACTCTTACCGAAGGCAAGTTCAGACAGGTAAAAAAAATGACCGCAGCAGTTGGCTTTGCCACTTTGAGACTGGTAAGAGTTCGCATCGCCAATGAAAGACTCGATAATTTAGATAGTGGTGAAGTGCGAGAAATAGAAAGCGTAAATTTCTAATATCCAAGCGCTTTACCTGTATAGCTTCTGGAATCGGCAGAACCCTGATAAACACCAGTTTCAGGATCTATGAAAATTCCCATAGCTCTACCTTGTGAAGATCGTGTACCTGCTTTATGTCCGTAAGATTTCAAGATCTCTATCGTGTCTGGTGAAAAACCCCATTCTTCAAAAGTGATCATATCAGGCAACCATTGATGATGAAATTTTGGGGATTCAATAGCTTTTGCGATGTCCAATTCATAGTCTACAACATTTATAATCACCTGTAGAACAGTATTAATGATAGTTCGGCCACCTGGTGATCCAATAACGATATAGGCTTTATCGTTTTTTGCTACGATGGTTGGACTCATACTTGAAAGCATTCGCTTCCCGGGAGCGATTTGATTAGGCTCTGTTCCAATTCTACCTTCTGAATTTGTTAATCCGGGAATCGCATTAAAATCACCCATTTCATTATTCAGAAGAAATCCGGCGCCATCTACTACGATTCTATTTCCATAAGAATGTTCCAATGTATAAGTAAGTGAAACGGCATTGCCTTCTTTATCGACCACCGAAATATGGGTAGTTTCCTCGCTTTCAAACTGAAGATGCTTCTTATTAAAATTTGCAGAATCGCTTACGGAAGCTGTCTTTTTCTTAATGCCCGATCTTAAGTTACGAGCGTATGATTTCGATAAGAGTGAATCCAAAGGCATTTCTGGATTAAAATCCGGATCCCCAAGAAATTGAGCTCTGTCTGCAAAAGCTAGTCGCATGGCTTCACTAATATAATGAATACTCTGAGCGCTGTTAAGTCCGTATCCCTTAAGATCATAATTCTCAAGAATGTTTAGCATTTCTATGATCGCAGTTCCACCAGAACTTGGAGGAGGCATCCCGATAATTTCATTTCCGCGATAAGTTCCTACGAGCGGTACTACTTCTTCCGACACATAATCTTCCAGATCCTTTTTGGTAATAATACCATTAGTATTCTTCATAAAATCATGAATTAGCTGAGCAGTTTTACCGCCATAAAAACCATCAGCTCCATCATCACGGATTCTTATAAAAGATTCAGAAAGATCCTTCTGAATAATGGTATCGCCCGTTTGGTAAGCATCTCCGTTGCTATTCAGGAAAACAGCGGCAGTACTTGAATATTCTTTTTTGTTATCGTAAACCCACTCAGAAAATCTGGCCAGATCGGGATATACCGTGAATCCATTCTGGGCAAGATCGATCGCAGGTTGAACCAGGCTAGCCCAATCCAATTTCCCATACCTGGAATGTGCCTGAAATAATCCAGCAACAGTTCCCGGAACTCCTGCAGATAATGTCGTTTCATGGTTCGAGTTATCTTTAACTTTACCATCTTCTCCAAGAAACATAGTTTTTGTAGCTTTTTGGGGAGCTTTTTCTCTAAAGTTGAATCCGGTTGCCTTATTTGCATTCGGTTTATAAAGCAAAAATCCTCCGCCACCAATATTACCAGCCGAAGGCAAAGTCACAGCTAATGTAAAAGCAGTTGCGATAGAAGCATCGATAGCATTTCCTCCGTTTTTGAGTATTTCCACACCTGCTTCTGAAGCCAGGTAATGTGAGCTTGTCACCATCCCGTTTTCGGCTTCCACAGGAATTCTTCCCGATTGTGCCTGCAAATCAAGTTGCTGAACCGAGAAAAATACAAGTAGAAGTAGTGTTATCTTATACATAGCAACGCGTTTTAATGAAAAAAGTCCTGAGAAGGACTTTATAATTGTATTAATTCAATTTTGAATGCTTCTTCAAACAAATCAAAAGTTTGTTGAGCCTTTCTGGCAGCAGTTTCTTTTTGATCTTCTGAAAAGTCCTTACTCCGAAGAAACTTTAGAAATTCATTCCAGCTTTTGATCTGGTCTCTTTTTCCACTGAAAAATTGTTGATCTGGTAAATGTTCAAGATGAGGACAATTCTTCAGCTCCTTCCCTATCATTAAACCTCCCATTGCAGAACCTTCCACAACATATGCTGCACCTACTGCTTCCGCTTCATTCTCACATTGAAATTCAAGAGAAGTTTCAGCTTTTTCAATTCCAAGGCTGGAAAGATCCAGTTTGATCGCATCGGTTTTAGTAGAAGAATAATTTTTCAGATGGCGGGCTATAGCATCTTCAGTAGCAGCATAAGCAGCATAATTCTGGAGCAGTAGTAATTTATACTCTTCTACAGTAATACTGTGATCCATGATCTTGTTGGCTAGATTTTCACCTTCCAATGCCTCATGTTGAGCTTTGGTTGCTTCGCGTAATTTATTCAGCATCGTTTCTATCTGTATCAAAATTACCGATCGCTTCCCTGATCTTATTGATGTTCTCTTTCTGAGCCTGATCTTCAGAATTCATTTTGTCCAGGTAATCATAGATCTTGTTCACCGTGATTTTGTTCTGGCGAATCATACTTCTAAGCTCCTGTTTTGAGGTCATATTAATGACTATCTTTTTTAGCAGAGGCTCCAGCTTTTCACTCAGGCTGTTAATATTCTTTTTAAGAATAAAACCTGAAGCTCCATTTAAAATAGTGTTTGCCGCTAATTCCTCATCGTTGATAGTTCCGGTAATAAAGATAAATCCAATGGAATCATCAAATTCCTGCACGGTAGTCAGCACATCCAGGCCTGTACAGTTGGGCAAATTATAATCTGAAAGGACCACGTCTGGCGCGAAGTTCAAAAGTAATCGTTTACAATCCTGAAGATTATCTGTGGTTTCGATCACAGGTTCCTCTACGATCTTTGAAATTTGTCGCTTAATGAGAAAAATATCATTCTCATTATCTTCAACCAGAAGTATGTTAAGTTTTCTGTGGATCATGACTACACTTATATCAAAAGCGAAAATAATCTAAAACTAAGTATGAAACAATTGCTAAAAGTTAAACATGAAAGTAGAAAGTTGAGCCTTTACCAGGGTCACTCTCTGCCCAGATCTTACCATTATGCTTCTCGATGATCTTTTTTACGATCGCTAATCCAATTCCGGTGCCCTGGTAATTATCTCCCGAATGTCTTGAAAATAAGTTGAAAATTTCCTCTTTATATTTTGGATCAAAACCAATCCCGTTATCCTTGATATGGTATACAGTAATGTTTTCTTGCAGACTATACCCTATTACAATTGCTGGACTGGAACTTCTTTCACTGTATTTCAAAGCATTGGCAATTAGATTGGACCAGACCTGACCCAGCATCCTTCTGTCTCCCAGCATTTTTGGTAAAGACTCATCGATACTAACCGAAGTATTACTAAAGTTAGACTTTATATTAAATGACTTCAATATATCACTGACCATGGTATCTGTAGAGACAACCTGTTTACTTATATTTTCATTTGAGACACCTGCAAAAGAAAGGATATTATCAATTAGATCCTGCATCTCCTGAACCGAAGAAAGGATCGTATCTACTGCCATTCTTCCTTCCTTATTAAGACTGCTGAAGTGATCTTCCTTTAAAATATGAGCATAGCCATCTACTCCACGAAGAGGTGCTTTTAGATCATGGGAGAGACCCTGACTGAAAAGTTCCAGTTCCTTATGAGCAGTCACTAACTTCTCATTAAGATTATCTATGTTACGTTTTTGATGATCAAGAATAACGTAATTAACGTTTTTACTGAGTTTTCTGGCTCCGCTTAATTCATAATCATTCCAGGCAGTTGCTACACCGCTCAAATTCTCGGTCCATTTCTCGAAAGATTTACGCGGAGTCAGCCGCTTTTTTTCTGAATCGTAGAATGCCTTGTTATTGGGATCGCCACCCCAGTCAATTTGCTGAATTACTTCAGGACGAAACCAGATCAAATAGTTCTTATTGTCATTTCCCAATCGTGAACTCAAAATACCCGAACCAGTTGCTTTGTAAGCTTTAGCTTCCGGATGCAAGCTTAATAAATTCTTAGTATGGAATATATTATCCTGTTGTCTACTCAAAAACTTTTTAATGAGCGTTTTCACTTCTTTTTTAGATGGTGTCTCTCCAACGAGCTTGATCTTCCCGTCTATTACGATTGCAGCTCCAGAAGATTCAATAAGATCTGTAAGTTTAAGATCATTGGTTGCGAGTCCTTTTTTGATGGAATCCTGTCTCAAGACCTGATCCATAAGTTGTCCTGCAACCTTTTCTATCTCTCCTATTTTATTTAAAAATGTATTGGAATTCTTGAGTGAAAGTTCATTCGAAAATATCTGAATTAAAAATTCACAGGTCTGCCGCTCGTAGTAACTCACAAATTTAGCTTCCCGATGATGACAGGCCAGCAGACCCCATAATTTTCCATTACTGATCAATGCTGCGGTCAAACTCGCACCAATTCCCATATTCTGAAGATATTCGATATGTATTGGTGATACACCTCTAAGTTTTGATTTCGAAATATCCAGAGGTTCACTACTGGTTGGTGAAATTTGCGGAACTATCTTTACTGGACTGTAATTAACATCAGTAATAATACGCACTCTGTTCTTAAAAAATAATTGTCTCGCCTGCTTCGGAATATCACTTGCCGGATACTGTAGTCCTAAGAAAGGCTCCAGATCATTATTCTTTGCTTCCGCGATCACCTTTCCATTCCAGTCGTCATCGAACCTGTAAACCATTACACGGTCATATTGAAAAATCTGGCGGGTAAGATTGGCTGCATCCTGACAAAGCTGTTGAGGGTTATCACTTGCAGATAATGTATTCAGTAATCCGGATAACTCCCTCTGAAAATCAAAAGTATCCTTCTTTTCATGGGTGGGTTCAATATCCAGAATTAAAGAATCACCGCTTAAATGTGGGATAATGATGAATTTCTTACCGTTGACATGCGTTTCTTCAACTTCCAGTCTCTCATCCTTCAGCAGAGATTTATTGATATTTTTAAGCACTTCCGAAGATAAAATAGCAGAAATATTGAGTTTTAGTAATTCGTCAGAAGCAATACCAATGATATGGCCAGAATTCTCTCCAACCTGTGTGATCTCACCTGTCTTAATACATGAAGCAATCAACAAACCATGCGATTGCGTGGTACCTATGATATGAATAGGCTCTTTCTCACAACTACTAAGGTCTACTTCTACCGGGTACTTATTATCTTCTGTCATTAAATAAATTAAGCCTTCAGTTTAAAATAAAAGGTACTACCTACTCCTTCCTGAGAGTCTACCCAGATGGTACCTTCGTGAAGCAGTACGATCTTTTCTACGTGTGCCAGTCCAACTCCTGTTCCTTCCATATCCTCATTTCCAGGTACACGATTAAAAATTGTAAAAATGTTTTTCTGGTCTTCTTTTGAGATTCCTACACCATTATCCATGATGGAAAATACCCAATAATCACTTTCACGATAAGAAGAAATCCTGATCTCTGGACTTCGCTCCTTTGGAACGTATTTTATAGCGTTACTAATAAGATTCTGGAATAACAATCTAAGTTCTACTTCATAACCCATGATTTGAGGCATCGAACCAATATTGATCTTTGCATCTGTATCCCTAATGCTCTTTCCCAGATCGTATTTCACTATCTCTACAACCTCTTTTATATCGACCAGTTCCTTTGCTCCATTCTTTCCAATTCTGGAATGTTCCAGAAGTGCCTTTATCTGTTCCGAAAGCCTGTCTGAAGCATTTTTGATGTACTTAATATAGTTCTCTCCTTTTTCATCCAAATGTTTGGCATACATTTTCCCCAGAACATCGCTACCAAATTTGATTGTTGCTAATGGTTCCTGTAGATCGTGAGAACAAATGGAAACAAATTGCTCCAGATCTCTGTTCGCTCTTTCCAGGTCACTTTTTTGTTCCTGAAGTTTGGCTTCTGCTGTTTTCAAAGCTGAAATATCCACGCAGGTATAGCGAATGGTTTTAAGGTTTTCAGCTTCGTCCTTTTCAGCGGTTGCATTTAAGATTACCGGTAAAATACTACCATTCCTGGTAATCATATTCTGCTCGATATTAATGATCTCTCCAGATTTCTTGATGCGAGATTTAAGTTTCGTAGATGAAACTTTTGAGTCTTTATCGAATAATTCATGAATGGATCGACCCACAACTTCTTCTTTATCCTTATAACCTAGTCGTTGTACGGCTTTGCGATTACACTGTACAATTTCGGAGGACTTTGGATCTACACTTAAATGCAGTACCGGATCATCTTCATAGAAGGATCTAAAACGTTTTTCACTAGCCGCCAGTTTCTCTTTGGACTTCTGAATCGTTTCTATATCTATGAAGGTGATCACCACCCCATCCCGTTCGTTCTCTGAATTAAAATAAGGAGAAATACGTTGTAGATAATTACGTCCTTCTCTAGAAACGATATGCTTTTCCAAAACTTTACCGCTTTGCAATACTCTCTTACAACGATCTATAAAACTTCGTCTACGGGTTAGACCAAAGCTATTGGTGAAATTATCAATTGGCCTCCCAATATCACCGTTTAGCAAACTAAAGTGCTTTTTGATTGCCGGAGTAAATTTTCGAATATTGAATTGTGAATCCAGGAAGATCACACCAATATCAGTACTTTTCAAGAGATTGTTCATATCAGCATTTAGTGCTGCGAGATCATCCATTTTCTGAACATTCTCTGCATTAACTGTATTTATTTCCTCATTGACACTTTGAAGCTCTTCATTGGTACTTTGCAGTTCTTCGTTCGAAGCTAAAAGTTCCTCATTTGCCGCCTGAAGTTCTTCATTACTGGTTTCAATTTCCTCTAGCGAAGTTTGCAGGTCTTCCCGGGTACGTTTCAGCTCATTTTCAAGGTTGCTAACATACTCCTTGGTTTGATTAGAAGGACTCACTTTTTCAACCTCCTGAATCTTCGATAAATCGATATCCTTTTCAACAAATATTATTACGTAATTGATCTCATCCTCCAGAGCGTATTCTTTTAAGGGCTTAATGATCACATCTACGCCAAAATTGTCATGCTCTTTTTTTATAACAACATCTTTATATACGGCAACTTCATTAGATTCCAGCGCTTTAGAAAAGGTAGATTGAATTACGTATTTCAAACTGGAGTCAAGCATATCCAGTAAGTTGATCGAAAATCCACTAACAGGTAAAGCTGCATATTTTCTAAATTCGCCAACCGCCTGCAGTATATTATAATCTGTATCTACGAAAACTGCAGCACCGCCAAACTGTCCTAGAATAGCTTCATTTAGTTCATGCTGAAGCTTTTGTCGAATAGGATTGGATTGAGCGCCACGATTTTTGCGTTCCCGTTTAGCGTTATTCTCTAAAATCCTGGAGTTGTCGCTATTTGTTTGGGATGCATGAGTAACTCCATTCTTTAAGCGCTTACTAATCTTTTTATTTCTGAAGATTTTCCATTTACGGTCAATTTCAGAAAATTGGTCTTTTAGTGAATGTGGATTTTCACTGGTGCCTAAAACCAGAACACCATCCTTCTTTAATGCATAATGCAACATATTCATCGCCTTCTTCTGAATACTATTTTGAAAATAGATTAAAAGATTACGACATACCACCATATCCATATTACTGAAGGGCGGATTTTTAATAATGTTATGCCTGGAGAAAATGACAGATCTTCGTAATTTATCTGAAACCTGATACCCTTCAGATTTACTTAAAAAGTATTTTAGTAAAAGATCCTTTGGAACATCTGCGACGATACTTTCCGGATAAAGCCCTTTGCTACCAATATCCAGGTGTGCCTGGGAAATATCTGTAGCGAATATTTTAATTTCAATATTTTTATCCTGTCTCTGCATCTCTTCGAGCAGGCACATAGCAAATGAATATGCCTCTTCACCGGTGCTGCAACCAACATCCCAGATCTTTAGAACGTCACCATTATTCCTATTTCTAATCAATTCGGGAAAAACATCATTTCGTAAAATGTTCCATACTTCTTCATCCCGGAAAAACTTAGTAACTCCAATTAAGAATTCTCTGTAAAGAATTTCAACCTCTTCATCATTGTTCTCTAAATAATCAAGATAGCCATTGAGATTATTACAATTACAAATATTTACTCTTCTGGCAATTCTTCTCGCCAGAGTAGCATACTTATATTCTCTGAAATCTAATCCTGACTTTTTATCAACGTAATTCAGAATTTTTTCAAGTTCATTTTGGTTGAAGTCAGCATTACCATCTTCTGAATGAAATATTGGAGGTGTATTAATGAATCTTTTGAGCTCCTGCCCCATTTCATTTACAGAAAGTACATAGTCTACAAGCCCTGTACTTATGGCGCTAACGGGCATACCATCAAATTTAGCCTCTTCTGGCTCCTGCACCATCACCATACCATCATTCTCTTTAAGTGCTCGCGTGCCTCGAGTGCCGTCACTTCCAGTACCGCTCAAAATCACCCCAATAGCTTTGTCCTTTCGCTGTTTCGCCAGAGACTCAAAAAACATATCAATAGGCAAATTTAGGGTCTGACTTTTAGGCTTCTCTATTAAAATTAACCGGTCACCATCAAGTTTGAGGTTGTTCGCGGGAGGGATCAGGTGAACATGCCCTGGTTTCACCTGCATCTCGTGGTCGATCTGAATTATTGGCAATTTTGTATTCTTCTTCAGTAATTCTCCCATCATACTTTTGTAATCTGGTGACAAATGTTGAATTACTACATAAGCATTTACATCATTAGCATCTATAGTATCAAAAAACGCCTTTAGAGCTTCTAAACCTCCAGCACTAGCTCCTACGGCAATAATGCGAGTTTGGTTTTTTTCAATTTTTGATTCAGACGTAACACTTGAGCGTTCTCCTGTACTTTCCATTAATCTGAGTAGTAGATAATTAAAGATTAGCCATTTAGGCTTTTAGCAATTCGTAATTATAAAAAAAAATTTCGATTTCGAGTAACTCGATTCCCACAATTGTTGCGGCAAATGATCAGTGTTTACGGTGCTTTTCACGTTATTCATCTTTCGGATTCTCTTGCTGAGATAGTGAATTTGTCGCTAAGGCCTTATTAACAGGGTCACTGATGGTTCTGCCATTCTTACAGCTAATTGACAAAATTGCGCTATAGCGTATTTTTTGAATCCAATGTTTAACATAGTTTTAAGACTCTTGAACAATTTCTTGAATTTTCTCCTATCGCATTGTTTCGAATCTCGCAAGAATGCAGCAGAATCATTATTAATATTTGAATACCTAGCAATCAACTGCACATATATTGGATATTATATCCATAATAAGTAAGGATTTCATAAATAGATTTTAAGTTTTTATTAATGATAATTCTTATGGAATGTGGCTAAATTAACGGTCATCTAGTGGGTGAGCTACGTGTTTTAAGTCCTATCGCATGGTAATTGCACCATAATAATCGAAATCGTTCGACAAAAAGTCGATATTATTTGAATTAAAATACCAAAAATGAAAACATTAGTAATTGGAGCGGGAAACATGGGATTAACTTACGCTGAAGGGATGGCACAATCTGCCATGCTTAACAGGAGAAATCTTATGGTATTCGATAAATCAGCAGATGTGATTGCAAGACTTAGAGACCTGGATCACTTTGATGTTTATGAATCACTTTCGGAATGCCTGCCCAAGGCTGATATGGTTTTTGTCGCCGTTAAGCCTTATCACTGTGATGAGCTTTTTGAGGAAATGAAGCCAATGGTAAACAAGGATCAGATATTTGTTTCCTTAATGGCTGGTATCACCATAGAGAAAATTCAGAATGGATTGGGTGTCAAGAAAGTGGTTAGATCTATGCCCAATCTACCAGCACAGGTAGGAAAGGGAGTCACTTCCTATACAGAATCCAAGGAAGTTTCCAGAGTGGAACTTCTAATGGTTCGTAATCTTTTGGATACTACTGGAGAATCTATACACGTAAAGAATGAAAATTTCATTGATGCTTCTACTGGTATTTCAGGTAGTGGACCAGCTTATGTATTCTATTTTATGAATTCGATGCTGGAAGCTGCTCTTAAAATGGGCTTCAGTAAAAATGACTCCAAAGTACTAGTAAGCCAGACTTTTGAAGGGGCCGTGGAACTTTTCAACCAGAATGATCTAAGCCCAGACACCTGGATGGACCGTGTAGCCTCGAAAGGAGGAACTACCAGGGCAGCACTAGATTCTATGGATGATAATAATGTTAAGGAACTTATTAAGGATGCAGCCTACGCTGCTTTCGACAGAGCCGTTGAACTCGGAGAAGAAAAATAATCAACTTACAAAACCTAATAACCAAAACATCTATAATGGATAAGAAAAGAAGAATTGTCGTGAAAGTTGGAACCAATGTGATGACCAACAAGGACAACAGAATTTTGGGACCAATATTGAAAAGTTTGGTGCGACAGATCGCAACATTATATGAAGAAGATATCATGGTTGTCCTCGTCTCTTCCGGATCTGCAATTGCAGGCAAAGAAATTCTGGGACAGATTAATGTTGAAGACGCTAGCAAACGTAGACAGGTGTACTCTTCTGTAGGACAACCTAGAATGATGCGTCATTATTATAGCATTTTTCATGACTACGGAATGCGATGCGCACAGGTATTAGCTACCAAAAGAGATTTTAGCCCGGGAATACACCGTGAGAATATGATCAATTGTTATGAATCCTTGTTATCTGAAGGAATTATTCCAATTGCGAATGAAGATGATGCTGTTTCAGTAACTATGTCTATGTTCTCTGATAATGATGAACTAGCTAGTTTAGTTGCAGAATTGATCGGCGCTGAAAAGCTAATCATCCTTAGTGATACAGATGGTCTTTATACTGGACATCCTGAGCATGACGATTCAGAAAAATTAAATAAAGTACAGATTGATGAAAATGTAGAAAAATACGTTCAGCAATCTGAGAAAGGTGAAGGCGAAGGTCGAGGAGGAATGGAATCCAAGATCAAGATCGCTAAAGGTACTGCAGCCAAAGGCATTGTAACCTATATCGCTAACGGTAAACGTGAAGATGTGATTCTGGACATAATGGCCGGAAAACCTGTAGGTACGAAGTTTACCTCGTAATAGATAATTAATATAATTTTAAAGAAACGAAGAAATGAAGTTGATAAAATCAGATACTAAAAATAACGTACTTAAGTCTATGATGAATATTCTGGATAAAAGACGCCAGGAAATTATAGCAGCGAATAAAAAAGATCTGGATGCTTTTACAAAAGATGATCGGGCTATGTATGACCGATTGATCGTTGATGAGAAAAAAGTAGACGGCATGATCCAGTCTGTAAAAGAGGTGATGGAACAGGATGATCCGGTAGGCCAGGTAATCGAACATAGAAAACTGGATACTGGACTGGATATTACGAACAAAACGGCTCCATTTGGAAATATCATGATCATTTATGAATCCAGACCAGATGTAACTATTGAAGCAGCTGTTCTTGCCTTTAAAGCAAACAATAAGATCTATCTGAAAGGCGGTAAAGAAGCAATTGAAAGTAACAAAATACTTGAAGAATGCTGGCATGAAGCACTTGAAGAAAACGGATTAGGTAAGGAGTGGATCAAACTTCTACACCTGGATAGAACCGAAACTCAGGAATTTCTGAAAAATCCACCAGAGCAATTAGACCTTATCGTACCACGTGGCGGCGAAAGACTGATCGCATTTGTGAAAGAACATGCAACCGGAGCAGTATTAGTTTCGGGACGAGGAAATAACTTCCTGTATGTTTCTAAAAATGCCGATTTTGATATCGCCAAAAAAGTAATGCTGAATGCTAAGATTGACAAGATCTCAGGTTGTAATGCTTTAGATAAGGTATTGGTAGACACTAATATTGAAGGGTATGAATCTAAACTGAAAGAACTGGAAGAATTATTCAGCGATAATAAAGTTGAAATTCTGGTAGATGATAAAGTCTCTGAAGTTCTTACAGATCAAGCTAAAGTACCATCTGAAGATACCTGGTATGAGGAGTTTCTAGCGATGAAAATTGTGATTGGAGCTGTAGACGGACTTGATAATTCTATTGAGAAGATCAACCAGTACTCTGGTGGTCACTCTGCTTCGATCATTACAACAGATAAAGAAGAAGCAACCACATTTATGGAGCAGGTAGATTCAGCCGCAGTATATCACAATGCTTCCACCCGCTTTACCGACGGTGGGCAAATGGGCGTTGGAGCTGAACTTGCAATTTCAACCGACAAGCTTCACCATAGAGGACCTTTAGGTCTTAAACAATTGGTGACCAATAAATATTACGTATTGGGTGAAGGACATGTAAGAGTATAACTTCGATTTTATAAGTATAAAAAAAGCCTGGCAAATGCCAGGCTTTTTTTATGTCCAGATTTCGAAAATAAAATGTTTCGCGTTAAACAATTCAACTGAATTTTCAACGTATTCAATAATTAGATCTGGTATATAATTAAATCACTAACTGTAACGTTTAAGGGACTGTTTAGTCTTATAAATGGAAAACAAAAGCAAATATGAAAAAATTAGTAATGGGTCTGGCTGCAGCTTCAATGTTGTTCGCTTGTAAGACTCAGAAAAATCCCCAGGCAACTATTGAAAAGCCAGTTCTGGCTCAACTTGATCTGGTAAACGTTCAAAATGACAAAGTATGGGTTACCGTGGACCCGGCAGAATTTAAAACCGAATCTACCATATTCAATATCCCGAAAACTGTTCCCGGAACCTATTCTGAAGATAACTACGGGAAATTTACAGAATCCTTCAAAGCTATTGACTATAAAGGAAACGAATTGAGCTTCGAAAAGCCGGATGATAATAGTTATAAGATCGAAAAGGCGGCAAACCTTGATAAAGTTATGTACCTGGTAAACGACTCTTTCGACTGGGAAGAAGAAGGCGGTGTTTATTCCATGGCAGGAACGAATATTTTAAAGGATAAAAACTTCCTTTTGAATCTTCATGGTTTCGTAGGTTATTTCGACGGAATGACTGAAAAGAAATACCAGCTTGAGATCGTACGTCCTGAGGATCTTGTAGCAGGAACTTCTCTTACTATCGCTTCTACAGAAGATTCAGAAAAAGGAAACTCTAAAACAGATATTTACAACCTGGACAGGTACTTTGAAGTGATAGATAACCCGATCATGTATTCAAAGCCAGACACTACCAGTTTTATGGTAGAAAACATGCAGGTCTTACTTAGTGTTTATTCACCAAATGAAAAACATTCAGCTCAGACTTTAAAGCCTGGGATGGAGAGAATGATCCGTGCACAAAAGGAATTTCTAGGTGATATAAACTCTACAGATAAATATGCCATTCTTGTATACCTTTCCGAAGGTGAAGGAGATGCTTCGAACTATGGAGCTCTGGAACATCATACCTCAACTGTGGTGGTAATGCCAGAATCTATGGATGCATCTTCTCTGGATAAGAGCATGACCGATATCGTATCGCATGAATTTTTCCATATTATTACGCCACTTGGAATTCATTCTAACGAGGTTCATTATTTCGATTATAATGATCCCAAAATGTCCAAGCATTTATGGCTTTATGAAGGTGTAACAGAATATTTCGCGAATCTATTCCAGGTAAATCAAGGACTTATAGACAACAAAGAGTTCTACAAGCGAATGAATCAGAAGATCACAACTTCAAAAAGATTTGATGACACTGTTCCATTTACTGTAATGAGTGAAAACATACTTACAGATGAGTATAAAGATTCCTATTACAATGTTTACCTGAAGGGAGCGCTTATAGGAATGGCTCTTGACATCAGGCTAAGAGAACTTAGCGGTGGAAATATGGGAATTCTGGATCTTATGAAAAAATTGAATGCTAAGTACGGGAAAGACAAACCATTTAATGATGATGAATTGATTCCTACGATCGTTGAACTTACATATCCTGAAATTCAGAATTTCTTTGACCAGTATGTTACCGGTGAAACACCAATTCCTTATGACAAGTTTTTTGCAAAGGCTGGAATTGAGGAACAGGAGCAGATGACGGAAGTTGGTTTCTTTCTGAAAGGTCAGCAGCCTTACATCACTGCAAATCAGGAAACCAAGGAGATCGTTTTCCGTGGAGATACAGAGTTTAATACTTTCCTGAAGGAGCTTGGAGTTGAAGGCGGTGACGTGATCAAAAGCGTAAATGGTGAGGATTATTCTATTCAGAATGTTTATGAACTTATACGCAAGTCCCAGGAATGGAAGGAAGGAGATGACTTTACCATGACCATTGTTCGTAATGAAGAAGAGATGCAGTTGAAAGCCAAAGTATCTACACCTATGGATACCCAAATGACTTTAAGCGAAGTACAGAATGCAGATGGTGATAAAATTGAATTGCGAAATGCCTGGTTGAAGGGTTAATCAAATCCAGGTATTTCATATAGAGCGGCAGTTTTTACTGCCGCTTTTTTTGTTTAAATGCTAGAGTCGCTCTCGCAATATTTTTATCTTTAAAAACTAATTAACCAGCCAAAATATGGAAATTCCAATCCTTCAGGATATTGTTATTATACTAGGATTATCGATCGTGATCATTCTCGTATTCCAGAAGTTGAAACTACCGGCAATTCTCGGATTTCTTCTTGCTGGAATCATAGCCGGCCCACATGCTTTTAATTTAATTAGTTCGCAGCATGATGTAGAATTGCTTTCAGAAATAGGAATTATTTTCCTGCTTTTCGTTATTGGGATCGAATTATCATTGAAAGGTCTGGCGTCCATCAAGAAGATCATATTTCTTGGTGGTGGATTACAGGTTGGAGGTACCATTCTTGCTACTGCAGGAATATCAACCGCCTTAGGATTACCTTTGAACACCTCTATTTTCCTGGGGTTCCTGTTTAGTTTAAGTAGTACGGCGATCGTTTTAAAACTACTTCAGGAGAAAGGGGAAATTTCCACACCACACGGAAAAATAGGTTTAGGAATCCTTATTTTCCAGGATATCGTGGTAGTTCCTATGATGCTTTTTACACCCTTGCTAGCCGGAGAAACTCCAAATATTCTTACCACAGTAGGGATCATGATCTTAAAGATCTTACTGGTATTGGTGATCGTATATATTCTTGCAAAGTATGTCGCGCCTAAGATCTTTGGATGGGTCGTAAAGACAAAGAACCAGGAATTATTTATTCTTACGGTCGTCGTATTCTGTTTTGGGGTGGCATGGTTAACTTCTACGGTCGGTTTATCATTAGCTTTGGGAGCGTTTTTCGCCGGACTCATTATTTCTGAATCAGATTACAGTCACCAGGCTACCGCTAACGTATTACCATTTAGAGAAATATTCATCAGCTTTTTCTTTATCTCTGTGGGGACTTTGCTAAACCTTGATTTCTTTGCTGAAAATATTCTGATTATTATTGGTCTTGTACTCGCAGTTGTGTTACTGAAAATGCTTGTTATTGGAGTAACTGTACTAATTCTGAAGTTTCCGGCGAGAACCATGTTCCTGGCTATATTTAGTCTCTTCCAGGTTGGTGAATTCTCCCTGTTACTTTCTGGAGTAGGAAAAGAAAGTGGTATTATTCCTGAAAATATTTATCAGTATTTCCTGGCGATTTCTATTATTACGATGGGTATTACTCCTTTCCTGATTGAATCTGCTCCAAGGATCACCTATGCACTTCTGAAGGCACCGATTCCTCCAGCAGTTAGAAAAAGACTGGAAAACATCAAGAGAAGCACTAAGGCTGATGAAGAATTTTCCGAAGAGAATCTGAAGGATCATCTTGTACTTATTGGATACGGTATCAATGGTTCCAACATATCCAAAGCTGCTCAAAAGGCTGAAATTCCATACGTAATCATTGATGCAAATCCGGAAGCTTTTGATAAAGCAAAAGAACTCAAAGAACCTGTCATATTCGGGGACGCTATCAATACAACGATCCTGAAGCATGCACATGTGCAGGAAGCCAGGGTTATCGTAATTGCAATATCAGATGCTGGTGCGACCAGAAAAATGCTTACTTCAATAAGACAATTAACCAAAACCGCTACTATTATTGTTCGTACCAAGTATGTCAAAGAAATGGAAGAAGTCCTGAGATTGGGTGCAGACGAAGTGATCCCGGAAGAATTTGAAACTTCCATTGAGATTTTCACCAGGGTTCTTAAGAAATATCTTGTGCCGTTTGACGAAATTCAGGAGTTTATTAACCAAATTAGATCTTCAGATTATGAGATGCTGACTTCCATGAAGAAAAGACCGCACTCCCCTGCCCTGCAACACCTGAACATTCCGAACAGGGAGATCGTTACTCTAAAAGTGAATCGGGACAACCGGCAGATCGTAGGAAAATCCATCGAAGATTCTGGTATTGGAAAGAACTTTCAGGTCACCTTGCTTGCGATACAGAGAGATCGCAGGTATTTAACTGAGATTTCACCAAAAACAATTATTGAACAAGGTGATTTATTATACCTGTTTGGTCATCCTAGTAATATCAACCATCTAAATGACCAACTTTCTTTCAAGTAAATTAATATGCTCTTCAGCAATAATACTTAAACCAAATATGAAAAAAATACATTTACTCATTGTCGCATTTACTTTCTTCTCTTCCAGTGCCATGGCACAAAAAGTTGAGATTCCACAGGACACTATGGTGACTACCAGTCATTCAGTAAAAATAAATGGGAAATCTATTGACTATACTGCGGAAACTGGTATGATGCCGCTCTGGAATGAAAGCGGAACTCCAATTGCCAGTCTATTTTATACCTGTTATAAGTGTAAAAATGTAAATAATACTGAAGACCGCCCATTGGTCATTTCCTTTAATGGTGGACCCGGTTCTGCTTCCGTTTGGATGCATATTGCCTATACTGGTCCAAGGGTTTTGAAGATCGATGATGAAGGTTTTCCTGTGCAACCTTATGGAATTAAAGAAAACCCTCACTCTATTCTGGACGTTGCAGATATCGTTTATGTGAACCCTGTAAATACAGGGTTTTCAAGACCTATCCCTGATGCTGAAGGTAATGTTGACAAAGAGAGGTTTTTTGGAGTGCAGGCAGATATCACTTACCTGGCTGAATGGCTAAGTACTTTTGTAACCAGGAAAAATAGATGGCTATCACCAAAATACCTCATTGGTGAAAGCTATGGAACCACCCGTGTTTCTGGATTGGCTCTGGAATTGCAAAATAGTCAGTGGATGTATTTAAACGGCGTAATTCTCGTTTCTCCTACTGAAATTGGTATAGATCGGGAAGGTCCGGTTGAGGTAGCCAACAGGCTTCCTTACTTTGCCGCGGCTGCGTGGTACCATAAAATGCTACCTTCAAAATTACAACAAAAAGATCTTGAAGAGCTTTTACCGGAAGTAGAGTCTTATGCAATCAATGAACTTTTGCCGGTTCTTATGAAAGGTGGTTTTGTAGACGCTAAAAAAAAGAACGAAGTCGCAGAAAAAATGGCTGAATATTCCGGTATTAAAAAGGAGGTCATTCTTCAGAATAATATGGAAGTACCTTTTCAGTATTTCTGGAAAGAACTATTAAGAGATAAAGAGGGTTACACCGTTGGCCGATTGGATTCTCGTTACAAAGGTCTCGACGCCAGGAATTCAGGGGATTCTCCAGATTACAATTCAGAGTTGACTTCGTGGTTACATTCTTTCACTCCTGCGATCAATCATTATTTACGAAATGATCTTCAGTTCAATACTGATCTAAAGTACTTTATGTTCGGCCCTGTTCACCCATGGGATCGTAGTGATAATAATTCCGGAGAGATGCTAAGACAGGCTATGGCGCAAAACCCCAATCTGGATGTTCTAATTCAATCTGGTTACTTTGATGGGGCTACCACCTATTTCAATGCGAAATACAGCATGTGGCAACTTGATCAAAGTGGTAGAATGAAGGATCGTCTTAGTTTTAAAGGTTACCGAAGCGGACATATGATGTACCTAAGAAGCGAAGATCTCCAAAAAGCTAATGATGATCTTCGCGATTTTATCAATAACACGTTGCCTGCAAAGGATCAGTCGGCTAAATATTAAATTTTAACGCAACTAAATCCATATTGAAGCATCCAATAAGAAACAAGTATATCTCATGAAAAATTTATTGATATTACTCTCCGTTTTATTTCTTACTGGATGCTCTAGTGATGACGAAACTATATCAGACACTGCAATTGAAGGCATCTGGGAAAAGACTTCCACGTTAGATCCTATTGAATTTGATGGATTGGATGAAAATTTGAACTACGAGTATGTGATTCAATATAAATTTCTGGATAATGGTAAATTCGAAAGTTTTACTTTCATTCGAGCTATTGATACTTCTGAGATTGCAGGGTATATGTTCAAGGAACTCGGAACTTTTACAATCAGCAACAACCGACTTTCTTTAGTATCAGACAGATGGATTTCTCAAGATGATTCTGGAGCTCTACAATCTTTGCAGGAATTAAGTCTAAATGAAGGGGATATAGAATGGAGTTTCAATTTTGAATTGGAACAAAATACTCTTACATTTATTTTTGATCCCTGCGGACCTGCTGAGAATTGTATAGGAAGTATTACCCTGAACAAGGTCAAATAGTAAGTCATCTTACATTCTATTATTAATAATCTTCCAGAAGAAATTCTTTCAACTCGCCATACGTGCTAAGCTGAAAGGATTTCTTCTTTTTATTCAGAATTCCTACTATAGACTCGGGTATACTTACTATTGCTCCGGAAGCTTTTTCTACAGTTTTCAGAAATTTGACTGGATGCGCTGTTTCTAAAAACACGCCGTCATATTCAGGATTTATCTTCAAAAAGTCCTTAAGACCAAGGTAACCAACAGCTCCATGAGGATCCATCAAATAATTGTGTTTTTCGTAAACCGATCTAATGGCTGTATTAGTCTCGGAGTCGGTATAGCTCATAGCCATCAAATGTTTCTTGAGATCTTTAAAGTGATGTCCGAATAATTCCAGGATACGTACGAAGTTACTGGGATCACCAACATCCATAGCATTCGAAATGGTCTGGACACTTTGTTTAGCTTGGTAATCCTGAGATTCCATAAACCTGGTTACCGTATCATTGGCATTATTAGCCGCGACAAATGTATCTATAGGTAACCCCATCTTTTTTGCCAGTAGTCCTGCGCAAAGATTTCCAAAATTTCCACTTGGCACTGAAAAAGCTACCTTATTTTTTGTTTCTAACTGCCTGTAGGCAAGGAAGTAATAGAACATTTGAGGTAACCATCTAGCCAGGTTGATCGAGTTCGCTGAGGTAAGTTGCCGACGATCTGTGATTTCACTATCGAGAAAAGCTTTTTTTACCATTCCCTGGCAATCATCGAAATTTCCATCAACTTCGATCGCCTGTATGTTTTCTCCCAGAGTGGTTAATTGTTTCTCCTGAATTCCACTCACCTTTCCTTTTGGGTAAAGAATGACCACATCGATCCCATCAACACCTAGAAAACCATTAGCCACAGCGCCACCAGTATCACCTGAAGTTGCTACTAATACGGTGACCTTTCCTAAATTTCCCTTCTTAATAAAATAGCCAAGACTACCTGCCATAAATCGTGCACCTACATCCTTAAAGGCCAGGGTTGGACCATGGAATAATTCCAGCACTGAAACATCTGGCTCAATCTTTTTCACCGGAAAATTGAAGGAAAGCGTTTCTTCCAGGATTTTTTGAAGCTCAGTCTCAGGAATTTCATTGCTAACGAATGGAGAAATGACATGCATCCCAATTTCTGTGGAATTCAGGCTCTTCAGGTTGCTTATGAATTCGCTCGATAACTGCGGAATGCTCTCTGGAAAATAAAGTCCTTTGTCGGGTGCAAGTCCGCGTACCACCGCATTTTCAAAATTGCTATGATGTTCTTTATTGTTAAGACTATAGTACTTCATAATATTCTGATTCCTGATTTATTAATTTCTGAAACATGCAGTTCGAATCCCATTTCCTTATCCTGAAGAAAATCGACGAATCCTGCCCTCACCTCTTCTGCGGCAGTATCACCTTGACACATTGCGAAAACTGAAGGTCCTGAACCTGAAATTCCAAAGCCCAGGGCTCCTTTATCTAAAGCAAGTTTTTTCAAGTCATCGAAGTATGGGATCAAAATGGAACGAACAGGTTCTACAATAGCGTCGTGTAGACTTCTTCCCATAAGCTCATAGTCACAGGTATAAAGCGCGCTTACAAAAGCTCCCAGATTTCCCCATTGAGCTATGGCCGATGCTAGGGTAACATTCTGTTTTATGATTGCCCGGGATTCCCGGGTTTTAATTTCTATCATTGGATGAAGAACGACCATTCTTATCTCGGAAGGTGCAGGTAGTGCAAGAATTTCCAGTGGATCGTAACTTCTAACCAGACTAAAGCCACCGAGTAGAGCCGGAGCAACGTTATCTGCATGAGCATTGCCACTGGCAAGTAATTCACCCTGCATCGCAAACTCGATCAACTCCTTGCTAGTAAAAGGATCGTCAAGAAGTTTATTAACTGCATAAACTGCTCCTGCAGAACTTGCAGCGCTACTCCCAATTCCGCTTCCAGACCGAATCTTTTTATCGATCTCGATATCAAAACCCTGCTTCGAATCAAGTCTTTCCAGAAGAGCGAGAACGGCAACACCAGCAACGTTCTTATGAATTTCCATTGGAAGATCTGCGCCAGTAATTTTAGTAATACGAAGCTCATTTAGATCATTCTTTTTTACCAGCATCTCGTCACCTACGTTCTGCAGACAACATCCAAGTACATCAAAACCACAGGATAAGTTTGCCACGGTAGCCGGAGCGAAAATTTTAATTTCTTCCATAACTAGCTTTTACCGATTCTAATCACATCTGCAAAAATTCCCGAGGCAGTTACATCTGCTCCCGCACCAGCCCCTTTCACAATTAATGGCTGCTCAGGATAACGTTCTGTAAAGAACAGTACAATGTTATCACTCCCACTCAGATTGGCGAAAGGATGCTGTGCATGAACTTTTTGCAACCCGACTTTAGCCTTTCCGTTCTCTAATTGAGCTACATATTTGAGTTCGGCACCTTCAGCTTCTGCTTCACGATACATTTTCTGAAAGCTTGCTTCATCTTTCTCAATGATCTCAAAAAATTCAGCATTATCTGCCGCATTCAGGCTGGCTTCAGATAAGAAACTATCTTTTTCAATATCCTCCAGTTCAAGGCTAAGTCCCGATTCTCTGGCCAGAATTAAAATCTTTCGAGCTACATCTACTCCGCTAAGATCAATTCTTGGATCTGGCTCGGTAAACCCTTCTTCCATCGCCTGACGTACAATACTATGGAAAGGCTCTTCAGCTTTATAATTATTGAAGACAAAATTCAAACTCCCGGAGAGTACCGCCTGGATCTTCCTGATTTGATCTCCGGAAGCCATTAGATTTTGTAGTGTATCTATAATTGGCAACCCTGCACCAACATTAGTCTCATAAAGAAAGGAAGCTCCATATTCCCTGGCAAGATCCTGCAATTCCTGATAGTTTTCAAAAGAATCCGCGCAGGCGATCTTATTACAGGTAACTACCGAAATCGAGTTTCTGAGGTAATGTTTGTACCACCCGGCGATTACTTCACTCGCAGTATTATCTACAAATATGCTGTTTCGCAGGTTTAATTTTTTAATAGATTCAAAAAAAGCTTCTGGTGAGCATTCATCAGCGTTAGCTAGATCATTCTGCCAGGAGTTAAGGTCGATACCATTTTCAGAAAAGAGCATTTTTCGGGAATTTGAGATTCCCAGAACCCGAACTTTCAATCTTAACTTCTGAAGTAAATATGCTTCCTGCTTCTGAAGTTGCTGTAAAAGTTTACCACCCACGTTTCCTACTCCGGTAATGAACAAATTCAATTCTTTAGAAGGCACTTCAAAAAACTCTTCATGCAATAGATTTAGAGCTTTAGTTACATCCTTTTTCGCAATGACAGCTGAAATATTTCTCTCTGAAGCACCCTGGGCAATTGCCCTGATGTTGATATTATTATGTCCTAAAGCGCTAAACATTTTACCACTAAGACCATGATGACTTTTCATACGATCACCTACCAGAGCAATAATCGCAACATCATCTTCAATTTTTACGGCCTTGATCTTACCGGAAGAAACTTCAGCTTCAAATGCATCATTCAGTACATTTCTAGCTTCCAAAGCTTCTTCATCCCTTACTGCGATACAAATACTATGTTCCGAAGAAGCCTGAGTGATAAGCACAACATTAATCCCTGATAAATAAAGCGCTTCAAAAAGTCTTTTAGAAAACCCTGGGATACCAACCATGCCACTACCCTCCACGTTCAGCAAACTGATCGCATCAATATGGGTGATACCAGTTACCCATCTAAAGTTCTTTTTGCTGGAACGGGAAATTATTGTTCCATGACTTTCCGGGTCAAACGTAGATTTTATATTGATTTCAATGTTCTGATTTATAAGCGGTTGTAAAGTTGGAGGATAAAGTACTTTGGCACCAAAATGAGAAAGCTCCATGGCCTCTTCATACGAGATATGTTCCAATGGATAGGCCTGTGAAACCAAATTTGGATTTGCGGTGTACATTCCGTTTACATCAGTATAGATATAAACCTTTTTGAGATTGAGAGCCGCACCAAGGATCGCGGCAGTAAAATCTGAGCCACCTCTTCCTAGAGTACTGGGAACGCCTTCAGAATTTTTCGAAATAAAACCAGGAACTACATAGATCTGAGCATCATATTTATTAAAATACTGACGAATTTTTGTGTTCGACGGTTCGTAGCTTACCTGCACTTTTTCCTTAAAGTTGCGGCAAACAATAAGTTCTCGTGCATCTACCAATAATGTATTCTTTTCGCTCAACTTAAGATAAACCGAAATGATTTCGGTACTAAGCATTTCTCCGAAACCGGAGATCACATGAGTCGTTTTATCTGAAAGTTCACTTAACAGAAAAACCCCTTCACAGAGCGTTTCCAGATGATTTATAAATGATTTCACCTTACTTAAGACAGCACTCTGCTGGTCGACAGGCAGCAATTCCCGAACCGCCTCCAAATGTCTTTTTTCTATAGAAGTCAGAAGTTCTTTATACGAATCATCGCGGTCCCGAGCCAGTGTAGCTACACTTAAAAGATCGTTGGTTACACCTCCAAATGCTGAAAAAACAACAACTACTTTTTCATTCTTACTATACTGTTGAACTAGTTTGGATAATGACTTGATTCTCTCTGGAGAGGATACAGAAGACCCCCCAAATTTCAGGATTTGCATGGCTGAAATTATTTAAATGATTAAAATAAAATTAGGTATGGACGAGTATTATATAGCTAGAACCCCACAAGGGGTAATACCTGTAATCGTGATAAACATAGTCACTGCAGAAGAATAGGTATCTTCCTGGATCATGTTAATAAATGAAGTTGAAAAATTCACGATTCTGTTCTTATTTATTTTAAAGGTATTTAATAATTCTACATGACAAAATTTTAAACCATATTGAATTGAAGATTTACGGAATTCTCAAAATAGCACAAAAAAAAACCTGATAATTCAAATTATCAGGCTGATTATTAATTATTTAAAAATAAAGATTATAATCCGCTTATGTAACTTCCATAAAGATCTTTAAACTTGAGACCTTTAGAAAATCGTTGTTTACTTAATTTTTTATGTTCTACCAAAGCCCATAATAAGAACTCTTTCATAAAATATTTATCTGAATTTTCAATATTCGGTTGATACTTCTGAATAAGTTCATTTAGAGGTTCAATAGAATCTAGTTGTTCTTTATATTCTGAATCACTTAGATCATCTGGCAATTCGAAACCTGAACTTTCAAAAAACCATTCTACCAGATCATCATATGGTGTAGTTGCGTCTGGCTTCTGAAGCTTTTCGATCTTCGGAAAATACTCTGGGAACAAGGTTTTTACCGCTGCACCAATAAGTTCCATGGCTACGAAAGCTGCACCTTCCTGCTCTCCTTCATAAACGAGTTCTACTTTTCCAGTGATTGCAGGAATAACCCCAAGAAAATCACCAAATCGTAAAGTAGTTTCTTCACTTCCGGTTTTAAGGATACGTCTCTCTGCAGTACTTAATAAATTTTCGAAAGCGGTAATACTCATCCTCGCACTTACACCACTTTTATGATCTATATATTCACTGTCCCTGGCTTCGAAACTAATTTGTTCTAAAAGATCTTTCGCAAGCTCGGGAACTTTGATCGTATCTTCCTGTCTACCATCTTTTTTGGCTTCCTGTGCCGTAATGGTTTTGGCGATATCAATATTCTGTGGATAATGGGTTAGAATTTGAGATCCTATCCTGTCCTTCAGCGGAGTTACAATACTTCCTCTATTCGTATAATCTTCGGGGTTGGCTGTAAACACAAACTGCATATCCAATGGTAAACGCAATTTGAAGCCTCTAATCTGGATATCACCTTCCTGAAGGATATTGAAAAGAGCAACCTGAATTCTGGCTTGCAGATCTGGTAGCTCATTGATTACAAAAATGCTTCTATTCGCCCGGGGAATCATTCCGTAGTGAATTACGCGGTCGTCAGCATAACTCAGTCTCAAATTCGCAGCTTTGATAGGGTCTACATCACCTATAAGATCTGCTACAGTAACATCTGGAGTCGCCAGCTTCTCGAAGAACCGATCGTCTCGATGCATCCACTCTATTGGAGTTTCGTCACCCTCTTCCGAGATTTTTTCCTGCGCATAGCGACTAATTGGTTTTAAAGGATCATCGTTGATCTCTGAACCTTCAACTACCGGAATCCATTCATCCAGTAGATTCACCATGAGCCTGGCAAGTCTTGTTTTTGCTTGTCCGCGTAATCCTAGTAAATTAATATTATGTTTTGATAGAATGGCACGTTCAAGCTCCGGGATCACCGTATAATCATACCCGTGTATTCCTTCAAAAGCTTTTTTACCTTCTTTTATTCTGACTTTTAAGTTATCTCTAAGTTCGTCTTTAATACTCTTAGTCTGGTAACCTGAAGATTTTAATGCTCCAAGTGTCTTGATATCTTTCGTATTCATAGCTTTATCCTCTAATTCTTTTTTTTCTGTTCGATTCGTAATCTTCAAAGATCATTTCACCCAATCCTTTAAGCCCAGTATAGAATGCTTTCCCTTGATTAGCAGCGGTAAATTCCTGTACAAACCTGGTAAGGTATGGATCCTGGGCGATCATAAATGTTGTAATAGGAATTCTGAGCTTTCTTGCTTGCCTCGCTTTATTATAACATTTATCGATTACATAAGGATCCAGTCCAACACTATTCTTGTAGTATGTTCCATCCTTTTCCCTGATGCAACTTGGCTTCCCATCGGTGATCATAAAGATCTGTTTGTTGGTATTTCTCTTTCGGCGTAGGAGATCCATAGCTAATTCAAGTCCTGCCACCGTATTGGTGTGGTAGGGACCAACCTTTAGATATGGTAATTCAGCAATAGATATCGGCCAGGCATCATTTCCGAAAACCAGGATATCCAGTGTATCTTTAGGATACCGCGTAGTAATTAATTCTGAAAGTGCCATCGCAACCTTCTTTGCTGGAGTGATACGATCTTCGCCGTATAGAATCATACTGTGACTTATATCGATCATAAGTACGGTGCTCATTTGTGATTTGAAATGAGTTTCCTCTACCACCAGATCTTCTTCAGACATACTGAATTCACCAATTCCATTGTTTATCTGTGCATTCCGAAGACTTTCTGTCACAGAAATTCTACTTAAAGAATCTCCAAACTGGTATTGCCGGAAGTCACCCGTGTGCTCATCTCCCCGACCTGTTTTGTTAGTTCTGTGATTTCCTGCGCCACCTTTTTTTAATCTTCCGAAGATCTGCTCCAGCGCTTGCTTTCTTATAGCGCGTTCGGTTTTCGCAGTAATGCTCATTCCTCCGCTGCCATCTGGTTCTATCTCTTCCTTAATGTAACCTTTCTGCTTCAGCTCTTCAACGAAATCATCGATCGTATAATCATCAGTTGTAAGTTGATACTCTTCATCCAATTGTCTAAGCCAGTCTAAAGCCTCTTCGAGATCTCCTGAGGTGTGGGTAATAATCTCTTTAAAGATATCGAAAAGCCTGTCGAATACAGGCTTTTCAGGTTCTTCGAATTTATTAAAAACGAAGCCCCTTACTTCTTTCTCCTTCTTTTTCATAACAATAAAATTAATGCTTTTCAGAAGAATCTAAAAACACCTGAAGATACACAGAGACTAAAGTTATGTTAACTTAGATAAGCTACTTTCTCAACTTCGGATGTTATTTTTGTCACAAATTCCAATGTCTATCCTGTGGTGTTCACAAGTAAGTTAATTGAAATTATTCTTTGGAGGCTCGTATTGATAAGGGTTCAGCCATTCACTTAGAAATAGAATAAAGCATCCCGATTCTTCCGGCACTCAGGCTCTCTTTTACAATTGCGATGCAAATACTATCTTAGAGGCCTGTAGTACATTTTTACACTGCATAACAGGGATAGGATGATTCTCTAATGAATTAACCTACACTTAATAACCAACCATAAACGACCAGTATGAGCATAGGAGAGATTATCTTGATCTTTTTTACAGTAGTAATGTGTATTCCCACGATAGCATCAGCCACCAGATTTGATCAATGGTGGATTCGTGGATTTGATTTCCCAAGGATTCAGATAAGCTTCTTGATCATTTGTGTAATTATTGCTTCTGTCCTTGTTTACGACTTCAGTAAAGATTGGCATTTAATTGCCATAGCTGCGCTTTTCATTAGTCTCCTTTATCAATTCGTGAAAATTTATCCATACACCTACCTTTCTAAGAAGCAGGTTATGAAATTTAAAGGAAGTGATGCAGATGCCTCAATTTCTATTTTAGTTAGTAACGTACTTACTCCTAACAAACGCAGTGATAAGCTAATTGAACTGGTCAAAAATCGTGATCCGGATATTCTTCTAACCTTGGAATCTGACCAACGCTGGGAAGATGAAATGTCGGTTATCGAAAAAGATTATAAGTATACGGTTAAGATTCCTATGGATAATCTTTATGGAATGCACTTATATTCCAAACTTGAATTGGAAGATATTAAAGTAAGATATCTGGTACAGCACGATATTCCTTCCATACATGGAATGGTAGTACTTAGAAGTGGCAAGAAAGTGAACATTCACTGTCTACACCCGATGCCGCCCAGCCCTACGGAAAGTGATACCAGTACTAACCGAGATGCTGAACTTTTGATGTTAGGTCGTGACATCGACAGTGAAAAACATACTACTCTAGTATTTGGTGATCTGAATGATGTAGCCTGGTCAAGAACTACAAGACTTTTTCAGAAGTTGAGCGGACTCATGGATCCAAGAATTGGTAGAGGCTTCTTCAATACTTTTCACGCAGATTACCCATTATTAAGGTGGCCCCTGGATCACGTATTCCATACAAGAGACTTTACACTTATTGAAATCGCGCGGGAGAAAAGTATTGGTTCAGACCATTTCCCTATGTATATTAAGCTAAATCATGAACCTATTGCAGGCGCGATCAATGAGGACACTGATGCACCTGATGAAGAGGAAAAGGATTGGGCCGAAGAAAAAATTAAAACTGCAAATCCTCTGGTCGAGAAGATTCCCTTTAGCTCATTTGGAAATAGGGTGCAAGCTTAGAGATTCCCTTTAACTTTTCACAGTGTCTGGCTGAAAGTGGTTTTTCAATGAAATCTACTACGTGAGGATCATTTACCGCTTCACGTTTGTCCTTTCGATCTATAGAGGAAGTTGCCATTACTACATGCAAGCGCTCATCTGAAGGCAATTTTTTGATGTGGTCTAAAAATTCCCATCCAGACATAGCAGGCATATTTATATCAAGCATAATCAAGTATTCCTGATCTTCACTGGCTTCATATTCTAGAAATTCTAAAGCTTTATGCGCATCTTTAAACACTAAGGGATCAGTATCCAGTCCACTTTTAGATACAATCTTTTTTTGTAGGAAGGTGACAATATCATCATCGTCAATGATTATAGTACGTAACATATTTTAGGGTAATTTTGGGGATTGCTACAATTCGTTTTCAGTTTTCACAGCAATTTCTCGGATGATAGCATCCAATTCATTCGCTGAAATTAATATATTTTCTAGTATTTCATCGATGTTATCTAAATCTTCTCGATAGTTCATCATCAAATCTACCAGTCCCATGATCTTCGCGAGTGGCGCACGCACTACATGTGACTGAGTCCAGGCTATTTCTTTTAATCGTTTATTATGATTTTGAATGGCAATTAAATGACTCTTTCTCTCAGTGATATCCTGCAGTGAGCCGATGATCCTTATTGGTCTCTGTTCAGCATCGAACATCAAATGACTTCGATCCAAGACATATTTATAAGAACCATCCACGCATCGAAATCTATATTCAATGGTTAGATTCTGAATATTCTTTTCAATAAGATCTTGTGCAGAGTTTCTTACCTCTTTATAATCTTCAGGATGAATTTTATCATTCCACCATTCCGAAGTAAAAGTACCATCTTCAGAAGTCCAACCAAAAACCTTTTCCAGGGTGTCACTAACTTTCATAATTCCAGTCGCTATATGATAATCGGTAATAATATCACTTGTAGCTTTGGCCACTATATCATAACGCTTAAGGCTTTCAATTAGCTGGCGTTCCTGAAGTATAAATTCTGTAATATCCCTCGAATTGAGTACAATTCCGCCAACTGCATCTTCGTTAGAAAGATTTGTTGCAATAGTTTCGATCCAATGGATATTATCATCCTGATCCTTAACTCTATAACTTGGCAGTTGTAATCTTTGTCCTTCTTTGAGACCTTCCAGAATACCGGCAATGTTATGCCAATCATCATGACACACGCTATGTTCGAAAGAAGTGTGAAATAATTGATCTATAGACAAGCCGTAGAGTTGCTCTGTACCTGGGCTATTATAAATAAATTTCCATTCACGGTCCAGAATTGCAATATGATCTGAACCTTCCTGAACCAGAGCCTTAAATCGCTTCTCACTATTTCTTAGTAAGGATTCATGATCTTTGATAGCGGTAACATTAGTTCCATAGATGTATACTATATTTTCGTTCTCAAAAAATCTTGAAAAACGCCAGGATATCCAGATATAATCTCCATTCTTTTGCCTGCAGCGAATTTCGAAATCTTCTCCTCCAATAGAAATTAGATTGATAGCTTCGAAAGTTTTATCCAGGTCATCAGGATGAATGAAAGTGGAAAATGGTTGTGATAAAATTTCAGCTGTGCTATAATTAAAAGTTTTCACGAAAGCAGGATTCGCCATTTTAATAAATCCATCCAGCCCAATCACCGCTATTAAGTTTGGAGAATATTCAAAGAAGTCTGACAATTGATTCTGACTCAGTTTTCTTTCCATAGCCGAGGCTATCTGAATACTAACATCTGTGTATATAGATTGTTCTATTTTTTTTCGGTGAACTTTAGAACCAAAACAAAGAATACTGATCAAACGTCCTTGCAATATTATAGGTATTCCAACCGCAGTTTGTATTGATTCAGATTCATTTATCATCATATTTTTAAGCAGACCTGTATTATCTTCTTTATGAATAATTTCAATACTCATAGAGGCCCATACTTTACCTGGTAGACCTTCATCTTTTTTATAACGAACGCTCTCAGAATCTCCTTGCTGAAGATCCATATTTTCAGGCCAGTAAGCTGTTCGGATCAATTCTATATTATTTGCACTTAGCTTATAGGCTTCTGCATAGTCAAAGCCTAATTCATTACTGAATATCTCAAGCGTTTTGATCGTTGCATCCTGGAATGTTCTTTTATCCCCAAAAGCCTTCAATGTTTTAAGAATTAGATCCTTTCTTTTATTCTGCAGAAAAGCATCTGTGTTGTTTCTTGCTATCCCTACTAAACCAATTACATTATCTTCCGCATCTTTCAAAGGAACTTTTGTTAGTAGTACCATCTCCCGACTGCCATCACCTTTTTCAACTACATCCTGGCGATTGTAAACTGCTTTACCTGAATTCATTACCAAATCATTATCGGCAATGATTTTTTTAGCTTTGGTTTCCTCAAAATAGTCGAACGGAGTGATATTTGAGTTGGCTTGTAGATCATCCATTCCTAATATAGTATTCGCAAATTTTTTGTTGGTGAGGATAGAACGGTTATTCCGGTCCTTTACAAAAATATAATCCGGAATATTATCGATTATAGCGCGCAACATTTGTTTATCTGCACGTCGCTTACGTTCGGTTTCGAGTTTTTCTGTAATATCTTTTGCAATTCCGTATACCCCGATAATTTCTTGCTGAAATACAATTGGAAAATTTTTGACCTCCAGTATTCTGTGATTTCCATTAGCTGTAATAAAACTGCATTGAAAATCAAGAGACTCACCATTCAGAGCTCTTCCGAAGTAATCTAAAACCTGGTCCTTCTCTGCTTCAGGAATGAACGGTAAAAAGTGCATTTGCAACAATTTTTCTTCGGTAGTTTCGGCTAATTGTGCAGATCGTGCATTTACATTTATGAACTTTCCCTCTTGATCAAAAAGAAAAACCGCATCTGGATTGTGATAAAAAAGATTTGTATAGAATTGTGAACTGTAATTTAATTCTCTCAATAACAGGTCTTCCTTCTTTCTATATGTATTGTCATTCTTTTCTATTGATAAAGAAACACTACTAATCTTCCTATCATCACCCATAATAGGCGCTATATAAAAACTATAGACAGATGAATGTGTATCTTTTTGGTACGTATGGGTTTGAAAGCGACCTTTCTTGCAAAAGGTCATTTTTTCATTGACCTGTGCGGCAAGTTCTGAAGGAAAAAGGGCGAATAGCGTGCATCGCAGACTGATTTCCGAAGAAAAGTTTTCCTCAAAAAATTGTGCTGCTGAATTATCAAACGCAATGACACCCTTAGCATAGCTTAAGGTGATCACTGTTTCTGTAATAGAATTTATAGAAACGTAGTTCAAGATACTATAGTAGGTTTGGGTTCAGGAAAATACAAAAAATATGAAGCCTAACCTAAAATAAAGATCTAGAGAATTTGAGACCTGCACCAAAATTAGATTGATCTACGTTTTTAATATCTGAAGCGACAAAGGCTGACAGGTTATAATCGCCCTTCATTAACTCAACTTCCAGGTAGGAAGAAACTACCTTTTGTGTAAGATCAAAAAATATATCCTTCCTACCATAGTTTTTACGATAAGAGAGTAAAGCTTTATAGGGTAGGTTAAAGGCATTTCCTGTAATTCCTACATGATGTGCAGTTATAATATTCACTCCGATTCTATAGCGTTCTTCTGTGGTTAATATAAATGGATTACCTATGACTAGATTCTGATACGTCCAACCTGATTTATATAAATTATTATTAAAGTAATCGTCTGACCCATCTCTATTAGAACTTTTTCTGCTCCTACTTTGATTCTTGGTATAGTGAAATTCGTATATAAAAGCTTTTACCCAATCTTTACCCCAAAAAGTATCTCTATTATCTTCAATATATATTCCGTACCGTCCATCTGGAAGATTACCCATTTTTAGACCGGAGCCGTCTTCGAAGATATGATTGTAAAAGAATTCAACATCCAGATCATTAATTTTTGACCTTACCTTCAACTCATAACTTCCAATTTGATTACCGAGTGCGTTGACTTCCTGTCCACCCACGTCGTCTATTCCCGCTCTACCTGTGATTACACGTCCATAGTCTTCTAGGGTCTGAGGTAGTCTTCCAAATTCCTCTGAAACACCTGCCCATTGCACGAATTGTTGCAACCCGAGACTCACTTCGAAATCTTTCTGACTTCTATAAACTAAATGTCCACTTTTATGATGTAACCTAGGGCTATCTATATATCTATCATCATCCAGAAGATATTCACCAAAAAAAAATTTAAAACCCAATCCGTAATCTTTAAAATTGAAGAAGATTGGTTCAACCGTTTCAATAGATACGCCTGGAAAAGGTGATGCATTCAGCGACCATAGAATACTTTCATTGCTAACACTTAAACCCTGGTATAAATCAATGCGCTGCCTTTTACCTATGTCAACTCTAATTTTAGGTGAGACATAACTAAAATATGCTTCATCTATCTTAATACCATCATCATAGCCATCTTTATAGAGAAATCCGCCACCAAACTGGAATGACCTGGTATTATCGATTTCAAAAATAGCCGTACCCGATAATAGTCCGCTATAAAAAGTTTTCTCGTCTAGCCTACCTCTACGGTTAGAATGCATCCAAAATGGGGATTCTGATCCACTATAAAGCCCAGCAGTTCCTTTCACATCGAGATTAAAATAATCCTGACCAGATGAACTTAGGCCAAGGATTAAAAATATGTAAAGAATAAAAGGATACTTCATAGATCTACTTGGGTTGCAAATATTACTAATTAGAATTTAAAATCTGTAATTTTGAACGGTAAAATAGATTATATGTTATCGATATTTAGTAGAAGTAAATATTTGGTTGACCTTATAGAAGGGATGCCAGATTTTCACAATCATACCTTGCCAGGTATTGATGATGGTTCAGATAGCGTAGATACTTCACGGGAATTATTTAGGCGGTTTTCAGAGATAGGAATTGATAATATTGTGGCAACTCCGCATATTATAGGTGAATTTTATCCTAATACTCCCAGTAGTATTGGTGAAGCTTATAAAGAGATTCTAAATAATAATGCAGGTCCTAAAAAACTAAGCTATTCTGCTGAATATATGATGGACCAGCACTTTCTTGAAATTCTAGAAAATAATGATCTACTTACAGTAACAGATAACAAGGTTCTGGTGGAAATGTCGTATTTCCAAGCGCCAATTAATCTGAACCAGATTTTATTTAAACTTCAGAATAATTCCAAAATTCCAATCCTAGCGCATCCGGAAAGATATACTTACATGCATTCTAAAGACCTAAACAAATTTCATGATCTAAGAACAAGAGGTTGCCTTATGCAGGTCAATATGCTCTCCCTATCCAATCATTACGGAAAAGGTGTACAGAAGATGGCATACCAATTAATTGAAAACGGATTAATCGAATACATTTGCAGCGATGTTCATAAACTCACGCATCTTGAAAAGATTAAGGAAATCAAAGTGCCAGTTAAGTATATTCACAACATTACAAAAATCTGCGATAATAATCGTACTCTAATGCAACAACATTTTAGTTAGAGTTAGAAATACGTTTTTTAATACGCTGCCACCTAGATTCTTTGTCTAC
>NZ_JBLWIM010000008.1:129464-151055 GCF_048381525.1 Christiangramia qingdaonensis
TTGAGCTCCGTAGCTAAATTTTGAATAATCTACATCATTTAATATAACAGCTAGACCTTTGAGCTTGCCCTGTTTCTTCAAATCCTTAGGAAACTCTAGTAAATTTTTCTCAGTATAATCTGCTCTTGTAACATATAGAGTATAATCCGCTAATTGGCTTATAAGTAGAGTATCAGTAACAATCATTGCTGGAGCAGTATCTACGATAATATAATCATATTTAGTCTTAGACTCCTGTATAAGATTTTCCATTCTGTCGCTCATCAATAATTCGGCTGGATTTGGAGGTATCGGTCCTGAGAGTATAACATCTAATCCTATTTCGTTTTCCATGGTATGAGAGGTAATATCTAGTGATGTAACCTCGTAATCATATAGATAGTCTGATAGGCCTTTCTCCTTTACGCCATTCGTCTCGTTTGAGTATCTATGGAGTTTAGGATTTCTTATATCTGCACCTATCAGCAAAACCTTCTTACTAGTACTTGATAATGTTCTTGCAAGATTATAAGCTATAAAAGTTTTTCCTTCCCCCTTCACCGTAGATGTCACAAAGATCGTATTACCAATTTCTTTGTCTTTATTCTGTATCAAATAAGCAAGGTTAGTTCTCAAAATTCTAAAAGACTCTGCTAGAGGAGATCTATCATTAAGGTGGATTACATCATCCTCTCCGGAATCGATTTTCGGAACTTCCCCTACAAAAGGCACACTTTTTAATAGTGAAGATAAATCACCTTTATGATGGATCTTAGTATCGAGAAAGTTTTTGATAAATATTACTATTAAAGGAATAATAGCACCAATTAAAAAACCTCCGACAAGAATTATCCATGGTTCGGGATCGACTGGGTCATTGATAGTATAAGCTGAATCAACAACCCTAGATACAGAGGCAGTTGCTGCATAAGAAATCGCTGCTTCTTCACGTCTTTGTAATAGAAACAGATATAATTGCTCTTTAATTTGCTGCTGTCTCTCAATATTCCTCATCCCTTTTTCCAGCCCTGGAAAAGTACTAAATTTACCTTGTGCAGTATTTTCACGAGAATCCAATTCACCTAATCGTATATTCAAGGACTGTCGAGTACTTTCTATATTATCGTATAAGTTATTACGTAATCCTACAAGCTGTTCAGACAAAGCTTTAACTACCGGATTATTAATCGTTCCGTCACTCTCTAAATACATTTTCCGCTCCATTACTAAAGCATTATATGATCTAATAAGACCTGCAATACCACTATCGTTCACACCAACCTCAGGAAGTAATTCAAATTGCGCTTGGTTCTTAAGAACGGATTCTAAAGAGTTCAATAATTCTAATTGAGTTTGTGTGTCAAAAATGTTTTGTTCAGCAACCGAAAATTTAGATTGAAACTCAGCAGCCCCACTTTCGACACTCATGATTTGATTTTCACGTTTGAACTCGGCTATTCCAACTTCTACTGAATCTAATTCGGTGGTTATCATTTCCAGTCTTTCCTGGATAAATGATGTAGTGTTTGCTGCTACCTCTTGCTTATTCTCAACTCCCTCTTCATTAAAGCGTTCCATCAAAGTGTTAAGGAAGTCCTTAGATTTCGTACTAGATTCGTTTATGAAAGAAAGTTCTAAAATATCAGTTGCTTTCCCTTTTGGTGCAATTCCCAGATTTTCAATGTAGCGATTGGTTGTCTCTTGTATAGGCTCTAAAACAAAATTCACCGTTTTTGAATTTTTAAAACTCCCCTCGACATTCTGGGAATGAGGTAAAACCACAAATTTTAAATCTTCAAAACTTACAATCTCCCCTATCAGGAACTCGTCCTGATAATCCGTTCCAGTCGAACTTAATGAATATTTAGTATCTGATATCGGTGTAATTATCAGATCCAGTCTACTGTTATTGACTATAGAATCTGGAGATATAAATTCCAGGTAAAGAGGACTGGACTTGTAAGCTTCTACACTAATTACATTGCCTTCAATAAAATAAGACTTGTTCAAACTTAATTCAGAAATTACCCTTGATACAAGTTGTTTAGATTTTAACTTTTCGACATGACTCTGTAAATTTTGTTCTCCAAGGGATAAAATTGTTGCCCCTCCCGATGGTAGCGCACTCATGGCATTCTTTTCTTCTTCATCTACCATCATCATTGTTGCACTTGTCCTATACTTAGGGATAGTATAGCGATTATATAGATATGCAAGCAAACCACCAACAAGTAAGCCGAACAATATCCACTTCCAATATGCCAGATACTTAAAAAGTTCCGCTTTTAGATCAAAATTTGATTCAATATTTTCCTCTGAAAAATCCTGGATTTCATCCATTCCTATAAACTGTTAATTAGAAGATATAAACTTATAATAGTTGTTCCAAGACTTATAATACCTTGATAACTTGTAAAAAATCCGGCGGATTTTACAGCTCTATACGTAGGCTCTACATATACTAAATCATTCTGTTTTAAATAGAAGAATTCACTATCAAAAAAATCTGTTGATGTCATATCTATTACCCCTATTTTACGTAACCCATCTTGTTGTCTTACAATAAGTATGTTTTCTCTTCTACCATTATAGGTTATATCCCCAGACATTGCAATCAATTCAGGTAATGATACTCTACCATCTGTAATTTGGACTCTTCCAGGAGAGCCTACCTCACCTAAAACCGTCACGCTGAAATTTACTATTCTAACGTCCACAATTGGATTTTTAAGATAAAACTCGATTTCCTCTTCCAATTTATCTTGTACTTCAGTTCGAGTCAATCCTTCAACCATTACCTTGCCTAAAACAGGAAAATTAATATATCCTTCTGGACTTACAAGATATCCAGTAAGCGAAAGTGACTGACCACCACCGCCTGACTGTTGTGAACCCGTCCTCATTTGGAAGGGCGCCACAATTTCCTCATTAATAGAGTTTGATGAAACATTAATTCTTAAGACGTCGTTCTTTTTGATTTGAGGCTCATAGTTCATTAAAAACTCTTTGCCATCGAGATCTCCCTTGCCTTCGTTAAAATAAACCACTTGATCTTTAGTAGCACAGCTAAAAAGGCAATTAGAAATAAATGCCATTATTAAAAATTTCTTCATCAATTAATTTCTGATTTTTTGGTTTGATTTTTATTATCCAATTTTTCGTAAGATGAATTATTGCTCTTGAATTCTGGTATCAATTCTTTCAGTTTAGCGACTACCTTGTCATTTTTCAACTTGGTGGCAGATTTTATTATTTTGATAATATTCGCATTGATACCTTCATAATTTCTTACCACCTCCTGACCAATCATAATTTTCTTATGATGCGTTGGAAGGGTTTTGCATTCATCATTAAGCAATTCTTCGTATAATTTCTCACCTGGTCTTAGTCCAGTAATTCTAATCTTTATATGCTTATTAGGTTGGTAGCCTGCAAGTTTTATCATCTTGATAGCCAAGTCCATAATTTTTACTGGTTCACCCATATCAAAAACGAATATTTCGCCCCCTTTACCCATGGCTCCCGCTTCCAGGACTAACTGGCAAGCTTCAGGAATGGTCATAAAATATCGAATGATATCAGGATGAGTAATAGTTACAGGTCCGCCTTTCTCTATTTGTTTCTTGAAAAGCGGTACTACCGAACCATTGGAACCTAAAACATTTCCGAAACGTGTGGTTATAAACTTCGTAGTTCCTATACCCGTTTTAATTTGGTTATGAAATAAAGATTGAACATACATTTCAGCCGCTCTCTTAGAGGCTCCCATTACATTACTCGGATTAACCGCTTTATCTGTTGAAACCATAACGAAGTGTCCTACATTGTACTTCACTGCCAGATCTGCAAGATTTTTAGTTCCATGGATATTAACGAAAACGGCTTCATGCGGATTACTTTCCATCAACGGGACATGTTTATATGCTGCTGCATGATAAACCACATCAATGTCCTGATTCTGGAACATAAGTTCCAATCTCTTCTGATTCCCTACATCGCAAACAATCACTTTGAAGTTCAGGTCAGGAAACTTGGATTCCACTTCTAATTGTAAGTTATGTAGAGGTGTTTCTGCCTGATCTAATATTATCAATCGTTTTGGGTCATACTTAGCAACCTGTCTAACGATCTCGCTACCAATAGAACCTGCTGCACCAGTAACCAGGATTGTTCTGTTGGTTAGTTGCTCAATTTTATTCTGAGTTTCAAGATTAATAGGTTCTCTATCCAGCAGATCTTCAATCTGCAATGTTTTAACCTTATTGGCTATCGGCTCCCCGCCCCACGTGGAAACTAGGGGAGCATTATAAATTGCAATATCATGTTCCAAACACTCCTCTACCATTTTAAATTTTTCTTCAGAAGAAAGAGTGTGTTCAGAAAATATGATCGCCTCGGCACCAAGGGTCTTGAGTTCTTCATGAATTTTCTGGGTATGCTTTAAGACCGGCTTATCCAAAACTCTAAGCCTTTTGTGCGAATCCTGTGTTAGAAATCCCACAATTCGGAATCGACGGGGATGTTCAATTTCAAGCGCACCTGCTATAGAGATCGCATTTTCATCAACCCCTAAGATAACAGCATTAATGAGAGACTCATTTTTCTGAAGAATTTTAAAATATTCATAGAATTGCTTGACACTAAGTCTGAAAAGGAATAATAGCGAAAATGATATCCATAAATTGATCAGTAGTCCCCCAATTAAAAAGATTTTCTGACCTATTAAAAAGTAAGATGCATAATTAATTACAACCAAACCGATGAAAGCACTACAAGTGGAAAGTAGCAATTTCAAAGCATCCACATTTGATGAATATCTTATAATTCCGGCATAAGTTTTAAAAACAAAGAAGAAACCGACGTTCATGGTGATCACCAGAAGTGCTTTCTCATAAAAATTTAATAATGTATACTGAAAAGGAGATAGATCTAAAAGGATAAATATGGTTAAAATCGTTGAGATAGTAACCAGACCTAAATCGATCATCAAAATTGCCCATCTAGGAAGATATCTGAGATTACGGATATCCAAAGAATTATCAGGACCTGATATTATGTTAGAAAGGGCTTTTCTTATGCTCCCCATAGTCTATTGGTCTTTTTTCAAATGACTTTTAATTGCGTTACTGATTCTGGACCTATCATTATCCGACAGATTGCTACCACTTGGCAAACAGAGTCCATGGTCGAACATGGTTTCAGCAACTCCCGTGCCGTAAAACGGACTATCCTCAAAAACAGGTTGCATGTGCATAGGCTTCCAAAGCGGTCGACATTCAATATTTAAAGCAGCTAGTGATTCTCTTAAGTCTTCTCTAGAGAACCCAGTAATCTCACTATCAATAGTTAAAACGCTTAACCAATGATTACTGAAATAATCTGTAGATGGTTCAGAAAACAACCTGACACCTTCAACATCCCGGAATAAATTTACATAAAATTCAAACATTTCACGTCTTGCACTTACTCTTTCATCCAAAACCTCCATTTGTCCACGACCAATTCCTGCGGAAATATTACTCAATCTATAATTGTAACCAATTTCGCTATGCTGGTAATGCGGAGCGTCATCCCTCGCCTGAGTTGCGAGAAAAACGGCTTTTTGCTTCATTTTCTCAGTCTTAGTAACCAAGGCGCCACCACCAGACGTTGTGATGATCTTATTACCGTTAAATGACAAAATAGCCAATTCGCCGAAGGTGCCACAATTCTCACCACGGTATGTACTCCCAAGAGCTTCTGCCGCATCTTCAATAACTGGAATGTTATATTTATCTGCAATGGTATTAATTCGATCCACCTGGTATGGCATTCCATATAAGTGAACAGCAATAATTACTTTCGGCTTTTTGCCTTTTTTTATTCTATCCTCTATAGCAATCTCTAACTGATCAGGACAGATATTCAAAGTTTCAGATTCACTATCAACAAATATCGGAGTGGCACCCATGTACTTTATAGGATTGGCAGAAGCCGCAAAGGTCATGCTTTGACATATCACTTCATCTCCATTCGAAACACCAAGCATAATTAAGGCCAGGTGCAATGCAGCCGTACCAGAACTTAATGCAGCAACTTCAACATTGCCACCAAGATATTTTTTAATATCACTTTCGAAACCAGTAACGTTAGGACCCAATGGTGCTATCCAGTTCTCATCGAATGCATCGTGAATATATTTTAACTCATTACCACCCATATGCGGGGAGGATAACCAGATCTTATCATTTGCCATATTAATTCTTATTGTATTTAATTATTCGGCCTGGACTCCCAACAACCACGGCATAATCTGGAACATCCTTCAATATAACCGCGCCAGCACCAATTGTAACCCATTTGCCGATTTTTACCCCTGGAATAATTGAAGCTCCAGCTCCAATATGAGAACCTTCTCCAATATTCACCGCTCCAGTCACAATTGCACCTGGAGAAATATGTGCAAATTTAGCGATGCTTACATCATGTTCAATGATAGCATTCGAATTAATAATGCTGTTTTCGCCTATTTTCGCCGAGTGATTTATAATAGCTCCAGCCATAACAACAGACCCTTTAGACACAATCGCGGCTTTTGAAACGGTTGCAGTTTTGTGAATCAATGCGTGATGCAGCTTAATATTATATTTTAAACAAATATTTTTGCGAATCTTATTATCTCCGATAGCAACAATTGTATTGTTCGTCTGAAGGATGTTCCTATCAACTGCATGATCGACCTGAAAACCACCTAAATCAAATATTTCAGAATTATCATCTAATATATAATCTACGGTATCACCAGTTCCTGAATTGATAATATCAAGAATTACTTTGGCATGTCCGCTTGCCCCAAATAAAATCATTAATTGTTACCGTTAAAAGGTTCTGTGGTAGCCATGTTATCCGCATTTATTCCTTCAGAAATTACAACTTTTTTGATAGTTCTGAATAATATCTGAAGATCAAGAAAAAATGACTGCTTCTCTACGTACCACACATCATATTCGAATTTTTTGAGCCAGCTTATTGCATTCCTCCCGTTTACCTGCGCCCAACCTGTAATTCCCGGTTTAACTTCATGCCGTTTCAGTTGTTCAGTATTATATAGCTCTAGATACTGAGGAAGTAATGGTCGTGGACCAACAATACTCATGTCACCTTTCAGAACATTGAACAATTGTGGTATTTCATCAATTGAAGTCTTTCGAACAAAACTACCAATTTTGGTTAATCGTTCAGAATCCGGTAACAAGTTACCCGTTGGATCCGTTTCATCAGTCATGGTTTTATACTTCACTATTCTGAAAATATCCCCATTTCTACCAGGTCTTGCCTGATAAAAAAATGGCTTGCCGTTGTTTGCCCGATATAATAATATAGTGACGACAATTAAAACCGGACTTAGAAGTACCAGCGCTATAACAGCAGCTAAAAAATCAAAGATTGGTTTAATTAAATTTCTATACATTCAGTTAATTCAGACATACTTCAGCTAGGGCGCGAATTTAATCATGTTTCAGAGAGCTTTCTAACTCTTTGTATTCTTTTAACAAAACTTTCAACTACTATAAAATCGCTTTGCATAATTTAATTGAAATATGATTAGCGGTTCCATATACTAATGATGATGATATATGTGACTGTACTAAAAAAGCTTTATAGCCTATTAATTTATAAATTATTCCGTCCTGAACGATAAAAGCTCTACTTCTGAAGCACCTTCTCTAAGAGCTCATATTCGTCCTTAAGTGCGTTCCACACAATCTCTCTTTCATATTTAACCTGAATTTGTAAACGTGCTCTACTAGCCATTCCTTCTCTTTTCTCTGATTGCAAAATCATATTTTTCATCGCTTGAAACAGAGCTATATGATCACGAACTGGTATAATAATTCCATTCTGATCATGTTTGATAATTTCATTGGAACCGTTTATATTCGTTACGATAGAAGGTATTCCCATAGATCCAGCCTGCATAACTACGTTCGGAAAACCCTCGCGATAACTAGGAAATGCCAGAGTATCGCTAATTGCCAAAAATGGTCTGATATCCTCCTGAAATCCGACACTAATAATATTAGGATTGTTTTCTATCTCCTTGACTACATCGTCTTTTAAAGGATCTAAGTCTGGTTCGAGCGGCCCCACTAACAAAAGTTTTAAACTGCCTTTGGAATAAAACATTTCACGGTCATTACTATTGAGCAATTTCATGAAAGCATAAATTAGTTCATTTATACCTTTATCTTTAACCAATCTTCCTACAAAAACAAAGACAAAATCTGAACTACCAATATTTAGATTTTGGATAAGTTCAGATTTCACAGAATTGGCAACTGCATACTTGCTAAAATAAGACGTATTAATACCATTAATATTTCCATTGGCAAGAACTTTTAACGGTTTTTTAGTAATTTCATATCGAAGAAGGTCTTCTTTCACACCCTGCCCTTCAGGGTAAACATTAGTTGCAAAATAACATAGAGCTTTATCCATCGAAATCAGTAATTTCTTTAGCACACCTGTTTTAGTTGGAAAAATTAGCCCAGTAAAGGTATGCATACGTATAGGCACATTCGCAAAATATGCAGCAGCCATACTCAATAAACCAGCTTTTGGAGTAATAGAATGAACTATCAAGGGCTTTTCTATTTTAAAGATGAGGTATAGGCCCCAGAACGACTTCAAATCTCTAATAATATTTATACCCCGTTCCATCTCTACATTTGAAGTCCTGACTTTTTCTCTTTTACGAACTATACGCATATTTTTATCTTCACCAGATACCGCCAAAACAGAATAGTATTGATTTAGAAAAGATAGTTGTCCATGCAGGAGAAGATTCATGGAGAGTGGGATGGTCGTAACGCGTATTAGCTTTTTCATCTAGGGAATAATAAAATAGAAGGTTTATTAAGTTTAATATATTTGGATGAATAAATGGTTCCGCAAACTTAAAAGAATTAATGAGGGAGCATTATTCATAAACTGAATGCATTTATCAAATACAATGAAATAAATTTGATGATTTCATAACTAAAAATGCTTGGTTCACAAATTGCCCATTTCAACCATATTAGCGGATTGAAGATTGTATTTGTTCCGTAGTGTTTCAAAATGTTCCAGTAGAATTTGAAGATCTTTCAAACTTTCAATTGGTTTTTCCCCAAAATTGTGAGGATGCCACCAGAGATGATATATTTGATTGTTTTTTGCAGCTAGTTCCATCTCATTTTTAATACGAATCAGTTTATAATTACGCAAAAAATTATTTTCTACTGGTCTCAAAAATCTGCTTGATTTTTGCCTTGCTGGCATATTTGAATGTTTCTCTATACTACGTATAGAATACCCTTTGCTTCCAAGTGGCAAATATGCATCTCCAGTACGGGTCAATTTTGTCATGAGGGAATCTGACTGTACATTCTTCCAATACCAAGCATCGGGATTAGAACGAACGTTCTGAATTCCCGCATCAAAGCATATGGTCAAATAATCTTCTTTAAATTGATTGCGAGGGAAAACCAAAGACTTTAGATTAAGGTCGAATTTTTGAGCGACATCAACAGCTTTTAGAAGATCTTGTTCAAAATGAAAAGCATCCTGACCTTCCTCTCCACAGTAATAATGCGAATAGGTATGAGTGCCAATTTCCTGTCCTTTTACTTGCGAGATTTGCCTAATTAATTTTGGTGCAAAACAAAGTTCTTCTGTATTAGATGAAATAATACTCTTTCCAAATTTATATGCGTTTAAATCTAGATTAGAATATTCGGGTATTGATTCAGGAATATTTTCTTTCCACTCGTCCCAATTTTCGTTGAATAACATTCCAACGGTCGCCCATGTGGCATGAATCTGGAATTTTTCGAATAATTTGACTGTTTCAGGGATAGCTAATCTTGTATTTTTGAAATATTGTCTTTTCTTTTGGTAATCCAAAACATCAAAAACTCCCCAAAGCAATTCAAAATCCAAGGATATAATTAGATACCCATTATTTAATCTCATTTTATTTCCAATTAATTGAAGTTACGCAACTTATTTTTTGTATTTAAAGTTTGTAAGTTATGTAACTCTTTTCGTTTTCCTAAATTTTTGAATATTCCGTCAAAAGTACCCTTGAAGAACCACTTTAATTTTTGAGCTTTACCATTTTCTTTCAATAGAATATTGAATAGTAACTTAAACCACGTTCTGAAGAGCTTATAAATACGCAGAAATGTAATTTCTTTTATATACAGACGTGAATAAATACTATTTCTTATTTCATAATAATATCTCCAAGGTTTCCTATAATTAGTTTCCCTTACAGTAAAATGAACACCTTTAGCCGATGAAATCCACTTCTGTTGATACTTATACTTCTGGATAATTCTCGCTTGCAAGTATTCTGTATCCTCAGACCAAAAGAAGAGGTCTGCCCTTGGGTATCCAACTGTCTCAACTATTCTTAATGGAATCAATACACCCCACCAACCAGGGCTTCTTCTACTTGCAAAATTCTTCTCTCTTACGTAAGGAAAAACCATTGTTTCCTCATTAGTATTCATTACTAACTCTTCCAAACACGACTTATGAGGAAAAAAGTCATCATCCATAAGCCAAACGTAGTCCACGTTAGTGTTCTCCGCAAAATGTTTTATACCCTCATAAAATCCGCCAGCAGGCCCTAAGTTTTCTGATAGGTATAACTTATCGATACCCTCTAAAGATTCCAAATAGTCTCTGGTACCATCCTCCGAATTATTGTCAACAATTAGAATCTCAGAATCACCATACGTTTGATTTAGAACTTTAGATACACATATTTCAAGAAGATTTATACGATTGTAAGTGAGAATGACTACACCAATTTTCTTTGTCATTTTTAATAATTAGATATCGGAAACATTTTTATAAAACTTGAACCTCATTCCTAGTTTTCTCTTCCATATTTTTCAATTTCATGATCTGCATCTTCTTATAACTTAAATATTTTTTCTCTGCTAAATAATAATAAACAACGAAAAATATAAAGTACATCACCATTTGCTTTTGCCGCATGATAATTCCAAGGTTCGACATTACGAAAGTCATTGCAAATGAAGTTAATAAGAAAATAACCAGACTCATTTTAACGAAAGAAGGTGAGCGTTTTATGAATTTGTAAAAATCTTTTCTCATAAGTTTCAAAAATAAGTAGAGATACAATAAATTCTCGAAAGAGATGATAAGTCCCAAAACATTTGGAGCATCAACAAAAAGCGGACGAAACCAGAAGGTGAACAATTTAAAAGGTAAACTATAAGATGACATATCTACTCCTGAACCAGCTTTTCTACTTAGGTCTCCAGATCTTACATCGGTAAAGCTATTGAAATCCTCCACTAAATTCTCTGAACCTTCTAAGTCTACTACAGCTAAAATTTGATCCTGTACTAATAACACTCCACCTAACATACCCACAACAACTAGAGCCTTGTTAGCAAAAGATATTTTTTCTTTACCAGAAATATACCCAACCACAGCACCTACGGCCAAAAATAAAAATACATGCGGTCGTATATAAAAAACTAGGAAGGAGCTTAAAATTAAAGTGAATAGCCGAGCTTTTGGTTGTAAAATTGAATAAGCAAACATCATTACACCCATAAAAATTGGAGCTCCCTTTCCAAGCGAAGCCGTCCAAAAGTGCATATTCGGCAGAAAAAGTAAAAGAGTTAGTAAATCAAAATTTTTCAGGATCTTTACTTTGATAGGAATTTTTTCTCTGAAAAATAAATAGGAATAAATGAAACCAACAAAACCGAACCATGAAAATGTAACCATAACCATTTCATAGGAGAAGCCTATAGAATGGAATGGATAACCTAAAAAGTTAATAAAACTGGTATCTGTTCCGAATGTATCAAACCATGATAGTCCAGGAAATTTCGTGTAAAAATTATAGTAGCCTTTGGAGTCTGATGGATTATTATAAGCATACCATAAATAAACACCAAAAAACAAGGTGTGATACAAATAAAGAAGATTCAGCATCTTCTTATTAAAAAAGGAATGTCTTTTATAATAAAAACCAAATAGAATCTGATTTAAGCCAGCAAACAAAATTATTAGAAAAAATACTCCTATCATATTTTAGAATAGTTCGAGATCACCAATACTGTTTTTCCAGTTAGAAATATCAATTAAATCAGTTTTTTCATGAGAACTCAAATTCAGCTCATTCAGAACCAAAAGAGGGCCAAAATTACCTTTCTTACCGCGTAGTTTTAGAAGCTCAGGAGAGAAACTAATCAAATGTGTGGATAAATTTTTCTGAAATTTACTGATAATACGTCTAAGGTCTTTTGAAGTTACCATTTTCTCATCGAATATAAATTCCGCTATCCTTAACTCCTTCAAATTCCCTCTCTTTTTAATATAGCCCGCTATATAATATGAATCTTCACATATTACCTTGTACTCCTGCAAAGGATTATTTTCATATCGCCAGCTTAGAAATTCTGCTGATTTTGGAGTAAAGTATGAATTACTCATGGAGAGTATCTCGTTCCATTTGTCACATAAACAATTTATCTCGAAGGTTGTTACATTTTTTTGAATACTATAATAGTCCGGAATCTTTTTAAATTTTAAAAAGCTGAAAGAAGGTTTAACACCAACACTGATCTTTCCAACCGGTTGCCAACCCATTTTTAAATATCCGGGCCGGCTCAAATCGTTAGGGGTATTAAAGATGAAATTATCACCAGCATTTGTTGCCACCTCTACAGCAGCTAAAGTAAGCTTTTTAAAAATTCCCTTTCCCTGATGCTCAGGATGCGTAGCGGTATCTACTGCTCTTAAAGCAGAATAAATTTTTTTTGATTGCGCCCACTGCCATTTCATGAAAGCCCGTACCCCTACTATTTTGTTATTCTCTACTGCTAGAAGTGTTATAGATTCTCCAAAAGGATTATCTAGGTGCTTGAAACGCCAAATATCTTCAGATAAAATTAAATGCTTTTCACCTAGACTTGCTTTTAAAACGCTTACAATTTCCGGGATATCTTTTTTGGTTGCCTCTTTTATATTCATGTTATCGTACGAATAGGAAATTTTAATTCTAATAATTTTACAATAATCGTTTGGTAATTTGACTAAATAAACAAAATACTAAAGTGTACTTTCCGGTTATCCTACCGAAAAATTGGCAGGAAAATGTTATCGTTCATATTTAGCTGGAGAGATGATTTAATGATTTTACGTGAGTCCTATCTACTTATGATAATCAACATAAATTTTTTCCAGTTCGGTTACCATTCTTTTGAGACTGAAGTTATTTATTGTACGCGATCTTGCGGCGATTTGTAATTTCATCCTCTTTTTGGGATTGGCAATTAATGCTGAAGTTTTTTGCGCTAAACAGTTATAGTCTCCCACTGCACACAGCAAACCATTTTCTTCTTCCTGAATTACTTCAACTACGCCACCAGCTTTGGTAGATACTACTGCACATTCCATACTCATCGCTTCTAAAAGTGCTATAGGTAAACCCTCAAACTCAGAGCTCATCATAAAAATATCTATAGCCGAGAAATAGGCTAACGTATCTGTTTGCAAGCCTGGCAGAATAAGACGGTCTTCCAGATTAAATTCTTTAACTAAAGATTTAATTTCCTTCTCTTTAGGACCTGCACCAACTAGAAGTCCGTATACTTCCGGGTGATTTCTATTTACTTCTTTAAATGCCTTCAACCAATCTGGAATGGCCTTTTGAGCACGGAACACTGCAATATTCCCAATCACACATGCATTTTCTGGTATACCGTATTTAGATCTAATACTATTTCCTTCTTTAATACTTTTCTTGAAATAATCTGTATTTACACCATTTAAAACTGTTTCTACCGGTATTTCAGGTTTAATATTATTAATAATAGACTGAGTAGCATCTTCAGATACTCCTATTGCCAGGTTCTGATAATTAAAACTAATTTTATTTAAAGTTTTTGTGGCAATATGATAACGTTCCTGAATATTATGTTCTGTATAAATAACTGGTATACTCGTTCTTCTAGCTACTATTCTACCTAGAAATCCAGACCATGGTAAATGACAATGTATAATTTCGATTGAATTGCTTCTGCAATAATCAATAACCTCGCTGGATTTTCCTAAAATTTTTAAATTATTAGTAGCTTCAATGCAAGTAACTTTCCCGTTTGCATCTTTCAAAGCTTGCACCATTTGATCTTTCCATGGCAGAAAATAAATATAGTGGAATTCAAACCTAGTTTGATCGTGTAGTTTCAAAGTTTCTGGCAGTAAAACCTCTGCACCTCCTCTACCTAATGATTTAATAATATGGAGGATTTTTATCCTATTCATAACAATACTTTTGAGAATATTACTAGCAAAATTAACCTATTACATTTCTTCGACAATTTTTCTATAGAAATTAACGAATTTTAACGCGATCTCTTTATTCAAATAATTCTTCATAACCATTTCATAGGCATTTAAAATTATCTTTTCATCAGGCTTTTCAACTGAACGTAAAATAGCTTGAGCAAACTCCATTTCTTCGTTTTTTTGGACAATGATTCCAGTACTGTAATTTATAATTTCAGCGATACCTCCCACATTATAAGCGATCACCGGTATTTTGCAATACATCGCTTCAAGGAGAACTCCTGGTAGACCTTCAATAATACTAGGTAACACTAGTACATCTGCAGCATCTATATATGAAAGTGGATTGTTGACGAAGCCATAGAATGATACGTAGGATTGCAAATTTTCATTTTTAACCTCTAATTCTATTTCCTCTTTCATAGGGCCATCTCCCACAAGATGAAGATGAACTTTATTATTCTCCCTTATTAATATTTTCAGAATTCTCAATAAACCAATGTGATTTTTCTCGAAGCTAAAACCGCCAACGTGAACAATATGAGCAATATTAGATGGTTCAAATCTTTTTCTATTGCTTACAACTATTTCATTAAGACCAATAGGGATAACTTTTGTTTTACCTTTGAGAAAAGGAAAGTGTTTTAATATATCTTTTTCTGAAACTTCTGAAACAGATGCGACAAAATCTACATTTCTATAAAGGAAGTTGTTATATTTTTTTTGAAATATAGAATTAAGATAACGGCCGATCTCGCTTGCATTTCGAAATAAAATTGGAACTTCCCACCTATAAATAAGTTGTGAGAATACCGCGTATTTTAGGGTATCGCCAGCATTTGCTTGCACTATATCCGGTCGAAAATCCTTAATTATTTTAGCTAGGTATTTCCACGCCTTTAAATCGATAAATCGTTTAGAAGAATTAGCATTCAAACATTGGATATCTCCATTGAATGGAAGAGTAGCATCTCCATCAAAAATAGCAACCATTAATATTTCATGCCCCAATTTTTCTAGATGTTCAGATAATTGACAGGCAAAAGTTTCTGCACCTCTATTCTGATGCTTGTTTATAAGTTGTAAAATTTTCAATGTATGATTATTAGGGTAATACTTGATTCAGATAATTTAACTTACATATCTGCTACAAAAATTATTTTATCGAATGTACTTCAGGTTATTTAGCTTTTAACTAGATTAAAATACAGATTCAAGGTCTGCAAGTGAAAAATCTATAGTTTCCATTCCTGATATAGCATTTGCTTGCTTTGATACTACAACTGGTTTACTCCTATTTAGAGATATAGGAATTTTTAATTTTTTCATAGTCGATTGATTATAAAAATAAAGCAGTTTTTTACCATTTTTGATAGCGAGGGAGTTCAGTAAGCGAAAAGATGTATTGCTCAATTCACCAAAAATTTCATTTATGATCAAATATCGGCTATTGATATTGTAGGCAATATAAACACCTTCAGAATTGAAATATGCTATACGATACTTATTACTTCTATATCGCCATTTAAAATATTCCAAGGTTTTTTTAGTGACAATCATACCATTTGAAACAGTATTGTGGCTCTTATGATTAGTAGCGTAAATATTAGCTATCATATTCGAATCTAAGTCATCAAACGGCACTGTGCGCATAAGAGGATTTGACAAGGCTATTTTAAAATGTCTTACAGCTTCAATTTTCTTCCAACCCATTTTTATATAACCTGGAAGGCTATTTTCATTAGGGGTATTAAATATTAGATCATACTCATCCTTACATTCTTCCAAACCTGTTAAAGTCAATTTCTTAAAAAGTCCTTTTCCTCTATAACTATGATCAACTACTGTATCTACAGGCCTAACTGCTTTAATAATATTCTTACTATTACCATTATAAAAATTCCAGAACATAAACATTCTAAGCCCAACAATTTTTTTTTCGTGGGTAGCTAAGAGCCCATAAGATTTGCCAAATGGGTTTTCTAAATGTTTCCAAATAAAGAGTTCTGGAGTAAACGAGGAATCCAAATTCGCCTGAATCAGTTTTATTATTTCGTCCAGATCCTCATCATAGTTAACCTTTCTAAAATTTAACATCTGTGTGAATTTATTATCTTTAAATTGGTATTATTACTATAATTACGCAATGAAAGCTGAAATTTATTGAGGATTATTCATACACAAAACATCATCCCTTTTTCATCTTTGTGATGGTTGAATGCAAGCCAGAAACTTTGCTTTTAAATTCAGACATACTATTGTCTGAATCTACGGCAATACGCGAGATTCTTAATGGATTTATGGTTCTTTCATTTATTTTGTGATCAAACAAGAATGCTATTTTTATATTATTTTCCATGAGCAGCTTTTCAGTATCTTCACTAAAATTACCATTAGGATATGCAAATACACTATAATCACCTATTCTATTCATATCAAAAAAGCTGTGAACATTTTGTAATTCCTCGAGCAGTTCATCTTTCTCCAGTTTATCGAACATAGGATGTGTATGGGAATGATTTCCAATATACACTCCAGATAAAATGAGTTCTTTAACTTCTACGGTAGATAATTGATGATTTTGAGTAACTGGATATTTTTTTAAAAAATCTAGCCTATCCTTGTTAGAACTCCCTTTGTTTATGTTTATAATTTTCATTATCTCCGCATTGGAGAGTCCACTTTTAGCTTCATTCTTTTTAATCGTATCCCACCAGAAATCTTTTTTTGAATCAATAAGATCTGTTATTACAAAAAGACAGGCTGGAACCTGATATTTTCTAAAAATCGGTAGAGCATGTTCAAAAACCGATCGATCTCCATCATCAAACGTGATTAATAAAGATTTTGCCGGCAAAGATTTGCTTTGGAAGAGGTACTCTTTCAATGTAGGTAAATCTATCAGATTGTAGTTTGCTTTAAGCCACTTTATCTGTTTTTCAAAATTTATAGGATCTACGATATCGTGATAAGCCAAAACTCTTAATCTGTGTTTTAAAACAATATTGAAGACAGGAGAAATTAAATTAAGTGTTTTATAAATTAAATTTCGCATAATCTCAATTTACTCTAGCTTTTACCTCATCGTATAAATCTTCATACTGATCTGCAATACTTTGAATTTCAAATTTTTCCTGTGCTTGATTTTGCGCATTTTCACCTAAATGATTCAAGCTATCGAAATTTTTCAATGCGTAAGCTATCCTAGCCGATAATTCTCCAACGTTTCCCTTTTCGAAAATCAAAGCACTTTCTTCATTCACACATTCGAGATTCTCTCCTATATTGGACGCGATTATTAATTTTCCTGCCATCATTCCTTCAATTAAAGCGCCAGGTAATCCTTCAGCATAGGATGGATAAATAAATAATTTAGATAAACTTAGTAATTCAGGAATATCTCTTCTAGAACCCAGTAATTTAACATGTCTTTCAATATTGAGTTCTGTAGCTCTTTTTTTGAGAATTTCTCGATAATCACCATGGCCCGCAATTAGTAAAACTGTTTCAGGATATTGCTGAATAACATTTGGCATTGCATTTATGATATCCAAATGAGCTTTTCGCTGGATCAATCTACTTACATTAATTAGTACATTCTTGCCATCGAGATTCAGTGTAGTTCTTATTTTATCTATAGATGAAGAATCTACAGCATTATACTCAGCAAAATCCCGACCTCTGTATATAACTTCAATTTTTGATGATGGTACTCCTAAAGCACCTCCTTCAGAATGTTTAATAGTTTCAGAATTGGAAATAAAGAAGTCGACTAATCTAGCAGATTTCTTATCCATTTGATACGCTAGCCAAAGTTTAATTTTCATAATTAAACTTTGATCATTATATCTTAATGGAGTATATGAGTTATTTACGAAACTACCTATTAGCGGAATTTCCGGAAACTTTTTTTTAAGACGTCTGGCAATCATATCTGCTCTATATAGTGTAGAATGAACCAGGTCTGGTTTTTCATTATTGTATATAGGTATTAATTGGTTTACGGCATCGTTAAAACCATATTTGCCTTCGATGTTCAGTGAATATACTTTAATTCCAGCATCATTCAGTTGGGGTTTCAGCATATCTCCTTTGTAAATATGAACGAAAATTGGAATATATGTTTTAAAATGTCTGGCGATTTGAACCAAGCTTCTTTCGGCACCGGAACCCTGTAGGGTATCTATGATGAAAATCACTTTCTTCTTATAATTGCTCATATTATTAAAAGTATAATTGCTAAAAAAAATTTTATTATTAATTCGAAATGCAGCAATCCAGGTTCAGCTGCATCCTGAGAATAAAAAATCAGTCTAAAGTTGAATTTGAATATCTACCATCAATTGGTTTCTATTATTAACATCATCAAAATCAGCTTTTTTGTCGCACTAATTTATAAATACTCATTATTTCTTTTAAAGATCTAGTTTTAAATAGAATATGAATTAGCATAAGTATCAAACTGAAGGATGCCCCATATGCAATCAACTGAATTACATATAAAGATTCATCTAAAGTTGAGTTGAAATATATAAATGCGAATACTAAAGCAAATGAAATTATTCCAGGGAGCGTCGTTTTAAAGACATCTACAAACTGCTCATGTAAAGGATAATCAATAAACTTGTTGGCATAATAAATATTAATCAAGGTTCTAATTAAACTTACAACTACTTGTGATAATATTAATGGAATGATACCGAATTTGACGGTTAAAGCTATGCCTATAATCAGTAGAATGTTACTCCACACAGTCATTTTCAAATAAAGATCTGTTCTACCTTTTACTTTTAGAATGTTAGAATTGTACTTGTTGATAGGGTAAAACACACCCATTATGCATAATATTTGAAAATATGGAACTGCCGGCAACCATTCTTCACCGAGTAAAAGTCCAAATAAAGGTTCAGCAGTAATAATAAGGAGTAGCATTACCGAACTTAAAACAAACAATGAAAGAATTTGAATTTTTTGGTAGGCGTTTTTTAGTTGTATATTATCATTCTTTATTCTTGCAAATAAGGGATAAACAACTTTGTCTAAAGTATTGGAAATGGTGATTTCCGGGAAGTCTTTCATAGTTAAGGCTCGAGTATAATAACCAACCATAGCTGCTGAAAAGTACTTACCAATAATCATGGGATATATATTTGATACTACTCGACTCATTATGCCTGAGAGTGCAACCTTATATCCAAAATCAAAATGTTCCTTTAATTTAACTCGATTAATTTTAATTGTAGGTATCCATCGAGTTTGGAAAAAATAAATGACCGTAAGAGCAATTCCTGTTACTACCCTCATATATACCAAAGCCCAAACTCCAAAATTTAAATAAGCTAATACAATACCAGTTAATCCCGATAAAAATAGAGCGGGCAACTGCGCCTTCATTTGATATTTGAAATTCAGTTCATATGTCAATCTCGTTTTCTGAATAATAAATAAACTGTTTATAACGATTACTATACTGTAAACTCGAATGAGATCTGTTAGCCTAGGCTGATCATAAAATTCGGAAATAAAAGGAGCTGTAAAATAGAATAAAAGATATAGAAATACTGAGACAGCAAAATTTATACTGAATACTGTAGAAAAATCTTCTTCATCAGGCTTATCTGATCTAATCAAAGATTGACTCATACCCGAATCTGACAATGAATTACCTACTGCATTAAAAACTAAGATCATTCCTAAAAGTCCAAATTCCTCTGGAGCAATTAATCTAGCCAAAACAATTTGAACAATAAAGCCAATTGCCTGGCTACCGAATTGTTCAACAAATGTCCAGCTTATACCAGATAGAGCTTTTTTCTGTAATGACATAAATTATTGCGTGAGATGAATTAAAAAGCTTTTGCTCATTGTTTTATAACGAAAAGAAATTTAAGTTCCGATAGTTGTAAAATTGAAAACATATCCATCTTATTTAGACATGTTCAAAAAAGATGAATAAGAAAATGAAATTACTATACTACTTCTAAAACATCGTTCGCAATAAGCTTTTCAGTCAAACCATATAAGTCCCAAACAGGTTGATTTATTTTATCAGCTATTTCCAAAAGACTTAATTTTCCGTCACAATAGCTTATTAGATTCATCATTTTTCGAGCTTCATTGGCAGAACCTTTAACGCTTATGGTAGGATATAATCCTCTCTTTCCAAGTTGGGGTTCACAATTTACCGTAGTTCTTAAGAATTTATTGTTTTCTAATACTGTAATTGCTTTTTTAATTGCTTCAAATCCGCCCATAAGACCATCAGGAGAAATTAAATCTAAATTATCATCAGAAGTATGATATTCTGTATATTCACCATACTTACTCCTCATAATCGTAGCCATTGGAAGATCAACCCCTGGAGCACAATACTGTCTTTCATCACTACCTCGATCTAACCAGCTATATCGCTTAAAGTTTGGATCTGTATGATTTAAAACGTGTAAAGCAACTTTATCAGACAATGTATTTTCTGTTCTTGATGGTAAATAGGAATAACAACGGTCATCACCGATGCAAGTAATATTGAACCCTGCAAAAACTTTTTTCTTCATTTCATTCAGGTTCTTACTAAGATATACAATGGAACCTATAGTCTCAGGTATTAATACTATTCTATAAGTAAATTCCCGGTCTTTTAGTTTCCTGAGCCAATCACATAACGCGATGGTAACCACAGGACCAGAAAGTTCATTATTTGCCATTGAAGGATGACATACATATGAAGACAGAAACACTTCCTTTTTAGATTTACCTGGTAAAATTATTTCCCCGTAATTTAGAACACCGTCTTTAAATTTAGATTTTACGACAACATGATAATCTCCAGGCTGTAACTTTTTTCTTTGATTTTCTGATAAGCAGAAACCCCATCTTTTTTTGTAATACGAAGTTACATATGGAATAACATCCGGTTGTTCCGGAAGAGAATAGAGATGTTCATTTAATTCTTCCAAACTAACCCAATCATCTACTGGCTCAGAATATCCTACTACATGCAAATTGTTCATCTTGAAATCAACAATTTTCTCTCCCTCTTTATTTTCAATATAAGCTTCCTCAATTCCCCACTCTTCAGGAACTGTCCAATCAAAAGCTTTATAACCTGAAGGAACATTCTTTATTTCAAGTTCAGGAATTATATTTTTAAAGTATCTTAAGGTTTCTCTTACTCCTTCACCCGTTAAACTTCTATTTATTGGGAACAAATCTGTCGCCCAGCTGTACATGGTTTGTCCTATATTATCTTCC
>NZ_JBLWIM010000008.1:151087-168588 GCF_048381525.1 Christiangramia qingdaonensis
GCTTAACCAAGCAAGAAATTTTTATCTCTAGTTAATTTTTTTCCCAAAATAGATTCCATTTTTTCAGAATCTATCCATGAAAGTTCTATTCCTCCAGAATTGTATACTCTAAGTCCGTTTGCATCAGCAAGAGTCTCTTTTATCATGTTGCGATCCCAGGATGTGTCTGCATCCAGATCTCTTACATGATACTTATAGTTAACCTGTTTAGTATTCTCTGTTGATAATATTACTTCACCAGGAAAACTTTTAATATATCTATATGGAACATTGTAGTGGTATTCTAAGAAATGCAGGTAAGTACTAATAAAATTTTCGACGTTTAAATTAATTACTATATGACCCATTTCATGAAGAAGATGCATTAAGGAATCATCTCCAAAAGCTGTTTCCTCTTTCAAATTGTACTTCGTAAAATATTTCTTGGTATCAATAACATTAAATACAGGATTATTTGTTCTGCATTCCCAATCATACATTTTCCTGATTTCTTCACTAAATCTACCTACTTCAGCTGGTGATTCCATTTTGTTATAGACACCGGTTTTAGTATAAGCATAAGTGAAAGTAGGAACCAGTATGGTTTTAGGGCTATACAAATCTTCAAAAAGGCTTATGATTTTTTTTGATAATATATCATATGACAAATCATTAGCAATACCTTTCAATCTTACGTGTAAGAATAAAATTTGATTCTTAGGAAGATCTATTTGTTTTATAAAATTTTCTAATTCTGCTTCAATCATTTTAGTTTTCTATGTCTTCTAATGATAATCGCGTTCCTTTGTCCAGGCTTTTCAATGCCTTTTTTCCCTGGATCTGAGAATAATATTTTGGATGAAGACCGAATCCCGGTCTTATAGATTTTACATTTTCCTTGGTGATTTTTTCACCTTCCTCAATATCTTCCACTATGTACAGAGATCTGGAAAAATCCCTGCCTTTCTTTTGCTTTTCAGTTAGCGAATAATCTACAACTCCTATAGCTTTTTCTGCATCGCGTACAGCATTCACCATTGCTGTAAATTCATTTTCATCCATAGAGAATGATGCATCAGGACCTCCTATTGATTTGTCCAGAATGAAGTGTTTTTCAATTATTTTGGCTCCAAAACAGGTAGCTACAACTGGAACTGTTCCTCCCATGGTATGATCTGATAACCCTGTAATTACTTCAAAGCGTTCAGCCAGATCTTTGACCATTATCATGTTTGCTTCATCTATGGGAGCTGGATAGCTGGATGTACACTTAAGAAGTGCAACATCTTTATTACCCATTCTATGGCAGGCATCTAAAGCAAGTTCAATATCTTCTTTACCGGCAATTCCCGTAGAAATGATCACAGGTTTTCCTTTTGATGCTACTAATTCAATCAAAGGAATATCTGTAATTTCAAAAGATGCGATTTTATAAGCTGGTGCATTTAATTTTTCTAAAAGGTCTACAGCTGTAGCATCAAATGGAGACGAGAAACAAATTAAGCCTTCTTCTTCCGCAGCTTTAAATAATTTTTCGTGCCACTCCCATGGTGTGTATGCTTCCTTATACAAATCATGTAAATATTTACCATCCCATATAGTGCCTTGACTCAACAGGAAGTCTGGAGTCTTAGCATCGATAGTCATTGTATCTGCGGTATATGTTTGTAATTTAATAGCATCTGCACCCGTTCTTTTTGCGGCTTTAATTGTATCTAATGCCACCTCAAGGCTACCATTATGGTTTGCAGACAGTTCTGCTATGATAAAGACGGGTTGATCTTTACCTATTTCTCTATTTCCTATTTTCATTGGAGTGTCTTTTCAAATTTCAATTCTGATTCATTTTCGGAAATTTTTGTAAAGTTTAATTTCTCGAAGATTCTAATAGATGCGTAATTTTTTTTAAGAACATATCCATAGAATTTTTTTAAACCTGAATTCTCTATTTTATTTTTTTTTATTCCAAGATTTAATATTTCAGTACCAAGCCCTTTCCCATGATAAACCGGATCTATTAAGTAACTAATTTTAGCGGCTAAATAATTGGCATCATTACTAAACCTAATAACTCCTGCGGGCTTTTGATCTACTTCTAAAATGTAGGTAAATATGGAATTTGAATTCAAAGTCTTATCAAACCATTCCCTGTGATTATCTAATAAAAGCTTTTTTGAGTTAAATGAATTTGATCGAATGTCTGGATGATTACGCCAGCCGTACATCAGTTCCATATCGCTTGCATTCATGTTTCTCAAAACTTTTTTCAAAGTTGATAATATCTTTTCTGGTTAGAAGCAATTTTTTCTATTTCCTCATTAGAGAAATATTTTGGATTGAAACATCCCACCAAAATTCTATCTTCATTTTGACCATTATGAAGGTAAAAACCTTTTAAATTTCCTTCAACTAGCCATCCTGCCCTCGTATAGGCTTTAATAGATGGCACATTTGATTCATACATTCCACCAAATAGCTTTCGTATATCAAATTCTTCGAATGCAAGTTCGTTACCTACTTTTATAGCTTCAACAGCCAAACCTTTACCTAAATAATTTCTATCACCCAGCAAAATTACCAGATCGGAAATTCTATGATTAAAGTTTATTGGACCAAGCTTAATAGTTCCAATTAAAATGTCCTCGTCGTTAGTGAAAATTCCATAAGTATAAAGGTTTCCTTTTTCCTCACCACTCTTAATTGACTGAATCAAAGTTTCCTTAGTAATTGTTTTCTTGGAATTAGTATAGAATTCCATTAGCTCTTTATCTTCAAACCAGTCCATAACCCTGTCGGTTATATCATTGATTTCTATCTTTCTCAAATAAATTCTTTCTCCATTAAAGGTTTTCATAATTGGTTAAATTTAGAATGAATAATTACATCAATATACCTTTCTTCAAAATAACAATGTTCCTTCAAAACCGCCTCTTTAATAAAATCTGCCTTTTCCAGTACCTCATATATTTCAGTCCTCAGATCAAATGCAAATGTGTGAATTTTATGTAGATCTAATTGGTAAAATGCAACCTCTTCAATAAGATCTAAATATTTTTCCCAGTGTTTATAAAATTCTAATTGTTGTAAGTCTGTTTTCATAATAAAGGAAATTTCAGCATTCCTATCTATCCAATTAATATGAACCAAGCCTCCATAACCAATGCACTCGTTACCCCGCAGGTATGAAAATAAAATTTGATTTGGTTTATCTTCTTCAAAAATCCTAGCAATTACAGAATCAAAATAATTATCCTGCTTTTCTTTCGTTAAGGGTTCATTTTGGCGCAAGTGATACATTTGCTCATTACGCCATTTCATTATATTGTAGCGATCTTCCATTCTAATAGGAACTATAGAATATTCGTCACGGGAAAAAACTTCTTTACTAAGAAATTTATAAGAGTTCATACTTCATTTCTGCTAATTTCCAATCGGTTTCATTATCAATATCCTGAGCCTCCAACTCTGTAAGAAGGATACCTCCAGTATTATTTGTGAAAACAGTTTTATTTTCTAAAAACCTTTTGGTTTTAAAAAAATAGAACTGTCCTGAGTCGTGGTAGGAATTATCAAAATCCTGTGAACGTTTCGTTTCATTTTCAGGATAAAATAGTGTAATTTTGCTATCATTTAGCTTTAATGCACGCTGTATTGGATAGCTATATTCTAAGACTGGAAAAATAGCATCGAAGTCTTCACTATTTAATTTTTTATACGCCTGTTCCAGTTTTTCTTTTGTGGCAAATGGTGCTGTGGGATAAACACAGCAAATATTATCAAAGCTCTTTTCCTGGCTTTCGTATTGTTTTATTACCTCTAATAGTACGTCCACTGTGGTAGCAAAATCATCAGCATTCTTATTACTCCTAAAAAACGGAACAGTGGCTCCATAGTTCTTTGCAACATCCGCAATTTCCTGATCTTCTGTAGAAACCATAACTTCATCAAAAATGCCAGAATCAATAGCAGATTCGATAGAATAAGAAATAATGGGTTTACCCAAAAAGTTTTTAATATTCTTTCGTGGTATTCTTTTGCTGCCCCCTCTTGCCGGAATAATGCATAAATTTTTAGCCATTATAGAATTCCTTAATTTTTGCAATTACATAATCCTGTTCTGCCTCCTCTAAAGTAGGATACATCGGTAAACTAATGCAATGCCTGTAATAATTTTCTGCAATAGGCAAATCTCCTTCCTGATATCCTAAACCACGATAATAAGGCATTAAATGACAAGGTATATAATGAATCTGGGCAAAGATCTTATGCTCACGTAAATAATCATAAAGGCCTAGTCTATTTTCCACCTCTAGAATATACAGGTGATAAGCATGCCCCTCGATTACTCCAGATTGTCCTTTTACAAAATCATTATTGCTAAACGCTTTGTAATATTTTTCAGCTATTTCCCTTCTTTTTTCAAGACCTTCATCTGCTCTTTTCAATTGACTACTTCCTAAAGCTGCCTGAAAATCAGTTAGCCGGTAATTATAACCGAGCTCTTGCATCTCCATATACCATCCTGGATATTCTTCGTTACCACCCGCAAAGCCAATAGTATTCTTATACCTTGAATTATCTTTAACGATTCCGTGTGTTCTAATTCCTAATAGTCGTTCATAAAGTTCTTTATCATTGGTAGTAATCATACCGCCTTCACCGCTAGCAATATGCTTAACCGGGTGAAAAGAAAAAATTGCAAGATCTGCAAATTGCCCATTTCCACATAACTGTTTTTGATTTTTCGAATCTATAAAATGTCCGCCAGGTGCATGGCAGGAATCCTCTATAATCCATAAACCATATTCATTAGCAAGCTCTCTAAATTCTTCAAGATTCACTGCTCTACCAGCAAAGTCTACCGGAATCAAACCTTTATAAGTTCCTTTAGGGGATGAATCCAAAAGTTTTCTAACTTTATCAATATCCAAGAGATATGTGTCTGGATCAATGTCTGAAAAAACAACTTCTCCTCCAGCATAACGAACGCAGTTTGCCGAGGCTGCGAATGTAATTGGGGTAGTAATTACTTTATCCCCGGGCTTCACATCCAGAGCTAAAGCACAGAGGTGAAGTGCTGCCGTTCCATTGGAAACAGCAACTGCATATTTGCTGTTTACATAGTTTGCGAATTCTTCTTCAAATTCATTAATTCTCGGACCCTGAGTTAAGTAATCTGATTTTAAAGCTTCTACTACAGCTTCAATATCATCTTCCGTAATATGTTGACGCCCGTAAGGAATTGCGTTATTCATAATTATACTTTAAAAGTTGAATCTACATGCTTTTTGATTAATACTCTCAAATCTTCTACAGATTCCCATTCTTCATTTTCACCAGAATTATATTGAAAACCTGGGGTTACTTTTTTAGCATTGAATTTATCAATAAAATCATCTAATTTCCATTTATGCGTTGCTGGTAGAATAGTATAATATTTCCCAAGATCGTAGGTATAGTAAGAATCTGAATCTGTGATCATCTCTTCATGAATCTTTTCTCCAGGCCTTATACCAACTACTGGTTTTTCACATTCAGGTCCTATTGCCTCAGCTACATCTGTAATCTTATAAGATGGAATTTTCGGTACGAAAATTTCTCCACCCCAAGCATTTTCCAAAGCATGCATTACCATATCGACACCACCTTGCAATGAAATATTAAATCTTGTCATCTCAGGATCGGTGATAGGAAGGACCCCATCATTTTTCTTTTTCAGGAAAAATGGAATTACAGAACCGTTCGACCCCATGACATTGCCGTATCGCACTACGGAAAATTTAATTGGATTTACTCCGGTAATGTTATTTGCCGCCACAAACAACTTGTCTGAAGCTAATTTAGTAGCTCCATAAAGATTTATTGGCGCAGCCGCTTTATCTGTCGATAAAGCTACCACACGGGTAATTTCAGCATCCAAACATGCATTAATAATATTTTCAGCGCCCATGATATTGGTCTTAACGCATTCCATAGGATTGTATTCCGCAATAGGGACATGTTTCATCGCTGCAGCATGGATTACATAGTTGATACCTTTAAAAGCGCGTTTTAGACGGGCTTCATCTCTAACATCCCCAATAAAAAATCGTATTTGAGGATATTTATCAGAAGGGTATTCCTGAGCCATCTCGAACTGCTTTTGTTCATCTCGGGAAAAGATTACCAGCCTTTTAATCTCCGGGTATTTTTCCAGAATATGCTTTGTAAGCGCCTTTCCTAAAGAACCTGTACCACCTGTAATTAATAAATTTTTATTCGCTAACATAATATTACTTAAATTTTGATCTTATAATTTTCTCTAAACTTTTTGCTACCTGTACATCATTTTCATCAACATCATACTCTTTATAATAGGAAGGATAGTTCTCATTCAATGTAACTCCAGGTGCTAGTTTATCTGTAAGTTCGTTGAACTTGACTTGCAGATTTTCGAAGTTTACCTCTTTTGAAGATATTTCTTCTAAATTTAACTCCGGCGAAAATGTATATACTCCAGGTAAGGTTTTATACCAAGCACCCCATCCAAAAATGATAACTGGCTTTCCTCCTGTTATAGCTTCCCAACCAACCGTCCCAGCGATGGTCGCGCAAATTTTAGAGTTCTTAATTAGATCATAAGTGTTGTAAGTTGGAGAAACAATTTCTAAATTTTGAATCCTTTCTAATCTTCTGAAAAATTCGGGATTTCTCATGAAGTAAGATTGCTTAGGATTTTCTTTTACATATATTTTCCAACCGTGAGGTAAAATTGAAGATAAATGCTCTAATGCTAGGGCCTGATCTGAATATTTTCCTCCATACGAGGAAGTTGTTTTCTCTGGCTGAAGATGCAGAGCGAAGTAAATAAAGGGATTTTCCAGATCTACTTCACTAGTTAAGCTTTTTCGATTTAACTCATAATCTTTCTTTAGGCTATAACGATAATATGCCTGGCTTCTATACTCCGGCTTCAGCAAATCTTTCGCCAATTGAAAGCCTGGAACATATTTAGTCAGTTCGTTATTTAGAGTAGATACACTTCTGATATTAGAAAATTTGAAACCATCTCTTCTATTAATCTTCATGTATGGGAGATCTTTCTCAAATTTGTTTTCTATTTCATAATTGGGTTGAGGCCCGAAAAGCTTCTCAGTTGTTTCAAAACTTCCAAAATCCTTAAATTCCCAGTAATGAAAAAATCTATTAGGAAATGTCGTTTGGGCTAAATACAAAGTTTTGATATCCATTTCAGGTGCCAGAATATGGGGGACATAATCATATCCAGCATGCGGAGAATTATTTTGAATCAATAAATCTATTTCATTTTTTACAAATAAATCATAGTAATAATTTATCATCAAATTAAAATGATCTAAATATTGATGAAAATTAAATTCATTGTAATTCGAAGAATTATGTAAGTTAACTCTGGAATACATATCTATGAAAGTGGGCAAATGTTCGTATAGCTTATCATAGATTTCAATAGGAACGTGTTGGTAATTTCCCTCCAGTCCATTTTGACCAAGGTTCAAAAATTTCTGCTTACTTGAAGTTACAGTTTTTTGAACTACAGCTTTGTCGACTAAATTCCTTTCTCGAAGATACTTAATTAAATACTTCTCCCACTGGTCATGAGGAGTGTTAAGAATATATAGATTTAATGGTTTGTTCATGAGATCTTTAGGGGATTCTATTAGATTTAACTTCAGTTCTTTCTGTATTTCTGTTCTACAAAATTCAGTCTATCCATTAAGTTATCTACTTTAGAATTGAACAGGCTATCACTACTAAGTTGAGGATCTGATTTTTTTGCTTTTTCAAATCCTTCAATTACCCGTTTCTTTAAGAATACATGTTCATATCCAGCACGTATAGAAGCAATTGCACCATAAACTGGATTCAAAATATTAACCGGTCCTTTTCTTTGTAAAAAAGCCTTAACTACTTCAGGACTATATAAACCAGCCAAAGGAATTGGGTCAAAATTCATATTTAATGAGGTAGTCCAATCCCTCCATTTAAAATCACTTATTGAAGAATACGATTTCACAGAAATCCATGGTACTCTAAGGGTATCTGCAACAATTGCAAAATGCATAGCTTCAGCAATTACACATTTGGATTTTAAAATTTCATCCATAATGAAATGTGGATTAGCGGTAGGACTAACATAATGTATACCTGCTTCGTCACATAGTTGTTTCCATGGATATCGGAGTTCGCTTTCCCAATGTGGCATAAAAGAAAAATCATATATTTTATCCACCTTCTCAAAATCAAATTCTCTTAATAGAAGTGCTCCATCTACAATACCCAATTTTTGATCAATTTTAAGAGCTTTTGCAGATAATGGGCCCCTAACACTTATAATATCATATGATGAATCAAGTTTCGGAAGATTCCCGTATGCAAAACCACTACTGAATATAATCTTTTTATTTGCTTTCTTAACCATTGGTAATCCCAAAATGGAGCCAATTCCGAAAAAATCTCGTGCTGGATCTTCATCAAAAAAACCTGGTAATAATTTATTAAATATTATGGGATTTAATGCATCCCCAAAATTAGGCTTTGTATAATATTTTAGTCTCATAATTTTATTTTGATATGACGATCAAAGTCATTTATATCTCCTCATCAATTCAAAAAAAACCGATAATATTATATTTCAGGAATAGTCTTGATTTAATAAGAATTAATAGTTTAAATTTTTAATTATAATATGATTTATACCAAGCAATAAAGTTTGATACCCCAGTTTCTATTTGCGTTGAAGGATTATAACCATAATTCTCCTTAAGTTTGGATACATCTGCCCATGTTCGCTCTACGTCACCCGGTTGCATTGCCATCATTTCTTTTTTTGCAGAAACCCCTGTACTCTTTTCAATTTCAGTAATAAAATCTAAAAGCCTCACTGGTTTGCTATTTCCAATATTATAAAGTGCTGAATTTATAGATCCGTCTGAATCCGCTTCAATTACTTTCTGTATGCCAGCTACGATATCATCAATATATGTAAAGTCTCTTTCAAGATTACCTTGATTAAAAACTTTAATAGGTTTACCTTTTAATATTGCATCTGTAAATAAAAACATAGCCATATCTGGTCTTCCCCAGGGACCATAAACTGTAAAAAATCGTAGACCGGTAGTCTTAAAGCCATAAAGATGACTGTATGTATAGGCCATTAATTCATTGCTCTTCTTAGTGGCCGCATACAAACTTATTGGTTGATCCACATTATCGTCTTCCGCGAATGGTATCTTGTCATTTTGCCCATATACGCTGGAACTACTTGCGTAAACCAAATGTTTAACCTCATGATGTCTACAGCATTCCAAAAGATTTGCAAACCCTACTAAATTACTATCAATGTAAGCCTGCGGATTTTCAATACTATACCTTACCCCGGCCTGAGCGGCAAGATTACATACAACTGATATTTCACAATTTTCAAATAAACCTGAAAGGTTTTCTCTGTCTTCCAGATTCAATTTTATAAATTGAAAATTTTTGAAAATTTTACTACTACATTTATTATTATAGTTGGTTGACTCTTCTTCGGAGATTCCTAATTCCTTTAATCTTGCAAATTTTAGTTGTGGATCATAATAATCATTAATATTGTCCACACCTATAACAGTATGTCCGGCTTCAACCAATATTTTGGATAAATGAAAACCTATAAATCCGGCAGCTCCAGTAACTAGTATATTCATATTAACTTCCTATTGCATAAAACTCAAAACCAATCTCTTCTTTTTCTTTCCTATTCAACAGTTTTCTTCCATCAAATAAAAATGCTGGTTTCAGCATATTATCGTATATTTTCTGCCAGTCGTAATTCTGAAACTCATCCCATTCAGTGAGTACAGCGACTGCATGAGCATTACTGCAAACCTCATAAGGATCTTGCAAAACAGTTACTCTAGCCCTATTTTCCTCAGTGGATCTAGTTCCCAAATATTCTAAGTCTGAAAATATTTGTTCTTCAGTCACCTTGGGATCATATATTACAATGTCTGCCTGTTCGTTTAAAAGGTAATCTGCAACGTAAATGGCTGCTGACTCTCGGGTATCATTAGTATCCTTTTTAAATGCCCATCCCATTAGCGCTATTTTTTTACCAGATACTGTATTGAATAAGGTTTGTACAATTTTGGCTGCAAAGCGCTTTTTCTGATGATCATTCATAATAATAACCTGATGCCAATAATCGGCTACCTCATCCAAACCGAAAGATTTGGCGATATATACGAGATTCAAAATATCTTTTTGAAAACAACTCCCCCCAAATCCAACAGAAGATTTCAAAAATTTTGCTCCAATCCTGGAATCCATTCCAACAGCACGAGATACTTCATCTACATCTGCACCGGTCTTTTCACAAAGCTCACTCATTGCATTTATACTGGATACTCTTTGAGCTAAAAATGCATTAGCAGTAAGTTTCGATAATTCTGAAGACCATACATTAGTAGTTAATATTTGCTCCTGAGGAACCCAATGTGCATAAATATTTACAAGCGCCTGTATTGCTTCTTTACCTTCTGCAGTATCCAAATCTCCTCCTATTAAAACACGATCTGGATCCATTAGATCCTCTATAGCTGTACCTTCAGCAAGGAATTCCGGATTGGAGAGAATCTGGTAATTTACACCATTTCCAGTGTGGTCTAAAATGTTTTTCAATGCCTGAGCAGTTCTAACTGGTAGTGTAGATTTTTCAACTACAATTTTATCATCTTTAGCAACTCGGGCGATCTGGCGTGCACATAATTCAATAAACTTAAGGTCGGCCGCCATTCCTTTTCCCATTCCGTAGGTCTTGGTTGGCGTATTTACAGAGATAAAGATCATATCTGCCTCATCTATAGCTTTATCAACGTCTGTTGAAAAGAATAGATTACGGCCTCGTGCTTCCTCAACTACTTTAGAAAGTCCAGGCTCATATATTGGAATATTCTCCACATCCTTATCATTCCAGGCCGCAATTCGTTGTTCATTAATATCTACTACTGTTACATTAATTTCAGGACATTTCTGAGCTATTACAGCCATCGTTGGACCTCCAACGTATCCAGCACCAATGCAACAAATATTCTTAATTTTCATATCTCTATTATAATTTGCGATCACATCTATCGCCTAAAATTCCTTTTACATCATATATTACTGCACCAGACCTTTTATAATCGTTTAAGTCCATTTCCAGAAATTGATTATGGGCAACAGCCAGCACAATTGAATCAAACTTTTCTTCAGGCACTATGTTCGTGGTAGTAATATTATATTCCTTTTTTACTTCAGAAGGATTAGCTATAGGGTCGTAAATAGTTATATGTACGCCATAGTCCTTTAAACTCTTCACAACATCTACTACCTTAGTATTTCTAACGTCTGGACAGTTTTCCTTAAAAGTAAAACCAAGAACTAAAATTGTAGCACCTTTAATTTTCAAATCATTTTGCAACATTAACTTGATAACTTCTGAAGCAACATACTGCCCCATAGAATCATTCATTCTTCTGCCTGCTAAAATAATTTCTGGATGATAACCTAATTCCTGAGCTTTCTGAGCGAGGTAATAGGGATCCACCCCAATACAATGGCCACCTACAAGTCCTGGTTTGAAAGGAAGAAAGTTCCATTTGGTTCCAGCTGCCTCCAGAACGTCTTGAGTATTGATATCTAACAAATTAAAAATTTTTGCCAGTTCGTTTATAAACGCAATATTAATGTCACGCTGAGAATTCTCAATAACCTTTGCAGCTTCTGCAACTTTAATTGTTGGAGCCAAATGAGTTCCAGCGGTAATTACACTGCCATAGAGTTCATTAACTCTTATTCCAACCTCATTGGTTGAGCCAGCGGTCACTTTTAAGATTTTATCTACAGTATGTTCTTTATCTCCTGGATTAATTCTTTCTGGCGAATATCCTACAAAAAAATCTTCATTATATTTTAATCCACTAATTCGCTGTAGTACAGGTACACATTCATCTTCTGTCACACCAGGATACACTGTAGATTCATAAACGACTATATCTCCAACATCTATAACCTGTGCAACTGTTTCACTAGCTTTATACAAAGAAGTTAGATCGGGCCGGTTATTTTTGTCAACCGGAGTGGGCACTGTAACAATATAAATATTACAGTCTTTGATATCATTTTTATCTGATGAACAATAAAGACCTTTTCTGAGATCATTAGTAGATTTTAGACTTGCCTGAAGGACTTTATTATCAACTTCAAGTGTGGAATCTACGCCGGATTTTAATTCCGCTATCCGGGAATTATTTATATCAAAACCAACCACTGAGTATTTGGAAGAGAAGAGTCTGGCTAGCGGTAAACCCACGTATCCCAGACCAATAACCGCTATTTTGTTGTTTATTTTCAATCTAAAATTTGAACTTGCAAAGTTACTATTCTATTTATTGACGATGTTAATTCCTAGTTAAAGCTTTAAATAAAAATCCTTACCTACTAATTCTAATGCATCTGTATTTAAGTTTTCAATAGGAAACGGCGATAGTATATTTATATCCTTAAAATCTTCAGCTGTAAGAAAATGAAAATATGAATAACCAATTTCTTCTTTCAATGGATTCTTATAATTATTCAGACAGTACAGATACCTGATATCACCGTTCAAGAAGATTCTAGTATTCTTCGGTATAACTTTTTCGGCTGTTTCGGCTGTTTCTATTTGATGAGAATAAACGTGTTTATACCTTAAAATTCTAAAATTTGAAAGTAAAGCTAACGTAATACTACTAGCCAGTAAAGATTTAAAAAATAAGGAAGAACTGCTTTTCCAATTCAAGGCATATAGCATAAAAATGTAAGGAAATGCAAGAATTACATAGTGTTGAAACGCCTGAAAGAAAGTAAGCATAAGATGTATAAGTGCCCCAATTAACCAAGGAAGATTCTGTTTAAGAAATAACTTCTTATTAAGTAATACAACCGCTGGTAATAATAATATGAAAAAAACTTTTGCTCCTAAAAACCAAGTGATAAAATCCGGGGATCTTAGCAATGCATATTGTGCATAGTCATACCCGCTTAGCTGTTTTAGAATAGTGATTAGCGCAACATTTTCTAGGACTACGAAATAAAACAAAAATATGATTATACTACAAACTGCCCCGAAACTTAATGATAACAGTTTATTGAAAATTTCATCTTTAGAAAATAAAATAAGAAGGAAAAATGGGATGAAATTTAATATACCATATTGTTTGAAAAGGAAGGATAAACCAAGAAAGAATCCTGTTAGAAAAATATGTTTTCCGAAATAAAAATATAAGGCACTTATAATTGTTAGAAACAAATAAACTTCCAAATTTATATAAGTTCCGTCTGCACTCAAAATGGCTAAGCCTGAAATTACGGATATCAATGCTGAATTTAATTTTGAGAATTTAAAATACTTAACAACCAGTTTAAATAGAAGTAATTGCGAGAGCAACATGATAAAAAACTGAAATCCTAAAAATATTTTATAATTAAACTGATCAATAGCTAAATAAACCAGAGCGTTCAGATACATCATTAAAGGTGTGTATGATAAATAAACATCCTTGTACGGAATGGAACCAAAAGCTATATCCCTGGAAACAGAAAGATAATACGGTGCATCCAGACTTATATGTGAATAGTATATTGCTAAGAATATAGTTACCACAAAGATTAATGAAGTTGTAAAGACGCTTAATTGCAATTTATTGGACATTAAGTAACTTTTAAGTCAACAAACTAGATAGGATTTTAGTGGCGTTGCTAATTGTATAATTAAATTCATCATCTGTCATACCCGTAAAAATAGGCATTCTAACTATTCTTCCAGCTAAATCTTCAGTAATAGGTAAATCCTCAGTTTTATAACCCAGATTTGTCCCCATGGAAGATGAATGCAAAGGCACATATCCAATATGAGCAGCTATATCGCTAAGATCCATTTTTTCAATAAAGCGATCTCGAATATTTCTTGTTGGCAAAATCAAATAAAAAATATGACCGTTGGAAGATTTATTTTCATCTTGTTGACAAACTAATAATTGCTGAGCAAACTTTAGATTTGCTACCCAATCGTAATATTTATTCACTAATTCCTGTCGCTTTTTCTTTATTTCATCTTCCGCCTGTAACTGCGATAATAGCATCGCAGCAAGTATATCCGCGAGAAGGTAACTAGAGCCTTTATCCACCCAACTATACTTTTCCTGGAGTCCTTTTAACATTCTAGATCTATCGGTTCCTTTTTCCATTAAGAAAGATGCTCTTTCTCTTCTAAAGGCTTCGTTAACGACAAGGGCACCACCTTCTCCGCAAGTGAAGTTCTTAGTATCATGAAAACTATAACAGGATAAATGTGCCTGTCTACCGCTTATTTCATTTTTATAAAGCGAACCATAGGATTGTGCACAATCATGCATGACAGCTAATCCATAACTATTCGCAATAGCCATAATTTCGGCAATATCACATGGTACACCGGCATAATCAATAGGAATAATCATTTTTGTTTTGGAGGTAATTAAACTCTCGATTTTGCTCACATCTATATTCATATCTTTTGGATGAATCTCGCAAAATACTGGCTTTGCTCCAAAGATGAGTACTGCATTCGCTGTAGAAGTGAAAGTATATGACGGCATTATTACTTCGTCTCCAGGTCCTATTCCCAATAGCAATGCACCCATTTCTAAAGCTGCTGTGCAAGATGGAGTTAAAAATACACCTTCCAATCCATGCTTTTTAAACATCCATTCCTTAACCATCTTGGAATAATGGTGGTTACCTGAAAGTTTATTTGACTTAAGCGACTCACTTATATAAGCAAGTTCATTCCCTGTATGAAAAGGTTTATTAAAAGGGACGATCATAAAATTGTAGGATTATTTCTCCATAGATGATAAACGTAATGCTTCTCTTTGAATTCAACTCCCTGTCTGCGGTAAATTAGTTTCGCCTTTTTATTTTGATCTTGTGTTTCACTTTTAACGATCTCATAACCCTTAGAAATTAAAATACCTTCCATAGAACTCATAAGTGCAAAAGAAACACCTCTTCCTTCAAATTCAGGATCAACAGCCAACAAAGAGACATGAGGATTTTTACTCTCAGTAAGGATGGTCATAAATCCAATAATTCTTTTATCCAACCTATATACTAAAACTATATCTGCGAGTATACGTTTTACAGATTTTTCAATCCAGATTTGATATAGTTCTTTAGCTTTACCATGTGATATATTTTTATCCTTAAAAAAACGACTATGCAAACCCGCTGTGAATGCCAATCGCATTAAGTCCGGATCAACCTCCTCTTCATCATAAATTTCAACTTTAGGATGAATTTTAGCATCGCGATTTAATGTTTTTTGAATAGAAACTTTTTCATCTACTAATATTACATCGAAAAACTCATTTGATCTTAATTCCTCGACAAGCTCCTTTTTGGTAATATAATATATAAGTTTGAGGTCCGTTTCAGAATAAAAATTTTTTAGGTCATTTTCAGAGTCAATTTCCTGAATTAACTTGCCAACAGGAAATCCAAAAAACTCGCTATCCCACTCCAATTTATTAAATTCCAATCGCATTTATTATATTAATTCTTTTTCAATTATAAATAGTGGTCTATTTTTACTTTCAATAAAAATTCTAGAGACGTAAACCCCAATCAATGATGCGTTTAAGCTTAGAATGCTCATTAAAAAAATTAGTATCAAAACTAGATCTTTTACAGCTATCTGGAATGCAAGAAAGTACACTCCAACCAACAAAAACAAAATAAAGCTTATGGTTCCCAATCCTATTATTAAGAAAAGCCAAATAGGCCTATGAGAGTAATATATGATTGCATTTAATGCTCCTTTTATAAGGCCAAAGTTATTATAACTGGACTTACCAGTAAATCTTCTACCATGCTGCACTTCGATTGCTATTCTCTTGAAACCTACAACTTTAACAATAATAGGAAAAGGTCTAAAATTCTCTTTATACTGTAAAATCGCAGCTATTACTTGTTTATTATAAACACCAAAATTCCCAACCCCCGGTTCAAATTTAAGACCACTTATATAGGCAAAGGCTCTGTAAAATATTTTCGATGTTTGTCTTTTAAAAAGAGTATCCTTTCGAGTTAAGCGCTGGGCTAAGACTATATCATAACCTTTGATAGCTTTGTTTAATAAATTTGGAATTTCTTCCGGTCGATCCTGCAAATCACAATCCATTACTATTATCCATTCTCCGGTGCATCGTTCTAAACCTGCAGTAATAGCATTATGCTGTCCAAAATTGCGACTGAACTTTACAGCTTTCAATTTAAGATCTGTTGTATAGAACTCTAAAACCTTTTCCCATGTTTTATCTTTGCTACCATCATCAATAACTATAATCTCATAGTTCTCCAATGAATAGGATTGTAAGGTTCCAGAAAGCCGAGTAAATAACTCAACCAACAAGTCCTCTGATTGATATAATGGAATTACAATAGAAAGTTTTAAAATGCCAGTCAAGGAAAATAGTTATAAATTACCCCAATACCAATGAGCAGCCTCTTTCAGACCATCTTCAATTCCATGGGTGGGATTATAATTAAGTAATTTTTTAGCTTTCTCTACCGAGGCCAATGAATGTGGAATATCTCCAGGTCTATTGGGACCATGTTTAATTTTTACTTCAGCAATATCCGAATCGTATTCAGCTAAGTTTCGCTTTAATAAATGGGTTAATTCCTTTAAGTTTGTACGATCACCTACTGCAGTGTTATATACTTCGTTTAAAGCCTTTTCATTATCTGTAACCAAACAAAGAAGGTTCATCTGCACAACATTATCTATATAGGTGAAATCTCTGGAATAAGTTCCATCTCCGTTGATCACAGGACTTTCCTTTTTCATCAGCTGCATCACAAACTTCGGTATCACTGCCGCATATGCTCCATTAGGGTCCTGACGTCTTCCGAAGACATTGAAATAACGGAGTCCAATAGTATTTAGACCATATGCCTTATTAAATATATCAGCATAAAGCTCATTGACATATTTAGTGATAGCATAAGGAGAAAGAGGTTTACCAATTAAGTCCTCAACCTTTGGAAGGTTTTCCGAATCACCATAAGTGGATGAACTTGCAGCGTATACAAATCGTTTGATTCCATTATCACGAGATGCAACAAGCATATTCAAGAAACCTGACACATTAACATCGTTACTGGTTATAGGATCATTAATTGACCTGGGAACAGAACCCAAAGCGGCTTCATGAAGAACGAAATCCTGATTTTCAGTAGCATAAAGACAGGTTTTCAGGTTTCGAATATCCCCTTCAATGAATTTGAACCTAGTATTTTCTAAAAATGGCTCAATATTATGTTTATGACCTGTAGCTAAATTGTCAAGGCAGGTTACTTCAGCGCCAAGTTCTAAAAGCTTTTCGCAAAGATTAGATCCTATAAATCCTGCTCCTCCTGTTACCAATACTTTTGATAATTTCAATAAATCCTTCTGAGAA
>NZ_JBLWIM010000008.1:168646-184349 GCF_048381525.1 Christiangramia qingdaonensis
AAGTATTGTTAAAGGAAATTTAAATAAATTTTCCTAAAACTTACTCGATTCCAAATGAACCATAGTAGTAGCTATTATTTTCTCTTCAAATTTACCTGCAGCGATATCTCCAGAAATTCTCTGATTGAGGACTTCTACAGCCTTTATTCCCAGCTCTGAAGGATGTTGTTCGATATAGCTAAGTGATGGTGTAAGATATTCTGCGATGTCTTTATTTATATACCCAATGATCTTTAAATCTTCAGGTATTTTGATATTTTGTTCGTAAGCCACTCTCGTCGCGATAATCGCGCTTTCAAAATCTGTACAAAGTAAAGCTTCTACTTTCTCTGTAACTAAGAGCTTTTCTATTTTAGCTTTTAAAGTTCCCTCACTACTGCTTCGTGCTGTGAATACAGCCAATTCGTCCATCGCCTTCTGGTAACCAGATATCCTTAGCTTTCCAATTCCAACATGGTGTATGGCTGAAGCAATCCCAATTCGCTCCAAACCTTTCGCTCTAAAGAATTTCGTAGCGTCATAAAAACTCTTTTCATCATCCACGCCCACTTTATCTGCAGGCAAATCCAGGTTGATTCGGTCGTAGACAACTACCGGAATATCATAATCTAAAAGGGCAAACAGATGATCATATTCTGCCTTTTTTTGTGTTTCCTCTGAAACTGCAATTAAAACTCCGTCAACCATTCCGGAAGTCAGAAGATCACAAATTTGCCTTTCGCGATCTAATGACTCATTGGAAATATAAGTGATTATCTGCTGATCATGTTGCTGCGCCTGAGCTTCTATTCCAGAAAGAACCCTGGCAAAAAAGCTGTTGGATATGTTTGGAATCACAACACCAATAGTTCCTGTCTTACTTTTTTTCAAATTTACTGCGACCGGATTTGGACGGTAGTTATGAAGCTTTGCTAATTCCTTTACCCTTTCGGCTGTTTTAGGACTAATTTCCGGACTATCATGAAGTGCTTTTGAAACCGTAGAAACACTCACATTAAGTAATTTTGAAAGCTCTTTTAAGGTTATTTTACTCTTCATAATAAACTGTTGAAATAAATTAATTCAATAATTGCTGCGGAATTGCCTGCCTTCAAATGCCAATTTGCAAAGAAAAGAATAAATTACGGTTTTGTAGTTATCCCTTTTTGAACGAATTGTTTCCTTTTCTATCTTACATCCTGTTTCTTACGACCATTAATGACTTAGAGATATTTAGTTCTTAAATCTAAAGAACATGTATCATCAAATTACTGATGATCATGCCGAAAACCCTTATAAACACTCAGTTAAACTTATCCTAAACACGCCAAAGCTCTTGTTCATAATCTGCTATCGTCGTAATTTACATTCACTAAAATTAAACAACCATGAAAGATTACGGAACATTATCTCAAGCTATAAACAAACTAAAACTCGAAGAGGGTTACAAGCATGATTTTAACCTACTCGATGAAAAGATCGAACTGAAGTCAGAAAATGCAACCTTCGGTGTTGAAGAATTTGAAGTAGATAAAGTCCTGCGCTTCGAAGGAATGAGTAATCCTGACGATAATTCGATTCTATATGCTATCACCACTACTAATGGACAAAAAGGTATTCTTACTGACGGATATGGGATTTCCAGCGGACAGATTTCTAAGGAAATGATGAAGAAACTGGATCTGAAGGATCACAGACCTATAGATTAATGGTTAAAATTCTACTAAACCACCGATTATAATTTGGGTTTAGGCATGATCATTATATTTTTGAATTGAACATTAAAAAACTATAAATAAAAACTATGAATTATTTAGGATTAGATAAAGAGAAGACTGCAAAAACGGTTACTGAATTGAATATATTGTTAGCCGACTATCATCTATACTATCAGAAACTTAGAAATTTTCATTGGAATGTAATTGGAAAAAACTTTTTCGATCTACATGAAAAATTCGAAGAACTGTATGACGAAGCTAAGCTCAAAGTTGATGAAATAGCTGAGCGTATTCTTACTTTAAGATATCAGCCTACCAGTAACATGAGTGAATATCTTAAAGACTCTAATTTAAAAGAATCTCCTAGTGATATTTCCGATAGCAAAATGATCGAAATTTTACTCGAAGATCACGGACTATTGCTTAAACAAATGAGAAAAGTGGTGGAAATTGCTGATAAATCTGGAGATGAAGGTACAATTGATCTAATCGGTGCTTATATTAGAGAGTTAGAAAAAACTAGCTGGATGTTAGATGCTTGGAAAATGAAAACTTCAGATCAGCATAAACCAGTTAAGAAATAAGCAACTTAAAGTATGCAGGAATTTAATCTTCAGGATTCAGTTAAAGGTATTTGGGATAAATTAGAGGGATGGCTGGATACCATTATTCTTGGTCTTCCAAACTTCCTTCTCGCGGTGGTAGTTTTTATCATATTTGTTTTTCTCGCGAAGTATGTCGGTAAAATATTCGATAAGATCTTCGCCAGAAGTATCAAACAGGATTCCATACGCCAGATGGCCACGAAAGTGATCAAAGCAATTGTAATCCTGATTGGCTTTTTTATTGCTTTAGGACTTCTAAACCTAGATACCGTCCTTACTTCAGTTCTAGGAGCGGCAGGAGTTGTTGGTTTAGCTATTGGTCTCGCTTTGCAAGGTACTTTAAACAATACGTTTTCGGGCTTGATACTAAGTTTTCTGCCGGAATTACAGATTGGTGACTGGGTGGAAACTAATGGATATGCAGGTTCGGTTATGGAGATCAATCTCAGGAATATTGTCATTAAGCAATCAGATAATAATTATGTAATCATTCCAAATGGAAAGATCATTGAAGAGCCGTTTAAAAACTATTCTCGCACAGCTCGTTCTAGAGTATTTGTGAATTGTGGAGTTGGATATTCTTCAGATTTAGAAATGGTAAGAGACTTAACTATTGAAACTATCGAGGATATTTTTCCGCAAAGGGGCAATGAAGAAGTTGAATTGATGTTTCAGGAATTTGGTGATAGCTCGATTAATTACGTCTTGAGATTCTGGACAGATGTTACGAAGAATAGAGATATTCTTATTGCTCAGAACACGGCGATTATTGCTATTAAGAAAGCTTACGATGCTAAAGGAATCAATATTCCATTCCCAATTAGAACGATCGATTTTACGAATAAACTATCAGTCAATAAGGATTAAATTTGATATTTGATAAATAAAAAAAACCGGCTATACAGCCGGTTTTTTTGCTCTTGATTCGAACTTAGAACTTTAATCCCAGGCTAAATTGTAATCTTGGGCCTTCGCTTCCGGCAAAAACACTGGCTCTAGCTTGTATGGCATCTGCGCTATTAATCCATAATCCTCCACCATAACTATCGTGCCACTGGTTACTGGACTGATCATCCACCCATACCCTACCTAGATCGTAACCTCCATAGATCCCGAGCTGGAAAGGCAGAAAGTTCGTAGATACCATATCGAACGAATACCTAAGATCTGCACCAGTACCAAAGGAACTCTTCCCTGAATACCTCTCAAATCTATAACCTCTTAGTCCGCTGTTCGCACCTAATTGTGCCGATTGAAAAAATTCGAATTCATTACCCATATTAATATGAGCTTCCGCCCTTGTCTTCAAAACAAGCTTTCTATCCCGGGTAAGTGCATTATAGAAACCCATATACGGTTTGAAATAACCAAATTGGCGATCAACATCTGCAGTATTAAGTTTAGCACCTAGGTTCAGCTCGAAGAGCATCCCTCTAGTAGGAACCTGAACATCGTCATAACTTTCATATCGATACATTGCATCAAGACCCGCAAAATGTTTTCTCTGAAAAATATCTTCTTCTGTATTGGTGAATACTTCAGTTAAATAACGATTATCGTTTTCGGTTACTTCAATAGACTCAAAAGTTGCTGTGAATCCAAAAAAGCTACCAAAAGGAGTCTTATTGACTAATGCTGCTTTTGCTGAAATCTCATTAATTCCTACTCGGTTATAATCCATTCCTAATTCATCTTCAGGATTCTCGGTATCATTTCCGAAGCCAAAGAAGTTATCTGAATAATCTGGACTTTGGAAATTAGCTCCTAATTGTAGATTATATTTTCCAACGATATTAGCAAACTCCGCTTCATAACCTAACTCAAAGCCATTCGTTGCTGAATGGTATTCCGCAGAAACAGTATGCTGAGAGGTAAAAGGATTTCGCTTAAATCTATTGATGGCCTTCACATATTCTAGCTGAAAATTAAAAGCATCATCTGGATTATAGCTAAAATCAGGTAAGATGGATCCTGACGCGAAGGTCTTCTTATCCTTATCATACGTGTTGATCTCGTAATTATCTGTTAGCCTAAGTTTAGCATTGTCTAATTCATTTATAGTATTCGGTAGTGATTGATGATCATAAAGCTTCAGTTTTGAACCATTTGTAATTGTGTATTCATCATTGTTCTGACCTCCAATCAATCTTACAAATATCGCTGCCTTCCCCTCGCCTTTTACAAAAATTTTATCATCATCATCAAGTCCATAAACCCAGATTTCATTTGTTTCGTCTTTTTTATAGACTTTATCGCTTAATATTTCGGCTCTTTCACCTTCCTTATTGCGTGTAATGGTCACCCTCGTATTTCCATCTATCAACCTTTCAATATCTATGAAATCATCTTTATCTGTCCCGGTTACAATCGCGAGATCCGCAAGTTTTTCGTAATATCTATTTGCGATATCAACCAAATTATCTCTTCTCCCTTGAACGTTTTTTATAAGTTCCTGAGTAGCCTCACCAGTGGTTTCCTCGGGTAAACTAGCAAATGCCTGCTGAATGGCTTCATCGGTTACGTTTTCCCTAATGTACTCCGCCTGTTCTATCCAGGTATTTTTTCCGGTATTTTGAAGTAGTGATCTATCCAGCCCCATTGCTGCGATATTAAACCATTCTACATCCTTAATATCGTCTCCATAAACAGCAAATTGATTAGCAAATCCTGTGATCGCTCTTAATGTTCCGAAAAATGCTCCGTCAAAATTGCTAAAAACCTGGTCTCTATCCCTGGGAATAGCTTTAAATATGTGTTTATCACCTTCTTCTATCTCTGCCCATCTCCATTGATCCTGATGCCTGTCCCAATCACCAATGAGCATGTCAAATAAACGCGAGCGAACATATATAGACTCATCCAGTAAGTATTTCTCATCTCTTCGCAGTCTTTCAAGCATGTCTGCTGTACTTACAATATCATGATCTGGGCTTCCAAAAGATTCGTAGCCTTTCCAACCTTCTTCAGGTCTTTCAACAATCATATAAATATCATCACCATGTACAGAATTGTATTTTCCTAGTGCTTCTTGCTTAGGCAGGTAAAATATTTCCGGATTAGTATGAAAAACTCCAGCAGCTTCACTAAGCGCTGGAATTGCCATAAATCCGAATGGATGTGCGGCGGTATAGAAATCTGTAAGTAAATTTTCTGCTACCGTATTCTCTAATTTATTCTCTACCGGCTGATTTTTAAAGGCTACACTCTGAAGAAATCTTAGTGCATCCTTTCGAACTCTTCTAATATTGTATTCCCGTCCCTGTCTATCTTTTACTCTAAGTGATACGGTTTGATGCCCACCACCTTCTCGAACTACTTCTAATCCACCATATAGTGTATCCAGATCTGCAGTTCTCAATGTGATCTCAGTACCATAAAGTTCTCGATAGCGTTCACCCCAGACAGTTTCATGAACCGGACTTTTCTCAGTATCCTCTTCTGTGTAAATTGAGGTTGTATAAGTTTTCGGAAATTCATCTGGATAATCCTGAAGTTCGAATGGTACAGGAGTTTCCAGAACTTCGGTTTGATAAAGTAATTTAGGTTTGTTCTCCTGGTTTCCGTAGAAACTTACCCAGGACGATCCATCCGTAAAAACATCGAGTACTGCAAATCCTTGTCCGGGATACGCAAATAATCCATCATTACTCAATGTTGCATAAGAAGCCTTTGAACCGGAACCTGAAACAATTTGCTTTACGCTATCATGCTCAATATATTGTAGGGAATGTTCGTGTCCCGAAGCAAAAATTACTCGCGAAGAACCTTGTGCAATAGTACTCAAACGTGTTGCCAGAGATTTATATCGATTGTTCTGAGCATCCTGTATCGACACACCACCAGTTGTTCTAATTAGTGTAGCTAAAGACCCTAGAATTGGAAGAGGAATTTTCTTTTGTGAAGGATAAATATGCCTGTCGAATGTATACTGCCCACCGTGAACACCATTTGTATATATCGGGTGATGCAAAGCAATTAAAATAGTTTTATTCTGATTCTTTTTAATCTCAGATTCTACCTCCAGGAACATTGCTTCCCGCGTTTTAATCTGCTCACAATTATCATTGATCCTTGGATTGTCATTCCAATCTTCTAAATACCATTGAGAATCTATGACAATCATCTGGATATTCTCAGAAACTTCGATAGACTCCATTCCGCAACCTATTTCCGGACTCCATACCAGAATATCTTCAAATCTCTCTTTCAAATAATCTTTCTGTCTATCAAGACCTTCCAGCTTTTCATTGTACCAGTCATGATTTCCAGGTATGAAAACCACTTTTCCCTCGTAATTTTCGATCGCATCCAGTTGTGCGTCTAACCGATATTCAGCCTCTTCTCTTCCCGAAGAACCTTCAGCAGGCATACCGTCAGGATAGATATTATCACCTAGGAAAATGGAAATATTCTCCGTTTTCTTTACTGAATCCAGGTAGGATTTAAATGCCAATAGACCCAATGAAGAACCTCCCGGGGGTGAATAACCACCATCACCCAGCAGGTAAAAGGATTTTTCGATCTCTTTAGAAGAAGGATATCCAAAATCTGAGGTTGGTTCTCCATCCCTATATTTTGGCTCCAGGCTGGCACAGGAAATGACCAGTAAAGTGGTAAGAATACCGGCGAAAAGTTTAACTTTTTTCATAGAAAACTGTGGTCAATATTTTTTGTAATTTGGTCCGTGGAATAAAAAATTCATGTATGAATAATCTCGTTGAGAAAGCTGAAAAATTTGTTGAAGATTTATTTAAAGAAAAGTTACCTAACACCTTTATTTATCATAACTACCAGCATACTCAGCGTGTGGTTAAAAGTACTAAAGAATTAATCGAGAATTCTGAAATTAATGTTAAAGACAAGGAGGCGTTACTCCTTGCTGCATGGCTTCATGATACCGGTTATATTCATACTTACAGAGGGCATGAAGACAAGAGTGCAGAGATCGCGGAGGAATTTCTTCTGAAGGAGAACGCTACACAGGATCTTATAGATTTGGTTAAGCAATATATTCTGGTGACCAATTTCAGCAATATTCCAAAAACGCCTGGTGAGAAAATAATACGTGATGCCGATAGCTCACATTTTGGTAAGGAGTATTTTGAAGAAACCAGTGAATTCCTGAGGCAGGAACTTGAAATGCATAATATCAAGAATTTCACTAATTCCGAATGGCTCGAGGAGAATATCCACGTTTTTACTGAAAAGCATACTTTTTATACAGATTATGCCTTGCAGGAATGGAACCCAAAGAAGGAGGAAAATCTGCTGGAGCTTATAGAAGACAAGAATAAGCAGGAAAAGAAATTAAAGAAAGAAGAGCATAAGGCCCGAATGAAGGCTAAATATAAGAATGAAAACCCAGAGAGAAGTATCCAGACGCTATTCAGGGTTACTCTTCGAAACCATATCAAACTGAGTGATATTGCCGATACGAAAGCCAACATATTGCTTTCGGTAAATGCGATCATCATCTCACTGGCACTTGCCAACCTAATCCCTAAACTGGAAGCAGAGTCCAACAAACACTTACTTATACCAAGTTTAGTATTGGTACTTTTTAGTGTTGCATCAATAATTCTTTCAATCCTTTCTACCCGGCCAAATGTTACAACCGGAGAGTTCACTAAAGAACAGGTTAAGAACCGGAATGTGAATCTTTTATTCTTCGGAAACTACCACAAGATGCCTTTTGATCAATTTAAATGGGGTATGAACCAGTTGATCAAGGATAAAGATTATGTATACGAAATGTTGATGCTAGATCTTCACCTCTTAGGTAAGGTACTACATCGAAAGTATTTTCTACTAAGAATGACTTATACGGTATTTATGTTAGGAATAATTATTTCGGTGATCGCCTTTATTCTGGCTTTTTACTTAATGTAATTCCTCCATTAAATCTTCATAATTGATCGTTCTTTCTGGATGATTGGAATCGGGTGAATATAATATGTTCACCCTTATAGCTTTAAGTCCTACCACTCCCTGCACATCTTCCAGATCTAACAATTCAACATTATCACCAAAGTAATTCTTAGCCTGAAGGTATTTGATATATTGTAAATATTCTCGCTCATCACTTGCCTGAGAGTATACGATTGTGAGTTTCCCTTTTTGAGTTACGCGTTCCTCTGTACCCTTTATAAATGCCTTATCGATACGTTTTTTAATGATCTCATAACGCGCATTATAAGTTCCATCTACATCGAATTTTTTCTCATCCATTCTGTATCTAATAGACATCGTACTATTAAAAACGAGAATCAGGGATGCTGCTTCGAGCATCACTGGAGTTCTTTCTTGTAATTGATAAAACCTGTTCTCCATTTCGCACATAGTGCTCAATTGCCACAATCTCAAATTAAACAAGTAAACCTTGTTGAAAGGTCTTTTATTTGCCATTGATGCCCCTATATACATATTGTGGTCTACACCATCCGTCTTATATCTCTCAAAATAATGTGGGTAGATGTTCTGAGCCTGTACCTGCCTTTTATCAATATAGCGGGACATAGTACGGTTTATTTGCTGTACCGTCTCATCATATTTCTTACGATGATTATAGACCAGTCCAGTTTCAGGATTGAGCATGCTTGTATATTCCTCAACAAGCTCTTTGATTTCTTCAGATTGCTTTCTCAAATGGCTCATTAAAGGATTTACCTCCTTCTTCAATAAATTAAAAACCTTCTGTTCACTGCTGGCATTCAGTCTATCCTGTAATTCTTCTTTAAAATCTGACACACGGTACTTAACCTGGTCGTATATAGGAAGCTCTTCAATTTTATAAGCCTTATCAATAATATTCATTATGATCTCGAGCTGATCCATTAGGTCACGTTTGATCGCATCATTCCTAGCTTCCGAAGATGCGACAATATCTATTTGACCATACAATGGAAAGACATCCTTAAAGGTAATATCCTTGAAAGAAGCAAGTCCATCCTTATCCAGATCCTTTATGAACTTTTTGGCTTCTCTTTCGAACACCCAAAGAACACTTGGATGAATAGAGGTACACTCACTTTGAATTACTGCTTTTATCCTGTTTTCAAAATCGTTCCGGTTTCTCTCCACCGTAGTCACGATATAAGGCAGGATATCGTCTAGCTTTATAGCATTAATACTATTTAGCTCATTCTTCCTACTCGAGGCCAGTTCCAATATTCCCAGAAGCTTACCATTCTTAGCAACCGGAGCCAAGAGACAGCTCTTCACATCGTTCTTAATGAGATTCTTAGATAGTAAATTATCATATTTACGCGCATAAGACTCGACATTGGAAATAGTAAAATAAGCATTATCATCTATCAGGGTTTTGAATCCTTTCTCACAAATCCCCGACTCACAATCATTCATCAAAACTTCGTCAAGGATAAAGCTCTGTGCCTCCTTATTATCCATTCTTTCAAATACCATCTCTTTTTTATTGAAAACGGTAAATCCAACCCGAAGGTCTGATATATTATAAATTGAACGGAATATCTCCTGAAGTTTGGCCAACTCCTCCTCTTCATTCACTTCTTCGAAAAGCAAAGTGGTTTTTAATTCTGAAATAGCATCATCTATGGTAACATCGGTCAGATTAACGATGGTAAAACCTTTAAAAATATGGCTGTGAGGAGGAATCTTTTCCTTCCAGAAATCGATATCATCCACATTTTGCAATAAAATGTCTACATCTTTCTGAGTAATTTCCGGCGCTTCATCTTTACGAATAATATCAACAAAGTCGGCATTCATAGATATTCTGTAATGACGCTTTATGCCATCTTCATCTGGAATGTCATAATACAGAGGTCTCGAAATATCTATTTTATAACCATAGGACTTCAATATCTGTATACTCGAAAAGATATAGATCAACTCTTCGTCCATATGCCTGAACTTCAAATTGAAATCCTTTCCGGCATTATTCAATATAGCTTTCAGTCGTTTGGAAACGTTGAAGAGAATATTATGGAAGGGAACTGCTGCAGCTTTGATCTCATTATTAGACAATATGTTCGGAAACAGATCATCCAGCAAGATATTAATGGGGGCGTGATATTTCTTTAAAAGTTTTGGGTCTGAAAACCCTTCAGATAATTCCGGGAACTGACTTACATGGTCAAGCATTTTTTGCATGTATTCCCTAGAAATCTCACTTTCTATCTCATCAAGCTCCTTTTGATACTCTTCGATCACCTTATGAAAACTGATCTGTATATCGAATGGAAAATCTTTTAATTGCTGCAACATAACTTGATAATTTAAGGTAAAATTAAATGTAAATGTAGCCTTGAAAGAGCAACGCCTTGAAATTAACATTTATTTATAAGAACGTCATTAGAATGAAGCCTGAGTTCATTATTTTTGCAGAAATAGACATAAAAAATGAAGAAATTCTTATTCTTATTCAGCTCCGTAATTTTCCTATTAACTGGATGTGGAGAAGATAAAGGTTACTACCTAAGCGGTGAAGTAAAAGGTGTTGAAAATGGTACAAAAATCTATATCTCAGAATTAGATGGAAAGACTCGTTCACCAAAAGCAGTAGATACAGCCATTGTTCAGGATGAGAAATTTGAGTTGGACATGGAAGAAATGGATCTACCTGCACTTAGTTTTTTACGTATCGAAGGAGTTAATGGTAATCTTGTATTTATTGCTGAAAACGAAAAACTAAAATTCAATATTAATAAAGACAGTATTCGTAGCTCACGTGTGAGCGGCGGACAGGAAAATGAAGCGCTTTACGAATATTTGGATCACATGAAAGAAATGAACCGGAAGATTGGGAAAATGCAGAAGGAAGCGAGAACTGCAATGATACAGAAGGATACTGCAAAACTAAAAAGTCTTCAGGCAACTGAAACCGAGCTTAAAGACAATGATCGTAAAGCTAAAGAAGAGATTTTTAGCCGAAATACAGATACATTTCTTGCTGTAACCTTGCTTACTGATATGTTGAGTTCAAAAAGTCATAGCTCCAAGGAAGTTCGCGATATGTTCGGTGAAGTGTCAGATCGTATCAAGCAAACTGATATGGCAAAAGATCTAAAGAGCGAGTTAGAAAAGATGAAAAATGCTGAAACGGGGTCTAAGGCACCAGATTTTGAAGCTCCTACTCCAGATGGAGAAATGCTTGCACTTTCTGATCGGATGGGTCAGGTTACTGTAGTAGATTTCTGGGCAGCGTGGTGTAAACCTTGTCGAGTAGAAAATCCAAACCTGGTTAATACTTACAACAAGTACAAAGATCAAGGCTTAAACATCATTAGTGTAAGTCTTGACCGACCAGGACAGAAAGATCGATGGGTACAGGCTATCAAAGATGATAAACTTGAACAGTGGGACCATGTTTCCAATCTTCAATTCTGGCAGGATCCCGTAGCTAGGTTATACGGAATCAAAGCAATCCCGGCAACCTTTATTCTTGATAAAGACGGTATCATAGTAGCTAAGAACCTTCGTGGTGATGCTTTAGCTGAAAAGATTGGTGAACTACTGAATTAATTTTGCTTATTTAGATAAATAGCCGGTTCTCTGAAGAAAGAACAGTATTATGATAGGCACAGCTAATAATATAACCATCAGCAAGTGACTTTCCAGCACCCAGGGAGCCAGAATCATCGTTAGAATATATCCTCCGGTAGCACCGCCAAAATGTGCATCGTGACCAATATTATCTGTCCTGCGCTTCATTCCATAAATAGTATATAGTAAATATCCTATTCCGAAGATATATGCGGGAACAGGTATGATAAAGAATAAACCAAGCGTCATGTCTGGTTGCAGTAGTATGGCAGAATATAAAATTCCCATTACAGCGCCACTGGCACCTACGGCAGTATAATACGGATCATTCTTATGGAAATAGTAGGATAATAAATTTCCCAGCAATAGACTCCCAAGATAGATAATGAGGAAAGCTACAGAGCCTAACTGCCAGATAACTACATTTGCAAAAAAATAGAGTGTTAGCATATTTACAAAAAGGTGGCTTGTATCTACATGCAGGAATCCCGATGTGAATATTTGAAATTTAGAACCTCTTTGAATATCTGAAGTACTGAATTTGTACTTGTTGAAGAAGGTCTCATCGCTAAAACCTTTAAAAGAAATTAATGCATTTGCCGCTATGATCACCAGCGTGACCAGGCTCAATTCTCCCATTTTTACTAAAGTTTAATTTCAAATATACCATATATTTGCGGAAAGTTTTTTTATGCAAGGATTAGTTTTCTGGCTTGTTTACCCCCTACTCTGGCTTATATCCATTCTTCCGTTTCGTATTTTCTATATATTCTCCGACTTTATCTACTTCCTGGTTTTTAGAGTCATAGGCTATCGCAGAAGTACTGTTCAAAAGAATTTAAGAATGGTGTTTCCTGATAAGGCTTCCGAAGAATTGAAACGTATAGAAAAAGTTTTCTACAGGCATATGTGTGATATGTTTCTGGAAATGATCAAAAGCATCTCTATAAGTAATGAGGAAATTCAAAAGCGCTTCAAATTCACTAATCTTGAAGTTTTAAGAGATATTGAAAGCAGAAACAAGAGCATTGTCCTGATGTGCGCACATTATGCCAGTTATGAATGGATTATCGCGCTACAACTCTACGGACTTAAATATAAATCCTTCGGAATTTATAAGAAGATACGGAATAGGTATTTTGATGATATGGTTCGGAAGATTCGTAGTAAGCTTGGTGGCGAGCTTGTGAATACTCACAAAGCGACGAAGAGAATTATTCAAAATGAGCGGGAAGGATTACGAGGTAATTATGCTATGATCGCCGACCAATCTCCAAGACTGCAGCGTTCTAATCTATGGATGAAGTTTATGGGTATTTCTGTTCCTGTTTTTGAAGGTTCTGAAAAACTGGCTCGTGGTCTGGATCTAAATGTCATCTACCTACATGTAGAAAAAACCGGTAGAGGATTTTATGAAGCTACGCTGGTTACTATAACTGAAAATGCCCCGGAAGAACCGGAGCATTTTATTACTCAAAAGTTTTTTGAACTTCTCGAAAAACAAATTCGAGAGAAGCCGGAATACTATCTATGGACCCATAAACGCTGGAAACATAGAAATGAACCTGTTCCAGAAGGAGCTACCAGAGTTAGTTAAGCTATGATCTGCTCAATTTCAAATATCATCTTCTGCGCCAGCTCATCTGCTTCCTGTTGAGATTTAGCTTCAGTATAGATCCTGATAATTGGCTCTGTATTGGATTTTCTTAAATGAACCCAATTCTCCGTAAAATCAATTTTTACTCCGTCTACTGTAGAAATTTCTTCTGAAGCGTGTCTTTTTTCAACCGCCTTCAAAACACCATCAACATCCAGATCTGGAGTCAGCTGAATTTTATTCTTACTCATATAATAAGAAGGATAACTTGCTCTTATTGAAGAAACCGACTCCTTCTTTTCTGCAAGATACGTAAGAAACAAGGCCGTTCCCACTAGGCTATCTCTACCATAATGTGCTTCTGGATAGATAATTCCGCCGTTACCTTCACCACCTATGATCGCGTTTGAATCTTTCATAAGCTGAACCACGTTCACTTCACCTACTGCACTAGCATTATACTCTCCATCATGTTTCTCTGTAATATCTCTTAAAGCTCTGGACGAGCTAAGGTTACTAACAGTGTTTCCGGGAGTTTTAGATAAAACATAATCTGCGCAAGCGACCAATGTATATTCCTCACCAAACATTTCACCGTTTTCATCTACAAAAGCAAGACGATCTACATCTGGATCTACTACGATCCCAAGATCTGCCTTCTCCTTTTTCATTAAGTCACAGATATCGGTTAAATGCTCTTTTAACGGTTCTGGATTATGTGGAAAATGTCCATTTGGTTCACAGTATAATTCGATTACCTCTACACCCATTCTCTTCAGCAGTGCTGGAATAGCAATTCCTCCTGTAGAATTTACTGCATCCACAGCTACTTTAAATTTCGCAGAAGAAACCTTATCAGCATCAACTAGTTTAAGCTTCAGGACCTCTTCAATATGCCTGTCGATATAATCATCGATCACTGTGATCTCTCCAAGGTCATCAACTTCAGCAAAATCAAAATTTTCACTTTCTGCTATTTCAAGAATCTTGGCTCCAGCTTCTCCATCAAGAAATTCTCCTTTACTATTCAATAGTTTTAAAGCGTTCCATTGTTTTGGATTATGGCTGGCAGTAAGTATGATTCCACCATCAGCATTTTCCAGAGGAACAGCAACCTCAACCGTTGGAGTGGTAGACAAGCCTAGATCGATCACATCGATTCCCAGACCAGTCAGGGTATTCATGGTTAGTTCCTGGATCATTTTTCCAGATATTCTCGCATCTCTTCCTACTGCAACCTTTAGGTTCTTGTTAGTAGAGTTATTTTTTAACCACGTCCCATAAGCTGCGGCAAATTTCACTGTATCTAAGGGGGTTAGATTATCACCGGTTTTTCCACCGATAGTTCCTCTAATCCCCGAAATTGATTTTATTAATGTCATTATTAGTTATTTATAGATCCTGATAGGACCTGTAAGAAATTTTAACAAATATAATTGTGTCACCCCGTACTTTCCAAAACTTAACAAATATTAACCCTGACCCTGTTTAATTCGTATATTCCCGCATGAACTTTTTGGCACATATTTATCTATCTGGTGACGAGGACCTGGTTAAGATCGGCAATTTTATGGCAGATTCCATCAAAGGAAAAAAATATCGAAAATATGGATCTCAAATTCAAAAGGGAATAATTCTACATCGTGCAATTGACTTTTATACTGATACCCATCCAGTTTTTAAGGAGAGTAGTCATCGTCTGTCTGAAAGATACCGACACTACAGTGGCATCATCGTAGACATTTTTTACGATCATTTCCTGGCAGCTAACTGGAAAGACTATTGTGATATACCATTGGAGGAATATACCATACAGTTCTATGAGCTACTGAAGCTAAACTACGAAGTTCTTCCTTCTAACGTCAAGAATTTTCTGCCATATATGATCGAACAAAACTGGCTTTTGAGTTATGCCTCCATAGATGGAATTCAAAGTGTTTTGAATGGTATGAATAAAAGAACGAAGCTAAAATCTGGTATGGATCAGGCTACAGATGAACTAAAGTTACATTATGATGAATTTGAAAATGAGTTTAGGCAATTTTTCAAGGATGTACAGCGCTTTTCAGATCAAAAGCTGGAAGAAATAAATTCTGAAAAATAAAAAGCCCGATATAATATCGGGCTTTATTTTTTTAGATACTGACTGTTTATTTAACGAATCTCCATCTTCCATTAATAAGTTCAACCTCCCTTAGGTTTTTACCTTTTTCAACATACCATGTATCATTGTTTCTTAAAACCATTACACCTTCAATAACGTACCATTCACCATTAATATA
>NZ_JBLWIM010000008.1:184424-186585 GCF_048381525.1 Christiangramia qingdaonensis
CTGTACTCCAGGATACATCACTTCAATTCCTTGCTGATCACCGCTGGAAAGAACAGAACGTTGAACAGAATATAAAGAACCGTCTTTTCGTGTGATCGTAGGTTGTCCATTAGCAGAAAATGAATACGGACTATACATCATAATTGATCCAAGATCCAGACCAGCGGTATAATCAGCACCATCATAGCCGGCCTCTACATATGTATAGAAATTATGTTCTCTTCCTGAAAGGATGTTATCAAAATTCACCGTAATGGTTTGATCTCTGTCTGCTCTACTCTGTTCATGCCATAATCCAACGGCATGACCAATCTCATGAATAGTATTTCCAGTGGAACAACCATCTGCAAGAGTAATTGGTTGTCTACCCCCTACCATACCCACGTAAGAAGAACATCCTCCTCCGGGAGTGAAATAGACATAGTTAGCTTCTGAAGATCGTTTCACGAATTTTACAGCAGTATTGCTTTCCCAGTGCGCAATTGCATCTGAAACTCTCTGTTGGTTAGGTAATGCAGGATCTATGTCATAATAGACTACATTTTCAGGCCAGAAGAATTTTGTTCGTCCAACACTTTTATCAGTAACAAGTACATCTTCATCAGCGTTTAAAACCAGATCTAAGGGAGTTTTAGAAATATTTTCTTCTGAAAGAAAAATATCTCCCTGGTATACATACTTACCATTTAGTTCTTCAACTGGAAGTTTTCTACCAGCAAAATAAATATCAGAAACAGTTCCAGATTCGTTCGGGAATGCTATTTCTGTAAATTCATCACTCTGGAAGGAACTAATTTCGTTAGTACCTGTACTAGAATCATCATAATTCTCTTCGCTACAGGACATAAAAGCCAATAACGGAACAGCTAAAATAAATTTTAAGTTTTTCATAAGTAGGTTAATTAGTAAATGTATAAGTCTGAATATGATTTGGATCTAATTCAGACAGATTGAAATTAATCTCAATGGAAAATCATCGAAAATTCAAACTCTTGGATTTTCGATGATTCTTCTAAACTGATATAAAGTGGTATAGTTTAAGCAAAATACCAGACACCTTCTATCAACTCAACACGTTTCCAACCGTACCAACCCATATTGTAGTACCATTGATCGTAATATCTTAAAACTGTAAGACCTTCGATAGTGTAGTATTCTCCGTTTATATAGTTCTGAGTTGGTTTCTCCTCCCCACCATTAGATGAAGGGTACATTGCATTAATTCCAGTTACATCTCCGTTTGAGAGCTGAGATCTCTGAACACTATAGGTATTACCATCAGTCTTAGTGATCGTAGGTTGACCATTTTTAGAGAATGCGTATGGGCTATACATCATGATAGAGCCAAAATCTAAATTAGTTGTAAACTCATCACCATCAAAGTTATTTTCCTGGTAAGTCTGGAAATTGTATTCTCTACCTGTTTGAATATTTTCAAAGTTGATAGTAATATGCTTATCTCTATCCACTCGGCTTTGTTCGTGCCAAAGGCCAATGGCATGTCCAATTTCATGAATGGTGTTACCAGTGGAACAAGCATCGGCTAGAGTAATATTCTGCTTCCCGCCAACTTTTCCAACATAAGAAGAACAACCTGATCCCGGAGTGAAATAAATATAGTCTGATTGTCCAGATCTTTTCACGAATTCAAGATTAGTGTTTGCTTCCCAATGACTAATAGCATCGAATACGCGATCCTGGTTGCCTAGCCTGGAATCAATTTCGTAGTACACTGTATTATCTTCCCAGTAAGCTGAAGTTCTACCAACACTTTTAGCTTGAGATACCTCATCTCCTTTTTCTAAAACTAAATTTACAGGGCTTTTAGAAGCTTTACCCTTGGGAATCATAATATCCCCTTCAAAAATATAATTACCATTGACATTCTCTACAGCCATTTTAATACCTGTATAATAAACATCGGTAGCAGTTCCTTTAGAATCTGGAAATGCAATCTCGGTAATATCATCTTTTGATTCTGTTGAAGTGATCTGGGTTTCATTTTCAGCAGTTGCAAGTTCTGAAGTTGAATCCTCGCTACAGCTTATCATTGCAAAGGCTGACAGCAGGAGTAAACTCTTTAATTTTGTCATAAGTAGGTCTTTTTTAAAATTTAATAGTTAATAATACACTCTGGGTTTAGCAATACTTGTTCCATAAA
>NZ_JBLWIM010000008.1:186625-188527 GCF_048381525.1 Christiangramia qingdaonensis
CTTACAAAACACTTAAAATCAGTCATTTCAATATTTCTATAGTACCAGCACTTTAGCTATAAATAATTTCATTCAACTGTTATAAACCTAATTAATTCAGTAATTACCAGCTACTATGTGCGTGGTTTCCTTCATTTAGCTCACTGATTTTCAGTAGTTAACATAGGTAATTTTTTTATAAACTATCCAAAAAAAAACTGTCCGGATTTCTCCAGACAGCCTTACACACACTCCACAGGAGTGGGTAAAAAACCCGCAAATTAGTCACCCCCCGGTTAATTAATCATGCGGGCCTTTTTAAGAATTAATTCACAGTAACTTCACAAATGTCAAATTCGATTTTCAAGTACAAATCATCAAATGACGGAATTGCAAGTGTTTCGTTCGCTGAACCACCCGCCGCAATTGCAGAACCAGATTCCACTATTGGGTCACTTCCATCTGCATTTAAGCTTGCACTAATAGTGTAACCCGTTACTTCATAGTCTCCGTCTTCTATATTAATAGCTACTACAATTCCTCCTTCTACTGTACTCAACTGAATTGAACCAATTTCCAGGTTTTCATTTAAACCATCTAAAGTATTGGCTTCAGCAAAAATCCTTACAGGAAAAGCAAAATCTGAAACGATTACAAGACCAAAACCTTCTACAAGAACATCACGTCCCCAGGTTGCAGTCCCACAATCAGGTCCTCCTATATCTACAGGACAACCGTCTTCATCTACTGTAGTTCCAGTTGGAGTTTCTTCACATAAATCATCATTATCATAAACCCCATCTCCGTCTGAATCTGGACATCCAACTGCATTTACAGTGGCCCCGGCTGGTGTATTAGGACATTGATCCACATCATTGTCAACACCATCGTTGTCAAGATCTGTGTCTCCTGTTCCTCCACCATTTCCACCAGAACCATCTCCGGTTAAGGCACCTTCACATTCACCAATTAGCAGGTGATAATATTCATTTGTTGTTCCATCTCCATTAAGTAACGACTTAACCATATTCCATGATAAAGTTATTCCCTGGATTGGTGAGTTATCAATGTCACCAGTACCATTCCAATCTTGCGGGTACAGCACCATATACAAGTAAGGTTCGTTGTCATCGAGATTAGCAGGTGGACCTGGAACTACAAGACAAAGTGGATCTGCGTAATACTGACCATCTCCGTAATCTCCTGTTGAAGCCATAGCTGAACTTTCTGTATGATCATAAAGTTGAATACCAGATGCATCCTCTCCAAAGTACAGATCAATACTATAATCGGCTACATAATGTCTTCCATCTTCATCACAATAGTTTACGAAAAGACATAATGGATATATAACTTCTGGAAGAATATCAAAAAATACGTATCCATATTCGTTTACCATACGGCGATCAAAACATAGAACTTCTACATCAATGTATGGTTTAGTACCATCTTCAACAGTAAAATCGAAAGGCAGTGCCTGGTTTACATATCCATCGAAATCACCATCAGACTCCTTTGGAGCTACCCAGATCAAGTTTCCGGTAGTATCCGGATCACCATCATAAACCATAAAACCGTCCAGGCTAATTGTTACCTGGCCATTATTAGGTACTAATATCTTTAGATCCTCTGAATAGTCTGTGAAATACCCATTTGCATCCTTTAGAATGGCTACATCTGTTTGATAACTGGATCCACCGTAGCTAAAATCTATTCTTGCTACAGCTGGTTCAGCATCAGAACAATCAGGAATCGTATTGAAATGATCCTTGCTCATGCTTTGAGCAGCTCTATCTACCAGATCGTTAAGAGAAGCTCCAAACGTGATTTCCACTGCCTGAAGTTCTGCATCATCCACTACCTTAGAACTTTCATCCTTACTACAGGATGTAAACATCATAGCAAACACGGCTACCAATGCTA
>NZ_JBLWIM010000008.1:188579-243422 GCF_048381525.1 Christiangramia qingdaonensis
AAAAATCCCATCCTGAAGTCAATTAAATCTTTTCCAGGATGGAACAATTTTTATCTAATAACAAGCTACTCCATGAACAATTATCCAAAAACTGGAATCGTCACTGGTACGATCTAAAGTGAAATCTAAATCACCTGTACTTACCTCATCATTTCTGTTATACTGACCTGGGCTTTTTGCTATATTTCCAGGGTTATCTTCGCTTAAGTAAACGTGAAGATCATCCAAATTAACTCCTGATTCAAGGTCGATATCAAAATTCACCTCATCTCCATTAACAGTAATAGTTATAGTACCTACAAGTTCTCCTTTGCTAGTATCATTTTGACCAGCTCCAGCCCAGAAATTGAAAGTTTTACTGTTACCGTCAATTGTGGTGTCAAAGTTTTCAGCCCATCCCCAACGGTTACCATTTGAAATGTCTTTAATCTGTGTATCACCAAACATGAATGCTGTTTCACAAGTATCACCTCCATTATCTTCTGGACAACCATCATTATCTGCTGGACCCTGAGTATCCGGACATTCATCTTCACAATCTACTACACCATCATTGTCAGTATCAGTCGTACAATCATCCAATGGACAACCAAAATTCTCAGCTGTTCCAGCTTCATCAGGACACTGATCACAGTCTCCAAACAATCCGTCACCATCTAAATCCTCTCCAGGACATTCATCATCTGGACAACCAAAATTTTCAGCAGTACCTGGAACTTCTGGACACTCGTCATCAACATCTGGCACGCAATCTCCATCCATATCTCCTTCTGTTGGTACACCAGGACAATCTCCTATTGGTGGCTCGCAACCTATAAAGAGGTGTACATAGTCTACAGATTCACCATCATTGCTTAATAATCCGTCAACATCATTCCAGTTCAGACCAACTTCTGCTAATGGTGTATTATCTATATCACCATAAGAATCTGTCCAGTCTAGAGGAGTAACAGTATAGAAAAGATATTCAGTAGTAGGATCTTCAAAAGGAGATTCTGGTACTACTAAACAAAGAGGATCTGCAAAATATTCTCCATTAGTTTCACCAGTTGTTGGTGTTTGTGCTGTAGAATATAGTTTAATACGCTCTTCACCATTATCATAATAAAGATCTACGCTATAATTACCTACATAATGTCTACCATTTACGCTAGGGCAATAGTTTGCGAAGAAGCATAGAGGATATAGTTTTCCAGGTACCAGATCAAAGAAAGGATAGCCATATTCATTGACCATTCTGCGATCAAAACATAAAACTTCAATGTCGATATATGGTTTCGTACCGTCACGAACTTCAAAAGTGAAAGGCAATGGGTTATCCACATATCCATCAAACTGTCCGGGAGTGGTTTCAATTGGAGCTACCCAAATTAACTCGCCATCATCATCTGGGTCACCGTCATAAACCCGAAAACCATTTAATGTCACGGTTACAGAGCTATTATTAGCTACTGGTATTTTTAGATCTTCTGAATATGCTGTATAGAAGTCTGATCCATCATTCAGAATGTCCACATCTACATCATAGTCATTTCCACCATAGCTGAAAGCTATACTAGCTACCGCTGGAAGTGCATCTGAACAATCAGGAATTTGGTTAAAATGATCCTTGTTCACGCTCATGGCCCGGTTTGCCAGGTCATTTAATAAAGCTCCAAATTGTAATTCTACAGACTGTACATCTGTGCCCGTTTCAGAAGAAGATTGATCTTCCTGGCTACATGACATCATCAGCAACGCTAACATTGCTAACAATCCCATACAAATTTTAAAATGTTTCATTTATGTTGTGTTTTAAGTTGATTAAAAAAAGGGACACTTATTTCAAGTGTCCCCTCAATATTATTGAACCAGAGAAAGTTCTCCGCAAGCTACTGGTAAAGTAGCATTGCCATCAAGACCATGAATTACGATCACATTCTTATCAAGAGATGTAAGATTTTCCATTTCTTCCGCTGAAAGTGTGAAAACTCTTTCGTAGATATAATTTCCATTTGCATCTGCGACAGGATATTGATCTCCAGAATCAGACAGACCCAATTGAACAGGACCGTAGAATGGCACACCTTCTGCCAGTGTTAGAATACCGTCAGCGCCAGCAGCGTCCATAGTTGGACAGGTTGCGTCCTGTTGAACTCCCTGTACAGGAGCAAATCCATGAATATGCTGTAGATGACTCATTCCTGCAGTAGTATTAGTAGCAAGTACGGTTACATCAAATTTATTTCCTGTTTTTGCAACAGAAGCCAAGGCTATAACACCAGAATCATTTAATTCTTTAGCACAAGTCTTATAAACCATGGTGTCGTCACGAGGATCATCAAAGATTTGTGGATCATCAGACTCTCCACAACCTTCAAAGAAGTGGTAGTATTCCAAGTTATCATCGCCATCAAAAAATGTTCTAATCTCTAGATCTGTAAGAATTGCAGTTCTAATTAATTCACCTTCGTTAGCGTCATAATCGGGACCATCTTGAATTCTAATTTCAATACGATATCTATCGGTCTCGTCTAATCTATCTGGTAATACGATACATAATGGGTCTGCAGAATACTGTCCATCTTCTTCAACGATCATATTTTCTATACCACCATCATAAAGATCTACAAGATTATTTCCATTTTCATCCACCGTCCAAACATTCACGCTATAAGAAGCAAGGTAGTGTCTACCAGATGGAGGGCAGAAGTTTCCAAAAATACAGAAGTTGATTAGTTCAGTATTTTCAAGTTCAAAGAATACATAACCATATTCATTTACCATACGTCTATCATAGCAAAGAACTTCAATATCAATGTATGGTTTCGTACCGTCTCGAACATCAAAATCGAATGGTAGTGGGTTGTCTACGTATCCATCAAACTGACCTTCTTCAGATGATTTAGGTGCGATCCAGATAATATCTCCATCTGTATCAGGATCTCCGTCGTACACCATAAAACCAGTTAAAGTAACGGTAGTAGTCCCATTATTTGCTACTGGGATCTTTAGTGCTTCAGAGTAATCTGTAAAGTATGCAGTTCCATCAAACAGAATATCTACATCTGTCGAATAATTCTGCCCTCCATAGGAAAATTCGATTCTTGCTACAGCAGGTGTAGCATCTGAACAGGTTGGAACTTGGTTAAAATGATCCTTATTAACCTGTACGGCGCGGTTTACGAGTTCGTCAAGTGATGCTCCAAAAGTGATCTCAACAAATGCTGAATCTTCACCTGGATTTATTTTTTCGTTTTCATCTTCACTACATCCGGCCATAAGCAACGCAAATACTACGCAGAATGCCAGATAATGATTTAATTTTTTCATGATTAAAAAGTTTTGGTTAAAATTTTGAGAATGGTTAATAAATGTCTGGTCCAGGGAACGATATATGTTCGTGGATAAAGGTTCTTAAGATTTGATCTTACGAGTTAGCTGGTTCAGATTGAACCAGGTGGGAGTGACTATCTACTTCATGATTACAGAGTTTTGGTTAATAAATTTTCGAATGGTTAATAAATAATATATATGGTATCTCAAATGAGATGATTCTTTTCAATTTATAAAGTAGTAGGGATCGGGGGCGATCTTAGTGTAGGAAAGATTTTGTGAAGATGGGGGCAACCTCTTTTAGAAATCTATGTAAATATATATAAATGTGTTCCTCAAATTTATAGGGGAAATCCCCTATTATTTATCTTAAAAACCCTGTTTAACAATGCTTTATGATTTTGGCATTTCAACCAGGTTATGATTGATAGCATATATAATGCTTTCAAGGATCGTATCTGAATTTGTTCTTTTTATAATACTCGATCTATGTTTCTCTATTGTTTTAGGACTTATAAATAGTGCTTCTGAAATTTCCTTGGTCTTATAGCCCTTACATAAAAGTGTAATGATCTCTTTTTCTCTTCTTGTGAAATTCTCCTCTTCCATACATTTTGTCATTGACAGAGAATTTTCAACTTCTGTAGCTGTAGATCCCACGTTGTCTCGGAGACAATATTCATCACCCATAAAATCAATCAGCATAATATAAGTATCCTGAATTTTAGGAGTCAATTTTGAAAGCGTAATACGTGCATTTCTAAGTTTCTGACTGGTGATCCTAAGAGTGGTTTCATTTGTAGCATGCATATGCTTACCTTTTGCAAATTTGCGCAAACATTCCCTTATTGTATTCTTAGCATCTGATCTCACGATATCTGTAATATCCAACATTTCCTCACTGGTCCTGAATGTATTTCTTGCGACATCGTTCATATTAACTATCTGGTCTTTCTCCAGCAGTAGCACGGGTTGATTCATTAAGTGAAATAGACCCATAAAGCATTCATGCCAGTAATTAAGTTTATGTTGTTCTGCAGTGCGAGCGATTCTAGAAACCAATTGCTCTAAACCTGTGGCAGTAGAATGATACTCATCTACAAGATCTTTGTATCGTTTTGCCATCATCTTAATTTCCAATGGACTTCCATAGATTGCAAGATGTGCTCTTTTTAGAAAGTGGGTTGCTTTAAAGTTTTTCAAATTCTTAAAATCTGAAGGTTTACGATAGGAAGTTTTGTCGAAAACAATCGTATCTGGTAATAAGTTAAGTACCCTGTGATAAGCTACATGTATAGATCCTTCTATGGAAACATCAAACATAGTGCTCAAACCCTGAACAAGTTCCTGGATAAGCAATTCATTCTTACTTACAATAAGTAATTGTTTCTTTTGCATTTTCTCTCAAACATTAAATAAATATAAACAAGCTCCAATTGCAACTGAGTAGGGTTACAGTTACACTTCTAAATGATCATGAACAGATCGGGAACATTTTTAGGGATACTCAAATATAGTAGCTGTAAATCCAGAGATAAAATTTTTATAGTAATATTACTCTGACAATCAGTTATATAAAATGTAGGTATTTAGGTTTTCTTAACAATATTAACTTACTTCATCGACTGGAAAACTGAAATCACTCTAAAAATTAAGATTGGCTTAACAACTTTCTGCTACATTCTTTCTTACAAAAAATTACAGGTATCTTAACAACAGTACTTTGACTTCGGCTTTCCTAATAGCGTTACAATAAGTAACTTTGCCATCTTGAAAAAATGTATGGCGAAATTTGAAGACAGTATCGAAGTATTAGGAGCTAGAGTTCACAATCTTAAGAATATAGATGTTTCCATTCCCAGAGAAAAGCTTGTTGTAATAACAGGGCTTTCTGGATCTGGAAAGTCTTCACTCGCTTTTGATACCATCTATGCTGAAGGACAGCGTAGATACATCGAAACTTTTTCTGCATATGCCCGCCAGTTCTTAGGGAGCCTGGAACGTCCAGATGTGGACAAAATTGAAGGTCTCTCCCCAGTGATCGCCATAGAACAGAAAACAACCAGTAAGAATCCAAGGAGTACTGTAGGAACGATCACAGAGATCTATGATTTTCTAAGATTATTGTTTGCCAGAGCTGGAGAAGCTTACAGTTATAAGACCGGTGAGAAAATGGTGAGCTATACAGACTCCCAGATAAAGGAACTCATATTACAGGATTTTAAGGGTAAAAAGGTAAATGTTCTTGCACCAGTAATAAGAAGTAGAAAAGGTCACTACCGCGAATTGTTCGAATCTATTGCCAAGCAGGGATTTATCAAAGTTCGGGCAGATGAAAAAGTGGTGGATATTGAAAAAGGCATGAAGCTGGATCGATACAAGACTCATGATATTGAGATTGTTGTAGACCGCTTGAAAATTGAAGAAAAGCCCGAAGCAGATAAAAGACTTGATGAAAGTATTAAAACGGCCATGTATCATGGTGAGGATACTCTTATGATTCTGGACCAGGATAGTGGTGAGGTTCGATATTTTAGTAGGAATCTTATGTGTCCAACTACTGGAATAAGTTATCCTAATCCAGAACCTAATAGTTTTTCCTTTAATTCGCCTAAAGGAGCCTGTCCTAATTGTAATGGGATAGGTACCTTATACCAGGTGAATATTGACAAGATTATTCCGGAGCCTAAGAAATCCATTAAAAACGGAGGTCTGGAACCTCACGGGCCTCAAAAAAAGAACTGGGTATTTTCTCAACTTGAACTTATAGCGGAACGCTTCGATTTCAGCCTGAGTGATCCTATCAATAAGATTCCGAAGGAAGCATTAGAGATGATCCTATATGGAGGAAAGGAAAAATTCTCCAAGGAATCCAAGGCTTTAGGAATCACCCGCGATTTCAAGATCGATTTTGAAGGTGTAGCAAGCTTTATTGAAACAACCTTTAAAAACAACGATTCCACTTCTTTACGCAGATGGGCTAAGGAATACATGGACAAGGTAGATTGCCCGGAATGTGAAGGTTCCCGATTAAAAAAGGAAGCTTTATACTTTAGAATAAATGATAAAAATATTGCCGAACTTGCTAATCTTGATATTTCAGATCTAGCCGACTGGTTCGAAAATATCGAAGCAAAGCTTTCAGCTAAACAATTACAGATTGGTGAAGAGGTCGTAAAAGAAATTCGCGCCCGCATCGCCTTTCTGGTAGATGTAGGTCTTACGTACCTTAATTTAAATCGTGGTTCCAAATCACTTTCGGGTGGAGAAGCACAACGTATTAGACTTGCTACTCAGATTGGATCCCAACTGGTAGGTGTTTTGTACATTCTTGATGAACCTAGTATCGGGCTGCATCAACGCGATAACGAAAAGCTGATCAATTCTTTGGAGTCCTTGAGAGATATCGGGAATACTGTAATCGTTGTGGAGCACGACAAGGATATGATAGAAAGGGCAGATCACGTGATCGATATTGGACCACGTGCCGGGAAATATGGTGGTGAGATCATTAGCGAAGGTCCTCCTTCAGAACTGCTGAATCATTCTACGCTAACTGCAGATTATTTGAGTGGGAAAAAGGCCATCGCTATTCCGGAGAAAAGACGAAAAGGTAATGGGAAGTCGATCGAATTAAAAGGTGCGACAGGAAATAACCTGAAGAATGTGAGCATTAAAATTCCGTTAGGAAAAATGATTGCGGTAACCGGTGTTTCAGGAAGTGGGAAATCCACTTTGATCAATGAGACCCTCTACCCTATTATGAATGCTCATTATTTTAATGGAGTTAAAGTTCCTAAACCTTATAAAACTATAAAGGGTCTGGACCATATAGACAAGGTGATCGATATTAACCAAAGTCCTATTGGACGAACCCCGCGTTCTAATCCCGCTACTTATACCGGCGTATTTTCTGAAGTGCGAAACCTTTTTGCGAAAACACCTGAATCGCTAATTCGTGGTTATAAACCGGGAAGATTCAGCTTTAACGTAAAAGGCGGGAGATGTGAAACCTGTAAAGGTGGCGGACTTCGTGTGATCGAAATGAATTTCCTGCCAGATGTTTACGTAGAATGTGAAACCTGCCAGGGGAAACGCTTTAATCGTGAGACTCTGGAGATTCGATATAAAGGAAAATCTATCGCAGATGTGCTGGAAATGACCATCAATGAGGCTACTCCTTTCTTTGAGAACATTCCGAAGATATTTAGAAAATTGAAGACAATTCAGGATGTTGGACTGGGATATATAAGTTTAGGACAACAATCCACAACACTTTCTGGTGGAGAAGCTCAAAGGATAAAACTGGCGACCGAACTTTCTAAAAGGGATACCGGAAATACTTTTTATATCCTGGACGAGCCAACGACCGGTCTGCATTTTGAAGATATCAGGGTTTTGATGGATGTCTTAAATTCGCTTACCGATAAAGGAAATACTGTCCTTATTATAGAACATAATATGGATGTAATCAAAATGGCAGATCATATCATAGATATAGGATACGAAGGTGGTAAAGGTGGCGGTGAAGTTGTCGCAACCGGCACTCCTGAACAAATAATTAAAAACACTAAAAGTTACACTGCTCGCTTCCTGAAGAAGGAAATGAGTTAAACCAACCATATGAAAGCAGCAAATAGCAATAAAGCCTGGAACGAGATAAGAACGAATGATTCCTGGGCGATTTTTAAGATAATGGGTGAATTCGTGAATGGATACGAGAAACTAAGCCAGATTGGACCTTGTGTTTCTATTTTTGGATCTGCACGAACTAAACCCGATATGAAATATTACGGGTTGGCCGAAAAAGTGGCGAAAAAGATCGTTGATCATGGCTATGGCGTGATCACTGGTGGTGGTCCCGGGATCATGGAGGCTGGTAACAAAGGAGCTCATCTGGCCGGCGGTACATCTGTTGGACTTAATATCGATCTGCCTTTTGAGCAGCATGATAATCCATATATAGACAACGATAAAAGTCTGGATTTTGATTATTTCTTCGTTAGAAAGGTAATGTTCGTAAAGTATTCCCAGGGGTTTGTAGTAATGCCTGGTGGCTTCGGTACGCTCGACGAATTGTTCGAAGCGATCACTCTTATTCAAACACATAAGATCGATAAGTTTCCAATCATTCTTGTAGGAACAGAATTCTGGGGAGGTCTTGTTGAATGGATCAAAACTACCCTTCTTGATAGTTTTCAAAATATTAGTCCTGCAGATATTGATCTGGTGCAGGTCGTAGATACTGAAGACGAAGTAATAGACATCCTGGATAAATTCTACGATGAATATAACTTAAGCCCGAATTTCTAATATTTTCCACTGCTGAAGGTATCAAACTTTGTTTATATTTAGATCTGATTTTTATCAGCACTAAACTTAAATTTCGTTGAAATACCTTCAGTGTTTCTTTCTTATTTTACTATTCCCGTTATGGCTCTCTGCACAAAATGCCATGAAGGTGAACGCCCGCCTGGTTGACAGTCTTCATACTATAGAAGTCGATCAGCAAATCACCTTTGTAAACACTGAAGAAAGGGAACTGGTAAGTATTTATCTGAATGACTGGAATAATGCATTTAGTTCCAAGACTTCTCCTCTGGCGAAAAGGTTTGCTGAAGATTTTGCCCGCCGCTTTCATTTTGCCAGGCAGGAAGAACGTGGTCATACTATTATTGAGTCTATTAATTCTGCTGAAGGATCCTCCCTGGAATGGGATCGTCCCGGCAATATTGAAGACCTCGTACGAGTATTTCTCCCCGAACCATTGGCCTCCGGAGATTCTATCACCTTAAATCTTCAATACGACTTAAAAATTCCTGATGATAAATTCACCCGATTTGGTCGGGACGGCGAAGGGAATTACAAATTGCGTTACTGGTATATGACTCCTGCCCCACTGGATAACGGATGGAAACTTTACAGTCACAAGGATCTCGGCACCCAATATGTAAGCCCGTACAATATTGAGATCAATATCGATATTCCTACTGAATACTATGCAGCTTCAGCATTAGACCTTACCCGCACCCAAACCAGAAAAGGTTTTAAGACCATTCATTTTAGCGGAGACCAACGCGTAGACAGCAAAATGTACTTAACCAACACTTACATTTTTGAATCTCTACCTGCAAACTCGAATAAGGTCATAACCAATATTCGTGATGAAGATATGGAGCTGGAAAACAAAACAAAGCTGCTCTCCCGAACTTTTAGTTTTCTTGAAGATCGGCTGGGAAGCTATCCTAATGAAAATATCTTTATTACCCAGGAAGATTATCAGAATAGTCCAATTTACGGACTAAATCAATTACCAGGTTTTATACGTCCTTTTCCCGACGGATTTCAATATGATCTAAAACTATTCAAAACTGTAACTAATTACTATCTCCAGAATTCGGTTTTTATCAATCCCAGAACCGAGAAATGGGTGACCGATGCTATTCTGGTTTCATTAATGATCGATTACGTGGATACTTATTATCCCAAAATGAAACTTATAGGGAACTTAAGTGACATTATTGGAATTCGCTGGTTCCATGCGGCAGATCTTGAATTTAACGATCAATACCAGTTCCTGTACATGAATGTGGCCAGGATGAACATTGATCAGCCGCTGAATACAAGCCAGGATTCGCTGGTCAAATTCAATAAGAATATTGCAAACGCCTATAAGGCTGGTGTTGGTATCAAATACCTTGAAGAGTTTCTTGGAGACTCGACCGTATCGAAATCGATTGGTGAATTTTATAAAAAGTATAAATTAAAACCTACCAGCGATGTTCAGTTTGCAGAGATCCTTCAGAAGAATGCAGGGAAAGATATTTCATGGTTTTTTGAAGATTACGTAGGAAGCAATACTAAAATTGATTTTAAGATTCAGAAGGTAACAAAAAGAGAGGATGATTCTCTGGATGTTCGAATTCAAAATTTAAGGCAGAACGAAATGCCTATTAGTCTCTACGGACTCAAAGACGGAAAATCGATCTACAAAACCTGGGTTGAAAAGGTTCGGGACACCAAAACCGTTACTATCCCCCGAATGGATATTGAAAGACTTGCCTTAAATTATGAAGCAGAGATTCCCGAGTTCAATCAAAGAAATAATTACAAGAGAGTAAGCACGCTACTCAATAAGCCCATACAATTCAGACTGCTTCAGGATATCGAAGATCCAAGATATAACCAGATCTTTTTTATGCCAGAGTTTGATTTCAACCTATATGATGGTATTTCTATTGGACCTAAACTTTATAATAAAACAGTCCTGAGCAAAACTTTCAACTTTTCACTTTCTCCAAAATACGGTTTTGGCAGTGAAACTCTTGTTGGATCGGCATCATTCTATAACGCCCATCAATTCGAGAATAATGACCTGTACCTTATTTATTATGGGATTGGCGGTTCACGGTATTCTTATGGTTATGATCTATTCTACCAGAAATACAGTCCGTTTCTTGTCTTCGCCTTCAGAAACTCATATTTAAGAAGTAATGAAAGTCAGCGATTATTGATTAGAAATATTAATGTTCATCGAGATCAGAATCCTGATGATCCACTCCTTCAGCCAGACTATAATGTTCTGAATGTAAAGTACAGCTATAGCAATCCTAATTTTCTAAAGCATTTAACCGCATCATTCGATTATCAGCTATCAGATAAGTTCAGTAAAATAGCGGTCACAGCAGAGTACAGAAAATTGTTTACCAATAACAGGCAAATCAATTTAAGGTTCTTTGGAGGAACATTTTTGTATAATGATGCCCGCAATAATGATTACTTCAGTTTTGCGCTGGATCGTCCTACAGATTATCTTTTTGACTATAATTACTACGGAAGAAGCCAGGGAAGCGGATTATTCAGCCAACAAATTATTGTTGCTGAAGGTGGCTTTAAATCTCAACTGCAACCGGAATATGCCAATGAATGGATTACCACTATGAACGCAAGTACCAATATCTGGAAATGGATTTACGCTTATGGTGATGTGGGTATTGTAAAGAATCGGCATGAGAATGGAAAATTACTTTACGATTCCGGCATACGTATGAGCCTGGTTCAGGATTATTTTGAGCTGTTTCTTCCTGTATATTCGAACCTTGGCTGGGAAGTGGCTCAGGAAAATTATGATGAAAAGATCAGGTTTATCGTCTCCCTAGATATTGGAACAATTATCAAACTTTTTACAAGACGCTGGTATTAAATAAATTCCTTACGCTATACTCAGAACAATTTCATATTTGTCAACGAATTCTGAATCTCACGCCTAATATTTCTGAAATAAATAATAAATAAAGGTTAAATTTGAATTATTATCAGTTTTATGGTGAAAATTTGAATTGTGTATAATTTTGATTTTCGCTACATTTGCTTCTATTCAAAATAATGTTCATGCAAAGCGAAACACAAACTGAAAATTCTATTTCATTTGATGAATTCAAGTCTCAGGTACTTGAAGATTACAAAATTGCTGTTACCAGCAGAGAATGTAGTCTTTTAGGTAGACGAGAAGTACTTACCGGGAAGGCGAAGTTCGGAATATTTGGAGATGGAAAGGAAGTACCACAACTGGCGATGGCCAAAGCTTTCAAGAATGGTGATTTTAGATCGGGTTACTACCGTGATCAAACTTTTATGATGGCTATAGGCGCTCTTACTCCGGAGCAGTTATTTGCCGGTTTATATGCAGATACGAATCTTGATAATGAACCAATGTCTGCCGGAAGACAGATGGGTGGTCATTTTATGACGCATAGCCTCGATGAGAACGGAGAATGGAAAAATTTGATGGAACAGAAGAATTCCAGTTCAGATATTTCTCCTACAGCTGGGCAAATGCCGCGATTACTTGGTCTTGCTCAGGCATCCAAGATCTATAGAAATGTTGATGGAATTTCTGCAGAGAAATTCACAGATAATGGTAACGAAGTAGCATGGGGAACCATTGGAAATGCCAGTACAAGTGAAGGTCATTTCTGGGAAACCATTAATGCTGCCGGTGTTTTGCAGGTACCAATGGTGATGAGTGTTTGGGATGACGAGTATGGTATTTCTGTACACGCCAGACATCAAACAACTAAAGAAAATATATCTGAAATCCTTAAAGGCTTTCAGCGTGATGAAGAACATGATGGTTATGAGATCATTGTGGTAGAAGGCTGGAATTATCCTGCGTTAGTAGATGCTTATGAAAAAGCATCCTCCATCGCACGTGCAGAGCATTGCCCGGTTCTAATTCATGTACAGCAGTTAACACAGCCTCAGGGTCACTCAACTTCTGGATCTCATGAAAGATATAAATCTGAAGACAGATTGAACTGGGAGAAAGAACATGATTGTAATGTGAAGTTTCGCGAGTGGATTATTGAAAATAATTTCTCCAATGCTGAAGATCTTGATGCGATGGAGAAAGAGATCAAAAAACAGGTAAGAACTGCCAAAAGTAATGCCTGGAACAATTATTTAAAACCAACTTTAGCTAGAAAGAAGCAAGTGGTAGAACTTCTTGGTAAGGTAGCTGGTAGTAGTTCTAACGGGAACTTTATCAATTCCCTTAAAGAGAAAATTGCCAATGACCGAGAACCTTTGAAGAAAGATCTTATTTCTGTAGCAAGACAAACCTTAAGATATACAATAGGTGAATCTTCTGCTGAAAAAGATGAATTACTTAATTGGTTAAGTGAATTTGGAGAGGAAAACAAAGATGAGTATAGTTCACATCTTTATATCGATGAGAACACATTAACAGAAGTACTTCCAGAATACGATGAGGAAGTAGATGAAGTGGATGCTCGAATTATATTAAGAGAAAATTTTGATCAGATCTTTGAAAATCATGCAAATGCTTTGATCTTTGGGGAAGATGCAGGTGAGATTGGTGATGTAAACCAGGGGCTTGAAGGACTTCAGAATAAATACGGAAAATTCAGAGTTTCTGATGCCGGGATTAGAGAAGCAACTATTCTTGGACAGGGAATTGGAATGGCAATGAGAGGACTACGTCCAATTGCTGAAATCCAGTACCTTGATTACGTAATGTATTGCCTTCAGGGAATGAGTGATGATCTTGCAACACTGCACTACAGAACTAAAGGAATGCAAAAAGCGCCTTTAATCGTTAGAACTAGGGGGCATCGTCTCGAAGGTATCTGGCATAGTGGCTCACAAATGGCCGGTATTCTCAACCTTGTAAGAGGAATGTATGTGCTTGTTCCTAGAAACATGACGAAAGCTGCTGGTTTCTACAACCATCTGTTGGAATTAGATACCCCAGCATTAGTTATCGAGTGCCTTAATGGATATAGACTTAAAGAGAAGTTACCTACGAACCTTAAGGATATCAAGACGCCTATTGGAGTTACTGAAACTTTAAAAGAAGGTACAGATATTACTCTTGTTTCCTACGGTTCTACATTGCGAATTGTAGAAGAAGTCGCGAAGGAATTAACTCAGGTTGATATTGATGCTGAAGTGATAGATGTTCAGTCTCTTCTACCTTTTGATATTAATCATGACATCGTTAAAAGTGTTCAAAAGACAAACCGACTATTGGTTATCGATGAAGATGTTCCTGGAGGAGCTTCAGCCTATATCCTGCAGAAAGTTCTTGATGAACAGAATGCCTACAGATACCTGGACAGTAAGCCGCAAACCTTAACAGCTAAGGAACATAGGCCTGCCTACGGTACAGACGGTGATTATTTCTCTAAACCATCTGCGGAAGATATTTTCGAAAAAGTGTATGCGATCATGCACGAAACCAATCCTAATAAATATCCGAAACTACGATAGTAAAATCTATCTTTTTATACAAGCCGCGAATCGTTCGCGGCTTTTTTGTTTTCCTTAACCACACTTTAAGACGTGCTTTCGAAAGACTTATCTCTAAGATCGTAGCTTTATAGTTATTGAAATAAAATGATTATGAGTAAGGAAATTGAAGACGTGATCAAAAATCACAAACGAGAAGGAAAATATTTTGACATTAACGGTATCAACACATTCGCTCTGGACAAAGGAAGTGGTGAAGTGGTTTTTTGTGTTCATGGGGTGCCTACTTCCTCTTTTCTATACAGAAAAGTTATAGATTCGCTAGTTGAGAAAGGTCACCGTGGTGTCTCTGTAGATCTTCCCGGACTAGGCCTAAGCGACCGGCCAGAGGATTTTGATTATGAATTCAATAATTTCGCCGACTTCCTTACAGACTGTTTAAAGGAATTAAACATTGAAAAGTTTCATTTAGTAGTCCATGATATTGGTGGTCTTGTTGGGTTTGCGCTAGCTGCTAAGAATCTTGAAAAGGTAAAATCAATTACTATACTGAATACGATGATAGATATTCAGAATTTCAAGAAGCCACTGGTAATGCGACCATTCGAGAAAAAAGTTTTGGGTGAAGCTGAGTTAATTTCTATCACTCACGCTACCTGGCCAGTTATGTTTTCTCAAATGGGCGTCAATGATTCTTCATGCTCTTCTTCTGCGGAAATTAAAGCATATGTTGATCTTCTGAAAAGAGAAGATGATGGAAAAGCTTTTCTGAAGCTTATGAGAAATTTCAACCAAACTGAAGAATTTCAGAATTTAGTACAGACTGCTTTGAAAGATGTAGACTATCCAATTCAGGCAGTGTGGGGTGAGGATGATCCGGCTCTAACCTATGATCATTTCAGCAAAGAACTTGAGGAATTAACCGATACTCAGGAAACACATTTACTCTCATCAAGACATTTGTTGCAGGAAGAGGTTCATGAGGAAATTGCTGAAAAGATTGATGATTTGATTAAAAAAACATATTAGATTCCAAACATATCAGGATTAAAAAAAGCCGTGTAAATCTACACGGCTTTTTTTAATATGGTCGTTGATTTATTTATTGATTTTCCCTGCTATAGTACATCATAGGTCCATCGCAGTCTTCTACAGTGTTCTTCAGAATATTTTCTTCATCCTGAAGAACATACAGATATTCTTCCCTACTCAAACAACTTGAAAAGATACCAATATCCTCTGGAGTCGGTTCTCCATCATAAATCAGCGTATAAGCCGAGGTATCATATTGCGATTTAGTTACTTTAAAGTTTCCTTCTACTTTAATAGTATCATTCTGCCTGATCCTGATCTATTCAACCGTTTTATCTTCCCTGAAAGTATAAGTATCCTGGAAATCCATTTCATCTCCTTCTTTTGTACACTCCTCGGTATTACTACAGCTCATTTTAAATAATTTCCAAACTTGAGGTAGTTCTACTTCAATTTCGGTATCTGATTCTTCTTCCTTATCGCCGCTATCAGCGTCGCTTTCAGCTTCGGTTTCAGTTTGTTCCTCAGTAGCTTCTTCAACCACTTCAGGTTTCTCCTTTAGAACTTCCTGATCAAGAATTCCCGGATCTGAATCTTCAGAACACGCAAAAATCAGAAATAATGACATCAGAATAAGCAGCTTTTTCATGTTGAAGTTTTAAGTCGATTTGAAATATAGTTTTAGCCAAGACCGTGAAATTACACTTCAACATCTTGTTTTAAATAATCCTATAACCAGGTAAAGTTAGTCAGCTTAAAACCAACAAAACAATCATCTGCACAATTCTTATTTACATAGCCACAAGTATTGATAACTCCTTCGGAAGTAGTATCAAAATAGATAAGGTTGGAATCAGTATCGATAGTCAGATATTCTGCAAAACAAAGGCTATATAGCTCATCTATGGTCAGAATTTCTGCTCCACTCTCATGCGTTCCAAGATCAGAACCCGCCTCCATGTATTCCTCTACAGTTTCAGTTTCGGCTGGATTCTCTTCCTGGGGCTGGGTAGAGATAAATTCTCTACTTACCACTTCCCCATTTTCAACCTTAATTGTAGTTGAAGTAGCGAAGCCTGTCCAGGATGCTGTCTCTATGGTATACTCATAGCTATCCTTGTTAGTACTTTTCAATGAAATCCATAGATCTTTGCTTTCTGAAGAATTGATGCCACTTTCACCAACGAATTCCTTTTCACTATTAGAATTATCATCGCTACTACAAGAGCTAAAGCTTACAACTGTTAGAAATAGAACAAAGAATTTGTATACTATTTTCGGGAATTCCATAATCATTTAAAGTTTAGTTCTACTATAAAGACGCTCTTTTCCTGAAATGGTTGCGTGAATTCTCTATGGAATCCACTTCTTTTCAAAATTTGGCTTTCTTTTTTCTAAAAATGCATCTCTACCTTCTTTAGCTTCATCTGTCATATATGCCAGTCTGGTGACCTCCCCGGCAAATACCTGCTGCCCTACCATCCCATCATCGGTAAGATTCATGGCAAATTTCAGCATTTTGATAGAAGTCGGCGATTTTTCTAAAATTTCCTGTGCCCATTCAAAGGCAGTAGTTTCCAATTCTTCATGCGGGATCACGGCATTCACCATACCCATTTCATAAGCTTCCTGAGCGGAATAGTTTCTTCCTAAAAAGAAGATCTCTCTGGCCTTCTTCTGTCCCACCATTTTAGCGAGGTATGCAGAGCCATAGCCGGCGTCAAAACTGGTGACGTCCGCATCTGTCTGCTTAAAGATCGCATGTTCCTTAGAAGCCAGCGTAAGATCGCAGACCACATGCAAGCTGTGACCTCCACCTACTGCCCATCCGGGAACCACACAGATCACTGCCTTTGGCATAAACCTAATAAGTCGTTGTACTTCCAGAATATTCAACCTGTGATATCCATCGTCACCAACATAACCCTGGTGGCCTCTCGCTTTCTGGTCTCCTCCACTGCAAAATGCCCATTTTCCATCTTTTGTAGAAGGTCCTTCAGCAGAAAGTAGTACCACACCAATAGATGTATCTTCATGTGCATCCTGAAAAGCATGCAGAAGCTCTGAAGTTGTTTTTGGTCTGAAGGCATTTCTAACATCTGGTCGGTTGAAAGCAATTCTTGCAACCCCATCTGCCTTTTTATAAGTTATATCCTCATATTCACGTACTGTTTTCCAGTTTATCGTAGCCATACAAATAGTTTTCAGTAAAAATAAAGTTTTAAGTTCACTTCAGAAAGTAGATAAAAAAACCTGTTCCAGGGAACAGGTTTAGATCATACTTATCAGTACATAATTATTGCATATATTTTGCCATCATAGGTTGTAATTCCATTCCCCAGGCCTGGCCTATCTCCATAGCTTTTTTCGTTATGTCTGGAGTAAGTTCTACCATCTTCTCTCCTACCGGTGTAGCATAGAATGCAAGGATCTCATCAAGTTCTTCTTCTGTAAACTTTTCAGTATAGATAACCGCCATTTTCTTATACAGTTCCTCAGTGCTGGCAGAAAGTTCTTTCTTAAATTCTTCTCTTTTATCTTCAGCAACCATTTTCACGATTGGCTCGGTCATAATATCGAATTGCTGTCCTGAAGTAAGCTCGATTAATTTAATCGCTTTTGTTTCTTCTGAAGTCATTTGCTCCTGCGCCATAGATGTAAATCCAATAAACGCAACTCCAATACTTAATATTAATTTTTTCATATTTGTGTTCAATTTTATAATTTGGAAGTGAAAATAATCGTTTTTACAAAACTGTTTCAATAATTTCTAAAAGAATTGGAACATATTTAATGTTTTTGCACCATTTTTGATATTCTTCAGAAAAAACTGATCATGAGAATTCTTTACATCCTACTTTTTTTGCTGGCAGGTTTTAGTACTTCTGCCCAAGAATTCGGGTATTGGGATCGTGAGGATTTCGAAATTGGCAATCGTAGTATCCAAAACGACTGGAAAGATTTCAGTTTTAACTGGCAGCAACCTTCAGAATTTAATATTTCTGATGGTTCTTTTATGCATCTTCGGAATGATATTCAGAAAGACCAGATCGATATGCTGGCAATCATAGACAAATCTAATAGAAATAAGATCACTCGAGAAATCGACCTTGGATCTCCGCTTCCGCAGAGAACCAGAGAAAAGAAAATTTTTGAAGTAACGGGAAATATTCAAGCTAGAGATAGAAATGATTCTTTTAGCAACCCATTCTATAATCCGTTTTTGAACAATTACAATCAGCGTAGTTATGGAGTGAGAAGATATAACACTCCATATCGATATATCTATTGACTCTGCTCTTCCTCTTTTAAAGCGATTCCGTCTTCATTCAAATCGATTTGCCTGTTCTTGTAAAGGCTTCCAATTGCTTTTTTAAAGCTCTTCTTGCTCATTTGCAATCTCGATTTGATATCTGCAGGATCAGACTTATCAGTTAGATCAATAAACCCTCCGGACGACTCAAGCTTATCCAGGATTTTTTGCGCATTTGGCTCGATACTTCGATATCCCGGCCTTTGCAACATGATATCAATCTTATTATCTGTTCTAATTTTCTTGATAAAACCTCTTAGAGAATCACCAATTCGTAATTTTTTAAAGACTTCATCGTGATAGATCAAACCTAAGTGTAACTGGTTAATGATCACATTAAAACCAAGGTCGGTTTCGTTACTCACGATTAGATCCACTTCTTCAAATGGTTCTACGGTAAGTTCAGAATTATCCAAAAATGCATGAACTTTGGAAGATGCAGTAAGTCGTTCTGTTTCGAGATCCAGGTAACAGAACACGAGATAGCGCTCTCCTTTCTGCATTGGGATAACCTGTTCCTTAAAAGGTACAAATAGATGTTTCTCCAGTCCCCAATCCAGAAATGCCCCGAATTTACTAACCTCAACACAGGTAAGATTTTCAAATTGATCTAACTTGATCTTCGGCTTCAAAGTTGTTGCTACCGGTCTTTCTGAATGATCCAGGTATACAAAAACATTGATCTTATCATAAACCTTCCAGGTTTCAGGAACGTATTTATTAGGCAAAAGCACCTCATCACCGGCATCGTTCTCAAGATACACACCGTGATCACTTTCTCTAATAATACTTAATTCATGGTATTCTCCTAACCTGATCATAGTCTAAAAATTTAGCATACAAAGATACTGTTAATCAGCAATAAAAAAATCCGTTTATGAGATTATCACACAAACGGATCTTTATATATGGTTGAAGTAATCTATTTGTACATACTTTCCTTACCAAAGTGCTTGGTTAGAAGGTAGTAAATTACCACTCTGTATTTATTACGATTTGATTTTCCGTATTTTTCCATCACCTGACTAATAGCTTCGTCTGCTTCCGCTTCATCGGTAATTCCAAGCTTTTTCATAACGAAGTTATTCTTTACTGTTTCCACTTCAGATTTACTTGAAGCTGCAACAGTTGCAGCATCTGAGTTGTAGATACTTGGACCCATGGATTGAGCCAGTTTCCGCAGAAGATCCACATCAGGATTATCCTCTCCCACTTTGGTTTTAAGGTCATCGATATACTGACCTACTTTTTCATCAAGTTTACTCATGATCTAAATTTTAAGTTTTAGCTCAGGTAAGTTAATAAAAAAGTAAAAAAGAAGCCTACAGCAGCCTACTAAGATTTCATAAAACTGAAATATTCCAACAATACTTTGTCGTTCATCTTACGCGGAGTAAAAATTTCCAGCAATTTCGGTTTTTCAGAAGCATCAAAGAAAGCTTTCAGTTCATGCTCTATTTCCTTTTCATTGGAAGCTTTCGAATAGTAGAAACCGTGAAGCTCACAAACAGGTTTCGCCTGCAATTCATGAGTAGTTTCGAAAAAGGTATCAAAATTCTCTGAATCTTTATTTCCTGGTAATATTCTGAAAATACCTCCTCCGTAATTATTCAAAAGAATTATGCGGTAATTGGATGGTATATGATCATTCCAAAGTGCATTGCTGTCATAAAAGAAGCTTAGATCACCAGTAATGAACAAAACAGGTTTATCTGAAGCTACCGCAGCTCCTACCGAAGTTGAAGTACTACCATCGATCCCACTGGTTCCTCGATTACAGAAAGTGTTAAGACTTCGATCCCATTCAAAAAGCTGCGCATATCTTATCGTAGAACTATTCGCGAAATGCACAATACTGTGATCTGGTACCTCTGGTACGATCAATTGCATCGCTTTAAGATCTGAATATGGGATCTCAGACATATATTCTTCATGACGTTGCTGCCGGTTGGATTTTACATCTTTCCAGAAATTTCCATAATCGCTGTCTACTGTCTCGATAAGTGGCATAAATGAGTGAAAGAAATCATTTACCTCTGTTTCAAAATGTTTGTTCAAACAAAAGAAAGTATTGTACGCCTTTTTAGAATCTACATGCCAGTGATGCTTAGGATTGTAATTTCGCAGAAAGTTTTTGATCTTTTTTGATACGATCATTCCGCCAAAAGTTAGCAAAATATCGGGCTGCAATTTTTTGAATAATTCCTCTTTATTTTCTTCTTTTTCGATTGGTCCTACCAAGGTATCGATCCTGGTAAAGAAATCTGGATGATGTATATTGGATGTAGTTTCAGTAAAAACAATCACGCTGGGATCTTTAGCGAGCATATCCAGAAATTGCTGTTCTATAAGGTTTGGCTGGGCCACCCCGACGATCACCATCTTACGTTTGGCGCTATTCCACTCCTGTACATAGCTATTCAATTGCGCTTCTATATAGTGCTTTTCATTCACCTCGGGAAGGATCTGTAAAGGATCTACTTCTATATGTTCTACCGTATCATAAAGTGGCTCATAGAAAGGTACATTTATATGCACAGGACCCTTGTCTTCTATTGCCTTATTCAAAGCCAGGTTAATTTCCCGTTCGTTATGCTTACGTGCTTCAAATTGTTTCTGCTGAAGCTTGGCATCTTCAGATTGATGTTCCAGTACCAGTTCAGAATAGAGATTTGCAGAATACAGGATATGATTTTCGAAAACGTTCTTCTGTCTGATGGTTTGTCCGTCACCAATATCAATACGCTCTATGGGACGATCTGCGGAAATAACCACCAATGGAATATCACTATAAAATGCTTCAGCGATCGCCGGATAATAATTTAGCAATGCTGAACCTGAAGTACATACCAGTGCCACAGGAGTTCTCTTCTGTTGAGCAATTCCCAACGCGAAAAATGCTGCACAACGCTCATCTACAATACTATAAGCTGTAATATCATCATGATGCGTAAAACCGATCGTTAAAGGTGCATTTCTCGAACCTGGCGAAATTACTACATGCTTTATATTCTTGGCAACGCAAAGAGCTACCACAGATCTCGCTACCGGTATTTTTGAATATTTCATAGACTCCCAAAATTAGTATTTACGTCTAAGCTGGAAAGAGTTTTTGAAGCTTATTTAACAAGAACCCTACGCATGGTGACAGATTTATTTACCGTCTCATACCATTCTTCACCTGCATTGGAATCCTTGGTGATGCCCCCACCAACAAAAATTTTTGCGATATCCTGCTCCAGTTTCATACAGCGAAGGTTTACATACAGGTTAGAAACCCGGGAGATCGAAGCAAATTGCTGATTTTCCTGATTGCGCCGATTCGAATTCCTCTTCACTTCCTTGCTGAGTTGAACTTCGCCGAGATATCCACTATAATATTCTCTATCTATTTCTTCATTCTGAAGGATAAACTGCAATGCCTCAGCCTTCGGAATGCCACAGATCGCCGGTGTAGGATGAAGCGCCGTCACTATTCTGGAAAGTGCAGAACTTGAATCAAAAGATCCCTGGATGTCGGTTCTTATATGCAACAGGTTTCCTGCTTTTACACTATAAGGCTCTCCGATCTTCAGTTCTTTAACTTCTGAAATCTTTTGCAACTCTTTATCGATATAACTGGTTACAATTGCCTGCTCCTCTATTTCTTTTTTTCGCCATGTAATTTCCACATCTTCCTCGAAAACCTGGGTGCCGGCAAGAGCCATCGTTTTAAATCTGTTACGCTCTGAATGAAGAAGTGTTTCCGGGGTAGCCCCCATCCACGTGCCCGTTTCCGGATGGTACCAGAAATAAACGAAAGCATCCTCATACCTGTCGAGTAATCTTCTAAAAATGGGAATGGGATCGGGATCGTGGACCTTAACCTTTTCAGCCCTGGCCAGTACGATCTTATCAATACTGCTATTCTTGATCTGGTCAATACCAGACTGCACTAATTGTTCATGCCTTATCTGGTCCTGAGAATTCCTAGTTGGCATAGGCTTTTCAGGCTGTGGTGGAACTGGTTGATTTACTGGTCGGTTTTGGTAATTACAATTAAAAACTTCAGCTTCAGCCATAGGAATAAGCAGGGATCGATTCAAAGAATCAAAGGCTGCAAATACAAATCCCGGCGTGTCCAGACCTTCGCCACAATAGCTTTCCGCAGAGGTTTGAGAGATGAGCTTTACACTATTCTCCCCAGGTTTTCGATAGGCGACAAATGGAAATTCTTTATCGGACTGAGTTCTTATACTGGCAAATAATTCTTCTTCTGTGATCATTTGGTTTCTTTTGGAAGAGCGATGGTCGTTAACTTCACCAGGGAGATCAGGCGATCCTCCTCATCAGTGATCTTTATTTCAAATAATTGCGTGGTGCGGCCTTTATGAATAAAAGTCGCTTTCGCATAAACCCATCCCTCTTTCACACTTCTAAGGTGATTTGCAGCGATCTCAATGCCCCGAATAAAAAAGTTATCGGTATCCAGAAAAACATAACTGGCCATACTTCCAACACTTTCTGCCAGGGCTACTGTCGCACCGCCATGTAAAACTCCATCAGGTTGATGAACTCTTGAATTCACCGGCATTTTAGCGATCAGGTAATCTTCTCCAATTTCAGAAAACTCTATTTCAAGGGTTTCCATAAGTGTGTTCTTACAGACCTTTTTTGAAAGTTGCAGTACTTCTTCCTTCGTCATCTTTTAAAAGATTGGTTTATTTGTAAAAATACAAAACCTGCGACAACCATGAGTAAGGAGAAAAGTCTTTCTTATACCATTCACAACACCTATTCTACCCTTAATGAACATTCTGAAAAGACCAGAACTGTATGGTTGGTGCTACACGGAATTGGATATTTAAGCAGGTATTTTATAAGACATTTCAATCATCTGGACGCTGAAAATTATATCATAGCTCCCCAGGCTCAATCGAAATATTATCTCAACGGTGAGTACAGACATATGGGCGCATCCTGGCTTACCCGGGAGAATCTTGAAGCTGAGATCGAAAACGTGCTGATGTATCTCGATGCTGTTTATGATGCTGAAGATCTCTCAACTGTTCATAAACTAAATATTCTCGGTTATTCACAAGGTGTTTCTGTGGCTACCAGGTTCGTGGCCAGACGCAAAATTAAATGCGCCAATCTTATTATGCACTCCGGAAAAGTACCACAGGAACTTAATAAGGCAGATTTCGAGTTTCTGAAAGAAACCAATTTTCATTTTATATACGGAACACGGGATGAGTACCTCAAAAAAGGGATCATAGAAGTTGAAGAATCAAGATTGAAGGAAATATTTGGGAAGGAGATCAATATTCATGCTTTTGAAGGTGGACACGAACTAAACCAGGAAATTATCACTAAAATTGCTAAAACGAGCTGATGCCGAAAAGTAGATCAATTTTGAGATCTTTGGGTCCGGGCTTCTTGCTTGCCGGAGCCGCAATTGGAGTTTCGCATTTAGTACAGGCGACCAGAGCCGGTGCAGACTACGGATTCCTACTCATCTGGATCTTATTGCTCGCGTGCATAACGAAATATCCATTTCTCGAATTTGGTCCCCGGTACGCTGCTTCCACGGGTGAACATCTCATCCAGGGTTACAGGCGTCTGGGTAAATTGCCTTATGCACTGTTTATCTTTATTACGGTGGGTAGCATGTTCATAATTCAGGCGGCAGTTACGATCGTAACCGCCGGTCTTGCTGAACAACTTTTTGGAATCGCGTTGGGAACTTTGAGCTGGAGTCTTATCATTTCTGCTATTTGTATCGCTCTACTCCTAATTGGAAGATACCCGGCACTGGACAAATCCATGAAATTCATCGTTAGCTTACTTGGGTTGGCTACTTTGATCGCAGTCGTGTTGGCGTTTGGTGACGGGAGGCTTGATCGTTCGCTATCCATTGCATCACCAGATATCTGGAATACCGCAAGTATAGCTTTTATTATTGCCTTTATGGGTTGGATGCCAATTCCGTTAGATGCCGCCGTATGGCATTCAATCTGGACCAGGGAAAAATCGGTATCCACTGGAAAAATAAGTATCAGGGAAGCATTTGCAGATTTCAACGTGGGTTACCTGGCCGCGGCAATTATTGGTTTGTTGTTTTTTCTAATGGGAGCACTTATAATGTTCGGTTCCAATACAGAATTTTCAGGGAACGGTGTAGAATTTTCGGGACAGTTGGTAGCGCTTTACGGAGCTACTTTGGGACCCTGGAGCGAAACGCTGGTAGCGATCGCTGCCCTTATCGCTATGTTCTCTACTACCCTTGCGGTCACAGATGCATTTCCCCGAGTGCTTTCCGAAGTTTATATGATCGAAAAACCTGAGGCAACAATCTCTGAAAAATGGAATTCCTACCGACTGGCAATTTTTATCATTCCGGCTGTGGCACTGGTAATACTTTCCTATTTTAGTATGACATTTACGGTCCTCATAGATTTCGCTACAGCCTTATCTTTTCTATCAGCTCCCTTGCTCGCATGGTTCAATTATAAACTTGTAACCAGCAATGTTATGAGAAAAGAAGACCAGCCTGGTAAGCAGTACCGAATTTTCAGTTTATGCTGCCTTGTGGTGCTGGTACTCTTCAATTTCGTTTATATCTATACTTTGCTAAATGAAAGATCCTTTTTGTGACCAGTTACCTTAGTATCTGTTAGCGTTTTTAAGTAGGCTACCAGAGCAGCCTGTTCGTCTTCATTGAGTTCCAGATTATCAAAGGGCAAGGTTTGAAGTGGCAGATCAAATCCTAATCCAGCTCCACCTCCTTTATTATAAAAGTCAATTACCTGCTCTAGATTCAAATAAACTCCGTTATGCATGTATGGAGCCGTTAGGGCTATATTTCGCACTCCTGGGGTTTTGAACATTCCTTTATGCTCTTCAACTCGGTAGCTCCAATAAAAACCGGTATCATCGTCCAGTTTATTATTTGCAGCTGTTTCAGGAACACCTATAACCTCCTTTTCGGTTTCAGTATAGAATGGCGGAACGGTTCCATTGGTGAGGGGTAAAAAATGACAGGTAGCACACAGGGCTTTGCCGGCAAATAAATTAAATCCGCGTTTTTCCTGCTCTGTGAAGGTGTTTTCCTTGCCAGAAATATTTCTGTCGAATTTACTATTCATTCCATTAAGTGTGGAAATATATGCAGACAATGCTTTGATAAGTTCTGTATTACCCCGCGGAATACCACCAAAGGTCTGCTGGATCATTTCCTGATAGGTAGAATCCTGTAAAATTTCTTCGGAAAATTCATGCACTCCGGTATCAAATTCTTTTTTATTAGTAAATACTGAAGAGATTTGTTCTATCAAACCTTCAGATCTACCATCCCAGAAAAATCCTCGCTGATAAACCGAATTAATAAGGGTGGGTGTATTTCTACTTAGCTCCATTCCCTGATTGTCTTTACTGAAAGTTAAACCATCTGCATAGGCCTTTTCTGGAAGATGACAGGTCGCGCAGGCCATACGTCCATTTTTCGAAAGCTTTTTCTCGAAAAATAATTTCTCGCCAAGCGCTATTTTCATTCCAGAATTCTTTCTGTTTACATTCTGCATGAAATATTCAGGCTTAAAAGAATCCTCTTCAAAAAATGTTGGCGCATCAAAATTGAAAGGTTGATTGACAGTACTTTCCCAAAGTCCCGAAGTATTTCTAATTTGCAGCCATAAGCTGGTGATATCATTTAAATACTCTCTGGTAAACTCGTAACGATCGAAGGTCTCGAAATCTGTATTTTCTTCCAGATAATTAGCTGAACTTATTAGCTTTTGCTGAAATCTTTTATCTAAATCTATATCCTTCTGCTGGATAATTTTTTGAAGTGTAAGAACATATACTTCATTCAAAGCTTTTAACGAGATAGCCGCTTCCTCTATCCCCAAATGACTAACTGGAGTATCAAATCCAGTGATCGAATGACTAAGTATCCTTAATAATTGTTGCTGTGTTGCAATAAAAAAGCGTTCTGTGGTGAGCTCTCGCTTGACTATATTCTTCTGAAGGTTTCTCATTAATCCCAGCGTAACTTTCAGTTCTTCCTGAAATTCCTGCTCTGTAACTTCCCTGTCATAAATACTTTCCTCTATCTTTTGCAATCCAACCGCCGGCATAAACCTGGAATTATCCTCAAGAAAGACTGGAAGTGCAGGTCCATTTACACGATGTCCCACTGCAGGATTTAAATACGCCGCAAAGGGTTCGGCTTTTTTCCATTCCTGTCTTGCTTTCTTAAAAAGCTCTTTATTAGAAGGATCATCCAAACCATTATTTTTTATTTCAGATAAATGCTGAATACTGTTATTTAACGAATTTTGGTAGAATTTGTGCGCCTGAGTCCAGCCCTGATTATTTTCAGAATTAAGAGCAAGACATTCCGATTCTTGCTTACATGAAAACTGGGCAATTAGAATGATTGCCACAAGTATTTTTTTGAACATATTTCTATAAATAAGAACAGGTCTTCGTAAAAACGAAGACCTGTAGAAACTAAAATTCGAATTATCTAGGTAACCCTCTTAGTAAAACTATTTGTGATGCCTGGTCATCTTCGCGGTCAGCATTTGTATGACCGTCTAAATTCATAAAATCACTGCTTTCCCAATAGTGCGGTTGCACAGCAAGAAGAAAAGTTCCTGGTTCTCCAATTTTGTCTGAAACATCTATTAATGAACCAAATTCACCGCTTAAACCTGTAGAATTTTCCGGATCCAGATCCTGGCGCACTACTAGCTCAAGCACATGCTGAATATTTTGTCCATTGAGATCTGACTGATAAATATAAGCGGAATGTCCTCTACTAAAGCTGTTTGGATCTTCCTGGATGTAGACGAAATTTTCAGTAACACAGATATTATCAGGACTTTGCAGCGCCCCTAAATTCCCATCCATATTGTTGGTATCTGTGTTTCCACTAACAATCTGAGTTAGTTTACCTGAAAGTGGGGAGTTTTCATCCAGCTCAAGTTTATACACAGTACCCCAGTCATTATAAGTACCTCTGCCTGGACCTCTACCGGTAACCGCGAAATAAACATTTCTAGCATTAGAATCGGTTCCTTTCTGGTAATCTACGTCTTCAACTCTCATAAATTGAGTAGCAAGCACGTTGGTGCTGGCTGTTTCCATTTCATCCTTAGTGAGATCCTTACCATTCTCGATCTCAACAAATTCTACTTCGTAGGTTGATTGAAGATCAAAACTTGACTCATTATAGACAACATCAGATTCTACAGCTTTTTTTCCATCCATCCCATCTGAAACTTCTTTCGCTCGAAGCACGTAGATCTTCCCGTTTTCCAGATCATCATCGGCATTTTCAGAATAATAAAGCACCACCTGTCCTTCAGAACCAGATGAATCATCATCGCCTCCAATGATTACAGTCTTTCCAGAGTACGCATCTTTAGGAAGTGGTACAGCGTTTTCCCAGGAAAATTCACCAAGTGCATCAAGTCCGAAATCTGCCTGCGGAGTTGGATTTTCTACCCATGGATCTATACCTTTTACATCGTAATTAATACTTTCTGAAGCTGATAGGAAAAGATCTTTGGATCCACCATGAATACTGGCTTCCCACATAGTGGCAGAACATTGTCGTGCATAATCTGAAACACCAGAATTTAATAGATAGTCTCCGCTTACTGGGTTCATGAATTGGTCAAATCTAATTCTCGCTACTGCATAACTATCTTCACAGTTCACGACATACATATAACCATCACCGTCTTTTAGAAATCCTGCGCCGTCAGCAGAACCTGCCAGTTGGAAATCATCTCCTACCACGTCTGGTGTACTTAACAAAGAATAAGCCTGAACGAAGCTGAATTGCGAGGACATGGCAACTAATGGATCCACCGCACTTTTATTTTCGAATATTTCCGGAGCTGGAGTAAAATCCTCTCCGTCTTCGCCATCTTCTCCATTTATTCCATCTATACCATCCTGGCCATCGATCCCATTTGTACCATCTACACCGTCTTCAGCTTCGCAACCGCTAATTGCCGATGATAAAGCGGCTAGTAAAAATAGCCGACCCATAAAATTTGTAATTCTGTTCATTTGAAAAAATAATTTAAGTTGTTTAGTTGTTATAAAAATACAGTTTGAACTCAGCCAGGATGTTAAGCCACTGTAGTACTTAAATTAACTTAAAATCACTTTTAGGTTAAGGCGTTAAGTTTGGTTTAATTCGCAAAAAATTGATATTAAGGAAACTTGTATCAGTTTAAAAACCGCTAAGAGAATAGTGCAAATTGAATGAGAACTATTACAGTTAAGGAATATGTTTACGGATGAAAAACACTTTGGTACAGATCAGGCCCAAAAAAAAACCCCGCATTTCTGCGGGGTTTTTCTAAAATATATAAGTTGTGAATTACTTCACTTCTTCAAAATCTACATCTTCAACATCATCTGCACCCTGAGAGGCTCCACCAGCAGCTGCTCCACCTTCAGCGCCTGTAGCACCTTGTTGTGGTCCACCTGGCTGACCGCCCTGAGCTTCTGCCTGAGCTTTATACATCTCTTCTGATGCAGTCTTCCATGCTTCATTCAACTTGTCTAAAGCTGGAGTAATTCGCTCAATCTCCTTAGTTTCGTAAGCTTTTTTCAACTCTTCTAGAGCTTCTTCAACTGGCTTCTTCTTGTCCTCAGAGATCTTATCACCAAATTCATTCAGTTGCTTTTCAGTCTGGAAGATCATGCTATCTGCTTCGTTAAGTTTATCAACTTTTTCCTTAGCCTGCTTATCACTTTCAGCATTCGCTTCAGCTTCTTTCTTCATCTTCTCGATTTCCTCTTCAGTTAATCCTGAAGAAGCCTCGATACGAATATCCTGAGATTTTCCAGTTGCTTTGTCTGTAGCACTTACTTTAATGATACCGTTAGCATCTATGTCGAAAGTAACTTCAATTTGTGGAGTTCCTCTCTGTGCCGGTGGAATACCATCTAAATGGAATCTACCAATCGTTTTATTATCTGCGGCCATTGGACGTTCTCCCTGAAGTACGTGAATTTCAACTGATGGCTGGTTATCTGCCGCCGTAGAGAAAGTCTGTGACTTTTTCGTTGGTATCGTAGTATTCGACTCGATTAGTTTTGTGTTCACTCCTCCCATGGTTTCAATACCTAAAGAAAGTGGAGTAACATCAAGAAGCAATACATCTTTTACATCTCCGGTTAATACACCACCCTGGATCGCTGCACCAATTGCCACAACCTCATCCGGGTTTACACCTTTCGATGGTTTTTTTCCGAAGAATGCTTCAACTTCTTCCTGAATCTTAGGAATACGCGTTGATCCACCAACAAGAATTACCTCATCAATATCACTCTTAGAAAGACCTGCATCGCTAAGTGCCTTCTTCACCGGCTCCATAGATCTTGTTACAAGTTCAGAAGCTAATTGCTCGAACTTAGATCTTGTAATAGTTTCCACAAGGTGTTTTGGTCCACTAGAAGTTGCAGTTACGTATGGAAGGTTAATCTCCGTTTGAGTAGAAGATGATAATTCGATCTTCGCCTTTTCAGATGCTTCCTTCAAACGTTGAAGTGCCATTGGATCTTTTCTTAGGTCGATATCTTCTGCTTTCTGGAAGCTATCAGCCAGGTAATCGATCAATACTTCATCAAAGTCATCTCCCCCAAGGTGAGTATCACCATTCGTAGAAAGTACTTCAAAAACACCATCACCTAGTTCAAGAATAGAGATATCAAATGTACCACCACCAAGGTCATACACAGCGATCTTCTGATCCTGAGATTTTTTATCCAATCCGTAAGCAAGTGCTGCAGCGGTTGGCTCGTTTATAATTCTTCTTACTTTTAGACCTGCGATCTCACCAGCCTCTTTTGTTGCGTGACGTTGAGAATCATTAAAGTATGCAGGCACTGTAATTACAGCTTCCGTCACATCATGTCCAAGATAATCTTCAGCTGTTTTCTTCATTTTCTGAAGCACCATTGCTGAAAGTTCCTGCGGAGTATAAAGACGACCATCGATATCCACACGTGGAGTATCATTGTCACCTTTAGTTACTTTGTAAGGCACTCTTCCAGCTTCCTTTTCAGATTCTGAGAATTTGTTTCCCATAAATCTTTTAATAGAAGCTACCGTTTTAGTCGGGTTGGTTACAGCCTGACGCTTTGCAGGGTCACCTACTTTTATCTCTCCACCTTCTACAAATGCAATTACAGATGGTGTTGTTCTTTTTCCTTCGGCATTAGGTATCACTGTTGGCTCACTACCTTCCATTACGGCAACGCAGGAGTTAGTGGTACCCAAGTCAATTCCAATTATTTTACTCATAACTATATAACTTGTTTTATGTTAGTTTATCAATTTTACACTCACTTGAAGTCAATCATTATGCCAGCGCTTTTCTTATGACAGACTGTCATTTTTAATTTATAACCATGTCATTACTGAGTTATCCTCACTAGATTTCTTCGGAATATTATTTTCGCAATTATATATGGGTAGCTTTATCAAATCCTTACTTTTGTGCTCAAATAATTTTATCTGAATGCGAAAAATCGAATGCATTAGCGTTTTTGATATGCTGAAGGTGGGCGTTGGTCCATCCAGTTCTCATACTCTTGGACCATGGCGGGCAGCACAACGCTGGATCGCTGAGTTGAAATCTAAAGAAAGGTTCGACCAGGTGGAAAAAATTCATGTAGATCTCTACGGATCTTTAAGTCTTACCGGGAAAGGTCACGCTACAGATATTGCCACGGTTCTGGGATTGCTGGGACATGATCCTGTAACTATGGATATTGAGATCCTAGATTCAGAGATTAGCAACGTTCGTGAAAGCGGCAGGTTATTATTAAATGGAGAACGAGAAATAGAATTCTCAATCTCTGAAAATATAAAATTCAATAGAAAATTCCTCGAATTTCACCCTAACGGAATGACATTTCGAGCATGTCTATTCAATAATAAGAAAACTTCTTCTTCGTTCTATTCCATAGGAGGCGGATTCGTAGTTAAAAAAGAACGTAAGAACGCCAGCAAGAAAATGAAGAATTTTCAGAATTTCCCTTTCTCAATTGAAAAGGCAACTGAACTACTGGCGTTTTGCAAACAGGAAAAGAAAACCATTTCAGAAATTGTGCTTGAAAATGAACGTTCTCTTCGTACAGATGAGGAGATCGATGCGAACTTCAAACAGATCTGGAACGTAATGCTGGAGTCCATGTATATTGGATGTCATACGGAAGGAACACTTCCAGGTGGTCTTAACGTGAAACGACGAGCTTTTGAAATGCACCAGCGTTTAATTGGTGACACTTCCTATACCAATGTAGAGGACTGGATTCCTGCGATTAGACAAACCGAAGTGAAATTTCGCCAGATCCTTAAATGGGTTACCTGCTTTGCTTTGAGTGTCAATGAAGTTAATGCATCCTTGGGAAGGGTTGTAACCGCTCCCACTAATGGTAGTGCTGGAACTGTTCCGGCTGTTTTGATGTATTACCTCTGTATCGAAAATCACGACGCTACTTACGAAGAGATCAAAAGATTTATGCTGGTTGCCGGCGAAGTAGGAAGCCTTTTCAAAAAAGGAGCTACCATTTCTGCAGCCATGGGCGGTTGCCAGGCAGAGATTGGAGTTTCATCAGCGATGGCCGCAGGTGGTTTAACCGAATTGATGGGAGGAACGCCAGAACAGGTTTTAATGGCCAGTGAGATTGCAATGGAACATCATTTAGGTTTAACCTGTGATCCTATTGCTGGTTTAGTACAGGTTCCATGTATCGAAAGAAATGCTATGGGTGCGATCAAAGCGATCAATGCTGCTGAAATTGCCATGGAAAGTGATGCAAGTCGCGCTAAGGTTCCACTGGATAAAGTGATCGAGACGATGTGGGAAACCGCAAAGGATATGAATAAGAAGTATAAAGAAACATCTGAAGGTGGTCTTGCAGTAAAAGTAAGCCTTAGTGATTGCTAATATTTAATAGAAAACCCACCCTGATTATACAATATTTCAAGGTGGGTTTTTCATTTTAACTTCAATTATTTAATAGCCGCCAGTTTTTCGAAAACCCTGGCAACAACTTCTGCTCCTGGATCCGAAACATTCTTCAAACTATCTTCTGATAGATAAGAAGACCTACCGAATTTAGTATCGGTGATTTCTTTAGTGGCATCAGCTCCTTTTCGTGCAGCCGACTTTACATCTTCCATACTTTCACCATTAGCGATCGCTTCAAAAGCTGGTTGCAGCGCATCTATCATTGTACGCTCCCCTTGTTTCGCGCCACCATAATCCTTCATTTTATCCAATCCGCTTAATAAAGCTTTTCCCAGATCATCATTTTCTTTCAAAGCATTTCCAGCTCTGGTAAATAAAAGTGAAAAAAGTACACCGCTAGATCCCCCTATTTCTCTGGAAAAAATTCTACCTATACTTATAAATAATTCCCAGTTTTTGGCATATGGCAACCTGTCAATAACTTCCAGTACATTCTTACCAGCGCTTGCAAAGGTAGAACCGGCATCACCATCTCCTACTTTTTCATCCAGAGCATTGATCTCATCTTTCATGTCGATTAATTCTTCAGCAATTTCCTTAAGTAACCTCTTGGTGCTGGCATTTTCCGAAGATTCAAAAGGAAGAGTTTCTGGCAGTTCCGGACTTTCAATAGAGCTGGCTTCTCCAAATTCACTAATGAACCAGGACGCAGGATCACAGGTTGCAAGCAAAGCTTCACTGATCTCCTCATCCAGTTTCACCACAGAAATGGAAAAACCTTTCATGTTCAGTGAAGTCATAAAACTTCCGGGACCTACGAGCAATTTCACATTCTTCGCCATTGAAGTTTTACTAAAAGAATTCAGCAATACGTTCATTTCGACCGGTGTAACACTTCCAAGATTATTCAAAATAAGTGCATACTCAGCTCCATTTGTATATTCCTGAAGTTTTTCCACTGCAGTTTCCATAAGCTTATCAGCTTTCTCAACGGCAATCTTCTCAACACCCGGTTCACCATGAATTCCAAGACCCAATTCAGCTTCAGATTCATCTAAACGAGATTCCTCTTTTCCCTGAAATTTCTGTCCTTCCTCTAACGAAAGACCTATGGAATAAGAATTTTGCGCAACTCTCTTTACCAGCTCTAAAATCTCTTCCAGGGACTTTCCTTCTTCAGATAAATATCCCGCCGATTTATGTACGAATAGCGTTCCGGCTAATCCTCTTTGTTCTGTATCTTCTCCTAAAGCTATATCATCTCCTACTATGATAGTTTCAACTTTATAACCCATTTCCCTTGCCTGCTCTGCCGCAAGACCAAAATTAAGTCTGTCTCCTGTATAGTTCTTAATTATCAAAAGACAACCTTTTTCTCCTGCTGTAGCTATAATCGCAGACAGTACTGCATCTACCGAGGGAGATGCAAATATATCACCGCATACAGCTGCAGTGAGCATTCCCTTCCCAACAAATCCCGCATGAGTTGGTTCATGTCCAGATCCACCACCAGACATAATTGCTACTTTAGATTTATCCCAGTCCTTCCGCAGAACTACACGAACCTCGGGGAAATTATCCAGTCTCGTGAGCTTAGGATTGGTAAGCAATCCTTGTATACCCTCATTTACAACCTGGTCCGCTTCATTTATAAAAAACTTCATAATCCTATTTTTCTTAAAGATAGAAAACACGAAAATCTAAGCTTTTTCCTAAGCCTTAATCTATTCATAAAGTTTTCAGACTAAAGATTAATTTAGAACACATTTACATTTTTAAGGTTTATTTCTGCTATTGCTCTTCTTATATTGCAGACTCAAACGCTACTATAAATGCCGCCAGAAGCCAGCCTGAGGTTTAAAATTTTCAACCTGCTAACTAATTTCGGAAAGATGCTTGGTTGTTATTTCCTTTTCTTCATACTACTGGCCGCTCTTCAATCCACATTTCCATCTTTCGATTACGATAAATATCAGCAAACCGAGATCTTCGAATTATTAAAAAAACAACCATGGAAATTTGCTTTTATGGCGGCCATTTTCGCGCCGATAATGGAGGAAGGTTTATTCCGAAGTTTACTTAAACCTACAGAATTTAGTCTCAAATTCTTTTTTTGCTGTGTTCTATTTATGATTGGTATCGCAATTATCCCGGAAGAAGCTCACTGGAGTCTGAAATACGGTGTACTAGGCGGGACTTTGCTGCTTGCTTTTTATGCCCTGGGGGAATTGATCCCGGAAGATATTTTTAGAAAGACCTGTTACTGGCTACACCGGTATTATTTGATCAATTGGATCCTTGGTGCTATCATTTTCGGTTTTGTCCATATTTTCAATTATGTAGATACTTTTCAAATTGACCTGGTATTATTCATAATGATCTTGCCCCGTATCATCGCAGGCTTTTTCTTCGGAAAAATAAAATTGGAGAATCGCGGATTGATCTGGCCCATGTTAATGCACAGCATGAATAATTCTATGGTACTGCTTTTTATCCTTCCCCTGAGTCTCTCCAATTAAAATCTTTAAGTCTTAGCCAAGAATTTTCCTTACTTCTGAAATTAAAGAAATAAATGTCATGAGGTCGTATGGGTTGTAATCGAAGCTTGAAAAAATGTTGCCAAATGGAAAAAGGGACGTCGTGTCGTAGTTGGCTGGTAAAGGGCTATTGCTTTGAATATAGACTTTGGCGTAAAACCGGATACTAAAGCATTTATTTTCCGGTTTTTTTATGTTTATATTTGAGACTCATTCATCAGGACAAACGTGAAAAACTTCATCTCTATATTCTTATTATCAGGCCTTCTGCTTACATCGTGTAAAGAAGAAAAATCAAGTGGTCCAATCCAGGTAATAGAACCTACCGAAACCCGTCAGGTTTCAGATTATCATAAGCAATATCTAAAGGAGATCTCCTATATCAAAACCAGAGCCGACTCCTCCTCTACCGAAAATATGATCAAACTTGAAGGTGGGGAATATTTGATGGGTGGAAAAACTGATCAGGCTAAAAAAAATGAATTACCAGTTCATAAAGTGGAGATCAAACCTGTATATGTAGATAAAACTGAAGTTACTAATGCCGAATTTGCTCAATTCGTTGAAGCTACCGGTTATGTTACTACTGCAGAAAGAAGTTTTGAGCTTAACGGGAAGACCTACGAACCTGGAGCTTTGGTTTTTGATCCCTATAATCCCGAGTGGTGGTGGAAATTTGTGAAAGGTGCGAACTGGCAACATCCGCAGGGTCCCGACTCTTCTATTGAAGGTAAGGAGAACTATCCCGTGGTGCAGGTTTCCTGGTATGATGCAATGGCCTATGCTAAATGGGCTGGTAAAAGACTACCAACAGAAGCTGAATTTGAATATTTTAATAGTGCAGGTCGTGATTCTCTTACTTACCATTGGGGAAATGATTTTGACATTGCCGCGCAACATGCGAATTTTTACCAGGGCGAATTTCCAAAAAAGAATACTGTAGAGGATGATTTTGAAAAAATAGCACCTGTAAAAAGCTTTCCTGAAAATGATTTCGGTTTGTATGAAACTACAGGAAACGTATGGGAATGGTGTCTGGACACCTATCATGCCGATGCTTACTCCAGAACTTCTGAAATGAAAGATGGATATTTTAAACACTACTACAACATGGAGCAGGAAAAAGTGATACGCGGTGGTTCATTTTTATGTGCTGAAAGTTATTGCAGCGGCTATCGCCTTTCGGCTAGAATGAGTTCGGTTCCGGATACAGGCTTAGAGCATACTGGTTTTCGGTGTGTAAAAGATACTTAATTACAGCTCTGCTTGCTCCGGGAATCCATTAGAAATAAGATCTTCCAGTTCCCGTCCATCTTCACTAAATTGAAAACATTGGTTCCGCAATGTGATTTTTCGCCTTTATAATAGAAGGTATAAGGCGTTGTTACTGTCGCCAGCAGTCCGTTTTCTTCTATTCTATACTCATGTATTTTTTCTTCAAATCTCACATTCTTCGGAATAGAGGCTATACTTTTTACAAATTCTGAATAAGCTGAAGTATTGATAGTTGATTTACCCTCAGCATTCCTACTTACAGATTTCAACTGAAGTGATTCCGTAGCAAAAGCTTTACGGTATCCTGCTCATGAAAAGCCTCGAAAAAATCTATAACCAATTGCTTTGGATTGTTCGATTGTGCATGGCTACTGAAGCAAATAAATATAAACGCCAGAAATATTAAGTTTTTCATAAGTCGAGGATTATTGACAGTGCTCCACGAATTTACTACTTTTACTGAAATTAAAATTTACGCGAATGTCGGTTGCCAAAAAACAGTACAAGAGAATAACAACAAAATCACTGGTAGATATGAAGTCCAACGGTGAAAAGATCAGCATGCTTACGGCATACGATTTCACTATGGCTCAAATCGTGGATGGCGCCGGTATAGACGTGATTTTGGTAGGTGATTCTGCAAGTAATGTAATGGCAGGTCATGAGACCACACTTCCAATTACCCTGGACCAGATGATCTATCATGCAACCAGTGTTGTAAGAGCGATCAATCGTGCCCTGGTAGTTGTGGATCTTCCTTTTGGAAGTTACCAGAGTGATCCCAAGGAGGCCTTGCGCTCCGCCATAAGGATCATGAAAGAAAGTGGTGGACATGCCGTAAAGCTCGAAGGTGGAAAGGAAGTTAAAGAAAGTATCAAGAGGATCATGCACGCAGGAATTCCGGTCATGGGACATCTTGGACTAACACCACAATCCATCTATAAATTTGGAACTTATACAGTTCGTGCAAAAGAAGAGCAAGAAGCAGAAAAACTGAAGGCAGATGCCCTGATGCTTGAAAAAATTGGATGTTTTGCAATTGTTCTTGAAAAAGTTCCTGCAAAACTGGCCAAAGAAGTTGCCGCAAGTTTAACCATTCCAGTAATTGGGATCGGTGCAGGAAATGGTGTAGATGGCCAGGTACTGGTTGTTCACGATATGCTTGGTATGACCCACGAGTTTAATCCAAGATTCCTTAGACGTTATGCAGATCTTCACGGAGAAATGACCAAAGCTTTTCAGAATTACAGAGATGATGTGAAAAGCAGCGCGTTCCCTTCAGATGATGAACAATATTAGACTTAAAATTCAGTACTGATCGATTGATTGGATCGTTCTAATTCTTTACAAAACTTAACTATTGAGTTCAGATAAAATAATTTCCACAAAGGATAATCTGCAGGTGCTGCATGAGGATAATCATATAATTATCGTCAATAAAAGACCGGGTGATATTGTCCAGGGAGATAAGACCGGTGACAAACCACTTTCTGAAGTGGTTAAAAGTTATATCAAAGAAAAATATAATAAGCCAGGAAATGTATACTTAGGCGTGGTTCACAGGCTGGATAGGCCTACCAGCGGGATCGTGCTGTTTTCAAAAACTTCAAAAGCACTTCCAAGACTCAATAAATTATTTCAGGATAAGGACGCGAAAAAAAATTACTGGGCCGTGGTTAAGGAAAAACCGCCAAGAGAAAGTGACGAGCTTATTCATTTTATGAAAAGGAATTCCAAACAGAATAAATCCTATGCCCATAAAAATGAAGTTCCTGATTCTAAAAAAGCGATCCTAGACTATAAATTGATCAAAAAGCTCGATCGTTATTATGTACTGGAGATAGACCTTCATACGGGTAGACATCACCAGATCAGGAGTCAGTTATCCGCCATTGGAAGTCCTATAAAAGGAGATCTTAAATATGGTTTTGATCGTAGCAACCGCGATGCCAGTATTCATCTTCATTCAAGAGAACTCAGGTTTATACATCCCGTGAAAAAAGAAGAGATCCATATCACAGCTCCTCCTCCAAAAGATCCTATCTGGGATGCAATTATGATTTAATTAGAATTTACATTCTGCCTTTTTACTATTTTTAACCAAAATATTTAAAATATGAAATGGCAAGGTCGTAGACAAAGCGGGAATGTAGAAGATCGCAGAGGTTCCTCTGGTAAAGGTAAATTAATTGCCGGTGGAGGAATTATAGGTGTAATTTTCGTTATTGCGCAGTTTATTCTTAGCGATGGTGATGTCTCAGTTTTACAACAACTGGAAGGATCTGGCAGTTCCCAGACTGAAACCCGTGAACTTACTGCGGAAGAAAAGGAAATGGGAGAATTTGTCGCTACTGTTCTTGCTGATACTGAAGATGTGTGGAATGATATATTTGCTGAAAATAATATGAATTACCAGGAACCTGGTCTTGTTCTTTTTAGCGATGCTGTTCAAACAGCCTGTGGTGGTGCGTCTTCTGCAAGCGGACCTTTCTACTGCCCTGCAGACCAGAAAATCTATATGGACCTTACTTTTTTCGATCAGTTGAGACAAAGATTTGGTGCAAAAGGTGGTGACTACGCGGTTGCCTATGTGATGGCTCATGAAGTAGGTCACCATGTTCAACATTTGATGGGAACGGCTGGAAAAGTTCGTAATCTTCAGCGGCAATCGAGTCAAACTGAAGCTAACGAACTATCTGTAGCGCTTGAGCTCCAAGCCGATTTTTATGCAGGAGTATGGACAAAGGAGAATCAGCAGTATTTGAGTGAAGGAGATATCGAAGAAGCGTTGAGTGCCGCGAATGCTGTTGGTGATGACGCGATACAGAAACGAACCAGTGGAAGAGTAAATCCAGATTCGTTTACTCATGGAACTTCAGAACAACGTAAATCCTGGTTTATGCGTGGATACCGAACCGGAGATATAAGACAGGGAGATACTTTTAAAGAAGTCTTAAACTAACTATAACTGAATAATATCGAAAGCCACTTATCCAAGTGGTTTTTTTATACCCGGAAATATTATTTTCTGCTTCTCAGCGAACTAAGACTTTCTATTATAACGGCGCTTATGATCAATGAACCACCAATCATGGTTTTTGCTGAAGGGATCTCGTTCAAAAACATAGCTCCAAGCGCGATACCATAAACCGGTTGTATACTGCTCATGATACTCGCCGCAGTTATACTAAAATTCTTAAAACTCTTCAAGAATAAGGTATGCCCAATACAGGTCGTAAGCAAAGCAAGCGTAAGTAGTGGTTTCCATTGTTCCAGAACTTTGTCAACTTCAGAATAAAAGAAAGCAGGAGACAGAACTAAAGCGACCACCAGTATCTGGTAGAACATTAATGTGGAACCATTATAGCGTTCGATCTCTTTTTTCATTAGTAAATTCCGAAGAGAATAAAATACTGCAGATGCAATTCCGAAGAGTACGGCGATAAATGAGTTATTCTCCAGATCGAAATCGGGACTCAGAAAATACACCCCGAACAGCACTAAAAATCCCAGTGCAACATGGATCTTATTGAATCGGGTTTTAAATAATAGTGGCTCCAGAAATGCTGTGATAACCGGATATGTAAATAAGGATAACAAAGCTATGGCAACGCTTGAATATTTAAGGGAATAGAAATAAGTCACCCAGTGCGCTCCCATAAGCAGTCCTCCAGAAATCACTTTTAGCACATCTTTTGTCGAAGCGATCCTTAGGCTTATTCCCTGCCATTTGCAGTACGCATAAAATATAACAGCTGCCAATACACATCGATAGAAAATGGTGATTATGGGATCTAAAGTGATATATCGACCTAAGGCTCCAGATGTACTTATAAGCAACACCGCCAGGTTGAGCATTAGAATATTCGAAATATTGGTAGACTTTGGTGCGGTCATATCTGAATTTAACGCGAAGATGCAGCAGTTTTCTGCTGAATGATAGTTTTTACCGGAACATTTTCAATATTACTTTCCAGCCAGCTAATGATATCCAGGTATAGAAAAGCCCTTCTTTCATAAGGATGTTGCTCGAAAACTTTGAGAACAGCATGTAGTTTTTTGAATTCATCTCTAATATCAAGAGGAGAAACATCCGGTAGCTTTCTTAGGAATTTGATCATCTCTTTCTGAACCTCATGTAGATCGTTCATTCTAATAAGAAACTTGTAAGTGGACTTCACAAGATGATCCAGATGATAATCGAGTCCAGCCTCATAATGTGCTACAAGATTGAGAATTCGGGAGAAACACATAAGATCTTCCCGCATTCCCAATGATTTGTTAGAGATGATCTTTTTAAGAAAAGCAATACATTTTTTATTATCTCCATCCCCAAAATACAAACAGGCGATCTTGTAATAAAATACCATGATATGGTGCTCATCCAACCTTCCCTTGAATTTTGTGATCTTATCTGTGATCTTTTTGACCAGCTCCTGGTTATCTCCAAACTCACCTTTCATAAACTTTAAATTGAGTTTATTGGAATAGACGTAGAGAAAAGAAAGTGCCGCAATATTATCATTGTGTGGGATCTGTGCATCTCGCAAGGAACTTTCCAATTGGATCAAAGTCTTTTCAAAAAGCTCTGTATGATTCAAATAAAACAATGATTCCAACAGGTAATGATTACCTTTTAGATAAGAAACAGGATGCACGGGGATCATATGATCATATTCTACAAAAAGTTCTTTCCATTTCATTGAATAGCGGTAACAACCCAAAAAATCCTGAATTAAAAAACTATACCACATATGGGATTTATAAACCCATAATTTCTCTCGGAAACCAAGCTCTGAAAATGTATAATCGGGTAGTTGCTTTTTAAAATATTCCTTGATGGAAATTGCTTCTTCTTCAGTACGGCAATAGCCTTGTTTCAGAAAAATTGCATATAATTCCAGGGAAAGATTCGATAGATCTCCCCACAATGAATTTAGCGCACTGATCTCCCGGGTTTGACGAATAAGAATATCTGCCCTGTTATTCATACTCCGGGTGATATATTGCGACTCTATGATCTTCTCAAGCTCCAGAACTTCATAAGCAAGGTTCTTCTCTTCAAAATTTAGTGCCAGCAACTTCACTTTGTCCAGCAACTTTAAACTCTGCTTATATAAACCTTTGTGATATAAGATGTAAGCGAAATCAAGTTGTTCCCGAATTTGAACCGGAATACTCTGGTGTGCTGGATTGAGCCTTAGAGAAATTAAAAGCTGCTTGTATAGATGCGTCTTGACGTTGGAAAGCTGAAGCTTCGTAATACTGGTGTTTTCAAGAATTTCAGCTTCATTATATTTTTTTTGCTTTGAAATAACTTTATATAAATTCAGAAATTTTGAATCTGAATTCACCCCAATTCTTCCAACATAAAGCGAAAACTGTCTTTTTTCTGAAGCAGATAAGGATTTGATTAAAGAAAACAGGTTTTCGGTTAGATCATTGGTCATTGTAAAAGTAGGTTTACTAGTTAATTGTAATTCAGTTAGTTATATACTTTTTACTTTGTTTTAATTACTGTAACATGTTAGGACTGTGACCAGAAAACTTGTAGTGAGACTGATACATTAGTTAAAGATAAAGCAAAATAAATCTCACATGCGTACTGAAAAGGTAGAAATTTTTGACACTACATTGAGGGACGGAGAACAAGTCCCCGGCTGCAAATTGAATACGGAACAGAAGAAGAAGATCGCTGCACGACTCGATAAACTTGGTGTTGATGTTATTGAAGCAGGCTTCCCGGTATCGAGTCCTGGCGACTTTCAATCTGTCACCGAAATCTCAAAACTCGTAAAAAATGCGACGGTTTGCGGACTTACCCGCGCCGTAAAAAACGACATCAAGGTTGCTGCAGATGCGCTCAAATATGCCCGAAAGCCCAGAATCCACACAGGAATTGGAACTTCAGATTCTCATATAAAATATAAGTTCAAGTCCAGTCGTCCAGAAATCATTGAAAGAGCTGGTGAAGCCGTGGCTTATGCTAAAAGCTTCGTAGACGATGTTGAATTCTATGCGGAAGATGCTGGAAGAACTGAAAACGAATTCCTGGCAAAAGTATGTACCGAAGCTGTGAAAAACGGGGCTACCGTAATAAATATTCCAGATACAACAGGATATTGCCTACCGGAAGAATATGGCAGAAAGATAAAATATTTAAAAGAAAATGTGGTTGGGATCGAGAATGTGATCATCTCCTGCCATTGCCATAATGATCTTGGACTGGCTACAGCCAATGCAATCGCTGGTATTACCAATGGAGCCAGGCAAATAGAATGCACCATCAATGGGATAGGAGAACGTGCTGGAAATACGGCTTTGGAAGAGGTCGTCATGATCTTAAGACAACATCCATATCTTGATTTGAATACAGACATTAATCCGCAGTTATTATACGACACCAGTAATATGGTCTCGAGAGAGATGGGTATGTTCGTACAACCAAACAAAGCGATCGTGGGTGCCAATGCATTTGCGCATAGTTCTGGAATTCATCAGGATGGCGTCATCAAGAATAGAGAAACCTATGAAATCATTAATCCAGCCGATGTCGGGGTCACCGAGTCGGCTATTGTTTTAACTGCTCGCAGTGGAAGAGCGGCACTTGCTTACAAAGCCAAGAAAATGGGTTATGATCTAACAAAAATAGAACTGGATCATGTTTACCTTGAGTTCTTAAACTTTGCAGATGCTAAGAAACAGGTGGCAGACACTGATATTCATACGATCATGGATATCTTCAAAAAGAGTTCACGAGCAATTGCCTGATTTGTTATGAAGAAAACATTATTTGATAAAATATGGGATTCCCATGTTGTGGAAAGCATTCCTAATGGACCGGACATTTTGTATATCGATAAACATTTAATTCATGAAGTAACCAGTCCTCAAGCTTTTAATGAGTTAAAGGAAAGAAATATCCCGGTTTTTCGGCCGGAACAGATCGTGGCTACGGCAGATCATAATACGCCAACCCAGGATCAGCATTTGCCGGTCAGGGATCTTTTATCCAGAAAGCAACTAAAGGAGCTGAGTCAGAACTGTGAAGAAAACGATATTACGCTTTATGGCCTGGGACATCCCTATAATGGGATCGTTCATGTAATGGCCCCGGAGCTGGGAATCACTCAGCCCGGCATGACCATAGTTTGCGGTGACAGCCATACTTCTACTCATGGCGCTTTTGGAACGATTGCCTTCGGAATAGGAACCAGCCAGGTAACTCAGGTTTTTGCAAGCCAGTGTCTACTGGTAGAAAAGCCAAAAAAGCTTCGGGTGAATGTGAATGGAAAACTGAAGAAGGGAGTTTTGCCTAAGGATGTAATCCTGTACATTATAAGTAAACTGGGAACAAATTCAGGTACCGGTTACTTTTGTGAGTACGCGGGAGAAGTGTTTGAAGAAATGTCTATGGAAGGCCGAATGACGGTTTGCAATATGAGTATAGAAATGGGAGCACGCGGTGGCCTTATTGCTCCAGATCAAACCACGATAGATTACGTGGAAGGCAGAGAATTTGCACCTAAGGGCGATGATTTTGATAAAATGACCGCTTACTGGGAGACCTTAAAAACTGATCCGGAAGCTGAATTTGACCAGGAATATTCGTTTGAAGCTGAAGATATAGAACCTATGATAACCTACGGAACAAACCCGGGAATGGGAATTAAACTCACCGGTAGTATTCCTGTGGAAGGAAATAAAAGCGATGCCAAGGCTTTAGCCTATATGGATTTCAAGCCGGGAGAAATTTTATTAGATAAACCAATCAACTATATTTTTATTGGTAGTTGCACGAATTCCAGAATTGAAGATTTCAGAGTTGCTGCATCTTATATCAAAGGAAAACAGAAAGCAGAAAATGTAAATGCATTGATCGTTCCCGGAAGCCAGCAGGTAGCCATACAAATTAAAGAAGAAGGACTGGACAAGGTATTTGAAGAAGCCGGTTTTACTTTAAGACAACCAGGATGTTCGGCATGTCTGGCAATGAACGATGACAAGATCCCAGAGGGAGAATATTGTGTATCTACCAGTAATAGAAATTTTGAAGGTAGGCAGGGACCGGGTTCCAGAACAATTCTGGCAAGTCCATTGACCGCCGCAGCGACTGCTATTTCAGGAAAGATTTCAGACTATACGCTAACAATGAACTAATGGAGAAATTTATAACACTTACAGATACCGCCGTTCCTTTAGATGATGAAAACGTTGACACAGACCAGATCATTCCTGCCCGTTTTCTAAAAGCGACAGATAAAGCTGGTTTTGGTGAAAATCTTTTTAAGGACTGGCGCTTTGATAAAAATGGAGATCCAAATAAAGATTTTGTATTGAATCAAGATAAATATTCTGGTTCCATACTGATCGCAGGAAATAATTTTGGATGTGGATCAAGTCGTGAACATGCCGCCTGGGCCATAAAAGCTTACGGTTTTAAAGCTGTTGTTTCCAGTTACTTTGCAGATATTTTTAAAGGCAATGCGTTAAATAACGGACTTTTGCCAGTTCAGGTGAGTTCCGATTTTCTTTATAAGCTATTTACTTCAGTAGAGAAAAATCCGGAAGAAAAATTCAGCATTGATCTTGAAAATCAATTTATAAAAATTGAAAGTTCTGCTGAAAAAGAACATTTTGACATAGATCCCTACAAAAAAACCTGCCTGATCAATGGTTATGATGATATAGATTTTCTAACAAGTAAGCTGCAAGCTATTGAGAAATTTGAGCAGAAACGTAAAGACATAGAACCTGTACCACAGGAAACCTTATAAAAATAGTGTATGAAATTTAATATAGCTGTACTTCCCGGAGACGGGATTGGTCCTGAAATAACACAGCAGTCAGTAAAAGTGCTGAAGGCTGTTGCAGATAGATTTGATCATGAGTTCATTTTTGAAGAAGCTGTAGTTGGCGCGGTGGCAATTGATAAGTTGGGGGATCCATTGCCTGAGACAACACTGGAACTCTGTAAAAGATCTGACGCTGTGCTTTTTGGGGCGATTGGTGATCCTAAATATGACAATGATCCTTCTGCGAAAGTAAGGCCGGAACAGGGCTTGTTACGCCTTAGAAAAGAACTAGGTCTTTTCGCTAATATTAGACCTGTAAAAGCTCACGAAAGCCTTTTACACCAGTCTCCGCTTAAAAGAGAAAATATTGAGGGAGCAGATATGATCATATTCAGGGAACTTACCGGCGGAATATATTTTGGTGAAAAAAGCACTTCAGAAGATGGTCAAAGCGCTTCAGATCTTTGCACTTATTCCGTAGAAGAAATTGAACGCGTAGCTCATCTGGCCTTTAAAGCTGCGGAAACAAGGAGGAACAAATTAACGCTAGTAGACAAAGCTAATGTGCTGGAAACATCTCGTTTATGGCGAAAAACGGTTAATAAAATCGCTAAGCAGTATCCTGAGGTAGCAGTGGACTACCTATTCGTAGATAACGCAGCCATGCAAATGATCCTCAATCCCAGACAATTCGATGTGATTCTAACCGAAAATATGTTTGGTGATATTATTTCAGACGAAGCTAGTGTTATTGGTGGTAGTATTGGACTATTGGAATCAGCTTCCGTAGGAAATGAAAATGCACTTTTTGAACCTATTCATGGATCTTATCCTCAGGCCGCCGGACAGGGAATCGCAAATCCTTTAGCTTCTGTACTTTCTGCTGCGATGCTACTGGATCATTTAGGACTTAAAGCCGAAGCTGATACGGTTAGGATGGCGGTAGATCTAAGCTTAAAACTGAATGTCTGCACTATAGACATCAATAAAGACAATCATTACTCGACCGAAAGGGTTGGAGATTTTCTGGAAAGCGTCATCAGTGACACTGAAAATCATATTGTAAATAAGGAAAACCTGAGTTTAGGGCAAACGACCATTATTTAAATTTTAGTTCATGTTTGTAGACTGCAGCCTCCTGGAAATTTGGTTTTTCAGGAGGCCTGTCGTTTTATAACTGTTGCAATTTTGTCCTGATCATATTTAATGAAAGATTATCCTTACTACCGGAATGAGTATGCTGCATGCCTTCAGTAGCTTCATAAGTGTCATTTTGGACCTGTTCTCCAATGATCTGGTAAGCATCTCGAAATGACTTTCCTCCTATCACGAGTTCGTTGATACTATCCACGCTAAACAGATATTTATATTTCTCATCCCTGATATCGATATTTTTAACAATGATCTTGCTGATGGAATAGGTGAAAACATCTAGGATTTCTTTGATGTTTTCCACCGCGTAAATACTATTCTCTTTAATAAGCTGAAAATCCCTGTGATATCCACTAGGGAGATTATTAGTGATCAGGATCATTTCATTTGCGATCGCCTGCAGCTTATTGCATTTTCCTCTAACCAGTTCGAAAACATCAGGATTTTTCTTGTGTGGCATGATACTGGAACCGGTTGTCAACTCATCCGGAAAAGTGATAAAATCAAAGTTCTGACTCATATACAAACAAATATCCATAGCAAACCTGGAAAGTGTGTTTGCAAGAGATGAGATACTGGAAGTAACCGTTCGCTCACATTTCCCCCTACTCATCTGGGCAGCTACAACATTATATTTCTGAGTTGCAAAGCCCAGTTCCCTGGTGGTAAATTCCCTGTCTATAGGAAATGAAGAGCCATATCCTGCAGCAGAACCCAGCGGATTTTGATCCACGATCTTTTGCCCGGCATCGAGTAAGTATAGATCATCAATTAATAATTCTGCGTAAGCTGAAAACCATAAACCAAAAGAGGAAGGCATCGCCACCTGAAGATGTGTATACCCGGGAAGCAATTTTTCCTTGTGTTCCTCTGCAAGTTTTAAAAGTATATCGATCAAATTCCTGGTTTTTCCAGAAATATCTAGCAGGTTCTCTTTAAAATATAATTGTTGTGCTACAAGAACCTGGTCGTTTCTTGATCGGGCCGTATGAATCTTTTTACCAGTATCGCCCAGTTTGGAAGTGAGTTCATATTCGATCTTGGAATGCACATCTTCAAATTCCTCTTCGATCTCAAATTCACCATTTTCGAGTTGCTGGTTCAATAGCTCCAATTCTGAAACTAATAGATCTACTTCCTGTGATTCCAGAATCCCAACTTGCCCCAACATTTTAGCGTGTGCGGTGGACGCCTGTATATCATATTTAGCTAGATGCATGTCGAGTTCACGATCATTTCCCACAGTGAATTTCTCGATCTGTTTATCTATTGAAATGCCTTTATCCCAAAGTTTCATAGTTTTTATTTTAGTCTGTGTTATCCCGATTTTGTTTGACTTCGCCGAATCTTAGATTTCAGCTTCTCATAGATCCTTAAATAAATTCAGGATGCCCAATATCTATTTTTTTGCTGCACTAAGCTTGTCACACTTCAACAAGCTCAGTGTAGCAATTCCAGTGATTTTATTTCTTAAGTGCTCTCTCAAGCAACTTTATATACTTTTCAATACCTTCTTCGATCTCCTTTACATAAATAAATTCATCTGCCGAATGTGACCTGGTAGAATCTCCCGGTCCTAGTTTTAGTGAAGGACAGCTTAACATCGCCTGGTCTGAAAGTGTTGGGGAACCGTAAGTTTCCATCCCTATCTCTATTCCTGCTTTTACAAGGTCATGATCAAGTGGGATCGAAGACGAATTCAACCTTAAACTTCTCGCAGTGATCTCATCTACTGGTGCTTTTTCTTTTAAAACCCGCTCGATCTCTTCGTTGCTATACTTATCATTTACCCTAACATCGATCACCAGATGTGTCCTAGCGGGCACTACATTATGCTGACTTCCAGCCTTGATCTGCGTAACCGTCACTTTCACTTCTCCAAGACTTTCAGACAATTTGTCTAATTTAAAGTTTTCGAACCAGTTCAGAACTCGCGCAGTTTTATAGATCGAGTTATCAGGATTTGGATGTGCCGCATGGGAAGGAGTTCCCTTTACAACAGCATCGAAAACTATCAGACCTTTTTCAGCCACTGCAAGATTCATCAGGGTTGGTTCCCCTACAATCGCGACATCTATTTTCGGCAAGTTTGGTAATAATTGTGAAATCCCATTCTTTCCGTTGATCTCCTCTTCCGCAGTTCCGGCGAAAATGATATTATAATTTAAATTCTGTTCGGAATATAAATAAGTGAATGTAGCCAGTAGGGATACCAGGCAGCCACCCGCATCATTGCTTCCAAGTCCATACAATTTACCATTCTCAATCTTTGCCTCAAAAGGATCTCTGGTATAAGCTGAATTTGGTTTTACCGTGTCATGATGAGAATTGAGCAATAGGTTTGGTTTAGTATCGTCAAAATGCTCATTCGTCGCCCAGACATTATGAAGACTACGCATATGTGGAATGTTGTGGTCTGTAAACCATTTTTCAAGCCAGTCTGCTGTTTTATCTTCCTCTCCTGAAAAAGACTGGGTCCTAATCAGGTTCTGCAATAGTTGCAACGCTTCCTTCTGAAGTTCTTTGATCTGCATTAGTGTACAATTTTTGTATGTTTTGCACCATTTTTCAAAAGTTCAGCATCTCCTAAATAGACGGTAGAAACTCCTCTGTTGATGGCTTCAAAGCAATTATGAAGTTTTGGCAACATCCCATCTGTGATCACTTTAGATGCTTTCAATTGCTGATAGTTCTCTGGATTCAACTCAGCAATCACTGAATTATCATCATCCATATTCTTTAGAACTCCTTTCTTTTCTGAACAGTAAAAAAGCTGGGTTGTATAGATATTGCTCATAGCAATCGCTATTTCTGAAGCTACCGAATCTCCATTGGTATTCAGCAAAACCCCTTCTTCGGTAGAAGAAATCGCTGAAAATACGGGTACGATCTCCTGCTTTAAAAGTGATTTGATAAATTCAATATTCACTTTTACCACATCCCCAACCAAACCGTAATCAACTTCTTTAACTTCACGTTTTTTGGAAATTAGTACGTTAGCATCTGCTCCGCAAAGTCCGATCGCATTTTGTTTACTTCCCTGTAATTGTGCAACGATACTTTTATTTAAAAGTCCTCCATAAACCATCGTGATCACTTCCATAGAGTTCTTATCCGTAATTCTTCTGCCATCTAACATCTGAGTTTCAATGCCTAATTTTTCTGCGACTTCAGTAGCTTTATTTCCACCTCCGTGTACAAGAATTTTAGGACCTTTAAGCTGAACAAAATCTTTCAGGAAAGAATCTAGCAGCTCTTGGTTTTCAATGAGCTTCCCTCCTATTTTAATGACATTAAGAACATCTGTCGCCGGATTGTGAACTATTTCGAGCATTCCAGTAATTTTTTTAATACCGCTTGTGCTGCATAGGTTCTGTTATTCGCCTGCTGAATCACAATGGAATTCTCACTATCCAGAATATCATCAGCAATCACGACGTTTCTCCTAACAGGAAGACAATGCATCACTTTTGCGTTATTGGTTTTCTTTAATTTAGCCTGATCTACGGTCCAGTTTTCTTCAACCTCGAGTACCTGACCGTATTTTTTATAACTACTCCAGTTTTTTACGTATACAATGTCGGCGTCCTTAAAAGCTTTTTCCTGGTCATGCTCAACACGAACGTCTTTTCGAATTTTTGGATCCAGATCATATCCTTCAGGATTAGCGATCACAAGATCAACTTCCATTTTCTGCATCACTTCAGTAAAAGAATTCGCTACAGATTGTGGTAAGGCTTTTGGGTGCGGAGCCCAGGTCAACACTACCTTAGGACGGTATTTCTCACTTAATTCCTGAATGGTGATCGCATCTGTTAAAGCCTGCAACGGGTGGCCAGTAGCGCTTTCCAGATTCACTATGGGAACTGAAGCGTATTTTTTGAAACTATTCATCACCAGTTCAGTTTCATCCTTCTCCCTGTCTTTAAGGCCTGGAAATGCTCGTACTGCGATAATATCGCAATATTGTGAAAGTACTGCAGCTGCTTCTTTTATATGTTCTGCTTTGTCTGAATTCATAATCGCACCTTCTTCAAATTCTAACGCCCAACCATCTTTGTCAGCATTCATGACCATCACCTCCATACCTAGTAATCTGGCAGCTTTTTCAGTGCTTAGACGGGTACGAAGACTTGGATTGAAAAATAACATTCCCAGAGTTTTACCTTTTCCAGGTTTTTCCTCTGGAGGATTTGATTTCATGGCTCTTGCGTCATGGATCAAAGCTTTAAGATCCTCAATATCTGATAGGTTTATATAGTTTTTCATTCTTATACTTTTCTGAAAACCGAAGTTTACTGACTATGCTAATTATTTTTTCTGAAGTGGTCGTTACGAAGCTTCAGAGCCTATTTTTTGATTTTTCAATGCTTGCCTTAAAGCTTCAAAAAAGATCTGAAATTGTTCTTTCTGAATATTTAATGGTGGAAGGATTCGGAGTAGTTTTTTATTTGATGACGCCCCGGTAAATACCTGGAAGTCAAATAAAAGTTCCTTCCGAAGTGCAGCGATCTCAAAGTCAAACTCCAGTCCTATCATCAAACCCCGACCTTTTATCTTTTTTATTTCTGAAATCTTAGCTGCTTCCTCCCGGATATATTCTGAAACTTCAGTAGCATTATGCATCAGGTTTTCTTCTTTGATAGTATCTAAAACTGAAATCGCCGCAGCACATGCGAGATGATTTCCGCCGAAAGTCGTACCCAGCATTCCGTAGTGAGGAGTAATTTTAGGGTCGATCAAAATTCCGCCGACAGGAAAACCGTTCCCCATTCCTTTGGCCATACTAACAATATCTGGCCTAATTCCATGCTTCTGAAAAGCGAAGAATTCTCCGGTTCTACCAAACCCAGACTGTACCTCATCTGCGATTAGCATGACATTGTACTCCTTACAAATATCGGCTGCGGCCTTGTAGAAACCGGAGTCTGCTTCATCCAGTCCGCCAACACCCTGGATCACTTCAAAAATAACTGCTGCAACATCCCCTTTCTTGAATTCAGTTTCTAATGCAGCTATGTTATTAAATGCCAGTCGGGTAGCCTTATGACCTTTATTGAATGGTGCTTTGATGTTTTCATTATCGGTAATCGCCACTACGCCAGAAGTTCTACCGTGAAAAGCATTCTCGAAGTAAATGATCCTGTCCTTGCCAGTATGAAAAGAAGCGACTTTTAGAGCATTTTCATTAGCTTCAGCTCCAGAGCTACATAAGAACAGCGCATAATCCTTAATTCCAGAAATTTCCTCCAGTTTATCTGCAAGTTCATTTTGCAGGGGATTTTTGATGGAATTGGAATAAAAGCCAAGTTGTGCAACCTGAGTTTGTATGGCCTGTACATAGTTTGCATGCGAATGACCAATGGAGATGACCGCGTGACCTCCATAAAGATCCAGGTACTTCTTGCCGCTTTCATCATAAACATAGCAACCATCACCCTTGACCGGGGTGATATCGTATAACGGGTAAACATCAAATAATTCCATAATTACTGGTCTGATATTGTATTAATCTTTTTAAAAGAGGCTTGTATTCCTTTAATCAGCGAGGAACTCAGGCCGTTATGCTCCATCTCGTTAAGACCCTCTATAGTGCAGCCTCTTGGAGTGGTTACCTTATCGATCTCTTCCTCCGGATGTTTACCTGATTCTATCAAAAGACTGGCGGCTCCCAGGCAGGTTTGCATAGAGAGCTCCTGCGCGTCCTTCGCATCAAACCCAAGTTGCACAGCTCCCTGAGTAGTCGCACGTATTAAACGCAGCCAGAAAGCGACACCACTGGCGCAAATAACCGTGGCTGCCTGCATTTTATTCTCAGGGATGATAATACTGGTTCCCAATCTGTTGAAAATAGCTTCAGCGATCTTAATTCTTTTTTCACCTACTTCATTACTACACAAACAGGTCATGGATTTCCCAACAGCGATCGCCGTATTAGGCATGGACCTGATAATGTAATGATCCTGACCAATGATGGCTTCGATCCTGGGAATCTTAAAGCCGGTAACTGTTGAGATCAAAACATGCTTATCTGTAAGTTCCTCTTTGATCTCCTCAAGAATGCGTTCAAACTGCGTGGGCTGAACGGCAAAGATCAGAATATCAGAATTTCTGACTGCTTTCAGGTTATCTGAAGTTACATGAACCTTTGCATATTCTTCAAATTCCTGGATATTTTCAATCTTTCTTTTACTTAGGTAAAGCGTGGTAAACGCATTACTGAAGATGAGGCCCTTCGCAATAGAAACACCTAGATTCCCAGCACCTATAATTGCTATTTTCATATCACCTTAATTATCATTGGTTCTTGTGTAATAGATAAAATCATCCAATTGTGAAATTTTAGAAATAACTTGCTTTTAGATTCAAACCTGTCTTCTCTTCAAAGCCAAACATTAGATTCATATTTTGAACAGCCTGTCCTGAAGCTCCTTTCAGTAGATTATCGATTACGCTTGTGATCAATAATTTATCATCAAATTTTTGCAACCTCAACAGGCACCTATTAGTATTAACCACTTGTTTTAAGTGCATTTCTTCTTCAGTAATGAAAGTAAACGCGGCATTTTTATAGAATTCGGAATACATCAATTTTGCCTCTTCCAGTTCACCTTCAAATTTTGTGTACGCCGTTGCATGAATACCTCTTGAAAAATTCCCTCTATTCGGAATAAAATTGATCGCAGCACTATGAGTTTCCTGAAGCTGCTTTAGACTCTGCCCTATTTCCTGCAAATGTTGATGCTCAAAACTCTTATATGCTGAAAAGTTATTGTCCCTCCAGGTAAAATGAGTTGTTTTAGAAAGCGAAGTACCAGCACCTGTCGCACCAGTTACGGCATTCACATGAACGTCTTCCAGCAAGAAACCTGCCTGCGCTAATGGAAGAATTGCCAGGCTAATCGCAGTAGCAAAACATCCCGGGTTCGCAATAAAACTGGCAGACTGGATCTTATCCTTATTCATTTCCGGAAGACCATAAACAAAGGTGTGGTCATTCGACTTCATTCTGAAATCTGTGCTTAGATCTACGATCTTCGTTCTTTCTGAAAACTCATTTTCTGAAAGAAACTTTTTAGAATTCCCATGTCCGAGACAAAGAAAAACCACGTCTGCTTCCTTATTGATCAGATTAGTGAACTTCAGTTCAGTCTCTCCAATAAGATCCTGGTGAATACTATGAACAGGCCTGCCGGGTTGAGAAGTGCTGTAGACAAAATTCAGGTTTACTTCAGGATGGTATAATAAGATCCTGATCAATTCTCCCGCAGTATAACCTGCTCCTCCAATAATTCCTGCCTCTATCATGAATCCTGATTTACGTGTTGATATATCTTTCCTGAATTAGAAAGGATCTTAATAAATCCTTTGGCATCTTCGGCTGTCCAGGCTTTGTTCTCTTCACCATAATTCCCAAAACTGCTGTTCATAAGATCGTTCGGCGAGCTAATCCCATCCAGCCTAAAATGGTAAGGTTTCAGGCTTACAAAAACATCACCGGTCACTTTTGATTGGGAGCTTTCTAATTGCGCTTCAAAATCCCTCATCACCGGATCTAGATACAATCCTTCATGCAGATGCATCCCATACCAGTTCGAGGTATATTCTTTATGTTGTAATTGCCATTTGCTTAGCGTATGCTTCTCTAAAAGGTGATGCGCCTTTATGGTGATAAGTGCTGCAGCTGCTTCAAAACCTACTCTACCTTTAATTCCTATGATCGTATCACCTACATGAATGTCTCTTCCAATTGCAAATTTTGAAGCGATCCCTTCAAGGATATCTATATTCTGCACAGGTTCGTTTTCATTTCCATCAATAGCAATGAGCTCACCTTGTTTAAATGTTAACTTAATTTGCTTTGGTTCTTTTTCCTGCAATTGAGAAGGAAATGCCTCTTCTGGCAATGCTTTTTCTGAAGTCAGAGTTTCTGCTCCTCCAACACTGGTTCCCCACAGACCTTTATTAACCGAATATTTTGCTTTATCCCAGTTCATCTCGACCCCTTTACTTTTAAGGTATTCGATCTCTTCCTGTCTGTTTAGTTGTTTGTCTCTTATAGGAGTTATAATTTGTATATCTGGGGCAATGATCTGGAAGATCATATCAAATCGAACTTGGTCGTTTCCTGCACCGGTGCTACCATGGGCGATATATCCAGCACCTGTTTTTTTTGCGTAATTCACGATTTCCATGGCCTGTACGATCCTCTCTGCACTTACAGATAAAGGATAAGTATCATTCTTAAGAACATTTCCAAAAATGAGATATTTTACCACTTTTTCGTAAAAGGAGTTGACCGCATCGATATTTTTATAGCTACTCGCTCCTATCTTTTTGGCATTTTCACCAATATTTTTTATTTCTTCTTCTGAAAATCCTCCAGTATTCACACTTACGGCATGAACTTCAAAACCTTCTTCTTCAGATAAATACTTTGCACAATATGAAGTATCTAAACCTCCACTGTATGCTATAACTACTTTTTTCATAACTAACTTTTGTTCTATGAATCAACCAGCAATAATTCAGGTCGATATAACTTATGTTATATGCTGAAGGATCTTGTTTAGATCCAGTTTAGTTTTTTTTTAAATTCAACCCTTTTCCTTCTTATAGAAAAGTGTCTGCTTGATATGTTTTAATCGCTGAAATGCCTTTTCGTT
>NZ_JBLWIM010000008.1:243489-325610 GCF_048381525.1 Christiangramia qingdaonensis
GTACACAAACACATCTTATGGTCGGTTCTGGTAAGTACATCATAATTCTTACAGGTCTGGCATCCTTTCCAGAATGTCTCATCATCGGTAAGTTCAGAAAAGGTGACCGGTTGATAGCCAAGATCATAATTGATCTTCATGACCGCTAAACCTGTGGTGATCCCGAATATCTTAGCATCCGGATATTTCTTTCGGGAATGATCAAAAATGACATTTTTGATATCTTTCGCCAGCCCCTGATTTCTAAAATCTGGATGGACAATGAGTCCGGAATTAGCCACATACTTGTCGTGGCTCCAGGTTTCTATATAACAGAAACCGGCAAAATTCTCCTTTTCGAGAGCGATCACAGCGTTTCCCTTCTCCATCTTATTGATGATATATTCAGGAGTTCTGCGCGCAATACCGGTACCCCGAACCTTTGCCGATTCTTCGATAGTATTACAAATGACCTCAGCATAGGAAGCGTGAGATTTATTAGCAATGAGAATTTTCATCTGCTAAAAGATTTATGTTGGAAATTATATTTTGATCTGGGTTTTCGAGAGCGGAACCGGACTCACCTAGGTTCCATAGATATATAGACGCACTTACGTGCGACGGGGAAAACGGCGGCGCATAGGGGAAATATCAGAGAATGATCTGATATTAAGTTTGTATTCTATGCCGTTTATGTAGTTCAAAATTGGGATGTAAGATAATAGTAATAAAAAGTCGTTTCGGGGTGCTGCCTAGAAGCGGCGGCGGGGCCTGAAATTGAAACGGACTAATATTATCTTATTGATCGAAATCATATTACAAATGTATATAAATTTTTAAGGTACAGGCATTTCTAGATCAAAAATTGAAATAAATTTGGATTATTATTCAAATATTCCCCATAAAAATTCTTCTTTTTCATTCTCTCTACCAGAGGTTCAAAGTCCGCTGGATCTTTCAGCTCAATACCTACGACCGCTGGCCCATTCGACCTGTTATGCTTTTTAGAATATTCAAAATGAGTGATATCATCATTTGGTCCCAGGACTTTTGCTACAAATTCTTTTAAGGCTCCTGCTCTTTGAGGGAAAACGATTACGAAATAATGTTTTAATCCGGAATACAACAATGCACGTTCCTTGATCTCAGCCATCCGTATGATATCGTTGTTACTGCCACTAACGATACAAACAACGTTCTTACCCTTGATCTTTTCAGCATATAGATCCAGAGCTGAAATCGCCATCGCTCCGGCCGGTTCCACTACCATGGCATCCTGGTTATAAAGATCAAGGATGGTCTGGCAGATCTTTCCTTCCGGCACTGTGATCATTTCATCCAGGTTTTCCTTACAAATGGCAAAGTTTCTCGTCCCAACTTTCTGGACAGAAGCGCCATCTACAAATCGTTCAATATGATCCAACTCTACCACCTTACCTTCTTTTAGAGAGGTCTTCATCGAAGGCGCACCCTGAGGTTCGATCCCAATGATCTTAGTATTGGGCGATAGTTCCTTGAACATGGAAGAAATTCCTGCCAGCAGTCCGCCTCCGCCAAGTGGAGCAAAAACATAATCTATAGCTTCATTTGCTTGCTCAAGGATCTCCAGGGCAATGGTTGCCTGACCTTCAATAACTTTTTCATCATCGAAAGGATGAATGAAAATAAGTCCTTTTTCAGCCCTATGCGCCATCGCACTCTTAAAGGAATCATCATAGGTATCACCCTTCAGCACTACTTCCACCCATTCACCACCGAACATTTCAGTTTGCTCCACTTTTTGTTGTGGCGTGGTACCAGGCATATAGATCACACCCTTAACTTTGAGCTTATTGCAGGCAAAGGCAACACCCTGAGCATGATTGCCGGCACTGGCACAGATCACACCTTTTTCAAGCTGTTCCTGTGGTAAACTGGAGATTTTATTATAGGCTCCACGAATTTTATAGGATCTAACCTGTTGCAAATCCTCACGCTTCAGCATTACCTTTGCATCAAAGCGCTTGCTATAGGTAAAAGATTCAGCTAAAGGAGTTTTCAGCACCACCTTTGAGATCCTTTCCGAAGCCTCTTTAACCGCTTCGAGACTAGGTTTGTAAATCGTATCTTTTTCCAGCAGAGTTTCCATTAAGCGTATATTTTCTTCATTGCAGTCATCGCAGATCGTAATGTTGCGCCTACCTTCTCTACGGGATGCTCTTTGATCTCCTGATTCACTTTTGACAATTCCTCATTATCCACTCCTATATCTTCTGAAGCAAATTTTCTTCCGGCAACTTCAGGTTCCAGAGAATTCACATAATCCTTGATCAGTGGTTTCGCTGCATGATCGAATAAATAACATCCATATTCCGCAGTATCTGAAATTACGCGGTTCATTTCGTATAGTTTTTTTCTGGCGATGGTATTCGCTATAAGGGGAGTTTCATGCAAGGATTCATAATAAGCAGACTCCTCGATAATTCCGGCGTCGACCATGGTTTCAAAGGCTAATTCTACCCCCGACTTTACAAAAGCAACCAGCAAGACTCCCTTATCAAAATACTCCTGTTCTGTGATCTCTTCTGAAGTTGCTTCAGTTTTCTCAAAAGCGGTATTTTCAGTTTCAGCTCTCCAGGTATGCAATTCAGTATCATCTTTCGCCCAGTCCCGCATCATCCTGCTGCTAAATTCTCCGGAGATAATATCATCCATATGCTTCTGAAATAACGGACGCATTTTTTCCTTTAGTTCTTCTGAAATTTCATAGGCTCTCATCTTTGCAGGATCAGAAAGTCTGTCCATCATCTGGGTGATTCCGCCGTGCTTCAAAGCTTCCGTAATCGTTTCCCAACCATACTGAATTAGTTTTGCTGCATAATTCTTATCCAGACCTTCAGAAACCATTTTATCGAAAGTTAGAATAGAACCGGTTTGTAAAACACCACAAAGGATGGTTTGCTCACCCATAAGATCAGATTTTACTTCAGCAACAAAAGAAGATTCCAGTACTCCGGCGCGATGACCACCTGTGGCATAAGCATAGGCTTTCGCCCACTCCAGCCCTATACCTTTAGGATCATTTTCAGGATGAACCGCGATCAAGGTAGGTACTCCAAAACCACGTTTATATTCTTCTCTAACTTCAGATCCGGGACATTTTGGAGCGACCATGATCACGGTTACATCCTCCCGAATCTTCATTCCTTCTTCCACGATATTAAAGCCGTGAGAATAAGATAAAACAGCTCCTTGCTTTAGGTGCGGCTGGATGGTTTTTACAACTGAAGTATGCTGCTTATCTGGTGTAAGGTTGATTACAAGGTCTGCATCCGGGATCAATTCTTCATAAATTCCAACCGTAAAATCATTTTCTGAAGCATTTTTCCAGGATTGACGTTTTTCCCTGATCGCGCTTTCTCTAAGTGCATATGAAATATCTAGACCGCTGTCACGCATATTTAGTCCCTGATTGAGACCCTGAGCACCGCAACCTACAATGACTATTTTCTTATCTGTTAAAGCATCTGCTTCATTACTGAATTCATCCAGTTCCATAAATCTACAGGTACCTAATTGATCGAGTTTTTCAGCTTTGGTAAGGCTGTTAAAATAGTTGGTCATGATAATGAGTTTGTGGTATTAAATTTTTCTAGTATTCCTGATATCGGCATTTCGTTCTTAGTAACAGCGATCGTTCCAGATCTTACAAATTGCATGAGTCCGTAGGGTTTTAGTTTCTCATAAAGCTGATCAACCTCATTACGTTTTCCGGTCTTTTCTATCACAAAAAACTGCCTGGTTACGGTCACAATTCGCGCATTGGTCTCCTTTATAAAATCCTGAATATTATGGTCATCCAGAAAATCTTCAGATTTGATCTTATACAAAGCTGTTTCCTGGTAAATCGTTTCAGCATCGGTATGATAAAAAGCTTTGATCACCTCGATCTGCTTTTCGATCTGTCCTACGATCTTCTTGATCTGTTCTTCGGAAACCTTTACAATGATGATAAAACGCATAACCTCTGTCACCTCACTGGGGGAAGCCGTAATACTTTCAATGTTGATATGCCTTTTCAAAAAGATAGCCGCGATTCTGGAAAGTAGGCCAAGATTATTTTCGGTATAAATCGAAACTGTATAGTTCTGTTTTTCCATTACTCTAATAATATTTCTGAAACTGATGCTCCGGTTGGGATCATTGGGAACACATTTTCTTCCTGTTCAACTTTTACTTCAAGGAAATAGGCTTCATCGCTTTCCATCATTTCTTTTACTGCCGACTCAAGCTGACTCCTTTCGGTCACCTGGTTTGCTTTAATGTGATAACCTTTGGCAATCGCAATAAAATCTGGGTTCACCATGGTTGTGGAGGCATAACGCCTGTCAAAGAACATTTGCTGCCACTGTCTTACCATTCCCAGGAATCCGTTATTCAAAAGCACGATCTTGACCGGAACTTTGGTCTGGAATACGGTTCCTAATTCCTGTATGGTCATTTGGTAACCGCCATCTCCTATCACCGCGACAACATCTCTTTCTGGTTTTGCCATTTTTGCACCAATGGCTGCTGGTAACGCAAATCCCATAGTTCCTAATCCCCCGGATGTCACATTACTTCTTGACTGATTGAATTTGGCATAGCGGCAGGCTGCCATTTGGTGCTGACCAACATCTGAGACAATGATCGCATCTCCTTTAGATTGAATATTTACTTCCTGGATAACCTCAGCCATTCCCAGATCTTTCTTGGTTACATCTAAATTTCCCTGAATGACTTTCTCATATTCAGTTTTGTACATATCCTTAAACTTCTGGTGCCATTCCTTATGAGAATATGGCTCCAGTAATTCAAGCAATGCCTTCAGACTTTCTTTTACATCCCCCAGAACCGGGTAGTCTGCGTGTACATTTTTATTAATTTCAGCCGGATCGATCTCAAAGTGAATGATCTTCGCCTGTTTCGCGTATTTTTCAAGATTTCCGGTAACCCGGTCATCAAACCTCATCCCAATTGCAATTAAAACATCGCATTCATTAGTTAGCATATTTGGTGCATAGTTTCCATGCATGCCCACCATTCCCACGTTCAATGGATGATCTGTTGGTAATGCCGAAAGTCCCAGAATGGTCCACGCTGCAGGAATGCCAGATTTTTCTACAACCTGTTTAAATAAATCTTCAGCTCCTCCCAGGATCACTCCCTGTCCCCAAACGATCATTGGTTTTTTAGCATTATTGATCACTTCTGCAGCGCGTTGTACTTCAAGAAGATTTAGTTCCGGGATCGCCTGGTAACTTCTTATTCCAGAACATTTTTTATAACTGAATTCCAATGAAGCAAACTGGGCATCCTTGGTAATATCGATTAATACCGGCCCTGGTCTTCCTGACCTGGCGATATAAAAAGCTTTTGCCATTACTTCCGGGATCTCTGCAGCGTTGGTGATCTGGTAATTCCATTTGGTTACAGGTGTGGATATACCTACAATATCGGTTTCCTGGAAAGCATCTGAACCCAGAAGATGGGATCCTACCTGGCCAGTGATACAAACCATTGGAGTGGAATCTATCTGCGCATCGGCAATCCCGGTTACAAGGTTGGTAGCTCCCGGACCTGAAGTTGCCACAGCAACACCTACTTTTCCTGAAACTCTGGCATAACCCTGGGCGGCATGCGTTGCTCCCTGTTCGTGCCTGGTGAGTACATGGTGAATTTCCTTCTGATATTTATACAGTTCATCATATACAGGCATGATCGCCCCTCCAGGATATCCGTAAATAGTATCTACACCTTCTTCGAGCAAACATTTGATCACCGCCTCTGCTCCTGATACGGTCAGGCTTTTTTTCGTGCTTTGCTTTTCGAAACTTGCTGTTTTAACCTCCATATTTCCACCTAATTAAAATTCATCTGTCACGCATCCTTCTGATGCTGATGCTACTGTTTTCGCGTATTTATAAAGCACGCCTCCTTTTGCTTTGAATGCGGGCGCTTTCCATACTGCTCTTCTCTTAGTTATTTCTTCATCACTCAAATGAGCTTCGATCTTATTTGTTTCGGCATTAATACTTATTTCATCGCCATCTTTCAGCAATCCAATTAGTCCGCCCTGTTGCGCTTCCGGAGTAATATGACCCACGACAAATCCATGAGTTCCTCCAGAAAATCTACCATCGGTGATCAAAGCCACATCCTTACCCAGCCCAGCTCCCATAATTGCTGAAGTAGGCTTTAACATTTCTGGCATACCAGGCCCCCCTTTTGGACCTTCATATCTAATGACGACTACATCACCTTTCTGCACCTTTCCAGATGAAATCCCTTCATTAGCATCATATTCACCATTGAAAACTTTCGCTTTACCATGGAATTTCAAACCTTCCTTTCCAGTTATTTTTGCTACGGAACCTTCAGAAGCGAGATTCCCGTATAGTATTCTAATATGTCCTGTCGCTTTAATAGGTTTCTCTACCGGGTGTATTATATCCTGATCAAAAGGCATAGATTCTACCTCCTCAAGATTTTCTGCTATGGTTTTTCCGGTAACCGTCATGCAATCCCCGTGGAGCAGTCCTTTCTCCAGCATATACTTCATGACGGCCGGAATTCCACCAATCCTGTGAATATCTTCCATAAGATATTTACCACTAGGCTTAAGATCTGCTAGAAATGGAGTTTCTTCACAAATTCTTTCAAAATCCTTTAATCCGAAGTTGATTTCCGCAGCTTTAGCGATCGCCAGAAAATGCAGCACAGCATTGGTAGAACCACCAAGTACGGTCAATAATCTAATGGCATTTTCAAGAGATTTGGCAGATACGATATCTTTAGGTTTGAGATCTTTTTCAAGTAACAGTTGCATAGCTTCCCCAGCTTTTACACTTTCCTTCACCTTTTCAGGACCGGTTGCAGGATTAGAGCTGTTAAAGGGCAGACTCATTCCCAGAGCCTCAATTGCTGAAGCCATAGTATTTGCAGTATACATACCACCACATGCTCCGGCACCAGGACAGGCTTTTTCAATCACCTGTTGATACTCCTCTTTCTGCATTTCTCCGGAAACCTTGGAACCCCAGGCTTCAAAAGCTGAAACCACATCCAGTTTTTTACCATTATGACAACCCGAAGATATCGTTCCTCCATACACTAATACCGAAGGCCGGTTTAATCTTAGCATTGCCATGAGTGCACCTGGCATATTCTTGTCACAGCCAACTACAGTTACGAGTCCGTCATAAGACATTCCGCTAACCACAGTTTCCATAGAATCTGCGATTAGATCCCGTGAAGGAAGTGAAAAACGCATTCCTGGAGTTCCCATGGAAATTCCATCACTTACGCCAATCGTATTAAAAATAAGTCCGTTTATACCGGCTTGCTGAGTCCCTTTTTTGACCTCTTTTGCAAGATCATTGAGATGCATGTTACAGGGATTACCTTCATACCCGGTACTTCCTATCCCTACGAAAGGTTTTTTGAGATCTTCCCTGCTCAATCCAATGGCGTGAAGCATGGCTTGGGAAGCTGGTTGAGAATCACTTTGCGTTATGGTGCTGCTATATTTGGTATTCATTAAATTTCAATTCTGTTCTGTAAGAATTAAAAATACTGGGATTCGAACACCTTAAGTCGTGATATTAAATGACTGAATGAACGCTAATTGAAGGACTGATTACGTATTTAGTTGAATGTCAGCAATTTAATTGGCTTTTATTTACGATCTCTGGAACTATATCTGAGTCGAAATTAAAATTACCGGCATAAAAAAAGCCACCAGAAATGGTGGCTTCATGAGCTTATGATAAAATGGAATGTAGAGACTTTTTAGAACAAAATTTCCAACACCGCCACAACGAATTTTTCAACCATACTAATCATGGTTTAAAACTAATAAAAAGTTCTAAAACCTCCTCATTTTCAGCTGAATATTCTATTTTTTTCTTCGTAAAGAATATAGATCTTTTCTCCTGTCTTTCATGTTTCGAACACTTCCGAAGTTATGTAACTCTTTTAGAAGATCCAGATCGACATCTACCAGTAAAGTACTTTCAGTATTAGGAGTAGCTTCCGCTTTGATTCCGTTTACTGGAAATGCAAAATCTGAAGGGGTTAATACAGCACTTTGAGCGTACTGAATATCCATGTTATCTACCTTAGGCAGATTTCCAACGGAGCCTGCGATGGCGACATAACATTCATTTTCCACTGCACGGGCCTGAGCGCAGATCTTCACCCGAGAATATCCATTTTGAGTATCTGTCATGAACGGTACAAATAATATGTTCATTCCTTCCTCGGCAAGTAATCGTGAAACTTCAGGAAATTCCACATCATAGCAAATGAGTACTCCAATTTTTCCGCAATCGGTATCAAAGGTTTCCAGTTTATTACCACCCTTCATCCCCCAGGCAGTTTCTTCTGCCGGAGTGATATGCAGTTTTTCGTAGCGTTCGTAGCTTCCATCCCTTCTGCAAAGATATCCTACGTTGTACATGTGCTCACCTTCCGGCATTGGCATACTTCCGGTAATGATATTAATGTTATAATTGATAGCGAACTCACGGAAGGTTTCCAGCAATTTCTCGGTATAGTCTGATAACGCGCGAATGGCTTCCGGCTCAGAAAGATGATTGAACTGAGCCATTAATGGTGCATTGAAAAGCTCCGGAAAAAGTATGAAATCACTCTGATAATTACTTACGGCATCCACAAAAAACTCGATCTGGGAAACCAGCGCTTCATAATCTTTGAACAAACGCATCTGCCATTGCACAAGCCCAAGTCGAACCACCGTTTTGGTAGTATTTACCAGCTTTTGAGGTTTAGAATAATAGATGTTATTCCATTCCATCAAAGTAGCAAACTCCTTGGATTCGTGATCTCCGGAGAGATATCCCTTGATCACTTTCTTTACGTGAAAGTCATTACTTAACTGAAATGATAGTACAGGATCATGAATTTCCTGCAATTTTACTTTCTCGATATATCGCTTCGGTGTTAACTCATCTGCATATTTTGCATAATTTGGAATTCTGCCTCCAAAAACGATCGCTTTCAGATTTAAGTGCTCACATAATTCTTTTCTAGCTTCATAGAGTCTTCGACCCAATCGCATTCCGCGAAATTCAGGGTGAATAAAGACATCGATTCCGTAGAGAACATTCCCATTTTTAGTATGCGTGGAAAAGTTTTCTCCCCCAATGATCTCCTCATAGGTATGATTATCATCAAACTTGTCGTAATCTACGGTAATAGAAAGCGCACATCCCGCAATTCGATTATCTATAATGATGCACAACTGGCCTTCAGGAAACTTACTTATCAAGGTTTTGATCTCAGCCTTGCTCCAGTATTCATCTGGCATAGCCTGGTAACTCTTGACCATGGAAATCTTCAATTCCTCGTAATCCTTAACCTGTAAATTCCGAAGTTCTATTTTTGCTGAATCTATCACGAATATCTAATTTGAAAGTACGAAGATACTGCAGTTCGCGAATTAAGTAATGACGCAAAGCTGCATTTGATATAAAGTATTCTTAAATTTTTAAATCTTGAAATACCCTTCTTTGATGGCCACCATAACCAGGCCTACTCTACTCTTAACCCGTAACTTGCTGAAAAGACTCTCCCTATAATTCTCAACAGTTTTAGGACTAAGATTCATTTCTGATGCGATCGCTTTATAAGTAAGCTCACTACAGGCATAACTTAAAAACTCCTGCTCTCTACCGGTAAGAACTTCATATTTCTCGGCTTTTCCTTCGTTTCTATAAGCTTCAGAAATCAACTGATTCGTATAATAACCTGTTTCAACGATCCTGTTTAAGGCTAGTTCAAATTCATCAGGATCTATATCCTTCAGAAGATATCCGCGAGCACCGAGTTTCAACATCCTGATGATCGTTTCATCTTCCTGATCTACAGTGAGGGCCAGAACTTTAAGATCTGGCTGATGTTCTTTTAACCAGGTCATTGTCTGTAAACCGTCCATTACTGGCATTCGCATATCCAATAATAAAACATCAGGAAGTTCCAGGCCACTTTGCACATGCTCTACAAGCTCCTGACCATTTTTAAAATAATTAAGCACCTTGAAACCTTCGAAGGAATTCACCAGCACGCGAAGTGAACTTGCGAACAGCTTATGATCATCGACTATGCTTATATTTTTATACATTGCTGGCTATTTGAATAGGATAGATTAATTTCAAAGAAGTTCCTTTTCCAACTCTACTCTGTATATCAATTTTAGCATTGATTAGCTTGGCCCTGCTATACATGTTAATTATTCCGGAACCTTTTTCTACTTCAGTATCATCGAAACCTTTCCCGTTATCTCTAGCTTGGATCTGTAGTGAATGTTCCAGATAATTTAATTGAACCTCAAGTGAAGAAGCCTCGGCATATTTGATGACATTATTAAAAAATTCCTGCATGATCCGGAATATAATAATCTCACTTTCAGGTTTAATTTCCCTGAACTCACCCTTGATTTCCAATTCTGCATGCAGGATATCCATACGATTATAACGATCCAGCTCGTCTCGAACAGATTTGTGTAACCCGGTTGTATGAATTACTTCATTATTTAGAGTTCTGGAGAGTGAACGAACTTCATTTAATGAATTTGCCACCAGTTCTTTGATCTCTGTAACTGCTGGAGCGGCATTCTCACTGGATCTTTTTAAAAGTATATTCAACTGGATACTGGCCACAGATAGTAACTGACCGATATTATCATGGAGTTCCCAGCTTACATTCTTCAATGTAGCTTCCTGTATCTCTATCTTCGTATTATTGAGTTCTATTAAAAATTGTTGTTCTGCCTCAAATTTCTCCTGTAAGATCTTATTCTTCCGCTTCTGATAAGTGATCACAAAAAAAACGGTGAATACGGTGAGTAGAACGATCACCAGTATAAAATAGAGAATTAGAATAATCTCTTCCTTCCGAAGCATTTCTATTGGATTTTAAATACTGGTAAACCTAATTTAGCTATTAGAATCAAACATTAATTCTAAGCTAAGGTATCAGTTTTTCTTCCATTCCTCAAAGTTACTAGAAAACCTATAATAAAAATTCCGTATAAATAAATATTCCCGTACCTGAGAATACGTGCATAGAACTGGACGAATTCCATATTACCTTCATTGAAATATCCTCCATAAATATTAATTGGTGCAATGCATAATTCGTAAATGATAAGCCCTACTGAGATATAAAAAATTACATCAGACTTAAATTGAAGAATTTCATCTGTACGAAGCATTTGAATGAGGTACGCCATAATGCATCCTACGAGAAAGAAAGTTCCAAATATGATGACTGTATAGTCATATTGATACAAATAGTTGCCAAAAGTTGCAAAGCATATAACACTGTAGACAACAAAGGCCCATTTTAGCTTATCAAGGATTTTCCTTAGACTCTGACTTTCAGGATGGGTTAACTGCAAAATAAATAACTGCCCCAGCACGATATACTTTATGACATAAAAGTTGTTATAATACCAGAAATTACGTGCAAAAGCAGTGTCTTTTAAAAAAGGTGCCAACTGGTAATTATCATAATATGCCCAGATTGGGTACATGCCAAGCAGGTCGTAGAAAAAATTGAACCAAAGGAATCCAACAAAAAGTTTTACGCCAGTTCTTAAATTCTGTGCTTTTATGAGGTGTATTGTTCCAGCACAAGCTGCAAGGAACTCCATAAGATATCCTATGTACAGCTTGTTTTCAATAATGAATTTTATCACAGAAAATCCTAGCCTTTATATGGTAAGGGAGGCCACATACCTCCTACAGTATTCATTGGTTCAATATCATCATTTTCGAGGTAATCTCTTCCAGAACCATCTTCCTCTTCTGCTTTCATTTTACGCGTTGCAGAGAAAAACACGGTATTTAGACTAGGTTTATCACCCTCAGCCTGATATGCACCTAGCCAGACATTGATTCCTGGCCTTTCCGCTTTATTTTGTTGAGATTTTTCACGAACGTAGTTGATATATTCCTGAAGTTCTTCCAGATCAAAATGGAACTCACAGGTATCTTCATGTTCTTTCCCATTTGTAGTAACTACAGACCTGGTTTCACGCCATTCTTTTTGAAGTTCTTTAGCTCTTTGAACAGTAATGCACTTTTTTGGTGGATTCACGATTATAAGGGTTTGATTATCTGCCTCTAAAATATAATTTCTAATAATAAAATCGAGCTTATCTGCAAGAAAGGGGAAAATTCCCCTACTCTACAGCTACTACTGTACCTATATTTGTAGAGTCATTTTAGTTTATCTAAGATGTTTTGGGGACAAAAAAAGTGTCAATCATAGTTTAGTTGTAGTTCTGAGTAGGGTCTTTTCTATAGCATTAATAAACTTAGTTGGCACTTTTTGCTATTTACAGGTATTAAGACTTCGCACAAAATTGCACAACTTCGCCGGGCATTTTTTGAGAAAGCACCTGGATTCCATACTCTGATAGCTGTAAAACCCTTGGATAACCTCCCGTAGTTTGACAGTCCCTCATAAGCACGATCAGATTTCCTGATGGGGTAAGTTGAACGCTTCCAGGCATGACCGGGGAAGTGTGAATGCCTTTGAGGTCATTATTTATCAATTCTTCAAATTGTACAGCCATCCGGTTGCTATCACCACTCACCTTAAATTTATTCTGAAAAATAAGTTTTTGTAAAGATTCTGGTAGTTTATCAAATTCTGGCCCTTCATAAGTTTCTATCATTTCTGAATTGAGGTAATCTGTATTTACATGAATAGCTGAATGAGGATTATTCTTGATAGCTTCTGAATTTTGATAATGTAAAAGCTGGTTCTTCTGAAGTCTATGATTTCCTGTAACAGCTTCGAACCAACTTCGACTTCCCAGAATTTGCGGAGATTGAAAACCATTTTTAATCGCGAGGTAGGACCGGAATCCAGATTTCCTTTTTCCGAAGGAAAGAATATCTCCAGCCTTTACTGGATAAGCAGTGTTTAATTCGATCTCTAAATTGTTAATCTTCGGAGTAAGATTTGCTCCTCCAACGCAAATATTCGTAGCAGTCCTAAATTCAAGAACAGGCCCTAAAAAAGTTATTTCCAATACTGCATCATTTTCAGAATTCCCGAGAATAAGGTTGCAGATCTTGAAGGCATATCTATCCATGATTCCACCCTCAGGAACACCATATTTTCTAGATCCATATCTTCCGAAATCCTGAATCGTGGAGAATAATCCTGGCTGTTTGACAACTATTTCACCCATTGGATTTGACGATTTCGAATTCATAAATTCCATTCTTCACCTTTTCTTTAATTTGGAGATATTCCGAATTACTTACAGGATAAAATTGCACAAAATCTCCAGCTATAAATGGACTGGGAATTTCATTTTTCACATTAAAAAAATCCAGTGGTGTTCTACCAATTATTTGCCATCCACCCGGACTCTCTTGCGGATAAATTCCTGTTTGATCTTCTGCGATCCCCACGCTTCCTTTTTTTACAATTTTGCGAGGAGTGTCTTTTCGTGGTATTGCAATTTTTTTATCCAACCCACCCAGGTATAAAAAGCCCGGTAAAAAACCGGTAAAATATACGAGGTATTCCGGAGTGGAATGAAGGGAGATCACTTCGTCTTTTTTCATTTTTTTTAGCGCAGCTACATCTTCCAGATCCGGAGCATATTCCGCCTCATAACAAACAGGAATCTTGAAAATTCGCTTGTTCAGGTTTTTTGATATATTCGTAGTTCTTAAAGCCTTGGAAACTATATTCAACTCACTATAGACATCTCTTATAGTAGAAGGGTAACTGATTAAAATCGAGTTATATGTATTAGTTATTTCAACCTTTTGTTCAAGGTCTAATTTTAATAGCGTAGATTTTGCGTCAAGTATAGTTTGAAGTGTTTTTTCTGAAATTTCATGAGGGAATTCTATCAGAATTCCGCGATCTCCCATTCTCGAAACACTCTTCCACTTGATCATTTTCAGGATTTAATATAGATATTTTCTGCAGCTAATTTACGTTGTAGATATTGTAAAATTTCCACCGCCGAAGGGGTATCAGAATGCACGCAAAATGTGTCTGCCTGAGCCTCTAAAAATTCGCCGTTCGGCAATAAGATTTTGTTCTCTTTATAGATACTTCTCACGTGCTGAAAAACCACTTCCCTATCTTCGATGATTGCATACGATTTTGATCGAGGAACCAAACCATAATCATCCTCATAGTTTCGATCTGCAAATGCTTCATAATAGAGTTCAAATCTGCCTAAAGCGAGTTCTCCGAGTTGGGAATTGAGAGGCACAAACAGCCTCAAGTCTTCTCCAAGACCTTCCAGGCTCCTCACTACCATCTCGGAAATATTCCTATCTTTTGCGGCATCATTATAGAGAGCGCCATGCAGTTTTACATGACTCAGTTTCCCACCTTCAGATTCCACAATTTGCTTCAGACTTAACACCTGTCCTTCGACTGAAAGTTTCAATTCTTCAGCAGTCATTTCCATATGATTTCTTCCGAAGTTTGCCCGGTCTGGATAGGATGGATGAGCTCCAATTTCTACGTTATTTTCAAGAGCCAACCTTACAGTTCTATGCATGGTTTCAAGGTTTCCGGCATGTCCTCCACAGGCAATATTGCAGGCAGAAATAAGTGGCATTAACTTCTCGTCAAACTCTCCTCCTTCACCAAGATCACAATTTATATGGATGGTTTGTTTCATCATAAATTCTGTATTACTGTATAAATTGATTTCGCGCCAAGGAATATAGCCAGGGCAATTACCAAGATACCAATTATGTTTTGAAAAGCTGAATTTCTAAATTTACCCAGAATTGATTCCTGATTGACGATCCATAAGAGGAATATTGCAATAACTGGAAGCACAATTCCATTAGCTACCTGTGCAAACTGAATGATCTCGACCGGTTTAATTCCCAGGGAGCTAAAAAACACACCAAGAATAATTATGCTCATCCACACAGCTTTAAATCTCCAATCGGCCATTCCAGCCTTCCATCCAAGACAACCTTTCACAACATAAGCTGCTGCCAAAGGGGCTGTTATGGACGAGGTGATCCCAGCTGCCAGTAATCCGATCGCTAGAAATGTGGTTGCCATACTTCCAAACAATGGCTCCAGTCCTACTGCCAGACCAGCTACATCATCAATAGAGCTCAATCCGGAAGAAGCTGCGCATATTAAGATAGCCATAGAAACGAGTCCACCAAGAATGATCGAAAACACCAGTTCTCTCTGTACAGTTTTAAGATGTTTGACACCTGTCCATTTCTCACCAACCAAAGATGCATGTAAAAACAAATTATAAGGTACCACGGTAGTTCCCACCAATGCGATGATCGTGAGAATTTCATCACTTATGGATGTCGGCACAAAGCCTTGAAGAATTCCAGCCCAGGAGGGCTGGGTGAGGAAAGCTGTGATAATAAAAGCAAGACTCATTAAAACTACTAATCCTATAAATACTTTTTCCAGCTTCTTATAACTTCCCAGGTAAAGCAGTAGAAATGCGGAACCTCCAATTATAAAGCTCCAAAGATTGATAACATTTCCAAAAATTGATATTTCCTCAATAGGCAGGATACTTTGCACACCCATGACCGCTCCAGATATATTACCAGCTTCGTAAGCGGCATTCCCAATTACAATTGCAGAAAAAATTAGAATTAGCGCTACTATTCGGAATACTGGAGATGTTATGGATTGACGTATAGAATCACTTAGACCTTTGCCTGTTACTAGGCCAAGCCTGGCAGACATCTCCTGCAACACGATACAGGCAATTAAGGAAACAAGTAAAGCCCATAGCAGACTATAACCAAAAGCCACACCTGCAAGACTGCATACGGTAACGGTTCCAGGACCAATAAATGCAGCAGAAACAAGGATTCCAGGACCTAGATTTCTGAAGAAGTTTTTCATTTTACGGGTTGCTTTCCAGATTCCTGCAAAGCATAAATCGCAAAAGTTCCCAGCCAGTGTCCACCTTCATAACCGTCACCGGAAACGTTTGGAAAGGAATAGGCCACATGCTCATTCGCTAGAGCTCTTAAATGACCGAATTTTTCGGGGTATTGATTGGCAAGACCAGAGAAGATCCAGGCTCTGCTGAAGTTCAGACCATCCAGATGAACCAGTTTACCATCAGATCTATCTGAAACTTCACCAACTTCCATTTCAAAATCTTCGTTTTTCAATTGCGGCATGAAATCTTCTATCCAAAGGTTAAAAGCACTTTTAGGAAGAACTCTTCTCATAATATCCACTTCTGCCAGGCAGGGCGAAATAAAGTCATACCCTCCTGGCTCCCAGCTTACCGGGCAGTTGTCGTCATTCAGGAAGAAACTCTGTGCACTTTTCTTAACCACTTCCATTAATTCCTTGTTTTCGGTTGCTTCTGCATAATCATAAGCAAATGTAAGTCCGAATGCAGTATTGGTATGCTCTCCTACTCTTACCGGGTAATTTAACTTCGGAAGAAATTCAATGAATCGCGTAGTTATTAGATCTGTAAGTGGTTGAAGGTTTGCAGCAAGTTCCTGCCCAAGAGGATCTTCCCAGGACTTTAGCTCCTGTGATAATTTCAGCAACCATGCCCAGCCATAAGTACGTTCGTATGCAGCGCTTTCTTTACGGTTGAAGTAAGCAACCTCTCCTTCAATATTTTCTGAAGAGAGAGAGGTTTTCAACTTCTCACGAATCTCCTCATTCTTCTTAAGCTCCGGAAACTGCTTCAGCAAACTTACCAGTGACCAATGGGCGTGAACAGACGAATGCCAGTCAAAACATCCGTAAAAAGCCGGGTGCAAGACATGAGGTTCATCCATCGCATTCTTATTTTCCAGAGTTTGTCCCAATTTATTAGGGTATTCCGTATTTAAACAAGCCAATGGTAATTCTGCTAGGTTGTTAGCTTCAGTAATATTCAATGTTACTTTATCGGTAGTTTTGAGTGCATCTGGCAGGATATTCTCCGTTATCAAAGTGTCAGTATCTCCCGGATCTTTCCCCGGATCTTCTGAATTTCCTTTACAGGATAAAATAAGCAAACATACGGAGGCTAAAAGGAGTTGTTTCATTGGTTTTTATTGCGTCTCTTTCGGTGAATTTCGAAATTTACAGATTGATTTTGTAGGTTTTATCCAAAAATATAAAAAACAGACAAAGGTTTCGTTAATTAAAACTCAAGATATTAACCCAGCCATCCTTCACGATCCAGACTTCTATATTGTATTGCTTCACTTATATGTTCTCCCTGTATTTGAGAACTTCCAGCAAGATCTGCAATTGTTCTGGAAACTTTTAAAATACGATCGTAAGCCCGTGCAGAAAGGTTTAATTTTTCCATTGCCGTTTTCAGCAACGTCTTCGAAGCATCATCCAACTGGCAATGCTCTCTTATTTGCCTTGGACCAATCTGTGCGTTATAATGCACATTTTCCAGATCCAAGAATCTTTCAGATTGAATGCTTCTGGCCTTACTTACTCTCTCACGAATAGATTTACTGGATTCGCCTTTGCGTTCTTCGCTAAGTTTATCAAATGGAACTGGAGTTACTTCAATATGAATATCGATTCTATCGAGTAGCGGTCCGCTGATCTTCCCCAGGTATCGTTGCATTTCATAGGCTGATGAAGATACAGGCGCATCGGGATCATTAAAATATCCACCAGGGCTTGGGTTCATACTGGCGACAAGCATAAAACTGGAAGGATAGGTAACGGTAAATCGGGCTCTGGAGATGGTAACCTCGCGGTCTTCCAGAGGTTGCCGCATAACTTCCAATACACTTCTTTTAAATTCGGGAAGCTCATCCAGAAACAGCACGCCGTTATGAGAAAGCGAGATCTCTCCGGGTTGTGGGTATCCTCCCCCGCCAACAAGAGCGACATCGGAGATAGTGTGATGCGGACTCCTGAATGGACGTTGAGCCAGCAGGCCAACATTGTCTTTAATTCGGCCGGCTACACTATGGATTTTAGTAGTTTCCAATGCTTCCTGCAGAGTCATTGGCGGCAGAATGCTGGGCAATCTTTTGGCAAGCATTGTTTTTCCCGCTCCTGGCGGTCCAATAAGAATGATATTATGGCCTCCCGCAGCGGCGATCTCCATACACCTTTTTATAGATTCCTGGCCTTTCACATCGGCGAAGTCATGTTCAAGATTATCGAGATCCTGGAAAAATGTTTCTCTAGTATTAATGATGGTAGGTTCCAGCTGCTTACCTAAGTGAAAAAAATCGGTCACTTGCTTGATGTTACTTACTCCAAACACATCCAGACCTGACACGATCGCTGCTTCTCTGGCGTTTTGTTCAGGCAGAATAAAACCTTTAAAACCTTCTTTCTTAGCCTGAATTGCGATTGGCAGTGCTCCCTTAATAGGTTGGAGGCTGCCATCAAGGGACAATTCGCCCATTATTATATACTCTGAAATATTGATAGCTTTTATTTGTTCAGATGCGGCCAGAATGCCCATGGCGAAACTAAGATCATAAGCTGAGCCTTCTTTCCTTAGATCGGCCGGTGCCATGTTTACGATGATCTTTTTCCCTGGTAATTTATAACCGTTATTCTGCAGGGCGGCGGTTATCCGGTAACTGGATTCCTTGACTGCATTATCTGGTAATCCTACAAGATGGTATCCAATACCTGAAGCTACATTAACTTCTATAGTGATCGTGGTGGCATCTACACCAAACACAGCACTTCCATAAACTTTTACCAGCATAAAATCACATAAAATGTAGGGTCGCTAAACGCCGCTAAATGTACATTTTAAACTTACAAGTGATACATCTTCAGTGAGTTGTATAGCCAAATTTTTCATAAAAAAAAAGACCCGCAATCTGCGAGTCTTTTCTAATTTATGAAAATGAGTTGTACTATTTACTGATCACATTTTGACGGTAGTATTCAATTAATGCATCAATTGGTCTTCTCACGATATTACCAACTTCAATACCGTAAGGTTGTAAAACTGCCTTTATAATATCCTGACTGAAATATGCAATAGAACCTATAAAATGTACAGGAACAGATGTCACCTGTGGGTAGCTCATCACTCTCGAGTGAACAAAATCTGAAAGACCTTCATGTAATAACTTATAGAAGTATCCATTACGCTCATTCGTGAAAATAAATTCTGCGAAATGTGCGAGATACGTATTAGGATTATCCTTGCGATAAAGGTTCATCTTAATGGTATCTGAATTGAGGTCGAACTTTTGCTCAAATTTTTCAGCAATTTCAGGAGGCATTCGTTTATAGTAATAATCACGAATCAGTCTTTTTCCGAAGTAATTACCACTGGCCTCATCCATTAGAATATAGCCGAGAGAAGCAACTGCCTGAGTAATGTTTTCACCATCAAAATAACAGCTATTAGATCCAGTACCAAGAATACATACGATCCCAGGTTCGGTAGTCGCAGCATAAACAGCTGCTACGGTGTCTTCCATCACCTTTACCTCGTCTGCATTCGTGAAATAGTTCGCGATGATGCTTCTAAGAAGTTCAGTAGGTGTAGGTGTACCGCAACCGGCACCATAAAAATGTACTTTTTCGATCGTATCTCTTACTTCAGCAAGTTCAGGATTCTCGGCAAGACGTTCTTCAAGAACAGCTTCTTTAAAAACAGCAGGATTTAAACCTTTACTTCTGGTTTTAAAAATCTGCTCACCCTCATTGTTCAGTAAGATCCAGTCACATTTTGTGGACCCGCCATCGGCAATCAATATCATGTTCTGAGATGGATTAAATTGAAAAGAAAGCAGTTCAGCTGTAACACCGAACTGCTATTTATTTTTATTCAGAATGAATTAGAGTGAAGCTACGTGAGCTGCAAGATCTACAAGCTTAGAAGAATATCCATACTCGTTATCGTACCATGCGATTAGCTTGAAGAACTTGTCGTTAAGTTCGATACCAGCACCAGCATCAAAATTACAGGTATGTGGATCTGAAACGTAATCCTGGCTTACTACTTCTTCTTCAGTATAAGAAATTACACCTTTGTAATCTCCTTCAGCAGCCTTTTTGAAAGCAGCCTTGATCTCCTCGTAACTGGTAGACTTTTCAGTCTTAACAGTAAGATCCACTACAGAAACATCTGTAGTTGGAACTCTAAATGCCATACCAGTAAGTTTTCCTTTAAGAGAAGGAATTACTTTCGTTACTGCTACTGCAGCTCCAGTTGAACTTGGGATGATATTCGCCATTGCGCTTCTTCCAAGTCTGAAGTTTTTCTTAGATGGAGAATCTACAGTAAATTGAGTAGATGTAGTTGCGTGAACAGTAGTCATTAATCCTTCTACAAGACCAAACTCATCATCGATCACTTTTGCAAGTGGTGCAAGACAGTTAGTAGTACAGGAAGCATTAGATACGATATTCTGATCTGCCTTAACGTCCTGGTGGTTTACTCCCATTACGAACATTGGAGCAGTTTTAGAAGGAGCTGAAATTACAACCTTTCTAGCACCAGCATCAAGGTGAGCCTGTGCGTTGTCAAGATCTGTAAAAATTCCAGTACAATCCATTACTACATCAACTCCTGCATCACCCCATTTAAGGTCTGCCGGGTTCTTTTCTGAAGTAACTCTAATTTTGTTTCCATCAACGATAAGACTTCCGTCTTTAACTTCAACAGAACCTGCGTATTTTCCGTGAACCGAATCATACTTCAGTAAATATGCCAAATGATCTACATCAAGAAGATCGTTGATAGCTACAACTTCTACTTTTTCGCTTTGCGCCGCAATTCTGAAAGCAATTCTTCCAATACGACCAAATCCATTAATTCCAATTTTAGTACTCATTTTCTTTGGTTTTTAATTATACCGAAGTGATGTCTGCCACCCTCCGTAATTCTTTATCTATTTTTGCTTCACCTTTAATCGCCGTTAGTAAATCTACGTTTACGACTTTCTGGTGGTGAATTCCTACCATGATCTCAGTTTTTCCGTTCATCAAAGCTTCTACTGCTCCAACTCCTAGCTTACTAGCCAGAACACGATCAAAACAACTTGGAGAACCTCCACGCTGTATATGACCTAAAACAGAAACTCTTACTTCGTATTCATCTAGGTTCTCTTCTATAAATGAGGCGAGTTCGAAAATATTCTTCCCGCTCTTATCTCCTTCTGCAACCACGATGATACTGGAGGTTTTACCAGTCTTTTTGCTCTTTCTAAGAGAATCCAGTAATCTTTCCACACCCAGATTTTCCTCAGGGATCAAAATTTCTTCAGCGCCAGCACCAATACCACTATTTAAAGCGATATCACCAGCGTCACGTCCCATCACTTCTACCAGGAACAACCTGTTATGAGAACTTGCCGTATCACGAATCTTATCGATCGCCTCAACGACTGTATTCAAAGCAGTATCGTAGCCCAGAGTAAAGTCGGTTCCATTGATATCATTATCAATGGTTGCAGGAATTCCCACTACCGGAAAACCAAATTCTTTACTGAATAGTTGTCCACCGGTGAAAGTACCGTCTCCACCAATCACGATAAGCGCATCAACATTATTTGCCTTAAGATTATCGTAGGCTTTTTGACGACCTTCTTTAGTCTGAAATTCTTTGGAACGGGTAGACTTTAGAAAGGTCCCCCCTCTATTGATTATATTTCTAACTGAACGTGCATCAAGTGGTTCAAAATCTGCTTCAATAAGTCCTTGATATCCACGAAATATTCCTGTACACTCAAGATCATGAAATGAACAGGCACGAACAACTGCTCTTATAGCAGCATTCATTCCCGGAGCATCTCCTCCGGAAGTTAGAACAGCGATGTTTCTAATTTTTTCAACCATTACCCTCAAAGCTAACTTCTTTCAAACCAATTACCTAATTTCGGAAAAAACTAAAACGTTTTCGGTTAATAACTAATAAAAAAAGCCACAATAATGTGGCTTTTTTCAATTTATTGGCAGTTTAATTACTTATTTATCAAAATTCGGTATTCCCAGCCCTTAAAACTCATCTGTTGATCTTTAGTAAGTTTCATTTCAGAATCGCTCATATAATCTGTAAAATCACCTTCAATTTCTGCTGAAAATTCTATAGGTTCCTCAGTCATATTTGCTATATAATAAAGAGTTTTTCCATTCTTCTCTCTTTTGAACGCCAGCACCTTTTCATCTGCAGATGTTTCAACATCATTATAAGAGGCAGCCGATTTCCCTCCATGCAGTGCCACACTGGAAGTTTTTAATTTACCAAGTTTTTCGAGTAATGGATATACTTTCCCTTTTTTCTTCGGAATGGTATCTTTTACAAAAAACTCCAGTCTTTTATTCATATCATATTCCTGTCCGCTATAGATCAATGGCATTCCCGGTAATGTATAGGTCATGGCTAGCATCGCTTCCGAAGCATCTCCCATTCTTTCCTCTACGGTTCCAGCCCAGGAATTCTCATCGTGATTTGTCACAAAATTCATCAGGAAATCATCTTCCTGAAATGTAGAATCCACTTTTTCCATATAATCATCCCAATCCTTGGCAGTTTTTTCTCCCTGCGCAATACTATTCATAATATGGTGTCCTTCCCAGTTGTATCCCATTTCAAAAGCATTGTGAAATAATTCTTTAGGACTTTCTGCTTCAGCCAGCATAAAAACAGGTTTTACTTCACGCAATTCAGCAACGATATCCTCCCAGAAATCTGTAGGAACTGAGTGCGCAGCATCTGCACGGTACCCATCGATATCGTGCTCCTCGATCCAGAAAAGCATGTCTTTTTTCATCGCTTCTCTTAAACCTTCGTTATCGAAATTTAGATCGGCAACATCTGTCCAGCCCCAAGGTTCTCCAGTTGCATCGTTAATAGGATCTGTGATCTCACCCTTATCATTTTTAGTATAATATTCTGGATGCTCTTCTATCCATGCATGATCCCAGCCGGTATGATTTGCCACCCAGTCAAGAATAACATACATGTCATTTTCATGGGCAGTTTGAACCAGTTCATCAAAATCCTCCATGGTGCCAAAATCTGGATTTACCGCCTTATAATCTGAAATTGCATAATAGCTTCCCAGATACTTTTTACGCTCTTCCGGATCTTCAATATCCTCAATGGATTTATCTCCGGTCGCTTTCCTTTTCTTCATGGAAATAGGATACATTGGCATTAACCAGATCACTTTTACTCCAAGTTCTTTAAGCTGCGGAATATCCTGGGTAAAAGCATCAAAAGTACCTTCTGGCGAGTACTGCCTGATATTTGCTTCATAAATTATAGCCGACTCGAGCATATCGTCATTCACTGGCGCCAGTGAGTCTTTAGCAGTTTCGTTCTCTGTATTCTCTGGCTGATCTGTTTCATTCTTACAGGAAACAAAGAGAATCATAAGAGCCAGTATAAAGGTTAATTTCTTCATGTGTATTAGTTTGAATTATTCATTTTTGTTGTGAAAAAATATGCTCCACGTGATGGAAGTTTCAGGCTTTTATCCCAGGTCATTTTTTCGTTGGTCAAAAGGTTTTGAAACTGCATTCCTTCAAGTTCAAGTTCAGCAAACCTGGAAAGATCCAGATCTACAGATTCTTCATTTTTATTGAGGATAAGCACGATCGTCTCATCTCCAGAAGTTCTTGAGAGGAGGTAGATTTTATTTTGTGGTGTAAAATGTACCAGATTTCCTTCCTGAATGGCATTACTGGACTTTCTATAATTCAGAATCGTTTTAAGGAAATTCTGCATATCTTTTTCTTCCTCGGAAAGTCCTTCACCGGTAAATGCGTTCTTGTTGCTATCTTTCCAGCCACCAGGAAAATCGGTCCTGATAAGACCATGATCACCTGGTTTTGCAGTATCGTTCATAAGGATTTCAGTTCCGTAGTAAATCTGCGCGATACGCGGAAGGCTGAGAATATAACTAAGCGCCATCTTCGTATTTTCCACATCTTCATTAAGCTGAGTATAGATCCTGCTCATATCATGATTGTCTGGAAAGATCATAATATTTTCAGGTGAAGCATAAGCAAAATCGTTCGCCAGCCCGTCATATAAACGCTGTAATCCTGTGTCCCAGCCAGATTCCTCATTCAATCCTTTTACGATATTAGTTTGCATGGCAAAATCCATCGTAGATTTCAGGTTAGAATCATATCCATTTTCAATACCATCCTGCCAGTAACGAATAAGCAGTGGATTATTAGACCACTCTTCCCCAACAATGTTGAAGTTCGGGTATTCCTTCATGATCGCTCCGGCCCATTCACTCATGAATTCCATATCTGGATAAGGATATGTGTCCTGCCTGATACCTCCCAGCTTCAAAGTTTCCACCCACCAAATGTTGTTTTGAATGATATATTTCGCCAGATACGGGTTCTTTTGGTTCAAATCGGGCATTGTTTCCACGAACCAACCATTGCTCATCACCTTTTTATCTGCTTCGGAAGCATATAGATCCTGGTTAGCAGTTCTACGATGATTAGAATAAATCAACTCTTCTTTATTTTCAAACTTTTCCTGGTAGTTGATCCAGTCATTAAATGGAAGATCATCCATCCACCAATGCTCAACGCCGCTATGGTTTGCCACCATATCCATGATCAATTTGATACCTCTATCGTCTGCCTTCTGAGCCAGTTCTTTATATTCTTCCAGAGTTCCAAAACGAGGATCTACCTTATAGAAGTCGGTCATTGCATAACCGTGATAAGAGCCGGACTTCATATCATTGATCAACAACGGAGAAGACCAGATAGCGGTAAATCCCATTTCATCGATATAATCAAGATGATCTATAATTCCACGAATGTCGCCACCATGACGGGCATAATTATCCTCAAGATCAATAGTTTTCTCGTTAAGACTTTCGTTTGCATCATTACTATAATCACCATTAGCAAAACGGTCTGGAGTGATCAGGTAGATTGCATCAGAGTTGTCAAATCCTACGAAATCTTCAGCAGCCTGTTCACGTTTTTTTAATTCGTAATCAATAGCTTTAGAAGAACCGTCTTCAAATTTGAAATTCAGTTTCATGCTTCCAGGTTTGGCAGCCCCAGTAATTACAAGATTTACGAATAAATAATTCGGGCTATCTGCTTTTTCTGTTCCCAGCACTTCAACTCCCTGGTAATTTGAAGATACTTCCGCAGCGCTTATGTTACTACCGTAGAGCATTAACTGCAAACTATCCTGTTCAAAACCTGTCCACCAGTTTGGTGGTTCCACGCGCTCGATTTGAGCAAATCCCTGTAGCCCGATAAACAGACCACATAACATTAAAATATTTCTCATATGATTTCAATAAAAAAGGGCTCCCTTTCTAAAAAGAGAGCCAGTATTACTAAGCCGTAATTTGTTCGTTAGGAACTAAAGTAAGCACCTTATTATTTACCAGGATATCCAGCGATTCTGATCCTTCCAGAGAGAACTCGGTCCCCTTGGACGAAACTGAAACCTTGACAATACGGTCTCTAAAGTTTACCTTGAAAGAATAGGCATTCCAGTTTTCAGGGATTTGTGGTTTAAATGACAACTGGTCATTTTCCACACGCATACCTCCAAAACCTTCTACAATACTCATCCAGGTTCCAGCCATACTGGTAATATGACATCCTTCTTCTACTTCTTTGTTGTAATCATCAAGATCCAATCTCGAAGTTCTCACATAAAATTCATAAGCCTGTTCCATTCTTCCCAGAACCGCAGCCTGAATGCTGTGTACACACGGAGATAATGAAGATTCGTGAACCGTTAGCGGCTCATAATAATCGAAATGCTTCTCGAGTTGCTCCTTACTGAAATGATCTTCAAAGAAATAGAATCCCTGCAGCACATCTGCCTGTTTAATGTAACAGGAACGAAGAATCCTATCCCAGCTCCATTTCTGGTTAATTGGTCTATGTTTTTTCTCCAGGTCTTTTACCGGGATGATCTCTTTATCCAGGAAACCATCCTGCTGCAGATATACGCCGTGTTCTTCAGAATACGGGAAGTACATTTCTTCAGCAACTTCTCTCCATTTGGCTAATTCACCTTCCTTGAGATCTGTTAGACCCATCACTCTCGCGTAATCTTCCTGGTGACCATCTTTTACCTTATTGATTGTTTCAAGACAATATTCGATACACCATTTAGCAAGGTAGTTAGTATACCAGTTATTGTTAACATTGTTCTCGTATTCATTAGGACCGGTCACCCCAAGGATCACGTACTTATTCTTATCCTTACTGAAGTTTGATCTTTGGTGCCAGAATCTGGCTACGGCGATCATTACTTCCAATCCTTTTTCAGGAATATAACTGAAGTCGCCGGTGTAACGCACATAATTATAGATAGCAAAGACCATGGAACCATTTCTATGAATCTCCTCGAAAGTGATCTCCCACTCATTATGGGATTCCTCGCCGTTCATAGTTACCATCGGGTAAAGCGCGGCACCATTCGAAAAGCCTAGTTTTTCAGCATTCTCCTTTGCTTTCTGAAGATGATTATATCGATACGTAAGTAGTTTTCGCGCTACTTTCTGATCTTTCGTCGCCATATAGAAAGGAATACAATATGCTTCTGTATCCCAATAGGTACTACCTCCATACTTTTCACCAGTGAATCCTTTTGGACCGATGTTTAGTCGATCGTCTTCTCCTAAATAAGTTTGATTAAGCTGAAAAATATTAAAACGGATTCCCTGCTGAGCTTTAACATCACCGGAAATTGTGATGTCTGCCATTTCCCAGATCGAAGCCCAGGCTTCTTTCTGATCTTTCTTTAAAGATTCAAATCCTTTAGAAGTAGCCGAGTCAAGTACGTTGCCTGCCGCCTCTATCAACTGCTCTTTCTTGTGGTTCATATCTGAAACATAACCAGCATACTTTATAATAGCAGCTGTTTCTTGTTTCGTAGTCTTTACTTTATAAGCGAATGAAATACGATCTTCTCCAACTGAAGAAGTAGCTTCAGTAGTAACTCTCTCGTTATTCAGTAAAATTTCAGACTGCATAAAGGTTCCAACGTGGAAACCGGTTTTCAGAGTTTTACTAACGATATAACCACGCTCAGAGTCTTCTTTCACTTCCAGAGTTTCCCAGAATCGTTCTTCCCAGTTTGCATCTGTATTAGTAATACTACCATCAAGATAAGGATCGAACCTGATCTCAGCATCCTGATTTAGCGGAGTTACTTCAAATTTTATCGATCCCAGCTCGTCTTCAACAATAGAGACGAAACGCAAAGCTTTTACTTCCACTTCAATTCCGTTTGGAAGCTCGGCTTCAAAACTTCTGGAAAGTGTTCCCTCTTTCATATTCAATTCACGACGAAAGTTCTTAACCGACTTACAATTGAACAGATCCAGTGGCTCTTCATTTACGAAAACGTTGATTCCTATCCAGTTGGGCGCATTTAATACTTTCGCAAAATACTCGGGATAGCCATTCTTCCACCAGCCTACTTTGGTTTTATCGGGATAATATACCCCTCCAATGTAACTTCCCTGGAAACTTGGTCCGGAATACTGTTCTTCAAAATTTGCACGCTGTCCCATAGCTCCATTTCCAATACTGAAAAGGCTTTCAGAGGATTTCACCCTGCCTGCGTCAAATTCTTCTTCAATGATGGACCACTCGTCCGGTTTTATATAATCCTGATTCATTTCTTCTCGTTTCTCAATAATTTTTCAATAAATTCTAGTTCGATCTCGGTAAAGTCATTAAAGACATGATCTGCTTCGCCTAAAACACTGGCTGAGCCAATACCGATACTCGTCATATTTCCTGCATTGGCCGCTCGAACTCCTGCAAGAGCATCTTCAAATACCACACAGTTATGCGCTTGTACACCAAGTTTAACCGCGGCAATCAGGAAAACTTCCGGATCTGGCTTAGCCTTTGAAACATCGGTTCCATCTACGATCGCGTCAAAATCTTCGTACAAATTGATCTGCTTTAAAATTCGGCGCGCATTCTTGCTGGCAGAACCTAAAGCAAAAGGAATATTGTTCTGCTTTAAATAGTCAAGGATTTTTCTAACTCCCGGAAGAATTTCAGATTCATCCATTTTTTCCACATAGCCCAGATAATTCTCATTTTTCAAGGCCATCTGTCTATTAAATTCTTCTTCAGAAAGTTCCATATTTCCCCAGCGCAGGATCTTTTTTAAAGACTCCACTCTGCTCACTCCCTTTAATTGCTCGTTTTGCTCTTGAGTAAAGTCAAAACCAAGATCATTAGCCAGTTTTTTCCAGGCTTGAAAATGAAATTTTGCCGTATCAACGATCACTCCATCGAGATCGAAGATTGCGGCAGCTTTTGTATTCGTTTTATGCTGGGTCATATTTAATAGCTTTTCTATCTGTAATTAATAAGTTTGAAAATGCCGCGAATAACAGGAATACACCTGCCACGGTCATCGCATGGATCGATTCTTCTCCAATAAGTTTTTGTAGAAATACAACACCTCCAAGTGCTGCGATAATTTGTGGAATCACGATGAACATATTGAAAACACCCATCATTAAGCCCATTTTTGATGATGCTACTGAACTTGACAGCATCGCATAGGGCATGGAAAGTATACTTCCCCAGGCAAAACCAATGAGTACAAAGCATACATATAGCATTTCTGGGTCGCCGGGAATAAAATACATCAGTAAAAACCCAGCTCCTCCAAGAATCAAACTTCCCATATGTACAAGTTTACGATTGATCGCAAATCTTGATGTATAGAAGGTTAGTAGCAAAGCAAAGGCCATGGAAGATAGTCCGTAGATTCCCATTTTAGACCCTACATCATCACTGGCTTCATTGTAGCTCTTATCCTGTTCTGAATATTCCAGTCTCGCCTGGTCATCCTGAAATAAAATCACCCTGTCTGCGTCATACTGAAGTTCTCCTTCACTATCCAGCTGGGCGAATTCTTCTATCTGAGGTTTCGGTGCATTATAAATATGACTGGTAAGTGCTGGGTTTGCTAAAGTCCACATGGCAAAAAAGGCGAACCACGAGAAAAACTGAACTACACCCAGTTTTTTCATGATCTTAGGCATTAGAGCGTAGGTTCCCAGAATAGTTTTGACCATACCCTTATCTTTCTCAGGTTCATCGCCATCCTCGAATTTTTGCATTTGTTCTGGGGTGTACTCTTTAGTGGTAAAGATCGTCACCAGAATAGAACCTATAAAGACAACGGCTCCAACAATAAATGCAACTCGAACCGACTCTGGAACTACTCCCGGAGCGGCTTCATTACTTATATCAAGCACATTGTTCATGAATTTAGGTAGGTTACTGGCTACCCAGGTTCCAATCCCTATAATTAATGTCTGAATAACGAATCCATAGCTTCTTTGAGAATCTGGTAATTTATCTGCTACAAGGGCGCGGAATGGTTCCATGGAAATATTAATGGAGGCATCCAGCACAAGTAACAATCCTGCTGCCATCCATACTGCAGATGAGTATGGCATTAGCAAAAGAGCAATGGAGCTAAGTATGGCTCCAAGAAGAAAGAATGGTCTTCTTCTACCTAAACTTTTATGCCAGGTATTATCGCTTAAATAACCAATAATTGGTTGCACGATAAGGCCTGCCAATGGAGCAGCGATCCATAATAATGGAATGTTATCCTTCTCAGCACCTAATGTTTCGAATATACGGGACATGGTCGAGCCTTGCAGCGCGAAACCAAATTGTATACCCAGAAATCCGAAACTCATGTTCCAGATATCCCAAAACTTTAAACGGGGTTTTTGCATATCGTGATTTTAATTGTTCTACGATAAGCACTATGACTTATCACAACTTATAAAAGGTAGGAAGTAAAAATATAAGTTCTGATAAATTTCAACTACGGCAAAGATATAGTTTTTTTAAAACGAAAAAGCTATTTCCCGGATTTTGTTGAATCTCTTAACACCAAACCAGTCTCTACAATAATAGTTTTGTAGTAATCATCCTCAGTAGGTGTGCGTTCAAGTTTCTCGATTAACAGTCGGGCAGACTCCTCTCCCATTCTCATTCCATGCTGACTTACCGTTGTCAAACTCGGAATAAATCGTTTGGACAATTCACCATCTGTAAAGCCAATTACAGATACATCATCAGGTACCTTTTTTCCCTGATCCTGAATAGATTTTACTGCAGAGATGGCGAAATGCTCATTCACAGCGAAGACTCCATCCACGTCTCGTTCCTTCAGAAAGGCTTCTATTTCCTTTTCGCTGTCTTCCATTTCCTCAATCTTCAGAATAAGATCTTCATTTATGCTTATACCGTTTTCAGCTAAAGCCTGCTTATAACCATGCGTACGCAGTTTACCCACACTTACATAATCAACGGTAGAAATAAGAGCGATCTTCCTGCAGCCTATATCAATTAGGTGCTGAACAGCTTTTTTTCCTCCGGTGACATCATCAATGATCACCTTATCACAGGAAATATCTTCAGCAACACGATCGAAAAGCACACAAGGCATTCCCTGGTTGATCACTTCCGCAAGGTGATGATAATCCCCTTTTTGCATGGTTTCCTTGGCAAGTGATAGAATAAATCCATCAGTACTACCATTCGCCAGCATTTCCATATTCAGAACCTCTTTGTCAAATGAATTATCTGAAAGGCACACCAAAACGTTATATCCCATTTCATTGGCCACTTTTTCCACTCCACTAATTACTGTAGTAAAGAAATGGTGTACAATTTCAGGAATAATTATCCCTATTGTCTTGGTTTTCCGATTCTTAAGACTTAATGCTATGTTATTAGGCTTATAGTTATAGTGTTTTGCAAAAGCCTTGATCTTAGCACGTGTTTCTTCGCCAATTTCCGAGCTGTCTCGAAGTGCTTTTGATACGGTGGAAATAGACACATCAAGCTCTTTGGCAATTTTCTTCAGGGTTAGTTTCGGCTTCATTCTATTCGGATATTCGTGATTTAGACGGGATATATTTTCGATCTCGCAAAATTAGCATTATTTGATTATGAATCTCTTAAGAAGAAAAAGTTTTCAACACGAAAACGTTTTCGTCCCAGTAATAGTTGGGTTTCGGCAAATATTGGATTTGAATTTACATACATTTAACCTCAGGAAGTAAAAGTATAAGGTTAATTTTTATCAAAAACCAATAATAATTTTATGAGGAATTTAATTAAAAGCACATTGTTTTTGCTGTTCATGCTACCAATGAGCTTTTTTGCACAAAACACCGTTAGCGGAAATGTGACAGAGACTGCCACAGGCCTTCCGGTTCCAGGTGTGAACGTAATTGTTCAGGGTACCAGCAATGGTACAACGACCGATTTTGATGGTAATTATACCATATCTAATGTATCTAATGAAGACGTACTTGTTTTTTCCTTTATAGGATTTGTAACGCAACAGATTCCTTACGAAGGTCAGTCTACTATAGACATTACTCTTGATGAGGATGCTGCTACGCTGGACGAAGTCGTTCTAATTGGGTATGGAGCAACCTCTGAGCAGGATGCGACCGGAGCCGTAGAGAAGATCTCGTCAGAAACTTTTAACCAGGGCGCAGTTGTTGCCCCGGAACAGCTGATCGCTGGTAAATCTGCCGGAGTACAGATCACCCCGGGTGGTGGAGCTCCAGGACAGGGAGGAACTATTAGAATACGTGGTGGTTCTTCACTATCGGCTTCTAACGACCCTTTAATCGTAGTTGATGGTGTACCTTTGGATCAACGTGGAGTTGCCGGTTCAAGAAACGCGCTAAATTCTATAAACCCAAATGAGATCGAAGATTTCACTATATTAAAAGATGCTGCAGCAACTTCTATTTATGGTTCCAGAGCATCGAACGGGGTAATTCTTATTACAACCAAAAAAGGTAAAAAGGATTCTCCATTTCAGTTTACATATGATCTAAAAACTTCTATTGGGAATGTTCTGGATAAAGTAGACGTTTTAAATGCAGATGAATTTAGAAACCTGATCAACAATACTGAAGGTACAGATCCTTCTTTATTAGGAAATGCAAATACAGACTGGCAGGATGAAATCTATGAAACTTCAGTAGGAGCTATTCATAATTTTACAGCTACACAAGGTATCGGGAATTTCTACTATCGTTTGAACTTCAACCATACTGCTGAAACTGGAGTTATCAGAAAAGATTATTACGAGCGTAATGCTTTTAATATCTCTTTGAACCAGGATCTTTTCGACAATTCGTTAAAACTGACTCTTACTTCGAAGAACTCTTTAGATAAGAACAAGTTTTCGAATGGTGGTGCCATTGGATCTGCAGTAGCATTCGATCCTACTCAGCCTATTTATGATGACACCCTTCCTTTTGGTGGATTCTTTGAATTTAACAGACTTTCAGGAGGTGAGATCACGCAACAAAATCTTGCAACCAGAAACCCGATCGCTCTTTTAGAGCAAACCACAGACCAGAACCAGACCAGGCGTTCTATTACGAACCTGAATGCTGAATATAAAGTTCCTTTCTTAACGGGTCTTAAAGCAGTAGTAAGTGCTGGTTTTGATTATGCTGAAGCTGATGGGGATAAATTTACTCCGGTATTTGCAGCATCGAACACTTCTAATATCGATCAATTCGAAGATTATAGTAATATAAACCGTAACCTTCTACTTGATACTTATTTAAACTATAAAACAGAACTTGGTTTCTTTGAAACAGATGTTGATGTAACAGCTGGTCATTCTTACCAGGAATTTTACTCTACAAGCAATGTTTTTGGAACTGAGCAGGATCAAATTAGAGCACTTCCAAGAGATATTAACAGGAACTCTTTAGAGTCTTACTTCGCGAGAGCTAGTTTCGATATTAATAACAGGTACCTGATCTCTGGTAGTATTCGTGCCGATGGTTCTTCTAGAGTTTCTCCAGACAATCGTTGGGGATATTTCCCTGCAGCCTCTATAGGTTGGAAAATTCATAATGAAGAATTTCTTGAAGATTCAAGAGTCCTTAATGAATTGAAGCTTCGTGGTGGTTACGGTGAAACTGGAAACTACGAAATTGGAAGAAACTATGGATATTTAGGTCTTTATACACCCAGTCAGGGTGGCGCGAGATACCAGTTTGGAAATGAGTTCATTGGTACTATTAGACCTGAAGAGTATGATGAAGACCTTAAATGGGAGAGTCTTATCAACTATAACGCAGGTATAGACTTTGGTCTATTCGATAATAGATTGAGTGGTTCTGTGGATGGATATTACAGAGAAACTAAAGACCTTATTGCGACCGTGCCAGTACCTGCAGGAGCAAACCTTTCAGATCAATTGCTAACCAATGTAGGTACGACTGTAAGTAAAGGTATTGAGGTTGGAATTAGTGGAGATATCGCCAGGTCTGAAGATTTCAACTGGACCTTAGGTTATAACATTTCCTTCCAGGAATTAGAGATCACAGAACTTTCTTTGGGTGATGATGCAAACTTCTTTATCCCACAGGGTGGAATTAGTGGTGGTGTTGGAAACAACATTCAACTTTGGAAAGAAGGATTTGATCCTACTACTTTCTTTGTGTTCAGACAGGTTTATAATGATGCCGGGCAGCCAATTGAAGGTGCCTATGTAGATGTGAATGGTGATAACCAGATCACAGAAGCAGATAAGCAGCCATACAAGAAAGCGACACCAGATTACTATATGGGTCTTACCAACACCATGAACTATAAGGACTTTGACTTCAGCTTTACTTTTAGAGGAAGTTTTGGAAATTATATTTATAACAACACGCAATCTGCAAATGGTTTTATAGAAGCTGGAACAAACACTCCTGAAAATTACTACTCGAACTTTAACTCGAATGTATTGGAATCAGGTTTTGTAAACAGTCAGTTCTTCTCAGATTACTACTTGCAAGCAGCAGATTTCGTAAAACTTGATAACGTAAGTATTGGATATACGATCCCGGGAGAAAAAGTTGATTTCAGAGCTTCTTTAACGGCGACAAACGTACTTACGATCACAGATTACGACGGGCTTGATCCTGAAGTTTTTGGTGGAATCGATAACAACTTCTACCCAAGATCAAGAAGATTCGTACTTGGACTGAATTTTGCTTTTTAATGAATAATAGAAAAATTACTAGAACTATGTTTAATAAATTAAAATCTACTTTCCTTATTCTCTTCGGAATGGCGGTTCTATGGTCATGCGAAAGCGATCTGGAACTAACTCCCGAGGATAACAGGGAAACTGCGGCTTCAGCTTTTGAAGACCCCGCAGCTTACAAACAGTTTTTGGCTAAGCTATATGCAGGTTTTGCAATTAGTGGTCAGGATGGTCCTGCCGGTGATGCCGATCTTTCTGGATTAGATGAAGGATTCTCACAGTACATGCGTTTGTACTGGATGGTACAGGAACTTACAACAGATGAAGCAGTTATTGGATGGAATGATGGAACGATCAAAGATCTACATAATCAGAACTGGACATCAGGAAACGAATTTATTCGTACAATGTATTCCAGAATTATGTACCAGATCGCACAGTCTAACGAATTCCTTAGACAAACTGAAACTTCAGTAGTCGAAGGTCGTGGTGTGGATGCCGCAACACAGGCAGATATACAGGTATATCGTGCAGAAGCAAGATTCCTGAGAGCTTTAAGCTACTGGCATGCACTGGACCTTTATGGAAATCCTCCTTTCGTTACAGAGCAGGATCCTGTTGGGGCGTTCCTTCCGGAGCAAACAAACTCAGCAGAGCTTTTCACTTATATTGAAAGTGAACTTTTAGCGATCGAGAGTGAACTAGCCGCTGCCGGCACTAATGAATATGGCCGTGCAGATCAGGCAGCAGCCTGGATGTTACTTGCAAAACTTTACCAGAATTCAGAAAAGTACACTGGATCTGATAGATCTTCAGATGTGATCACTTACACTGAAAAGGTAATCAACTCAGGATTTACTTTAGTTGATGACTACCAGAAATTATTCCTTGCAGATAACAATATGAATGGAGCCCAGAGCGAGATCATTTTCCCGATCACTTTTGATGGGATCAACACTCAGGCTTATGGAGGAATGACCTTTATCATCCATGCAGCAGTTGGAGGATCTATGGATCCCGATAACTTTGGAATTAATGGTGGATGGGCCGGTCTAAGAACCACTTCTGCCCTTATCAATGATTTCCTAGAGAATGAAGATGATGATATTGAAACAGTAGCTGATGAAAGAGCTATTTTCTATACAGATGGACAGTCTAAAGAGATCAGTAATATTTCCAATTTCACTGATGGTTATGCCGTTGCTAAATATAAGAACGTTGATGTGAATGGAAACGCAGGATCAGACCCTACAGGAGATTTTCCAGATACAGATTTCCCTATGTTCCGCCTTGCAGATGCTTACCTAATGTATGCTGAAGCCGTTGTTAGAGGTGGTGGAGGAAGCGAATCTACAGCTGTAGATTATATCAATGAGTTGAGAGAAAGAGCTTTTAACAATGACAGTAACAATATCTCAACATCAGATCTTACCCTTAACTTCTTATTGGAAGAAAGAGCGAGAGAGCTTTACTGGGAAGCACACAGAAGAACCGATCTTATAAGATTTGGACAATTCTCTGATGGTGGTGTATGGCCATTCAAAGGTGGTGTCCCACAGGGAACTACTACAGAGTCTTTTAGAGATCTAATGCCGATCCCGGCTTCAGATCTGGGAGTGAACACGAATTTGACACAAAATCCAGGATACTAACAAAATACTATTACAACAATGAAAAAGTTTTCAATTTTCTTATTAATAATGATCGCATTCGTAGGATTTACATCCTGTGAACATGATGATGATGTGGTTTTTACAGCTCAACCTGATCCAGAAGGGATCGTGTTTATGAGCTCTACCGCAGAATCTTATACCCTCACTTCTGAAACTGCCAATAATATCGCTGAGCGATTTGTATGGAGTGAAGTTGATTTTGATGCTCCAACCACTGTTACTTATGAACTTCAGGGTTCCTCTGATGCAGACTTTTCTTCATTCAATATCATTGGAACGACGGGAGAAAATAATCTTGGAGTTACTGTTAGCCAGTTAATGTCTTTGGCTACGGAAGCAGGTTTGGATAACGATCCTGAAACCGAAATGCCAAATGCAGGAGATATCTACTTCAGAGTTCGCGCTTATGCCGGAACTGATGGAAGCAACGGCCTTAACGCAACTTCTGAAGTAATGTCTCTAAGAGTTGTACTTCCTGAAGCGGTAATCGAAGAAGAAGAAAATCCAGCAAAAATGAATCTTTTCTTTGTAGGAGATGCAACTGCCGCTGGATGGAACAACAACAATAACAATACGCCAATGTTCAGAGATCCTGAAAATGACAACATTTTCAACTTTACTGGAAGATTTGCTGGTGGTGATGGTGTAGAAGGTTTCAAATTACTTGAAACTCCTGGAGCATGGCAACCGCAATGGGGTGGTACCGACGGAACTTTGGGTGTAAATACAGGTGATAGTGATGATCCGGCTGCATTTTCAGTAGAAGATGACGCTTACTACACGCTATCATTAAACACTGAAGACATGACCTATACTTTCGAAGCTATGGATGTTTCTGCAGCAACAATGTACGATATGGTAGGTATTATTGGTACTGCTACTACAGGTACAGATGAAGGCTGGAATGATGATATGGATATGACCCAGTCAGATTTTGATTCTCACATCTGGTACATGAATGACGTGGAATTGTTTGACGGTGAACTTAAGTTCAGAGCAAACAACGCATGGGATGTTAGCTGGGGTGCAAGTACACCAATCAGCGGTCAGGGTGCCAATGCAAATGATCCAAATATCCCTGTAACCGCAGGAGTTTATGATATCTGGTTCAATGACCTAACTGCAAGATATATTCTTATTCCTGCAGGAGAATAATCAACCTATTTTATACTGGGGCTAATTTAATTAGCCCCTTTTTTTTCTTTAAACTGAACTAATTATGAATACTAATAAATTTTTATGCAGTCTCCTGCTTGGTGGGGCACTCTTTATAGGTTCGTGCTCCGGTGATGATTCAGATGACATCGTGGACGAGACAGATGATATAACCGGTACCCCAGAAATCCCTGCTCCATCAGAGCCTCAGGCTTTGGACCTGGCATCTCTGGACAATGGCAGCCGGGTAATGATGCAGACATTTTATTGGGATGTAGAACCAAGATTTGCCTGGTGGGACAACCTTTCTGAAAAAGTGCCGGAATGGTCTGAAGCTGGTGTAGACAGAATCTGGATACCATCTCCCGCTAAAGGACAATCTGGTGGCTATTCCATGGGCTACGATGTTTCAGATTATTTCGATTTTGGTAATTATGACCAGCATGGAACTGTAGAAACAAGATTCGGTTCAAGAACAGAACTTGAGAATTTGATCGCCACAGCCCATAGCAATGATATTGAAGTGATCGCAGATATTGTCCTGAATCACAATTCTGGTGGAGGTTTGCAATACAATCCTTACAGGGACTACGATACTTACACTCTATTTGATGAAGCGAATGGAAATGCTTCAGGAATGTTCAACAGAACATACGAAGATTTTTATCCAAATAGTGTAAGCCAGTATGATCCGGGAAGTCTTTTTTACGAAGAAACCAATCTTGATCACCATAGAGAAAGAGTTCAGGACTGGCTTTGGAAGGATGAGAATTCAGTAGCGAAATATTACAAGAACGTAATGGGATTTGATGGCTGGCGTTTTGATTACGTTAAAGGTTTTGAACCATGGGTAGTAAAAGAGTGGAATGAGGCCGTTGGAGGATTCTCTGTAGGAGAAAATTTCGATGGAAATCCAGATGTGCTTCGTGACTGGATCGAAGCTTCAGGATCACCTGCTTTTGATTTTTCTACGTTTTACAAACTGGAAGAAAGTCTGGACAGATTTGAAAATCTTAGTATTCTCGAGAGTGATATGCTTTGGAAAACAAATCCTGAAGATGCGGTAACCTTTACTGCAAATCATGATACCGAAAAAGATTCTAACGAGGATAATTATATCATGAGTTCCAATAAAATGAAGGCTTATGCCTATATCTTAACTCATCCTGGTTATCCTACGATCTTCTATTCAGATTATGAGAATGAAGAATTTAAAGATGAATTAAAGACGTTAATTTCGATTCATAACAGCCTTGCAACTGGTGACACCGAGTTACTTTATGCAGATCAGGATGAATATGTTATGAAAAGAAATGGATCAGGTACTAATCCTGGATTAATTCTTTATATTAGCATCAATAATAGTACAAAAAGAAGAACAGTAAGTTCGAACTGGAGTAATGTTACTTTACAGGATTATAGTTCGAATTCAACATATTCCCCTACCTCCGATGAAAATGGAGCGGTGACTATCGAGGCTCCTGCAAATGGATATTCGATCTGGTCAATTACAGAATAAAAATTTTTATTTTGAATTTTCATAGGTGTTAATTCAAAGAAGGCCTCACAAATTTGTGAGGCCTCTTTTTTTGTTACTTTTTCTCTGGAATACTCTATAAAAAGCATTTAATTTAGCCTAATTTTGATGCTCACCCCCTATTTCTACTGCTGAATCTCAATAGTATAGAAACTCCAAACCTTAAATTAAATGTTTTCATTATTTGTCAACTTTTTATTGTTAGTAAATATTTAGTCAATTGATTATCAGTTAATTAACCGTTTTTGTTTGAAAACTTTTTCTAAACGCTTTGTTAATTGTCCGGAAATAATGCCTAGTTTTATACCAGCCGATTAGAGCATTTCTAACCTAAAAATCTCATTTTTATGCCTGTACAGGAAAATCCAGTTGTTCCAAAGACTTATACTCAGGAACAGGCCTTCGAAGCTTCACTAAAATACTTCAAAGGCGACGATCTTGCCGCCAGAGTTTGGGTAAATAAATACGCCCTTAAAGATTCTGACGGGAATATTTATGAACTCACTCCAAACGATATGCACAGACGTATCGCCAGCGAGATCGCAAGAGTTGAAAAAAAGTATCCAAATCCTATGACCGAAGACGAAGTTTTCGATCTTATCAAGGATTTTAAATATATCGTTCCGCAGGGAAGTCCTATGGCTGGAATTGGGAATCCTTACCAGGTTGGTTCGTTATCTAACTGCTTCGTTATAGGAAATGATGGAAATTCAGATTCTTATGGTGGGATCATGAAGATCGACCAGGAGCAGGTACAGTTAATGAAAAGACGTGGTGGTGTAGGTCATGACCTTTCTCACATACGTCCTAAGGGATCGGCCGTAAAGAACTCTGCGCTTACCTCTACCGGGATCGTTCCATTTATGGAGCGTTACTCCAATTCTACAAGAGAAGTAGCACAGGATGGACGTCGTGGAGCCTTGATGCTTTCGGTTTCTGTAAATCATCCTGATTCAGAAGATTTTATCGACGCTAAAATGGAGCAGGGCAAAGTTACAGGTGCCAATGTTTCGGTTAGGATCGATGACCAGTTCATGAAAGCTGTAAAGAACAATACCAATTATACTCAGAAATATCCGATATTTTCCGCAGAGCCAAAGGTTTCAAAAGAGATCGAGGCAGATAAACTCTGGAAGAAGATCGTACATAACGCATGGAAATCGGCTGAACCTGGAATTCTATTCTGGGATACGGTGATCAACGAATCTGTGCCAGATTGCTATGCAGATCTTGGATATAAAACGGTTTCTACCAATCCTTGTGGAGAGATCCCACTTTGTCCTTATGATTCCTGTCGTTTGCTTGCGATCAACCTGTTTTCTTATGTAGAAGAGCCATTTACAGACAACGCGCATTTCAACTACGAACTATTTAAAAAACATATTTCTGCTGCACAAAGAATTATGGATGATATCATTGATCTTGAACTGGAAAAGATCGACAATATCATTGGTAAGATCGATGCAGATCCAGAAAATGAAGAAGTAAAGGCTGTTGAGAAAAATCTTTGGCTTAATATCCGAAAAAAAGCACATGAAGGTAGAAGAACCGGAATAGGTATTACTGCGGAAGGCGATATGCTTGCCGGTTTAGGTATTAAATATGGTAGTAAGGAAGGAATCGATTTCTCTGTAGACATTCATAAGAATATCGCTGTTGAAGCTTATAGAGCTTCCGTAGAAACTGCGAAAGAAAGAGGTGCTTTTGGGATATTTGACTCAGAAAGAGAGAAAAACAACCCATTCATTCTTCGATTAAAAGAAGCTGATGAAAAGTTGTATTATGACATGCTAGAGTATGGTCGTAGAAATATAGCGCTATTAACGATCGCTCCAACCGGAACGACCAGTCTAATGACGCAAACCACTTCTGGAATTGAGCCTGTTTTCCTACCGGTTTACAAAAGAAGAAGAAAAGTAAATCCTAATGATAAGGAAGCACGCGTAGATTTCGTGGATGAAGTTGGAGATTCATGGGAAGAGTATGTAGTTTTCCACCATCGTTTTAAGCAATGGATGAAGGCTAAAGGATACGATACCGATAAGAATTACTCGAACGAAGAACTTGATAAACTTGTTAAACTTTCTCCTTACTACCAGGCAACATCTAATGATGTAGACTGGCTTAGCAAAGTGAGAATGCAGGGAGCTGTACAAAAATGGATCGATCACTCTATTAGTGTGACCATTAACCTTCCAAACGATGCGACAGAGGAATTGGTTGGAAAACTATACCTGGAAGCATGGGAAGCTGGTTGTAAAGGTGTTACTGTCTATCGTGATGGTTCAAGATCTGGAGTTTTAATCTCTAACGATGAGAAAAAAGAAGAAGATGAGGAACAGACTTCCGGATCTTTCCCTCTAAAGAGACCAGAAGTTCTAACAGCCGATGTGGTTCGTTTCCAGAACAATAAGGACAAATGGATCGCATTTATCGGACTTGTAGATGACAGACCTTATGAGATTTTTACCGGGTTTGCAGATGATGAAGAAGGTATCCTTATCCCTCGCTGGGTAACTGAAGGCTATATCATTAAAGCAAGAAATGAAGATGGATCTTCTCGTTACGATTTCCAGTACGAGAATAAACGTGGTTACAAAACCACTATCGAAGGACTTTCGCATAAATTCAATCCGGAATTCTGGAATTACGCGAAATTGATCTCAAGTACACTACGTCATGGAATGTCTATCGACAAGGTTGTAGACCTTATTAACAGTCTGCAATTGGACAGCGAATCCATTAACACATGGAAGAATGGGGTGGTTCGCGCTCTTAAACGTTTTATCGCAGATGGGACGGTCGCTAAGAAGGAAAAATGCAATAACTGTAATTCCTCAAATCTTATTTACCAGGAAGGTTGCCTTACCTGTAAAGATTGTGGCTCTTCTAAATGTGGATAATTTAATTGTTGTAAATGTTAAACTGAAAAAAGGTCTCGTGAGAACGAGACCTTTTTTTGTATAGATATTTCTACTACTGGAGATTGACCTTTACAATACCAATTTCATGTGATTTCTGGAGATTTTCACGCTCGATCCCGGGACCAATAGAAAACTGAAGTGCTTCCACCTCTTGCAGATCAAAATCTTCCGGATTCTTATGCTCAAAATAATAGGGTAGAAAACCCGGATAAGGACGTGGTAACGTAACCGTTTTCACTGGCTCAAGCTCATCCAGTCTGATCCTTATTTCTTTTAAATCTTGATCTAAATCGATTATTTTACCGAAAGCTGAACCGTTTTTCATTAATAAAGCTACCTGAAGTTTTTCTGTACCCAATTTAAGGTTACGTGCCTTGATGATAAGTTCCTTCTGATCTCCAGGAAGCCTTGCTCCTATTTTCTTCTGAAAATTATACCGAAAAGAGTAATCGTAAATTGGAGCTGCGTTTTTGTTCTCAATATCTTCTGAAAATAATTGATCCAGTCTTACCTGAAATTCGTCTTCAACCGAATTTATGGGAACAACTTTATTGCCGGGCTTCCATGAATGAACTACCATATGTGCATCCACAGAAGCATCGAAAAGTGAGATGGCAGAACCTTTATTGTAGATACGAGTAGAATATGCATCTTCAGAATAGAAGTCCCAGTTCTCCGGACTACCTGAAACGTTTCCAGGGAATGTTAGTTTTCCATTTTCAGTTTCCAGAATGATGTGGTAAATAAGTGTTCCTGGAACAAGTAAATTTTGCGGTACTTCTGCAGAATAATCGTATTGATTTTTTGCTTTCATTTGTACTGCTTCATAAATATTCCCATTCTGAAACCATATTTCGGCTTTCTTAATCTCCTCATTCGAAACAATCTCTGCTTCGATAGAAAAACTCTGATTTGCTTCCGCGGCATTAGCGGCTTCATGTAGGACATAGGTACGGTCAACCGACTCTTCCACCGCTACAAATTTATCAAGTTCCAAACGAAAGTTTCCCTTATAATTTTCAAATTCAAAATCCTTCCCTTCAGCAGAAAGAATATAAGTGCCGGGTAAAACTGATATAGCGCCGCCTTTGGCTTTTTGAACTTCAGAATCTGCAATATTTATCTGTTTGAACTCAAAATTTTCATCAAGCCCGGGAATATCGATCTTCATCTTGTTCAAATTGTACTTGATCACGGCAAGCGTTTTATCGAGGCTGTTATTTCCGAAGGGATCCTGAATAAGAAATGGGTCGGGCATTACTTCTAAACGCCAGACACCATCTTCTAATCTATCCAGAAAGTAAGCTCCCCTTCCTTCATATTCGATTACTTCAGAACTACCGTGACCCGCAATTTCTCTTAATTCTGAAATAGCTTTAGGCTTTTCAGCATTTGAATTCGTGTAAATAAACTTTTCCGCAGAATTATAGACAGCTAGATCATCCTCATACTGAATAAGAAAATCTCCAAATTTTAAGTTGTCAGGATAGGTTCCCTGATCTTCGGCCAGTTTGGTATGATGGAAGATCTCCCCGGCGATCATAAGACCTAAAGCCTTATGCGGAGTATAATTGAGGTTCATATAATGGGTATTATATTCCGTATTCGCATATGCCAGGAAAGATGGATCATAGGCAAAATGCGTCCCGATCTGAATTCCCGCTTCTCGAAAACTGCGTGCCATTGCGGGATAGATATATGATCTATTAACATCGGCAGCATCAAACTCATACACAAGTTTAGCGGCGTTATTATTTTCGATGACATTGCTGAACGGAATATTATAATCGTTCACATTAGGAAGCAAATTTCCCGGGATTTCCTTCTTAAAACCAAGTCCGGTTGGATACCATTGAAAAGTACCACCCTGAATATCAGATTCAAAATAAGTGTCTGCAAGGTGAACGCTATGGGTGACATTATAAAAAACAGGTTTTTGAGAACCGGAATCCCGGATGGCCTTTGTGAGTTTATTAATGAATTCTTTTACCTCCTTAGGAGTGCCGCGATGATGTGGTTCATTACTGATTTCAACCGCGATGAGATTTGGATCATTTTTATACGCAATTCCTGTATATGGATTCACGTGGCTCATAAATTGCGTAAGATAGTTTTGCTGGGCAGCGATCGCTTTGGGATTGGTCAAGCTTCCTTCCTTGCCATACTTATTCGAAAATGCAGACGTATCTTCATCTGGTTCCGGCCAGCCATTTCCCCAGTATGCGATTGGAGTGATCACAAAATTGATCTTGCATTTCTTAAGTTCACTCAGCAAATAATCGAACGCATCCAGGTGTTCATTTTCCAGTAAATTCCCTTCTGCATCGCTAATTTCTGTATCCCAGACGTGAAGACGATACAGATCAAAATTAAGCCGGGAAAAATGGTAGAGATCTTTATCAATTTCAGCCTTGATATCAAGCCCAAGTTTTTCAGCAGAACGGTAAGCATGTGCGAATGGTGCCGAATAATTGACCCCAAAACCTTTTACTGCCTTTCCCGAAGGCTCCCAGCGAATTATTCCCTTTTCATCTACAACTGTAGTTTCTTGAGAGAAAGCTGTATTAATATTAAAAATCAGTAATATAAGAACTGTGATCGATTTGATAATTTGAGTCATTAAAATTTATGTTTAGATAGTACAAATCCCAATGGCTTCTTCAAGCGCTTTTAGTTTATTCTCAAAGGTTGGAATAAATTCCTGAGCGATATAACCATCAAAACCGGTATCATAAATCGCCTGGATGATTGCAGGATAATTTAGTTCCTGAGAATTATTAATCTCGTTCCTTCCCGGATTTCCCGCGGTATGATAGTGATTGATGTACGGATGAAATTCTCTAATGTTTCGAATTATGTCACCCTCCATGATCTGCATATGGTAGATATCGTAGAGCAGTTTAAAATTTGGTCGGTCAAGCCTTCTGGCAAGTTCGGCTCCCCAGGACGTATGATCTGCCATATAATCTGGATGGTCTACTTTGCTATTCAGCAATTCCATGACCAGAGTAACATTGCGAGTTTCAGCATGGTCTAATAGTGGCCTTAATCCGTCTACACAGTTGTTCCAGCCAGTTTCATTATCCATCCCACGTCGACTCCCAGAAAAACAGATGACATTTTGTATATCATTATCAGCAGCTTTGTCGATGAGTTCTATATAAGCAGATTGCAATTTCTGATGATTTTCAGGGTCATTGAATCCATCGGTCAAACTGATAAAATCATCGGTTGCCATGGAACATGTTAGACCTTGCTCCTGTACAATTTGCCATTCTGAAGGTTTTAAAAGATCAATAGCACTAATTCCCAATTCTCTACAGGCTATAGCAAACTCTTTAAGGGGAATATCTGCATAACACCAGCGACAAACAGAATGATTGATCTTTGAAGTAGGGTCTTGTAAATTATTAATTGCAACATCGAAACCGGATGCATTCGAAAATGATGGAATAGCAAGTAACCCAGCTCCAATTCCAAGGTTCTTTAATAATTTTCTACGAGATTGATCTTTAGCCATCCTGAAATGTTTTTTCTAAATTAATAATAAATGTAATTCATACAATTATTATTTAAAGAAACTATTTTCAGATTTTAGAAAATCTCGAAATTATATCCCGCTTTTAATAATTGTAAGTAATTCTCTTTATTGAATTTATGCAAAAAAGCACCGCGTTTACTACCCGATTTATCTTTTTCCTCCAGTTTTTCTAAAACATTCAGAGATAATACCTTTTTTCTGAAGTTTCTCGCGTCTAGTGGCTTCTGGTAGATCGCTTCATAAAGGTTTTGTAATTGTGGAATCGTAAACTTCTCTGGCAGCAGCTCAAAACCAATGGGTCTGTGACGCGCGTTATGTCTTAGTTGTTCCAATGCATCCTGTACCATTTGATCATGATCAAGAACTAATTCGGGAAGATCATCAATTTCAAACCAGCGGGCACCGTAATGTTTTTCCAGTTTGTCTATATAATCCTCTACTCTTATTAAAGCATACTGAGCTACAGAAATACAGCGGTAGCCCGGATCACGGTCCTGTTTACCATAAGTCTTTAATTGTTGCATAAAAACTTCGTTCAGTCCGGTAGCCTCTTTTAAAACCCGCTGCCCTGCCAGCTCGAGATCTTCATCCAGCCGTACAAAGCTACCAACAAGTGACCAGGAACCTTTTAAGGGCTCTACCTGACGCTCGAAGACAAGTAATTTTAGCTTGCCCTCATGGAAACCAAAAATGATACAGTCTGTCGCAACATACATTTTCTCCCTGATCTGGTACAGGTCTGTTTGTTCAACAACTTCCGGTTGTGAATTCTTAGTGTGCATAATTATATTCTGAAATAATAAATGTAAGTATGACGTTTATTATATTTGAATTACTCAAAATTAATCAAGTCTTGACAAATATCAGATCTTTTTCTACGAAGCCTTCGGTTTTTAAGGATTTCCAACCGGAATTACTCGTTAATTCTCCTGGTCGAATCAACCTGATTGGAGAACATACAGATTATAATGAAGGTTTCGTGATGCCCACAGCGATCGATAAGCATATAAGTTTCAAATTCAGAATAAATGATACGGAAAACTTCTGCAGAATATACAGTGGTACTTTTAATAACGGCTTTGAATTTCATCTCGACCAGCCATTATTGAAGCAAAGCGACTGGAGAGATTATTTACTCGGCATTGTTAACGAACTTCAGCAGGAGAATAAATTGCTTGAAGGTTTTGATTGTATAATTTCCAGCGATCTTCCTACCGGTGCCGGGATAAGTTCTTCCGCAGCACTGGAATGTGGATTCTGTGCAGGCCTTAATGAATTATTTGATCTGAATTTGAGCGACATGGAAATCGCAAAGATGGCTCAACGTGCCGAAAATGAATTTGTAGGTTCCAACTGCGGAATCATGGATCAATTTGCTTCCATTCTCAGTAAAAAGGATCATTTTATTAAACTGGATTGCCGAAGTCTTGCTACTGAATATATTCCTGCAGATCTCGGAAACTATAAATTACTACTACTGAACACAAGGGTTTCTCATAATCTGGCCGACAGTGATTACAATTCCAGGCGTGAGGAATGTGAAGCAGCGATCAGGATTATTCAATTGAAGAATCCGCAAATAAAAAGCTTACGAGATGTAGATTTTGACTTGCTAGAAAGCTTTCGATCAGAACTTCCTGAGCAGACTTACCAGCGCTGTTTATATGTAATACAGGAAAATGAGCGCGTACAGGCAGCTGCAGATGCGCTTCGCAATAATGATCTACAGGCCTTAGGAAAATTAATGTTTGCTTCTCATCGCGGCCTGCAGCATCAATATGAGGTGAGTTGCCAGGAACTTGACTTCATGGTTGATTACGCTAAAGACAAAGAATTTATCTACGGAAGCAGAATGATGGGCGGTGGTTTTGGTGGCTGTACCATTAACCTTATCAATTCTGAAAATGTTGAAGGCTACATTACTGAAGTTTCCAAAGCATATTTTGATAGATTCAAAATCCACCCGGAAGCGATCGTAGTAGCACCATCAGCCGGAACAGAAATCATAAAACTGGTATCCCATGAATAACGAAATGAACAAACTACCTCATCGCAGGTATAATATTTTGACCGGTGAATGGATACTGGTTTCACCACATCGCACAAAAAGACCATGGCAGGGTAAAACCGAAGAGAATAAAACCAATGATAAAGCCTCGTACGATCCGGGTTGCTATCTATGTCCAGGAAATACCAGGGCAAGCGGAGAAACGAATCCAAATTATTCTGAACCTTATGCATTTATAAACGATTATAGCTCTCTGCTTCCGGATACTCCTGAAGTGAAATTTGAACAGGGCCTGCTGAAGGCTGAAACTGAAAAGGGAATTTGCAAAGTTGTTTGCTTCTCTCCAGATCATTCGCTAACCCTGCCGTTGATGGAAGTTTCAGAAATCACGAAGGTTGTGCAGATCTGGAAAACCGAATTCGCTGAGCTCGGGAATAATCCAGATATCAATTACGTCCAGATCTTTGAAAATAAAGGTGCGATCATGGGCTGTAGCAATCCCCATCCTCATGGACAAATATGGTCGCAATCGTCCATTCCAACCGAAATTTCGAAAAAATCTGAAAGATTCCATGCATACTGGCAAAGAAACAGTTCCAGCCTTCTGGGTGATTATTTGAGTCAGGAGCTGGCTTTAAGAGAACGAATTCTGGATGAGAATGAGCATTTCGTATCCTTAATTCCTTTCTGGGCGGTATGGCCTTTCGAAGCGATGATCATTCCTAAAAGGCATCTTCAACAAATTACAGATCTTAACGATGAAGAAGAGATCGCATTTGCAGATATTATAAAAAAGCTGACCATGAAGTATGACAACCTGTTTGAAACGTCTTTTCCATATTCGTCTGGAATGCACCAGGCCCCAACCAATGGCAAGGACCATCCTGAATGGCACTTTCATATGAACTTCTACCCGCCATTATTGCGGTCTGCCACGGTTAAGAAGTTTATGGTTGGTTACGAAATGTTTGCAGGACCTCAGCGAGACATCACCGCAGAACAGGCCGTAAAGATGCTGAATGCACAACCGGATATACATTATAAAAAGAGCTAATTCACGACCAGCTTTCAAATAAATAACCCTCGAAAGATCGATCTTTCGGGGGTTTTTTGTTTGTAGTTCTTTGTTTGGTGTTATGCGAAATATGCATATACCCCAACTACTATAACGATAATTGCAAAACCAACCGGTTTCACAAATTTCCAAGGCGTGATATCCACTTGTTTAGTATGTTCCTGTAAGTAAGGCGTCTTTCGAGGTCTCAACTTTCCAATAACCAGCATGATCACAACGTTCAAAGCAAAAAGAATTGCCATGACATCCAGATAGTGAGGATAGGCACTAGCTTCAATTGCTGCTAATTCTGCTGCATCTGTAATTCCATTAGCAGCGGCATCTTCTAAAGCACTTTCAGCGAGGTACGGCTTCAGAACAAATTGGCTTAGGATGTATAACAAAGATCCTGATATGAGTCCGATTTTGGCTGCAATAGCCGGTACATACTTGGTCAGGTAACCAACTACAATGATCGTTAAGATTGGAATACTATATATTCCATTCACCTCCTGTAGATAGTCGAATAAACTACCCGCATTAGCTATTAAAGGAGCGATGAACATTGCCGCAACAGCAAGTACTATTCCGAAGATTTTACCATAACGAACTATGGTTTTCTCGTTTGCATCCTTATTAATATGTTGCTTATAAATATCGATTCCGAAGAGAGTAACCGAACTATTCAATACACTATTAAAGGAACTTAGAATAGCTCCAAAAATAACAGCTGCGAAAAATCCAATCAAATAACCAGGTAACACCCTATTCACCAAAAGCGGATATGCTTCATCTCCATTTTCAAGATCTGCCCCAAAAATATGGAAAGCAATGATACCAGGAAGAACGACGATTAGCGGCCCCAGTATTTTGATGAAAGAGGCCAGCATTAAACCTTTTTGTCCTTCCTTCAGATTTTTAGCAGCAAGCGCACGTTGAATGATCTGCTGATTAGTTCCCCAATAGAAGAGTTGTACCAGCATCATTCCCGTGAAAAGAGTATGAAAAGGAACAGGGCTGGTCTCATCTCCCATGGACTGAAATTTCTCAGGGTTAGATTCTGTTAGCGTTGTGATCCCTTCAATAAAACTACCATCACCAATGATCACTAGTCCAAAAATAGGCACCAGAATTCCACCGATTAATAGTCCGATGGCATTTATACTATCAGATACTGCTACTGCTTTTAGTCCGCCAAAAACGGCATATATAGACCCTATGATTCCAATTCCCCAAACGCATATTTTTATGGCTGCATCATCTGACACTCCTAACAATGTTGGAACGTCAAACATACCGCTAATCGCTACAGAGCCGGAATAGAGAATAATTGGTAATAACACAACTACGTATCCTGTAAGAAATAAGCCTGAAGTAAGTGTTTTAGTGGTAACATCATATCGTTCAGCCAGAAATTGTGGAACGGTAGTGAGTCCTCCCTTTAAGTATCTTGGTAGCAAAAAAATTGCAGTAACTACGATAGCGATAGCGGCCAGAGTTTCCCATGCCATGACAGATAAACCGTTGGCATATGAACTTCCATTCAAACCGACGATCTGTTCCGTAGAGAGATTTGTTAGTAATAACGAACCTGCTATTACGCCGGCAGTCAGACTTCTACCACCTAAAAAATAACCATCACTGGTGGACTCATCAGTTCTTCTGGTTGCGAAATATGCGATAATAGCTACGAGTGCTGTAAATCCAACGAAGGATAAAATTCCTATCATAATCTTTTCTTAAAATCTTCGGTTAAATATAGAATTATTATTTCACAGAAAAAGCAAAAACGATGTTGTTTTCATAGACTTCACCCGGTTTTAGCAGACTGCTAGGGAAGTTTCTGAAGTTGGGAGCGTCAGGATAATTTTGTGCTTCGATCGCGACCGCTGGAAAGTTTTCATCAAGTTTATTCAGAAACACCATATCTGCCGGAAGACTTTCCGGAGAGTAGATGACTACAACGGGCTGGTTACTAACCACTTTAAGCTTGATACCGGTGAGCGGAGCGAATAACTGTGCCTGCACTTCATTTTCCATGACATCAAGCACATACACATCATCAAGTTCCCTGTTGCCTAGCAATTTATTCTCTCGATAGTCCTTAGGATGATCCCTGAGTTTGGTCAAATTACCTGTCGGAAGCATATTTTCATCCAGTTCCAGGATCTTGGAAGCATTTACCTGCATGAAATGATCACTAATACTTCCTCCTCCATTCAGATTAAAGTAAGTATGATTGGTAAGGTTAATGATCGTGTTTCTATCTGTTCTGGCGCGGTAGGAAAGCTTCACATGATTATCCTCGGTCAGGGTGTAAGTGGCCTCAACTGTGACTTCGCCTGGGTAACCTTCTTCCATATGCTTACTTACGTAAGTCATTTTTACCGAAGGATTCGGTGCATCTGTGATCTTTTTGATTTCCCAGATCTTGGTTTGAAAACCATTTGCTCCCCCATGTAAATGCGCTTTGTCCAAATTCTCATCCAGCTTAAAATCTTCCTCGCCAATGCTGAATTTCCCTTCAGTAATTCTTCCCGCGAAACGCCCAATACTAGCTCCAAAACACTTGTTATGTTCCCAGTAAGGTTCACTAATATAATCTGTAATCTTAGCAGGACCTGCAACAACTTCTACAGGCTTGTCATTCTTATCTTTTAAACTAAAGCTAAATAATGTCGCTCCTAGGTTCAGGATCTTTAGCTTGCTCTGCTGCCCATTTTCTAGCTCGATAATTTTCAGGTCTTCTTCCTGTACTGTTTTCAACATAGTTATTTTTTGCTCTGTACCCAGTTGTTCACTTTAGTCTCCAGAATCGTTAGCGGTAAAGCACCATCTGTTAATACGACATCGTGAAATTCACGGATATCAAACTCTCCTCCCAGTTCAGTTTTCGCTTTTTCTCTTAGTTCCAGGATCTTGTTCATCCCAATCTTGTAAGCAGTCGCCTGTCCTGGCATTACGATATGTCGTTCTACCATTTTAAAGCAGGCACTTTCAGCAGCTGGCGTATTTTCACGGTAATAATCTATACCTTCCTGTCTGGTCCATTTTTTGGCATGAATCCCAGTATCTACAACTAGTCTGCAGGATCTCCATAGTTCCATTGCAAGCCGGCCGAAATCTGAATACGGATCTTTATAAAATCCAATTTCCTTCGGAATAAATTCACTGTATAATCCCCAACCTTCCACGTAAGCAGTGTAAAAGCTGAATTTTCTAAATTCCGGGATAGAATCCAGTTCCTGCGCAATAGCGATCTGCATGTGATGGCCTGGAATTCCTTCATGGTAAGCCAGTGCTTCCATTTCATATTTAGGCATTGCTTTCATATCATAAAGATTGGCATAGTAAGTTCCAGGGCGGGAACCATCCAAAGCAGGTTGTTGATAGAATGCTTTACCAGCACTTTTTTCTCTAAAAGGTTCTACCGCTTTTACTACAATATCTGCTTCAGGCATGGTATTGAACAATTCTGGAAGCCTGGTTTTCATAGTATTGATCACCTGTTTAGCCTGTGAAAGATATTGTTTTTTACCTTCTTCAGTATCTGCAAAGTAAAATTGCTCATCGTTTTTCATGAAATCAAAGAAATCCTGAAGACTACCTTCAAAACCTGTTTGCTCCATGATCTTCTCCATTTCTGAATGAATTCGAGCTACTTCATTCAGACCTATCTGGTGAATTTCTTCTGCGGAAAGGTTTGTGGTAGTTACTCTTTTCAATGCAAGTTCATAGAACTCCTCCCCTTTCGGGAATTTCCATACACCGGCTTCTTCAGTAGCGCGCAATTGCTGATTCTCCAAATGATCTATCAAACTCTGGTAAGCCGGCTGAACATGATCTACAAGAGCCTTTTCCGCAGAATTAACCAGTTTTGTTCGTTCCGCATCTTCCAGATCTAATTGATCGATCTTTGTAGTGAAATCTTCCAGTAAGGCACTGGCATTAGCCGACTTCGAAAATGGCTTTCCTTTGATGATGTTCCTTGAAGCGTCAAGTGTTCTGTCGAAAACGAATTTAGGCGGAATAATACCGTTCTGCTCTCTAAGTTGTAATTGTTCGATCACATCTGCCATCACTTTCTCAAGTCCTTCCAGTCTTGCAATATAAGCCCTGGCATCTCCAATGGAATCTATGCGGTGCATATTGATTAAAAAAGCAGGAAGTTCTGCATGAAGTCCGTGCATTTGCTCAATTGGATAATTGTAGAACCTGAAATCATAATCATCGATCTCATTTTGAACCTGCCTGCGATACAGATCGTAGCTTAACCGGGTATCTTCATCCAAAGCCGCTACATCTACCTTATCGAGATAATCCATACGTTCCCGTGCCTGTTCAAGATCTTCAGCATATTTTAGATTAGAATAATCATCCCATTGATCATAATTTGTCTTCAATCCTCTTCGGGTCTGGGTCTCTGGGGATTCCTGAACTTCCTTTTCGAACTCACGCGCAAAGTAAGCGTTCATTTCTTCGGAAGCGTTTTGCTGCTCCTCTTCAGAGTAATCTGAATTTTGCTTTTCATTGCCACATGAGCTTAGCAAAATTCCGAATAGTAATAGGTAAACTGATTTTTTCATTCTAAGATTTATTCTTCTAAAACTGAAAATTTAATGGCTGAATCACCATAGATCGTATGCGTTTGCTTCTGAAAATCTTCCTCTTCAGCATCAAAGATATTATCTACATAAGTCTGTGGATTTCTGTCGATTAGCGGAAACCATGTACTCTGAATCTGGATCTGTACTTTATGACCTTTTTTGAAGGTATGATTTACACCCTGCAACGTAAGATTTACATCGGTTTTCTTATTAGGCTCAAATGCTTCCGGTTTTTCAAAACTATTTCTGAATCTTCCGCGCATTACCTCACTACGAACCATCATATGATAATTGCTCATTTTAAGATGAGGCATGGTTTCTTCGTAGTTCTCTGCATCTTCAGGATAAACATCAACGAGTTTTACAACCCAGTCTGCTGAAGTTCCCGTTGTTGCAACTTTCAACATTGCTTCAATCGGTCCGGTTATTTTCATATCTTCTTCCAGAACTTCCGTTTCAAACACCAGAACATCTGGTCTTCTGGCTGCAAATCTCTGATCTCCAGACATATATTCTCTTGGAGTAAAGACCATTTTGATCTCATTATTGTAAGAAACTGGTTTCGCTGGGTCACTCACGAAAGTTTCTTCGTGATCTGATGCTGTTTCTGATAATTGCTCATTTGCTCCCAGATACCAGGTTTTTTCAGTAGTATTCTTCGGTGGCCATTCCGCATAATCGTTCCATTGGCGTGCTCCAGTGTCATAAATATGTGCTTCAGGTAATCGCAAAGCATCTTTAGTTTTTTTCTTCAGAAAATGATTGAAAAATTCAGTTTCATAATCTCTTTGAAAATGAGTGGAAATACTATCACCAAAATAGACGTTCCCAACAGATTGTCTTCCAGATTCCCTTGCCCAGTCACCATGACTCCAGGGACCAAAAACGATCATATTGTGATTATCACTATTCTCTTCTATGCTTTTGTAAATATTGAACGGTCCATACAGATCTTCCGCATCAAATAGTCCGCCTACGATCATTACCGCCGGCTTGATATCTTTCATATGCTGAACGATCCCTCGTTTTTGCCAGAACTCATCATAATTTGGATGTTCTTTAAGTTGTTGCCAGAACTCGTTATCCTCTTTATAATATTTATCGAGATTGCTCAAAGGACCCGCATCCATAAAAAACTGGTATTGATCCTGAGTTTTCAGCTCTGGAAAGTTGTACCAGCTCGTATCTACAGGAGTATCTTTTTGGTATCCAAAAACCGCCGTAGCTCTCCAGTAGCTTAGCAAATAAGCGCCGTTATGATGAAAATCATCAAAAAAGAAATCACCGATACTAGCTTGAGGAGATGCTGCCTTAAGAGCTGGATGTCCACTTAAAAGTGAATAAGTACTGTAAAATCCTGGATAGGAAATTCCCCAGGTTCCAACTTTTCCATTGTTGTTTTCAACATTATTGATAAGCCATTCTATTGTATCATAAGTATCGCTGGCTTCGTCCACCTCTTTCCCCTTCTTATTTGGAATAAAGGCACGCATATTATCATACTTTCCTTCACTCATCCATCTACCACGTACATCCTGATAAACGATGATGTTCCCCTCTTTCATCATGATTTCATTAGGTCCAATCCTGGATCTGAACTGATCTTTTCCATACGGTCGGGAACTATAAGGAGTTCGTTGCATCAATATGGGATACTCAGATGAAGTATCCTTTGGAGTATATATCGTAGTATGCAGTTTTACACCGTCTCGCATCGGGATATCCACTTCCATTTTATCATAATGGGCTTTGACATCGTAATCTGTTTCATTTTGAGCACATAAGGGATTCAGTACAATCAGAAGTAATACTGAAAACAGGGAAATATTGAATATTTTCATTAGATTATTTTTATAAAGCGTCTAAAGATAGAAATTAGGTAAGTATTCCTGAAGGAATTCAGGAAAAACACGAGCTTGCACGCATCAAATATGTCAATTCTCTTAGCTGAAGCTTATTTTCAGGATTTCCCGATCTCCTTTTTCTACGGAAAAGCGATTATCTGCTCGTTGGTTGATGATCCAGACAAGATCTTCCCCGGAAAACAGTAGCCAGGTTTGCTCTTTTTGAGGTAAACTGAATTTTTCATCCTTAAAATAATCACTCAGCTTCTTTTTTCCTTTCATTCCGAAGGGAACAAAAAAGTCACCCTCTTTCCATTTCCTGATCAGCAAAGGAAATTTAAGTTTTCGAATGGGAACAAAAATACTATTGGTTGCGGACTTGTCAAATTTATCAACTTCGGTCAAATGCAAAGTTCCAAAATCAGGAATCATGACAAACTCCTCCCCTTTTTCAAGTTGATATTCTTTATTGATGGTCTCATCCTGAATCTCAGTAAGCAATAATCTAGTCCTATCCTTGATAAGCCTGTGAGTATCTGAAAGTACCATTTTACCGGTCTGTGCATCCATAAGGTCATGAACATCGTTCCATTCGGTAAATCCAAATGATTTGAGCAACTGGTAAAGTACCTGCTTCGAATTCGGCACTTTCTTCAAAAAAGCAATATCCAGGGCATAACCAAAGACGTCCCGGCTGATGATCTTAGGATAAAGCAGACTCATATAGTCCTCTACCAGTTCCATGCTTTCGTTCAAATGTTGCTGAGTTTTCGCAAAAGTTTCAAGTAATTGTGGATTAAGCTCCTGCATAAGTGGCACCATATGGTGTCTTATACGGTTTCTCATATATTTATCTGAAGCATTACTGGAATCTTCCCGCCATTTTAAACTTTTACTATTAGCAAATTCTTCGATTTCAGACCTGGAAAATTTGATTAGCGGTCTTATAAGTTGATGATGTTTATCTTTAATTCCCTGCAAACCTTCCGGGCCGGTTCCACGAATTAGGTTGATCAAAAAAGTCTCAAGATTATCATTCGCATGATGTGCTGTTAACGTGTAATCAAACTCCATGGAATTTGAAAGTTCCTCAAACCAGTTGTAACGCAATTCCCGGGCAGCCATTTGAATAGAAATACCAGCATTTTCAGCAAACTTCAGCGTATTGAAACTTTGTGTGAAAAATGGAACTTCCATTTTTTCGGCAAGTTCTTTTACAAATGCTTCATCTGCATCACTTTCTTCTCCTCTAAGATTAAAATTACAATGTGCGATGGAAAACTCCATTTTTGACATCTTACATAGATGTGCCAGAACAATACTATCCACACCACCACTTACGGCGATCAATAACTTATTGGTGCAAAGAAAAGGGTATTCTTCTTTGATGATCTTTTTGAAGGCTTTTTCCATATCTACTCAAATATACAAAGCCTGAATTTAATGAAAAAGCTACTTAAAGGTTCTCCAGAACTTCACGTAATGCCCTGGATTTCAACAGACATTCTTCATATTCCTTTTCGGGATCAGATTTGGCAGTAATAGCTCCTCCTACAGAAAATGACAGATACTTATTTGTAGCATTATAAAGAATACTACGAATCACCACGTTAAAATCAAAATCACCCTCTGGAGAGAAATAGCCCACAGCGCCGCTATAGAGTCCGCGTTTGGTACTTTCCAGCTTTTCTATGATCTTCATTGCTGAAATTTTAGGTGCCCCGGTCATGCTTCCCATGGGGAAACTCGTTCGTAATGCCTCTACCGGTGCAACCCCTTCCGCAATCGTGGCGGTGACTGAAGAAATCATTTGGTGTACCTGTTTAAAGGAATAAACTTTACATAGTTCATCTACTTTTACTGAGCCTTTTTCAGCGATCCTGGAGAGATCGTTCCTAACAAGATCTACGATCATTACGTTTTCCGACATTTCCTTTGGATCCTGCGCCAGATTAAGGGCAATTTTCTTATCCTCCTCAGGATTGGAAGATCTTCTCGCTGTACCTTTTATTGGCTGAGTAAGCAATTGATCACCTTTTTTCCGTAGATAACGCTCCGGGGAAGCCGAAACCAGATTGATGTTTTCAAGTCTCAGGAATGCAGCGAAAGGAGGTGTTGAAATCTCATTAAGACTCTGGTGAATAGAAAATGCATCCAGATCTACGTTTTCACTGAAGAATTCCTGACATAAATTCGCCTCATAAATATCCCCACGATGAATATGCTCCAGCATTGCTCCAACCTTTTCAAGGTACTCCTGCTTACTAATTCTGGATTGTATTTCTATTCTCCCTTCAGGTTTTTCAGTATTGAACTTACAATTCTGAATCTCTTCAAAATCAGTTTCAATTTCGTCATCCACCATTCTCAGGTAAACGAATTCAGCTATATTATCTTTTAAAAATACCAGTTTTTGAGGCTGAAAAAAGTAAAGATCCGGAAATTGAAGTCCGTCGTAATTGGAAGATCTTAGTCGCTCGACATCATTTTTTAGATCATAGCTTAAATAACCAAAGATCCAGTCTTTGGTAGTTTGCTGATATTCCTTCAGTTTATCGAAGGCATTTTGATAATCGGTTTTAATAGCGGTAAAAGCTTCTACAGCAAGCACAGCTTCAAATTCGGTATTTTCCGAAGAATCCAGATTACTATCCAGCCATACAATATCCGGAAAGCTGTTTCCCCAGGTGAGTAATTTCTCCTTGAAATTTGCCATATCCTGTATGGCAAAAGATCTTTTTGTTCTCAATTAAGCTTCGATTTGATGCGCAAAGGTAGTAAGCACATCTTCAATTCCCATATCCAGCACTTCGTTTGTCACTTTATCATCTTCAAAATTATCCTGGAAAGATGGAAAACTAAAGCTTTCGATCACATCGCCGCCAAATCTTCCGAAGATATCACGGCAATAGTCCAGCGAACCTTTGGCTCCGCGCTTACCTGGAGAAGTACTTATTAAAAGGATCTTTTTTCCTTCAAGAAAGCTTTTTTGATTTCGGGATAGCCAGTCGATGATATTCTTAAAAAACGCAGAAGCAGTTCCATTATGCTCATTCACGGCAATGATCAAGGCATCGTGATCAAGAATATAATTATGAATGATCTTGGCGTTCATTGGAATTCCCGATTCCTTTTCGATATCTTCATCATAAACTGGCAAAGGAAATTCTGTTAATTGAAGCATTTTGATATCATGCCCCTGAATCCGGCCTGTGATATGATCCAGAAGTCTTTGATTTATGGAAGTACTACTGTTAGAACCGGCGAATGCGAGAATCTTTTTCATTTTTGATTTTCTCTAAAATTACTGAAAAATTATCTTAGCCATTCGTTGTAAATCTGGTAAGAGATCTGAAATAAAACTTATGGAGAAGACTACTCATTATATAGAGAATGAACATCTAAAGATCGGAGTTCTGGAAACCGGCGCCGAGCTTTGCAGTATTCTGAATAAAAAATCTGGAAGAGAACATATTTGGCAGGCAAATCCAGATGTTTGGGGAAGTCATGCACCCAATCTTTTTCCAATTATCGGAATGCTGAAAGATGGGGAATACCAATTTGAAGGCGCAACTTATAGTTTGCCAAAACATGGGATCATTCGGCATAACGACCAGATAAGACTAAAAGAGAGAACCGAAGATCAGCTGGTTTTCGAACTTCTTTATTCTGAAGAAACCTTGAAGATGTATCCATTTAAATTTGCCTTCAGAATCTATTTTATTCTGAAGGATAAGCAATTGGAAGTAAAACATCATATTATCAATCTTGATGAAAAGCCTTTATATTTCTCGCTTGGAGGTCATCCAGCCTTCAATATTCTATTTTCAGAAGATGAAAAAATTGAAGATTATTCCCTTCAGTTTGACCAGAAATCAAAACTTACAACGGAGATCCTTGATGAAAAAGGCTTACTTGGTGATAATTCGGAAGTGATACTTGAAGATGAGCAAATCCTGCAACTAAGACCAGATCTCTTTGATAAAGACGCTTTGATCTTCCGAAGTATTCAATCAAAAAAAGTAGAGCTACATAGCAAAACTGAAGGTGCTATTTTGGGAGTTGAATTTGAAGATTTTAAAGACCTTGGGATCTGGGCTAAGCCAAACGCAGCTTATGTTTGCATAGAACCATGGCTTGGCTATACAGATCTTGCAGATGCCAGTAAAAATTTCAAAGAAAAAGCCGGTAATGAGGTGCTGAATGCGAAAGATGATTTTAAGGCTAGTTACCAGATTCGCATTTACTAGTATATAAATGTGCAGGTTAGCACGTTAAGCAGTACCTTTGCAAAAATAAAAACTTATACTTTGAGCTTTCAGGATCTAAACCTTAACACTCCACTGCGTAATGCATTGGAAGATCTTAATTTCCAGACACCTACTCCAATCCAGGAACAGGCGTTTTCATCGATCATGTCTGGACGGGATGTTGTTGGGATCGCACAAACGGGAACTGGTAAGACTTTTGCTTATTTACTTCCCCTGTTAAGAATGCTCAAATATTCAGAACAAAAAAACCCCAGGATCTTAATTCTTGTACCAACACGTGAATTGGTTGTTCAGGTTGTTGAGGAAATTGAAAAAATTGCAAAGTATATTAATGTAAGAATTTCAGGAATCTATGGTGGCGTGAACATTAATACGCAACACCAGGATTTAATGCAGGGACAAGACATTCTGGTAGCAACTCCGCGACGCTTATATGACCTTGTACTCCGCAGAGCGGTTCAATTAAAATCCATCCAGAAATTCGTGATTGATGAAGTTGATGTGATGCTGGATCTTGGATTTAAGTTCCAGGTTAATAATATCCTCGAATTGCTTCCGCAGAACAGACAGAGCATTATGTTTTCGGCAACTATGACCGAAACCGTGGAAGCGATGATCGACGCAAACTTTAAAACTCCCGAGAAAATATCGGTTGCCGTAAGCGGTACACCTCTTGAAAATATAGAGCAGCGAGCTTATAAAGTTCCTAACTTCAATACGAAGGCGAATCTTTTTAAAGAGCTGTTCACCGATGAGGATGAATATAAAAAAGTGTTGATTTTCACGACCGACAAGCGTTTTGCTGATAAACTATATGACATTCTGAATGCCGAATTCAGGCATCAGGTAAGTATGGTTCATACAGGAAAAAGTCAGAATTACCGACTTAACAGTCTGCAGGAATTTGCTGAAGGTCGTACGCGTATCATGATCTCTACAGATGTCATGGCTCGTGGTCTGGATATCGAGAATGTATCTCACGTCATCAACCTTGACACTCCGCATTATCCTGAAAACTATATGCACCGTATTGGTCGTACCGGTCGTGCAGAAAAGAAAGGTGTTGCGATTATATTCAAGACCGAAGCTGAAGCCGAAAATTACGAAAAGATTGAAACTTTGATGGATATGCAAATTCCAGAACATTCGATCCCTGAGACTGTTGAAATTTCTACGGAATTGATCGAGGAAGAGAAACCAAGATCTATAGAAATCTATAATCCGCATTCAGATGATCAGGAAGCAGGACCTGCCTTTCACGAGAAAAAGGAAAAGAACAAAAAGGTAAATCTTGGAGGTAGTTATCGCCGGGAAATTGCCAAGAAATATAAGAAACCAAAAACCCGTGGTGACAAGAACGCCAACCGGAGATGGAAAAAATAAAAAAGGAGCGCATTTGCGCTCCTTTATATTTATGATCTGTTTTTCTTCTTTGCTGCCTTCGCTGCTCTCTTTTCTTTTAAACTCAGTACAGGTTCTTTCTTAGCTGAATTCTTTGAAGGTGATTTTTCTTTCGCCATGATTTCTAAAATTAGAATTAACGGTTAAATGTAGTGAATGTTTCTCTACGAAAATGAAAAATAATAAAGCGCCATAAAATTTGCTGCACGTTGTTATCCTTCAGGGTTATGGCTGTTCGCATAATGATAATTGATAAGAGCTAGTAAGTTTGGGTCGTGTTGGCATCAAGATCAGACTTTCGAATCCAGTTGAGAATAAAACTGGAGATCCTACCAAACAGGAAGGTAAATCCACCGAATAATGGAGCAAGCAAACTCACTTTAAGTCCTGCTGCAAACATTGCCGGGTTCACGTTATCAAGAGACTCAAAAGCATCAAAGATCTGTATCAGGCCGATAAATTGAGTGAAAAGTCCGATCACCAATGCGATCAATGCCAACTGATTGATAAGAGAAATGGTCTTCCGGAATTTATGCCCGGCTGCAGTTAGATTAATTGCTGCTCGAACGACCAGGAATATTATAATAAAGAGTGAAATTAAGATAAGGCTCATAGCCAGTGGTCCACCTTCATTAATTCGATCACCAAGCTGTTGAAAGAAACCCGGGTTTTGAAAAAGAATACTACTTAGTAAAATCATCATTTAGTTTTATTGGTTAATGATAGCAAACTTAGGAGGAAGTTCGTATTGAAATATAGAATTGAGACCAGTTGCGTGTTTTTGACCTGATTCTACCAGTTACCAAATTTTTCCAGTTCTATTCTGAAAGCGATGTTATCCAGCTCCTTAAAATAGTAATTCGTCGCAATAATTTTTATTAACCGAAATTAAGTCACAATTTTATCCACTAATGAAGCTAAGTTCTATCATCCTGGGAATGGGAAGGAAATTTCTACTGCACAGCCTTTTCTGGCTTATGGTCTTGCTTTATTTCACCTTCTTTTTTGGATTCGAAGATTCAGAATTCAGGCAGGTAATGAACTTTTCATCCTTCTTTCTTCCTGTCACCATTTTGACCACCTATACATTTATTTATAGGATCATTCCTCGATATCTTATTCCGAAAAAGTATTTGCAATTTGGTCTATATAGCTTAGCTGCACTTGTAATTTCAGCCTGCTATATCACAATTTCGGCTTTTTACGCCAAGGTGCTGACTTCCGGTTATCAATATCAGGGTAGTTTTCCTATTACGAAAAGTCTAATTTATATCATGATTAGCGTCTACCTGGTAGTGGCGCTTGCTTCCGCATTTAGTCTGCTGAAATATAATTATTCTACCGCAGCTAAGAACGAAGAACTAAAGAACAGGATCCTGGAAGCGCAGTTGAAATTAAAAGAACAGGAGCTTCAATATCTGAAGATGCAGATTCATCCTCATTTTCTCTTTAATTCGCTAAATACTATTTACGGATTGAGTTTAGCCAATCATCATACTACTTCAGAAGTGATCCTGCAACTTTCAGATCTACTGGATTATATTCTTTACCAAACCAAAAAGCTAGTGGTCTCGCTGAAGGATGAAATAAAACATATTACTAACTATATTGATCTGGAAAAAAAACGCTTCCAGGATCTGCTCCTCTTTGATTTTCAAATCGAGGAATTTTCAGAAGAAATTCAGATTGCGCCAATGTTATTATTGCCTTTTGTAGAAAATTGTTTCAAGCATGGACGTAGCGCCGATGGAAAATTGGAAATCAGCATTAAAATAAAAGTAAAGAATGACCAATTAATGTTTTTGATAGAAAATTCAAAAGCTCAGCTCTCAGCAGAACATTCAGAAAATGGTATTGGACTTGAAAATATTAAACGAAGACTGGACCTGCTTTATGAGAACAATTATAAACTTGATATTGAGAACAAAGCAGATCATTATTACGTAAAATTGAAGCTGAAACTCTCAAAAAATGCTGTTTATGCCGGATAAGATTCGCTGTTTAATAGTAGATGATGAACCTGTTGCCCTGGACATTCTGAAAAATCATATTTCAAAGATAGATTTCCTGGAGATCGTACAGGCTTGCCGGAATGCTACAGAGGCTTTTAATTGTATTAGTTCTAACAAAATTGACCTGATTTTTCTGGATATCAACATGCCTGGAATTTCAGGGATCGCATTTGCAAAATCTATTAATAAGGACATTAAGATCATTTTCACCACCGCTTACAGAGAATTTGCGATCGAGGGATTTGATCTTCACGCAGCAGATTATTTACTCAAACCAATTTCCTTCGAAAGGTTTCTTGATGCAGTTAATAATTTCAGGCATACATATTCTTTTCAAACAAACGAAAATCTACCTGCTTCTTCCAACGAGTTCTTTTTTGTCAAGATCGACCGGAAAATGCACAAAATCGATTTTCAGAAAATCTTATGGATAGAAAGTCTGAGTGATTATCTAAAAATAGAAACTCCCGAAGGCACAAAAGTTACCAGGGAGACTATTTCCTCCATTGAAGAGAAACTTCCAGATGCTAATTTTCTAAGAATTCACAGATCATATATTATCAACATCAGTAAAATTGAGTCGTATTCTCATGAAGAAGTGGTTATAGAGAATAAGTCGTTACCAATTAGTCGGTCCTATAAGGAGAGGACTTTAAATATCTTACAGGGATACGAATAGACTAACTTACCCAAAGCATAGGTGACGCAATTAATTCGTAAAGTCCATTACTTTTTTTAAGTAGCTTAATACTAGCTCCCGCGTTTAGCGGTGAAGATATAATAGAAGAATATATTAAAGCATATTTCTCACCCTCCACTTCAAATAAATAAGGTCTACTTAATCGAATTATAGTTTTCCCGCAATTATCAATTTCGGATGCTGGAAATACTTTCAGACCATCTAATAAATGGGTAATATCCATCTTACCAGTTTCAGCATTATTAAGAAAAATCATCATCTTACTAAGATCATCCTTATCCAGTTTATTTTTGATATTGGCGGGTATTTGAAAAGATTCTGCAGAATATCCATTAGTAATCCTATCAATTTCAACGAACTCAAGCTGAATTAGATCCCTTGTTCCTAATAAAATACTGTTGATCACTTGGTACTCCTCTGGAAATTTTTGAATTCTTTCCCTCATTCCCTCCTTGTCAAATAAAGGTAACTGACCAAAGCCTAAAACAGCCCAATCTTCATCTCTCTCTTCGTATATCAACAATCTGGAATATTCAGGCACCGTTAGATTACTTTGATATATAAAGGCATATTCCACACCATAAATAGATTTTTGAAAAACTGGAAATGATTCATTTGTTACAGCAAATTCTCCTATGATATACCGCGAATCAAGTTTTTCAGGATCAAGTTCTACTTTGACTATTTGTTGAAGTTTTCTATTCAAAGTGTTTACCTGATCTTCGGAAAAAACAATATCTAATTTATCGAGGTTATCGGGACCAAATGATTTAAAGTTAGCTAAGATCGAGTCTAGATTTATGTAATTGCAAACATTCTCAATTTGATTGGGGTTTACGGTAAATTTCGTCTTCTTTTGAAAAATTCCATTATGAGAATTATAGAATTTATAGCCTTTTTCTATTTCTTTCGCCGAAAACTGACCGAAGCTTATGAACTGGGATATTAAAAGAAGATAGAATATTTGGAACTTCATTTGACCAATATGAAAAAAAGCCCAGACATCATAACGTCCGGGCTTAAAAATATATGGTAATTTATCTTATTCTAGATATGCAAAGCTCTGTTTTCAGTAGCGGCAAGAGCAGCTTCCTTAACAGCTTCAGCATAAGTTGGATGAGCATGGCTCATTCTCGCTATATCTTCCGCAGAAGCTCTGAATTCCATAGCGGTAACCGCTTCAGCAATAAGATCTGCAGTTCTTGCGCCAATCATGTGCACTCCAAGAACCTCATCTGTCTTTTCATCAGCAAGGATCTTTATAAGTCCGTCAATATCTCCACTGGCTCTTGAACGTCCTAGTGCTCGCATTGGAAATTTACCTTCCTTATACTTTACTCCCATTTCCTTCAATTGCTCTTCAGTTTTTCCAACTGAAGCAACTTCAGGCCAAGTGTAAACTACTCCCGGAATCAGGTTATAATCGATATGAGGTTTTTGACCCGCGATCAATTCGGCAACCATAGTTCCTTCTTCTTCAGCTTTATGAGCAAGCATAGCACCGCGCACCACATCTCCAATTGCATAGATATTATCTACATTGGTTTGTAAATGCTCGTTTACCTTCACTCTACCTTTATCATCAAGTTCAACTCCTGCAGCATCTGCGTTCAAACCATTTGTAAAAGGTTTTCTACCTACAGAAACAAGGCAGTAATCCCCTTTTATCTCGATTTCTTTATCCTTTTTGTCATCTGCCTTTATGGTGATCTCGTCACCGTTTCTCTCCACAGACTTCACTTTGGTACTTACGTGGAATTTGATTCCCTGCTTCTTTAGAACTTTTTGAAGCTCTTTGGAAAGCGCACTATCCATAGTAGGAATGATACGGTCTAAATATTCAACAACAGTTACTTCAGCTCCCAGACGGCGATAAACCTGCCCAAGTTCAAGCCCGATCACACCACCACCAATTACGATCATATGCTTAGGAACTTCTTTAAGTTTAAGCGCTTCCGTAGAAGTGATCACTCTTTCCTTATCCAGTTCAATAAAAGGAAGACTTGCCGGCTTAGAACCTGTAGCAATGATGATTTTCTTAGCTTCTATAGTTTTGGCATCTCCTTCACCTTCGATCTTGATGTGAGTCTTATCCTCAAATGAACCTACACCTTCATAAACATCGATCTTGTTCTTGTCCATCAAAAATTTCACTCCGTCGCAGGTTTGCTGAACAACAGATGATTTTCTATCCATCATTTTTTCCAGGTTAAGTTTTACCTCTCCCGGAATTTCGATACCATGGTCTTCAAAATGTTTGATCGCATCCTCAAAGTGATGAGAGGAATCAAGTAGAGCCTTACTTGGAATACAACCTACGTTTAAACAGGTCCCACCAAGTGTGGAATATTTCTCTATGATCGCAGTTTTCATCCCAAGTTGTGCGCAGCGAATCGCAGCAACGTATCCACCTGGTCCCGATCCTATAACTGCAACATCATATGTACTCATAATTGTATGTTTTTACTAATTTTTGAACAAATTGATTACAAAAGTACGACTATTCTCTACAATGACCAATGCACCTGAGAGTCCTAATAAAATTTTAAGATTTACAGATTAATGATCGTACTTTGCTTCACTTTATTGATCGTAAAGACGCTTTTCGTACTCCCAATATGATCCAGGCTGGTAAGCTTAGCGACCATAAATTCACGATATTCGTGCATGTCTTTTACCAACACTTTTAAAATATAATCATAGTCTCCGCTCACATGTAAACATTCAATAACTTCGGGCAGACTGGTGATATCCTTTTCGAATTTTGTAAGTATGTCTTTTTTATGCTGAATCAGTTTGATCTGACAAAGAACCATAAAACCCTTGCCGACACTTTCCGGATTTACTAATGCAACATATTTCGATATGACTCCATCACGTTCCAGCTTTTTAATACGTTCGTAAATTGCAGTAACTGAAAGTTTCAGGTCATTCGCGATCTCCTTATTCGTCTTTTTGCTATCCTCCTGAAGATGCTTCAATATTCTTTTATCCAGCTCATCAATTTTCATACGCTTCTTTTAAGGAACTCTGAACTTATAATTTTTCGGTAAAAAATATTATTGTGGCTCTAAATTAGATATATAATCTGAAATATTAATAATATATAGTTTTATATTCTATTTAAAGACACGTTGCTTGTTCTTTAGTCGGTTTTGAATGAAATTTGGATATATAAATTCAGAAATCATGAAATACAAGCCAGCAGATCGCATTCAGGACTTACAATATTTTGGAGAATTTGGAGGTGTTAACCCTTCTATATCCGATTCTTCAACTTACACTTTCCTATCAGCTAAAACCATGTTCGATACCTTTGAAGGTAATGCAGAAGGCTGTTACTTATATTCCCGGCATTCTTCGCCATCCAATCTTTATCTTGGCGAAGCACTTGCGGCAATGGAAGGAACAGAATCGGCTAATGTCGCGGCCTCCGGAATGGGCGCGATCACATCGGTTCTAATGCAGCTTTGCAATGCCGGTGACCATATTGTTTGTAGCAGAACCGTTTATGGCGGGACTTATGCATTTCTGAAGAATTTCGCTCCGAAGTTTGGTATAGAAACCACATTTGTAGATATCACAAAACCTGAATTAGTGCAGAATGCCCTTCAGAAGAATACAAAAGTGATCTACTGCGAGAGTGTGAGCAATCCTTTGTTGGAGATCGCAGATCTTGAAGCACTGGCTAAAATTTCAGAAGGTTCTAATTCCAAACTGGTAGTTGACAACACATTCTCACCACTTTCTGTTAGTCCGATTAAACTTGGTGCAGATGTAGTAATTCATAGCTTAACCAAATTTATTAACGGTAGCAGTGATACTGTTGGCGGAGTCGTTTGTGGCACTACGGAATTTATAAATGACCTTAGAAATGTGAATGATGGCGCTGCTATGCTACTAGGTCCAACTATGGATAGTATGCGTGCTGCTTCTATTCTGAAAAATTTACGAACCCTGCATATTCGCATGAAGCAACATAGCCACAATGCAATGTTCCTTGCTCTTAAATTTCAGGAAGATGGATTGAAAACCGTGTATCCGGGACTGGAATCCCATCCAGGACATGAAACTTTCAAAACCATGATGAACGAATCTTATGGGTTCGGCGGGATGTTGACCCTCGATGTTGGTTCTTTGGACAAAGCCAATGAATTTATGGAACTTATGCAGGAAAGAAACCTTGGCTATCTTGCTGTAAGTTTAGGATTTTATAAAACTCTGTTTAGTGCACCTGGAACTTCAACCTCTTCGGAAATTCCTGAAGAAGAGCAGAAAGAAATGGGATTAAGTGACGGTTTAATACGATTTTCCATAGGGTTGGATAACGATATCGCAAGAACTTACGAAATGATGAAAGATTGTATGGAAGAAGTAGGTATTCTAAGTGCTGAAATGGTCTAAAATTTTGCAGGATTAAGCCGAATGTCGTAAAATTACGTTCATAAAAATATGAACAACATTAACGACCGGTTATAAATTTTCAAGCCTTAAGGTAAATCTGATGATTTTTCAGAATACCCTAAGGCTTTATTTATGCCATAAAAATAGAATCTCCTGAATGGAAAACTCTGCTGCAAATCCTCAAAATGAACCTGTAATTGAGAATAAGGAATTAAGTATCTGGGAAGCATTAATTCCAGTACTTATTCTTGTTGCTATGCTAGCTTTCAATGTTTTCGTTTTTGGCGATGATGCTCTTGGAGGTTCTAATCAATTCATTCTATTACTTGGAGGAGCTGTTGCAGCGATCGTTGGTTACTTCAACAAGGTAAAGTTTGATACCATGGTCGATGAAGTTGCCGGCAATATTCAAAGCACTTCTGGAGCGATCCTTATACTTTTAATGGTAGGAGCTCTCGCAGGAACCTGGCTTATTAGCGGAATTATTCCTACCATGATCTATTACGGACTATTAATTCTAAATCCTACGATTTTTCTGGCTGCCTGTGTGGTTATATGTTCTGTGATCTCTGTTGCTACAGGGAGTAGCTGGACAACTTCAGCTACCGTCGGGATCGCCCTGATCGGGATCGCTGATGCGCTCGGAATTGGACTGGGCATGACGGCAGGTGCGATTCTTTCCGGAGCCTATTTTGGGGATAAAATGTCTCCTTTAAGTGATACTACGAATCTTGCTCCGGCCATGGCGGGAACAGATCTATTTACACATATAAAATACATGGCATTAACCACAGTGCCTACGATCACAATTACCCTTATCGCTTTTATAATTATTGGACTTAATCTGGATACAAGTGGAACTACAGATACTTCAGCAATTCTAGCGTCCATTGAAAAAAGCTTTACCATCACGCCATGGTTATTCATTGTACCAGTGATTGTAATATTTCTGATCGTTAAAAAAACATCCCCTCTTATAGCCTTGCTGGTTGGAACTCTTGCCGGAGCGGTTGCCGCTCTTATCGTACAACCAGACATTGTACTGGCAGTAAGTGGAATGAATGAACTTAATTTTATTAGTGGATATAAAGGACTCATGAATGCCATCACGGTAGACACCGCGGTAGAAACTGATTCTGAAACTCTAAACGACCTGTTTGCCTCCAGCGGAATGCAGGGAATGCTAGGAACTATCTGGTTGATCATTTGCGCTATGGTATTTGGCGGAATTATGGAAGCAATTGGAGCCTTATCCAGAATTAGTAAAGCCCTTCTGAATCTATTCCATACCACCTTCGGATTGTTTGCCAGTACCGTATTTAGTTGTCTTGCCTTGAACGTAACCGCTTCAGATCAATACCTGGCTATTGTAGTACCTGGGAAAATGTTTGCCAAAGCTTATAAGGACAAAGGTCTTGCACCAGAAAACCTTAGCCGTAGTCTTGAGGATTCAGGAACTGTTACTTCTGTACTTATTCCATGGAATACTTGTGGAGCTTATCATAGTGGAGTTCTGGGTGTTCCTGTACTTTCCTATGCTGGTTACGCTTTCTTTAATTATTTGAGTCCGTTTATGACACTTCTTTTCGCTGCAATCGGATTGAAGATTAGAAAAATTTCTACTAAATAATCGTTGTCAAAACCTTAGAATAACTGCTAAATTTCTGAGTATTTGATGATTATAGAGTACCGCTATCGTTGATTTTACAATGCATAGACAAGCTCTATTGTGTGATAAAATCATAAAATTTGAAATGTCTTGAAAACGCAGTGAAGATGATACTTTTGCAGCGTAGAAAAAGAACATTTTTAATTTTATAAAATATAATTATATGGCTTTAGTAGGAAAAAAGTTTCCAAATCTTAGTGTAGACGCAATGAACGAAATGGGTGATACTTTCAAACTGAATATTTTGGAAGAAGCTCAGAAGAATAACAAGAAAGTTCTTTTATTCTGGTACCCTAAAGACTTTACGTTCGTATGCCCTACAGAGCTACATGCATTTCAAAATGCAATGGCTGAGTTCGAAAAGAGAAATGTAATGGTAGTTGGAGCATCTTGTGATACTCCTGAAGTTCATTTCGCATGGTTGAACACTCCTAAGGATAATGGTGGAATTGAAGGTGTAACTTACCCAATTCTTGCAGACAGCAACCGTAACCTAAGTTCAAGACTTGATATTCTTGATATCATGAGCGAAACTTATGATGATGAAACAGGTGCTGTAACTCTTGAAGGTGATAATGTGACTTATAGAGCAACTTACCTTATTGATGAAGAAGGAACAATTTTCCATGAAGGTGTAAACCATATGCCACTTGGAAGAAACGTAAACGAATTCCTAAGATTGATCGATGCTTATACGCACGTACAGGAAAAAGGTGAGGTTTGTCCAGCGAACTGGGAAGAAGGTAAAGAAGGAATGAATGCAGACCGCGAAGGCGTTGCTTCATACTTAAGCCTTAACTAAGGAGTACTCCTGAATTAATAACATTAAAAAAATTGCTATGATTAAGGAATTAGATCAGGATAACTTAAGTGAGATTGTAAACGATAATGATACTGTTGTTGTACAGTACATGGCTGGATGGTGTGGAAACTGTCGTCTAATGAAGCCAAAATTCAAAAAGTTATCTGCAGAACATGAAAATGCGCAGTTTATTCTTGTAGATGCTGAAAAGTATCCGGAATCAAGAAAACTGGCAAAAGTTGATAACCTTCCAACGTTTGCAACTTTTAAAAATGGAAGTTTTAAGAATCAGGTTCAAACTAACAAGTTTGACCAATTAAAAAGCTTAGTAGATGAAGTTACCAGTAATTAAGCATTTACAGCGAAACAACGAAGTTAACAAACTTGAAAGTACTATTGATGTTCTTGAAAGTTTTACTGAGCACCGTTCAGTTTCTGAAGAAGAAATGGACGTGATTGGAGAATTACTTACCAATCTTTGTGGGGCTGTAGAAGTGCATAAAATGATAGAAGATGGTACTCCTGAAAGGGATGCTGCTAACAATTTTGTCAAGAAAGTACTAGGGTCTATAGACAAATAATCTTTTTTGACAATTCAAATAACAAAGGCTGTTTCATTGTGAAATGGCCTTTGTTGTTTTATGATAATTTTAGTAATAACCGAAAGACAATCCTATAAATTTAGCAATCTAATATATGTATAGAAATGGCAAAGATTGAACTTGGTGGAGAATCGGTAACTACGTACGGCTCGCTTCCAGCACTTGACGAGAAAGCTCCTCATTTTGAGTTAATTAAATCTGATCTTTCGATTGGAACCCTTGATGATTATAAAGGAAAGAGAGTTATTCTTAATATCTTCCCAAGTATAGACACAGGAGTTTGTGCGACTTCTGTTCGTAATTTTAATAAAAGAGCATCAGAATTAAAGGATACGGTGATACTTTGTATTTCCAGGGATTTACCTTTTGCTCAACAAAGATTTGTAAGTGATGAAGAATTGAACCAGGTAGTAAACTTATCAGATTTTCGTGATAGAAACTTCGGTAAAGATTATGGTGTTGAAATTCTTGACGGACCTTTTGAAGGTTTGCTATCTCGTGCAGTGGTTGTTCTTGATGAAGATGCTAAAGTGATACATTCCCAGCAAGTACCTAAAATTGAGGATGAACCAGACTATCTTGCTGCGCTGAAAACCCTGTTATAATGAAAAACACTTTCCTCGGAAAGAGAATCAGAGGAGGAGGATACGCCTTAAAAGGTGCACTACTGCTGCTTCGCCACGAAGCCAGCATTCAGGTGCAGTTTGTCATTTCAATTCTGGTCTGCATCGGGGGATGGTATTTTGATATTACCAGAACAGAATGGATGTTTCAATTTGTAGCAATCGGAATGGTCATGTCTGCAGAAGGATTGAATTCAGCCATAGAAGCAATGGCAGACTTTGTACATCCTGACTTTCATAATAAGATTGGACATATTAAAGACATTGCTGCAGGTGCTGTTTTTATCGCTGCAATCATTGCAATCGTCATCGCCGGATTTATCTATATTCCATATCTAACCACTTAAATTCTTGCTATTAGGAGGCAGTGTCGGTTATATAGTCTCTGCCTGTTTACCGTTTTGATTTTTACAACTCAGGAATTATAGGAACTGGACATGGATTTGGAGAATTACGAATATTCTTGTGACGTAGATTTTCTTAAGCTTCATATTCAGAAAAGCACCTTTACAATCGCCAATATGTAGATAGAGACGGAGAATCTTGGTGAAACTGCGACCTTATTACATAGCAAGAATTTCAACGGCGCATACTGGCTGACTACCATAGATACTCTTCAAAAATCAGGATTTAATGTGCTGGTTCCAGACCAGGCAGGATTCAGAAAGCCTATGAAATGATTCTTACCCAACCTGTGGTGTATGAATTTAAGGATCTACAAATGCCAACATTATTAATCATATGAACCGAAGATCGAACAGCCTTAGATAAAAACCTGGGAAGCAAGTATGGAATTATATTATCAGCTCGGGGAAATAACCGCAAAAAATCCCGAAAGCGAAATTGGTGGAAATTCCAGATACCGAACACTTACCACATATAGAAGCTTTCGATAAATTTATAGCAGCACTCCTACCCTACTTAAAGAATAAATAGTAAAACCAGTCGTTTACGACTAGTAATCGGGGCAACTTTGAAAAATGAAGTTTTTTTTCCTTAATTTGGATAAGGCTAATTTGTATTTTTGCCGAAATTCGTCAACCTACCTATGGCCAAAAAGAAACCTAAGACCAGGAAAACCAGTAAAAAAACCAGTAAACTATCTTTGAGCCTCAACAGGCAGCAAAAAGTAGTGCTTGGAAGTTTTCTTATGCTATTTGGTCTGGGACTTATAGTTGCCTTTATTTCCTTTCTTTTTAACTGGCAGGCAGATCAGAGTGTACTTCAGGAACTGGGGAATCGTGACGTGGAAGCCAGGAACTGGTTGAGTAAATTTGGTGCATCTGTAAGTGACTTTTTTGTCTACAAAGGCTTCGGACTAGCCTCTTTCTCTATTGCATTTTTAATACTGCTGAGCGGCATCTACTTATTCTTTGGATTTAAGATTTCCAACCTGAGAAAATACTGGTTCTGGGGAATTCTTGTGATGGTCTGGATCTCTATAGTTCTGGGTTATTTTGCTGAAAAAAATGCACTTCTGGGAGGTAGAATCGGTTATGAAACAAATGATTTTTTGCAGGATTATCTGGGTTTCTTCGGAAGCATCCTATTAATGCTATTTCTTCTAATTGCTTACCTCGCAATACGACTAAAGATTACTCCTGAATTGGTTGGTTCTTACCTTAATACAGGAAAACAGGAACTTCAGACCGCGATGCAAAAGCATCAGGCAAATGTTTCAGAAACTGATGAAGAACTCGAATGGAAAAAAGAGGTAGTCATACCAAAAGATGAAGAAAAACCCGCAGAAGTTGACCTAAGCAGTAAACCAGAAAAGAAACCTGAGAAGAAAACAAGCCCGGAAGCTATTCCGAAGATGGAAGTAAAAACTCCGGTGGAAGAGGATAACGTGGCCATGGAAGTTGAAGCTGCTCCTGAAGAAGAGGAAGAAGATAACCTGAGTCAGAAACTGGTAAAGGATTTTGGTGAATTTGACCCAACGCTTGAGCTGAAGAATTATAAATTCCCAACGATCGAATTACTTAAGGATTATGGCGGCACTATCACGATCAACCAGGAAGAACTGGAGGAAAACAAGAACCGTATTGTCGATACGCTAAAGAACTATAAAATTGAAATTGCGCAGATCAAAGCAACCGTTGGTCCAACAGTAACTTTATATGAGATCGTCCCTGAAGCCGGGATTCGTATTTCCAAGATCAAGAATCTTGAGGATGATATTGCTCTTTCGCTTTCTGCACTTGGTATCAGGATCATTGCTCCAATTCCAGGTAAAGGTACCATTGGTATTGAGGTACCAAATAAAAATGCCAGCATAGTTTCTATGCGCTCAGTGATCGCTTCGCCTAAATTTCAGAAGGCAGAAATGGAGTTACCGCTTGCTTTGGGAAAAACTATAAATAATGAAACTTTTGTAGTTGACCTGGCGAAAATGCCGCATATGCTGATGGCTGGTGCTACCGGACAGGGTAAATCTGTTGGTTTAAATGCAATTCTTACTTCCCTACTTTATTCAAAGCATCCGGCAGAAGTAAAATTTGTACTTGTGGATCCTAAAAAAGTGGAGCTTACCTTATTCAACAAAATAGAGCGCCACTACCTGGCAAAATTACCGGATGATGGTGAAGCGATCATCACCGATAATACAAAGGTGATCAACACCCTGAATTCTTTGTGTATCGAAATGGATGATCGATACAATCTTTTAAAGGATGCCATGTGCCGTAACTTAAAAGAATACAATACGAAGTTTAAGGCAAGAAAGTTAAATCCAAATGACGGACATAAATTCCTGCCGTATATCGTTTTAGTAGTAGATGAATTTGCAGATTTGATCATGACGGCCGGGAAGGAAGTTGAAACTCCTATCGCCAGACTGGCTCAGCTTGCACGTGCCATTGGAATTCACTTAATCATCGCAACACAAAGACCTTCGGTAAACGTTATTACCGGTATCATTAAAGCAAACTTCCCGGCCAGAGTCGCTTTTAGAGTAACATCTAAAATCGATTCCCGAACTATTCTGGACAGCCAGGGAGCAGACCAACTAATTGGTCGTGGTGATATGTTATTTACACAGGGAAATGAGTTGAAAAGACTGCAGTGTGCATTTGTGGACACTCCGGAGGTAGACAAGATCACCGAGTTCATTGGATCGCAAAAAGCTTATCCTGAAGCACACCAACTTCCTGCATATGAAAGCGAGGAAAGTGGCACAGGACTTGATATAGATGTGAGCGAGCGAGACAAGCTGTTTCGTGAGGCTGCCGAAGTGATCGTAACCGCCCAGCAGGGCTCGGCTTCTTTGCTTCAGCGTAAATTAAAACTTGGTTATAACCGTGCAGGTAGAATAATAGATCAACTGGAAGCCGCTGGCATCGTTGGTCCGTTTGAAGGAAGTAAGGCAAGGCAGGTTTTAATTACAGATATGGTAGCGCTCGATCAACTATTAAATGAAAAACCAGACTAAAAAAATTAGAATGAAAAGATTAGTATTTATTTTGGCAGCTATACTCAGTTTTGGAGTACAGGCGCAGGAAGCATCAAAAGCTCAGAAATTACTAAATGAAGTTTCAGCAAAGGTGAAGAATTATGACAATATGGTCATAGAATTCAAGTATTCACTTGAAAACGAAGCTGAGAATGTAAGCCAGGAAACTCGCGGAGATGTTAGTATTGACGGGGATAAATACCTGTTGAATTTAATGGGGACCACGCAGATGTTTGACGGGAAAAAGATCTATACGATCATTCCGGAAGATGAGGAGATCAACATTTCCAATTATGTTGAGGAAGATAGCAACAGTATCACACCTTCTAAAATGTTCACTTTTTATCAAAATGGGTATAACTACAAGATGGATATCACTCAGAATGTGAAAGGAAGAGAGATTCAGTATGTTAAACTTACACCAAAGGATAGCAAAGCTGAGATCAAGAATATTCTTCTTGGGATCGATACTCAAACCAAGCATATTTACAATATGATCCAGACCCAGGAGAATGGGACTAAAGTGACGATCACTGTGAAAAGTTTCAAGACAGATCAACCACTTGCAAAAAATCTATTTACCTTTAACGAAGCTAGATACAGCGACTTTTATATCAATAGATTAGACTAAATTGAAGATACTCGACCGGTACATACTTACCAGCTTTTTAAAAACATTTTTCTCGGTCTTTATAATACTGATGTTCATCTTTGTACTCCAAACGATATGGCTGTACATAGGTGAACTTGCTGGTAAAGATTTGGATACAGAAGTAATCCTGAAATTTTTACTTTACTTCTCCCCAAAGCTGGTGCCTCTAGTATTACCGCTTACTATCCTGCTTACTTCCATCATGACTTTCGGTTCTTTTGCTGAAAATTATGAATTTGCTGCCATGAAATCTTCAGGTATTTCCCTGGGTCGTGCAATGCGTAGCCTTACTGTATTTATAGTTTTAGTAAGTCTTACAGCCTTCTTTTTCGCCAATAATGTCATTCCCGCAGCAGAGTTTAAATCTATCAATCTTCGGAAGAATATTGCCCAGTTAAAGCCGGCCATGGCTATTTCTGAAGGAATCTTTAATGACATTGGAACCTTTAATATTAAGGTAGAAGAAAAAAGTGGTGAGAATGATCAGTTTCTTACCGATGTGATTATTCATCAGAAGGAGAAAAATGGTGGAAATACTACGGTGATCAAAGCAAGGGAAGGCGAACTGGTTGGAAGTACTAATTCTGATTTACTCTCACTTATTCTGAAGGAAGGAAACTACTATGAAGAAGTAACACCTTCAGACTATCAAAAGAGGAAAAGAAAACCATTTACAAAGACATATTTTGATGAATATATCATCAATATTGATCTCTCGAATTTTAATAATGTGGATCTGGAGGATCAAAACTATAATTCCACCCACGGAATGTTGAAGATTTCAGAATTGAGCGAAAGTATAGATTCATTTTCAGTGAACTACAACACCAAATTGGCTAGTCTTAAATCTAATATGTACGACCGCTCCGGGATCGTGAATGTTCAGAATAATTTAAAACCCAAAGATACCATCGTTTCTAAAGATGAAAGTATTCTAACCCATTACAATACTTACGACGCAGCACAAATTTCTAACCTGGCTTTGGGAACTGTGAACAGCGCTATTGCCCATCTTGGAATGCAGAAGCAAGAGTTTAAAAACAATATAAAGCAGATCAATAAATTCGAAATCGCTTTACATGAAAAATATGCTCTTGGAATTGCCTGTATCGTACTGTTCTTTGTAGGCGCTCCACTTGGGGCTATCATCAGGAAAGGTGGAATTGGTTTACCTATCGTGGTTGCGATCCTACTGTTTCTTACCTATCACTTTATTGGGATATTCACGAAGAATTCAGCAGAAAATGGAAGTGTTCCTGCGTTTGTGGCTACATGGCTGCCTACCTGGATCATGCTTCCACTTGGTGTTTTTCTTACTTACAGAGCAACGACAGATCAAGGATTACTTGTCTTTGACAGCCTTACAGATCCCATAAAAAAACTCTTCAAAAAAGCCGGAGCGATTCGGAACAAAAGTAAATCATAATAAATATCTTTGCAGCCATAAAATTGGAACTATGGCAGAGGTAGAAAATAACCAGTATCAGGTCAAACTAGATACCATTCAGGAAGCTATTGATGATATTCGCGCCGGAAAGGTGATCATTGTAGTCGATGATATTGACCGTGAAAATGAAGGTGATTTTCTTGCCGCTGCAGAAATGGTTACTCCAGAAATGATCAATTTCATGGCTACTCATGGCCGCGGACTCATTTGCGCTCCTTTAACCGAGCAAAAATGTAATGATCTAAAACTGGAAATGATGGTTGGTAATAACACCGATCCTATGGAAACCGCTTTTACAATTTCGGTTGACCTGAGAGGAAAAGGTGTTACTACGGGTATTTCAGCTTCAGACAGAGCTCAAACCATCAAAAGCCTGATAGATCCCGAAACAAAACCTCAGGATCTTAATAGACCAGGACATATTTTTCCCCTGAAAGCCAAAGAAGGTGGAGTTTTACGTAGAACAGGTCATACAGAAGCAGCGATCGACTTTGCAAGACTTGCTGGTTTCGAACCTGCCGGAGTCATCGTGGAAATCATGAATGAGGATGGAACCATGGCGCGTTTACCTCAGCTGCTGGAAGTCGCTAAAAAGTTCGATCTAAAGATCGTTTCTATTGAAGATCTTGTTGCCTATAGAATGCAGCATGACAGTCTAATTGAGAAAAAGGAAGATTTTGAACTTGATACAAGATTTGGTAAATTCAGGCTTCGCGCTTACAAGCAAACTACCAATTCACAGGTTCACATAGCACTTACCAAGGGTTCATGGAAAACCGATGAAGACATTCTTGTGCGAGTGAATTCTACCATGGTAAACAATGATATCCTTGGAACTCTGACCAATAATGCAGATAAAAAACTGGATGGAATGTTTAAGGCGATCAATGATGAAGGTCGTGGAGCCATCGTTTTTATCAATCCGGCTAACCCATCTCCAAACCTTTTATCTCGTATAACAGAATTGAAAGAAAGTCAGAAACAAGGAGAAATTAAGGCGCCTCCAGTGAAAATGGACAATAAGGATTTTGGAATAGGAGCTCAGATCCTTCATGACCTTGAGATTCATAAGATCAGGTTGTTGTCCAATTCCCAGCAGACTAAAAGAGTTGGAATGATTGGTTACGGTCTGGAAATCAAAGAATACGTAGAGTATTAATCCATTTCGATGATCACTTCGTCCAATGGGCGACGCACCTTTTTTAATTCTGAAAAGAAATCATCCTTAGCACGATATCCAACAGGAAGCACAAGTACCGACTGCAGGTTTCTATCGCCAAGTTTTAGGAAATCGTCATATTTTGCAGGCTCAAAACCTTCCATGGGACAGGCGTCTATTTCTTCAGTAGCGCATACGGTTAATAGTGTTCCTAAAGCTAGGTATGCCTGATTACGCGCCCAGGCTTCAATTTCTTCTATCGCCTTATTCTTAAAATCATCTACCAGAAAATTGTGAAAAGGCTGTAAAACCTCATCTGGAGTGTCTCTTAAATTCTTGACACGTTGAAAGTATGCTGATATAAACTTTTCATCTACGTTTTTTTCAGTACAGATCACCAGTACATGAGAAGCGGTATTTACTTGCTGCTGATTCATTGAGAATTCTGTAAGCTGCTTTTGAACCTCTTTATTGCTAATTACCAGCATCTTTAATGGTTGTAATCCATAGGAAGTGGCAGTGAGATTAAATGCATGCTTAAGGATCTCCAGCTTATCTTCGGAAAGAATTCTGGAATCATCAAACTTTTTAGTAGCGTAACGCCAGTTCAGCGCTTTTAAATTACTCATAATTATGATCTTGAAATGCAAAGGTACACAATGATGAAAAGAACATTTACGTTAGCTATCGATTAATCTGATACATCCAATTATTTATGGCTATCTTCGACCCTATATTCATCCAGAGAAATGAAAAAACTTAAAAAATTCATCTTATTCTCTGTCATTGGAATTGTGCTTATCATTTTTACCATCCTTGGTATTGAAGCCATTTTCTTGAGACACACTTCGGAAGACATTTATTCTGATATTTCCAAAATACCACCTCGAGAGACAGTAATTATCCTGGGTGCAAGTGTCCATTCTGATGGTAAACTATCTCCAATCTTACAGGACCGCGTAGATACTGCTATTAAATTATATCGTAGTAACAAGGTTAAAAATTTCCATGTAACTGGCGATCATCGAACCGAAGATTATAATGAGATCGCTGCCATGGTGTCTTATCTTCGAGAACGAGGAATTCCTCAAAACCGAATTACCTCAGATCACGCAGGATTGGACACTTATGACAGTATGTATAGAGCGGGAAAACTTTTTAATATAGAGAATGCTACAGTGGTTACTCAAAAATTCCATTTGCCCAGAGCACTTTTCATTTCGGATCAGTTGGGATTCAATTACTTTGGTTTTACGGCAGATCAACGTGCTTACCAAACCGAATACAGGCTGAAGCAAAGAGAAAAACTTGCAAATGTCAAGGCTCTCTGGGAGGTCTTGACCAATAAAGAACCAAGTACGATGGAATACAGGCTCGATTCTTCCGAAGATTAATCTGAAGCTTTTTTAAGTATATTCGTAGTAACTAACTATAAAACCAAAACTATGTTACAATGGATCATCCATATCGTACTGGATGCAGTCGTCCTGCTAATCGCTGCGAAATTTCTAAGTAAAGTTCATCTTAATGGGTTTAAATCTGCATTAATCGTTGCATTGATTATTGGAGTATTAAGTTTTCTATTGAGCTGGTTACTTACCGCCGTATTAAATATTGCTACACTCGGAATTTTCTACTTCCTTGGACTGGGCTTTATAACCCGTGTGGTTGCCTATGCGATCGTAATAGAAATAGCAGACAAATTAACTTCAGATTTCAAAACTGAAGGTTTTCTACCAAGCTTATGGTTAGCGATACTTATCGCAATCGTAGGAGCAATAGTAGACGCCCTGTTATTCTAAAAATATCACCGGGTGAGATGTTTCACCCGGTTTTTTCTTCCCCACCACACTATAAATCCTGTTACAGGTAAGCTTGCGACAAAAATGCTCAGGATAAAAGCGATGATCTTCCCGGTTATTCCAAAATACTGACCTGTATGAATACCATAACTCATTTCCTGTAGCTTTAAACCAGTACTTTTAGATTCATATGGCTGTTCCTGAAGTAATTCAGCAGTTTGTGGATGGAAATAATAGTTAGATTGATGGTCGTAGTCCAGGGACTCGGTATAGGCACCGGTAACTACGGGATGATGATCACCCTCTGTCCACACAAAATACATTTCATGTCCAGGCGCTTTCTCTTGAGTTTCAACAAAAGCTATATCTATAGGCTCCTCTAAAATTCGCGGTTTCTGAACGATATTTTCGATATGATGATCGCTTTCTACATCTTCCCCGAGATTTCCCACAAAATAAAGTCCATCTTTCACCCAATCATATGAGAAATATAACCCGGTAATGGCTACTACAATGGCAAGAATATGAAGATAGAATCCGCTGATATTATGCAGGTCATAATTCACTCTTCTCCAACGAGCATTCCATTTTATTTTCAGACTCTTTCTTAAATTCTTAAGCTTCTTTGGCCACCAAAGTATAACTCCCGTGATCATCATCAGAATAAATATCAAAGTTGAAATACCTACCACCTGTCGGCCAATTTCTTCAGGTAACAAAAGATACATGTGCAATGCTTTTACGATCTCGAAAAAATCCATCGTAAAATCCTGAGAATATAACCATTCACCAGTATATGGATTTAAGTAATAGTAATATGGGGTTTCTTCATATACTCCGTACACCGCAACTGGCCTGTCCTGCCCGGCATAGAGCACAAAATCATCTGTAGTTCCGGGATATTTCGACTGTACGATCTCTTTAATTTCTGAAGGTGGCAAATATCCACTCTGCTGCTGTTCTACAAAGCGGTAGTCGTAGATAGTATCTTTAATTTCGTCATGAAATACATAGATACATCCGGTAATCGCGACTATAAATACAATGATGCCTGTTAACAGACCCAACCAGAGATGAATCCTGCCAGCCCATTTCCTAAGTGTATTTTTTCTTTGTTTTTTCTTCATAATGTTCCAAAAAAGGAGATCGCCACATTGGCGATCTCGGGCTAAATCAATTCTAAAATCTGTAAGTAAGTGCTGCGGCGAAATTTCTCGGTGCCTGCGGATTTATAGTAGACCACCCATTAAAATAATCTTCATTCGTTAGATTATTTAATTTCAGGTTAATTGAAAATTTATCCACGTCGTAGAAAACAGCTGCATTTATTACTGTATAAGATGGAAGCGTAAATATTCCCGCAGTATTACGATTAAAAATCATGTTATCACTGGCGTAGTTACCTCCAAAGCCAAGACCGAATCCTTGAGCTACACCAGCAGTAAATTTATAGCTTGCCCAAAGGTTTGCCAGAGTCTCAGGTCCCGCAGATTCCGGTCTTCTTCCGAGGAAATCATCATTTTCTGAAGCTTCAGTGACTTCACTATCGTTATGACTAAAGCCTGCTATAAGGTTTAGCCCATCTACTGGACTTGCAGTTATTCTGGCTTCAAAACCACGACTATATTGAGTTCCATCCTGATTCACATTAATACCATTTCCTAATACAATGTTTTCAACCTGAATATCATAGTAACTCAGGGTTGCAAAAAGTTTATCGTTGAAAAGGTTTAGCTTGGTTCCAATTTCGAATTGAGTGGCATGTTCAGGATCAAAAGTTATTCTGTTTGTTTCACCTGTATCCTGATTAATAACTTCTGAAGGTGCTACGTTACTAAAACCATCCATATAATTAGCAAATACAGAAACCCGGTCTAAAATTGGCTGATATACCACTCCGAATTTAGGGGAAAGTGCAGTTTGGCTATTGCTATCATTTTCAAACTGGTCTATTCGTAAACTAGCCATGGCAGATAAAGCCGGAGTAATATTTAGTACATTCGACACATAAGCACTATAGATATCCTCCTTTACAATATTATTATTTCGATTTGTATTGACCAATAGACCGTCAACTGCCGCTGTAGAAAGAATACCACTATCTCCACTTGTGATATAATTCGCTTGCTCAGTAATACCAAAAACGCTCTCGTTCACATTTTGAAGACTCGCATTTCCAATATAAATATTTCCGTTGCCCACATAACCGGTTCCATTATCTATGGTTTCGCGTTGAAAATAGTCCAAGCCCGCTACCATTCTGTTTCTCATTCCGAAGATCTCAAAATCACCAATAAAATTCTGCTGAAAGTCTGTAGTTAGAGTTGTGGAATTCTGATTATTCATATACCGTGTTAACACTACTCCTTCATCCAAACCTTCGTAAAATCTGGTGGTTTCGTAGAGATATGAATAATAGCCTTCAGACTTTGAACTTCCACGAGAAACAGCAGTTTCAGAAGTCCAGTTCTCTGACAATATATAATTCATCTGACCCTGTAGACTATAAGTAGGATTTTTTAGAGTTAGATCGTTACTGGTGTAAGACCTATTCGAGTTATAACCTAATTCTTCAATATTAGTTACTGTCAAGGGTGCTCCCCTATCTACAAAAAGCATGGTAGGATTAGTTGACTCGCCACTATAAAATTCAGTATTGATTAAAAAAGATAGTCTGTCGTTTACCTGGTAACTTAAAGATGGCGCGAAGAAAAAAGATTTTGAAAACCCGGCATCCTGAAAAGAATTTTGAGTATGATATGCAGTGTTAATTCGTAGAG
>NZ_JBLWIM010000008.1:325648-346019 GCF_048381525.1 Christiangramia qingdaonensis
GCTGCCACTCGGTTGAGTCCATAGCTACCGAGCGTATAATTAATATTTCCGCCGAAATAATCATATGGCCTTTTTGTGGTGATATTGATCAAGCCTCCGTAGGAAATAAGACTGCTCCCATACAAAGTCCCGGAAGGCCCTTTTATCACTTCGATGTTTTCAATATTTGCGGGATCCGGACTGCCATTGGTAAGAGCTGGCAAGCCATTAACCATAGTTGGCTGTACAGGAAAACCTCTAAGTGAATAATACCCTGCGCCATCTCCACCTCTACCTGTAGATTCCCATAATTTGGTTATTCCCGAACTATTTTTTAAAGCATCATCAAAATTTGTAACGATTTGCTCCTCAAGTAATTCTGCAGTTATATTGTCATAAACCTGGGGATTCTCAATATTCTTTAATGGTAATTTTGAAACGTATGCGCTTTTAGCACGATCATATTTATTCGAGTTCCCATTTCCCTGGATTATTACTTCCTCCAGCTGTTCTTCACTAGATCTCAATACGATATTGGGAAGACTGGTCGTTTTACCCGGCTGAATTGTAATTGCGATTTCTTTTGGCTCATATCCAACATAAGACACTCTTAGAAGATAATTACCATCAGGAACGCTTTCGATTATATAAGCACCTTCTCGATTTGTTTCTGTTCCCATTCCTGTACCCTGGACATCTACATTCGCTGGAGAAATCGCCTCCCCTTTTGAATTAGTAACCTTTCCCCTGATATTTCCAGAATTCTGAGCTAATGCGGTATAACCGAAAAAGAGAAAAAGTAGTAGTAATTTATGATTCATCTGTTTGATTTTATTTAGACTTGATATAAATAGTGACACAAACATACTACGTCATTCCGAATTTAAAAACCTTATTTAGAACAATTTTAAATAAATTATTCTAAATATTTGATTCTGAAAGTCTTCAGAATTAATATAATATTAAAGTCCGCCCAAATTGATTATAGTATTTTTGCAGCTTCTAAATTTGCAGATATGATTAAGTTTATAGTGACCGACGTTGATGGCACCCTCCTAAATGACCAGCACGAGATTCATCCTGACTTCTGGAGAATGGAGGAAGAATTGAGTGCTAAGGGAATACAATTTTCCATTGCCAGCGGCCGACAGTTTTATAATCTGGAAAGCAAATTTGAAAGGATTAAGCATCGCACCATGTTCTTCGCAGAGAATGGAACTTATGTATCATTTAAGGGTAAAGAACTCTATGTGAATCCCATAGAAAAGAACGCTGCCATTAATTTTATAGAGATGGGCCGTAAACTGGAAGATACCTACGTTGTGCTCTGCGGAAAAGATTCAGCTTATATAGAGACGAGTGATAAGAAATTCATTGATCATATTTCTCAGTTTTATGAACGTTTGAAAGTTGTGGAAGATCTTACGGAAGTGGATGATACCTATCTGAAAGTTACGTACTGCAATTTCAATGGAGTTGAAGATAATACATATCCACACTTTGTCGATTATACAGACCGTTTCAAGGTTGCGATCGCTGCAAAGATATTCATAGATATCACAGCGCTAAATGCAAATAAAGGAAATGCTATCAAAGGAATTCAAAAGGAAATGAATTTTACTGAAGAAGAAACTTTGGTATTTGGAGATTATCTGAATGACCTCGAAATGATGAAGGTTTCAGCTCATAGTTACGCTATGAAAAATGCTCATCCTGAAGTTAAAGAGGCCAGCAAGTTCATTACCAGTCATGACAATAATGAGCATGGCGTGCTCAGAACGATCTCAGATCTGGGACTCGCAAGTTTTAGTTAACCATAAAATTAGTACGATCTACCCCGGTATTTCCTGTAACAGGATCAAATGCCTGGATGATTAATTCGTACGAACCTTTTTCTAAATTAGCTTTTCCCACGAAATTACTGGAACCTCCCTCCTGTTCCATTTTTACGGTTTTGGTATCCATGTTCTCACTTTTTAAGATCGCGTTCACTTCATACTGGTTCGCGTCCCATAGACCTCCTTTGGTAATGGGACAACCACACATCATTACAATATTTGCCTGAAATTTAATTTCTGAACTGGAATAGGATTGGTGTGTTTGCGGAGTAACAATATCCACTACGAATCCTGGTATTTTCAGGATGATACCTTCCCCGGTGATATCTTTACCAGGAAGCAGCCATAATTGCGTACTTGATTTTACACGAGCCTGCTTCTTGTTCCAGGGTGCGTAAGCTTCTATAGTTACAAATCTTGGTTCTGCTATCTGAACCTTAGCGTTAAAACCTGCAGTTTGATCATCGGTAATTCGCTTCCCTCTTGTTTGAGCCTGCTTCATGATCTTTTCAGTATTACCAGTGCTTCCTTCTGTAATACCTTCTGCCAGAATTTCATTTGTCAATGCGTCCTTGATCAGGATTTTAGCTCCACCAATAGAAGAGCCTATAAATTTAGCGTCGCCGGCCTGCGCTCTTATCATTACTTCTACCTCCTGAGCAGAACTAATAGCAGAAACAGAAAATATAAGCGCACAAAAAAACCGGTAAAAATTATTGCTATACATAGTAATGATCTTTACCGGCTAATTTAAGAAAACTAAGTTTTATGCATCGGCTAATTCAGCATCCTTCGTTTTCGAAACAATATTATGATAGTTCTTTGGATCTTCCTGGTAATCAATTACGTACTCCCTGATCGTGTTTAATTCATCCTGAGTAAGATCATTCGCTTTCATATTTTGCTTGAGGTCTAACCATGGTTTGTTGGCGGAATGGTCATACTCCCCAAATACCATAAACGGTGTTCCATTAGATTCAATATTTGAATTTTCCAGCTCCCACATGCTAGCCCAATCAAAAATATACTTGGCGTCATCCATGTATAATCTTACACATCCATGACTTGCTGGATATCCTGGAAGTGCATACTGGTGCACCCCAACACCCTCAAAATTCATAAAATTGAAATAATATGGAAGTATCCATGAAGCATCTACCGTACTTACCTTTCTTTTCGCCTTGTAATTCCCGTAATTAAGTCCTGCCGGAGTTTGTGTTGAACCCTTCCCGGTACTAACCGGTCCCCATTTTACCAGTTCTCCATTTTCGTAAAGCCCGAATGCCTGTACTCTTTTATTGATCAAAACAGTCTTAGGGATGCAATGCAACTCCTGGAGATCTTCTGGAAACGGACTATAATTGTTGAATTCTTCCGCAGCACATTCTGGAATTACGAGTGGGCGGTTAGGACGTAGTTTATTTTTTTCGATACGATTTATGGCAAGAACTGTTTTCAGTTCGTCGTCGTTATAATTACTAAGCAAACTATCTATAGTCTCACGAGATTTTAATGAATCCACGATGTATTTCACTTCCTTTCGGAAAATTTTCGCTTCACTTTTGATAACGGGATTTTTCATACTCAATTCCTGAGATTGCTCTTCCTTTACTGGTTCCTGAAGCTGTGGATTGGAATTACAGGAGAACAACAAAATTCCGGCTAGTAGACTTAAATAACGAAAAGGTGTGATTGAACTGTTCATTGTAATTGTAGTTAGTTTTAAACGAAAATACATTTGAACACGCGTATCTACTGCTAATCCTGAGTTAAGGCTTTGTTGGCTTTATGATAATTAACCAATTTTAAGAGCATTTCTATACAAGTATTCCTAATATTTTAAGATTTAGAGCATTTTTCAAAATGTCTGGAAAGATTTCAATTAATGTTGGTGTAGTTATTTATTCATCGTAATATTGCAATATAATTATATCGAATGGGAGTTACGAAGACCGATCTATTTTCTAAAGAACAGAATGAACTTGCATGTTATGCCAAAGTACTGGCTCATCCTGCAAGAATTGCCATTCTTCAATTTCTTCTGAAATCTGATAGGTGTATCAATGGAGATCTGGTGAACGAACTTGGTCTCGCCCAGGCTACAATAAGTCAGCATTTACGTGAGCTGAAAAATGCCGGAATTATTCAGGGATCCATTGAAGGAGTGTCTGTTAGTTATTGTATTGATACGACCAACTGGTATAAAATTCAGCAATTACTGAATGTATTATTTGATGGTTTAAAGACTCCCGAACCGAAGGATTGCTGCTAAAAAAATTTAAATATTAACATCGTAATATTACGATAAATCGAAGACTATGCTTTTATCAGAATTTAAAAAAGAACTTAAGAACTTAAGCCGACTATATTTTGAACTGCCAGGCGGTGAGCTTGTACCTTCTCATTTTCACGTGACTGAAGTTGGAAGTATTCGCAAGAATTTTATCGATTGTGGTGGTGTATTAAGAAATGAGCGCAAGGTTTCTTTTCAGCTTTGGGAAGCCGATGACTACGATCATCAATTACATCCGGAAAGATTAATGCAGATCATTTCCATTGCTGAAGAAAAACTTAACCTTCAGGATGTTGAAATCGAAGTGGAATATCAGGGTCAGAGCATCAATAAATATCATCTTGATTTTGACGGAGAAAAATTTCTCCTCTTAAATACACAAACCGACTGCCTGGCAAAAGATAATTGTGGAATTCCAGAATCCAAACCAAAAGTAAAATTAGCAAACGTCTCAGAGCAACAATGTTCTCCAAATTCAGGTTGCTGTTAATTAATCGCTATGAACAACATATACCCAGAACTTAGTTCAAAGATCAAGGAACTTGAAAAGTTATCAATTTCCGAAGAGAGAAAGGAAGTACTTCAACCTCTAGTGGAATTCATCTCTAAAAAGATCAATTCAGAAGACACACTGCAACTCAATTTCATCTGTACACACAATTCCCGACGTAGTCAGCTTGCGCAAGCCTGGGCTATGGCAGCATCAGATTATTATAAAATTCCAGCCAGGTGCTATTCTGGTGGAACAGAAGCTACTGCTTTCTTTCCGCAGGCCATTGTAACTTTGAGTGAAACTGGTTTTGGTATTGAAGAGAAACCTGGTGAGAATCCAGAAATCAAAGTAGATACTGGTGCTAGTTCAAATACTTTTTATTCAAAGGTATTTGACGATGAAAAGAACCCGACGAAGAACTTTGCTGCGGTAATGACCTGCAGCCATGCAGATGAGAATTGCCCGTTCATAGTTGGTGCAGAATCCAGAATACCCTTGAACTACGAAGATCCCAAGAGCTTTGATGATACAGTTGAAATGGCAGAGAAATATATGGAACGAAGTGACCAGATAGGTTCTGAAATGTTATATGCCTTTAAAAAAGCGAACTCCAATGGTTAAAAAACTAAACTTTCTTGATAAAAACCTAACGCTGTGGATCTTTCTTGCTATGGCTATTGGTGTGATCCTGGGCAATATAATCCCTGCGATTCCAGAGCAAATTAATGCAATGAGTTCCGGGTCTACAAACTGGTTACTGGCCGTTGGACTCATTCTAATGATGTATCCTCCACTAGCCAAAGTTAAGTACAGACTCCTACCGAAAGTATTTAAAAATGTCAAAATTCTAACGCTGTCTCTGGTACTTAATTGGATTGTAGGTCCATTTCTCATGTTTTTCCTTGCCATTACCTTTTTGCACGATCATCCGGAATATATGATCGGACTTATATTAATAGGACTTGCCAGGTGTATCGCAATGGTGTTGGTATGGAATGACCTCGCTGAAGGTAGTAGTGAATACGGAGCAGCCCTGGTAGCGCTCAATAGTATTTTCCAGGTTTTCGCGTACAGTTTTTATGCATGGATCTTTATTACCTGGCTTCCCCCTTTCTTCGGATTCGATTCTGCCATTGTAGATATTTCTATTGAAAGCGTTGCAGAAAGTGTTTTAATTTACCTTGGAATACCCTTCGTGTTAGGTATCTTAAGCCGAATTATTCTGGTGCGTCTAAAAGGGGAATCCTGGTATGAAAACAGTTTTATCCCAGCAATTTCACCTATAACCTTAATTGCCTTACTTTTCACCATCGTTTTGATGTTTTCGCTGAAGGGTAGTTTAATTGTTGAAATTCCATTTGATGTCTTACTCATCTCGGTTCCGCTACTTATTTATTTCTGCCTTATGTTTTTGATCAGCTTTTTCGCTAGTAAATTGCTTGGAGCCAGCTACGAACGGAATGCTTCTGTTGCTTTTACGGCAGCTGGAAATAATTTCGAACTGGCGATCGCGGTTGCCATTGCAGTATTTGGTTTAAATAGCGGTCAGGCATTCGCAGGAGTCATTGGTCCGCTTGTAGAAGTGCCAGCCTTAATTTTACTGGTTCGGGTTTCTTTCTGGTTGAAGAAGAGATTTTACAGGGATACCGCAGTTAAGCATGCCTGAAAATCTTAAAGACTGATGAGTTTAGCTCTGTGGAAATAACATAGCAAATTGATAGAATTTACCAATTTTATAACGCTTTTAGCTGAAATATTACGGGTTGAAAACCTTAGTTTTATTTTATTAAGCTGAAAGCAGTATGAAGAAGGTTTTAATTATTTTTTTGGGAGTAGTCATCATCCTCATTGGCTTGATCTACCTATCTGTTTCCAGCAGCCAGAAAACTTTTGAGACCTGCACTATTTCAAATCTGGAAGAGCTTCAAAGAACAAATTTCAGAAACCATGATTCGGTTTTAATCGCTCCAAGCACTTTGTATGAAGCTAATCTTCTAAAGGATTTAGTGCAGGGAAGTAACTATCGCGATGCCTGGTCTGAAAAAGTGAAATTTCCAATTGTTTTTCTGGATACCCTCTACGGTGGCATGGAAATCATCAAAGAAGGCGGAGGTAAACAAACGCATTCCTTAAAATTACGCTCGAAGAATGATATCATTTATACCTTGCGTAGTGTCACCAAAGATCCTGAGAAAATTATCCCTGAAATTGCAGAAGATCTTGGCCTTGAAAATATTATCGTAGATGGCATATCTGCCCAACATCCCTACGCGGCGATCCTCGCAGCAGAGTTAGCTCAGAAACTTGACATTCTACATACACATCCCAGAATGGTCTTTATCCCTAAGCAAGAAGTACTGGGTGATTTTAACAAGAAATTTGGCAACCGACTGTTCCTTCTTGAATATGAAACCGAAAGCAAAGCCAATTGGACTTCGCTTAAAAATGTTTCAGAAATTATTGAAACCAAAGACCTTCAGAAATTAAAATTTGAATCAAAAGCAAAGATCTTAGTTGATCAAGATGCTTTGATAAAAGTAAGATTATTCGATTTACTCATAGGTGACTGGGATCGTCACGCTGAGCAGTGGGGCTGGGTAATCCAGAAATCTGATCGGGGAAATGTCGCAACACCTGTTGCTGGCGATAGAGACAATGCATTTTTTTATATTTCTGGCTTGATTCCTTCCATAATTACAAATAAAAATGTTGAGCCACTGGTTCGACCATTTGAGAAAGAGATCGATCATATGCCCGGCCTGGTTTATCCCTTCGACCGCTATTTCCTCTCCAATACTTCGGAAGATATGTTCATAAAGCAAGCGAATGAACTTCAGAAAAGTTTGAGCGATGAAATAATAGCTAATGCGTTTGAAGCCTGGCCAGAACAAATCAGAAAGCTAAACGAAAAAGAAATAGCCGAAAAACTTAAGAGCCGCAGGGAAAAACTTCAGGAATATGCTACGCAATTCTTTCAGCAGATACAAGAACAGGGGAAATTAAGCGAAGCCTTAAAAGGATCTGAAGATCTCGAACTAAGTTCTTCGCAACTTGCCTGCTTTGATTGCGATCTTGAAAATTAGATCTTAAAATGTATTTTTGATATTCATTAATACGTCATTCTTTGAGAAATCTCTTTTCCATCATTTTATTAAGCTTCTTCTGCCCTACGCTACTAATGGCCCAGAGTACACTTTCTAAAAATGTAAAAACATTTGAGATAGAGGCACCCCAATTAAATAGCTATAAAAAGATATGGATCTATCTTCCTGCAAATTATGATTTGGATAAGCAGAAATATCCAGTCATATATATGCACGATGCACAGAATGTCTTTGACGATTCTACCGCTTATGCTGGTGAATGGAATGTTGATGAATTCCTGGACGAAACTCATTCGGAAAAAGCGATCATTGTAGCCATTGAACATGGTGGGGACAAAAGAATTTCAGAACTTACTCCTTATCCAAACGAAAAATACGGCGGTGGGAATGGGAAGAAGTATCTTGATTTTATAAGATATACTCTTAAACCGCATATAGATGCAAGCTATCGTACCCTGGCAGATCAAGCAAATACAGGAATTTTTGGTTCATCGCTGGGTGGACTAATTAGTTTCTATGCCGCATTTGAATATCCTGAAGTCTTCAGTAAAATAGGTGTCTTCTCTCCCAGTTTCTGGTTTAGTGAACAGATCTATGAAAAAGTAAAAAATTCAGAAATTACGAACGATCAAAAGTTTTATATACTAGCAGGGAAAAAAGAGTCAGATTCCATGGTCGAGGAAGTGAATACTATGCAAGACCTTCTAATTTCAAAAGGTTTTGAACCCCAAAACTTAATTGTAAAATTAGTCGAAGACGGAGAACATAATGAGAAGTTGTGGAGAGAGAATTTCAGCAAAGCCTATCAATGGCTGATAGAACCAATTGAATAAAATGAAAAAAGTCAATATTCAGGAAAAATTAGACCAGTTCCAGGATCACTGGAATCCCAGAATCGTTGGAGAATTAAATGGGCAGCAGGTTAAACTAGCTAAGCTCAAAGGTGAGTTTATCTGGCATACCCATGATGAAGAGGACGAATTATTCTGGGTCATTTCAGGAGTGCTAAAGATCGAATTTCGGGATAGCTCTGTCACCCTCAATCCTGGTGAGTTCATCGTTGTTCCAAAGGGCGTTGAGCATAAGCCCATTGCTGAAAATGAAGTTCAGGTAATGCTATTTGAACCGGTAGCGACCAAACATACCGGGAATGAAGAACACGAATTCACCAATAACAATCAGAAACATTTATAGTTCTGAACAACCTCGTATTTGAAGTTCCAATTTTCGTATATTAGTCTGATAACCAACACAATGTCTAACTAATTCGCGAAAAAATGAAATCGACCAGTTTCCTTATTATTTTTATTGCTGCCATACTAAGTGTACATGCTCAGCAAGAACCTACAGAATACAGTATTGAGCAATTCTATGAAAACACTCGTGTTACGGGTGGTAGTTTCTCTCCAGATGAATCCAAAATCCTGATAAGCAGTGATGAGTCGGGAATATTTAATCTTTATAAAATAGATATTTCAGATGGAAGCAAGACCGCTGTCACTAATTCTGAAAACGAATCTTTATTTGCGGTGGATTATGTACCAGGCTCAGGAGACATATTATATTCCGCAGATAAAGGAGGGAATGAAATTAACCATTTATACTTATTAAAATCCGATGGAACCTCCAAGGAACTGACTCCGGGAGAAAATGAAAAAGCCGAGTTCGGTGGCTGGAACGATACTGATTCTGCCCTGTATTATCTTTCAAACAAGCGAGACGCGCAATATTTTGACGTCTATACCATGGAAATTGGCAGTTGGGAACCAAAAATGCTCTATAAGAATGAGAAAGGTTATATGGTTTCTGATATATCAGCTTCAGGAAAATACCTTGTATTATCCAATGAGATCACAACCAGCGAAAATCAATTATTCTTACTAAATACAGAGACGGAGGAACTAACTGAAATATCCAAACCGGGATTTTATTATAGTGGTACGGGTTTTAACAAAGACGAGACAGAGCTCTACTATACAACCAATCACGGCGGTGAATTTAGCCGATTAATGGCATATGATATTGATACGAAGAAGTCTGATGTAATTTATGAAACGAACTGGGATGTAATGTACAGCAGTTTGAGTGAAAATGACACTTATAGAGTGATCGCTATTAACGAAGACGGGACAAATAAATTACTATTATGGGAAAATGCCAGCCAGACTCCACTGGAATTACCAGAGATTGAGGATGGCAATATAGTGGCTGCAAATTTTTCTGATAGTGAAAAGCTATTAAGACTTACGGTTGGAACTTCTAAAACCCCAAATAATATTTACGTTTACAATATTCAGACTAAGGAAATTAAAAAATTAACCAGCACTTTAAATCCGGAAATAGATACAGTCGACCTGGTTTCGGCTGAGGTGGTAAGGTATAAGTCCTTTGATGGTTTAGAAATACCAGCGATCTATTACAAACCTCTCAATGCTACTGCAGATAATAAAAAACCGGCCCTGGTATGGGTACATGGTGGACCAGGTGGACAATCCCGTGTAGGGTATTTTGCTCTTTTACAATATTTAGTGAATCATGGGTACGCTGTGCTCGCCGTAAACAACCGGGGCAGTAGTGGTTATGGAGCTAGCTTTTATAAAATGGATGACAAAAATCATGGAGAAAAAGATCTTCAGGATGTGATCTATGGAAAGAAATGGCTGGCATCCCAGGATTATATCAATGAAGACCAGATTGGAATTATTGGCGGGAGTTATGGAGGTTATATGACAATGGCTGCAATGACCTTCGAACCAGATGAATTTGAAGTAGGTGTGAATATTTTTGGGGTCACCAACTGGCTGAGAACATTAAAATCTATTCCGCCGTATTGGGAATCCTTTAGGAAAGCACTGTATGATGAATTAGGCGATCCTACTACAAAAGATTCCATAAGACTTAAAAAGATCTCTCCTCTGTTCCATGCTGAAAATGTAAAGAACCCGATTATGGTTTTACAGGGCGCCAATGACCCAAGAGTACTGCAGGTTGAATCTGATGAAATCGTAGAGGCAGTAAAAGCCAACGATGTTCCTGTTGAATATATGGTATTCCCAGATGAAGGTCACGGATTCATCAAGAAAGAAAATGAGATCAAAGGCTACCGGCAGATCCTTGCTTTTTTAGACAAGTATTTAAAAGACGAGGACGTAACAATGCCAGATAATGTATTAAAAGATTAATTTAGCTACTTGGCTAAATGCAATGAAGCAGGTGATATCCAGTAAGAAAATTAATCATTCTTGAAAATACCTTCCCGGATATTACCTGTTATTGTATTTGCACAATTTTGCGGTACTTCATTATGGTTTGCAGGTAATGCTGTGATGCCAGAGCTTATTTCAGTTTTTGAACTGTCCTCCAATGCTCTAAGCTTACTTACCTCTGCCGTCCAATCTGGATTTATTATCGGGACCTTATTATTTGCTATTTTAAGCATTTCAGATAGATTCTCTCCAACCCATGTATTTTTTCTATGTGCCATTTTTGGCTCGATTTGCAATCTTTCCTCGATTCTGGAAGACAACAACCTGTATAGTCTTATGATTATTAGGTTTCTGGTAGGATTCTCCCTCGCGGGTATCTATCCGGTTGGGATGAAAATAGCCTCAGACCATTACGAGAAAGGACTGGGCCGGTCCTTAGGCTTTCTGGTGGGTGCGCTGGTTCTAGGTACTGGTTTTCCGCATTTATTGAAAGCTACCAGCGAAATTGTTCAGTTAAGCTGGAATATGGTTATTATTAGCACTAGTACATTGGCGCTTCTGGGCGGACTTCTCCTCAAAATTTTGGTGCCCGATGGACCATTTCGAAAACCTCGTCAGGTAAAAAATCCACTAGATATTCTAAACCTTTTCAGTAATTCAAATTTTCGAAGCGCTGCATTTGGATATTTTGGTCATATGTGGGAACTCTACGCCTTTTGGGCTTTTATTCCTCTTATGTTGAAAATTTACAATCATTTTCATCCTGATAGTATCTCGAATATTCCTCTTTATAGTTTTCTCATCATTGGTTCTGGAGCGGTGGCCTGTGCTATTAGTGGTATTTTATCTGAGAGATTCGGGGTGGCCCGAGTCGCCAGAACAGCATTGACCTTTTCAGGGATATGTTGCTTCATTTCTCCGTTGCTAATATTATTTGCTTCGGAAGTGTTCTTTATTATTTTTCTGATATTCTGGGGTGTGATGGTAATTGCCGATTCTCCCTTGTTTTCAACACTTATCGCTAGATCTGCTCCTGCTGAAGGTCGGGGAACTGCACTTACATTAGTCAACTCTATAGGATATGCGATCACTATCGTAAGTATTCAGATTGTTGATATCAGTCAGGACTTTTTTCAACAGCAATATATCTTCCTGATACTCGCTGCAGGTCCTATTCTGGGAGTTCTTTATATTAGAAACTTCAGCAGCAAAAGTTTATAAAAGGAATCAACGGCATTTCTTATATTTAAGAAAATAAGATGATACAAATTGAAGCCAATACTCCAGAGCAGTATATTTCCGAAGTCCCAGCAGAAAGAAGAGAAGAACTTCAAAATTTGAGAAAGACAATTTTGGAGAATCTACCGAAAGGCTTTGAGGAAACTATGAATTATAAAATGATAAATTACGTGGTACCTCATTCTATATTTCCGGAAGGATATCATTGTGATCCTAAGCTACCACTCCCCTTTGCCCATCTTGCTAATCAAAAAAATTACCTTGTGCTATATCATTCAGGTATTTATGCAGATGCTGAGTTGAGAAGTTGGTTTATAGAGAGCTATAAAAGTATTACTGGAAAAAAACCTGATATGGGAAAAAGTTGTGTTCGTTTTAAGAATATTAAGCAAATTCCTTATCATCTTATCGGTGAGCTTATGACCAGAATCTCTGTTGAAGAATGGATTACACTCTATCAAAATCGTTGAAAGACATATAAGGTTTAACAGATTTGAGTCACTGCAGTTAAACCTGTCTTAAGTATTTCATCACCTTTCTTAAAGAATTGGTGAGCTTTACTGAATACTGTAAGTTCACCAGCTTAAATATAAAATAAAAGATTTATGAAAAAGATATTAGGTGGAATTGCGATGATCTTCGCATTGGGAACAGCAACGGTGAATGCTCAAAATGCACCACTACCACAACAACAAATAGAGGTAACCGATTCTGAATTAACTGAATTTGCTGAAGTTTTTCAAAAAATGAGAATGGTAAATCAGGAAGCTCAACAAGAGATGATACAGGTTGTCCAGGAACAGGAACTGGATCTTCAACGATTCAATGAAATTCATCAGGCAAACATGGATCCAAATAAGGAGGCGGAAACGACTGAAGCTGAATCAAAACAGTATAAAGTTATAGTTGCAGAACTGGAAGAGATTCAGCCACAATTTCAACAGAGAATGGAGAAATTGATTGGTGAAAGTAACCTTAGTAAAGAGCGCTACCAACAACTGGTAATGGCATTACAAAAAGATCCTGAACTTCAACAAAGACTGCAGAAGGTACTACAAGGATAATTTGTAACTTCTATGTATATAAAAGTGGGCTGTGCCCACTTTTTTTTTGCCTGTGATCGAAACATTTAAGTCTATTTTAAAATTCGAATGTTCCAGAGGCATCAATTTTGTTGTAATTTTAAAAATATTAAATAACTATGGCAAGCCTACAAAAAAGCAGATTCAGTATTATCATAATCATGATGATGTTTACGTGGTGCAATGCCCAGCAGAAATCGAACATGCATCAAAAGGACAGTTTAGAGTATAGCAACAAGATTGTACCAGATAATATATGGCGTGAAACCTACGTAGCGCTCTCTCATTACCCGGAACTTAAAGACACGCCAATTGAATTTAAGTTCAAAAAGAACATAAAAAAGTCATTTATGCAGGCTCAGCCAAAGTTGAGCGGATTCTTCAAAAACAGGAAGAATAGAAGCTATGTTATTTATATAAATGAAAAATTCAAGATCGAAGATGAGACCTTTAGCGTAAAGGACGTCCCTTCTGAAGTTTTAATAGGTTGGCTTGGTCATGAACTTGGTCATGTGATGGACTATCGCGATCGATCTGCCATAGATATGTTGTGGTTTGGAATTCGTTACGTAACCTCAAACAACTATATACGTGAAGCAGAAAGAGCTGCAGATACGTATGCTGTGAATCACGGATTAGGACAGAATATTATTGCTACTAAAGATTTTATCCTGAATCACTCTAAACTTAGTGAAAGCTATAAGAGCAGGATCCAGGATTTATATCTATCTCAGGAAGAGATTATGGTGCTAATTGATGAAATTCATGAAGAAGTTATCGATTAGTTCTTCGATTTGAGGTCTTTAATGAATTTTTCCCATTCTGCGAACTTCTCTTCATTCATTACTTTTTCCATTTTAACCTGGCCACCTTTTTTCTTGTTGGCTGCGTTCCATTCATGAAAAGTATTGGGATCTATAGTTTGTACACGAACACCTTTCAATGCTTTTCCACGAGCTACTTTGTAATTCTTATTGGCGTTTTTCAAAGCGTTATCCAGGCTTTCAGCTAATTTATCTGCATCTGCAGAATCCTCTGTCCCTAAATACCAGTAATGATAATATTCATTGTCTTCTCCCCGTTTAGCTGAAACTACATATTCTGGGATCCTGATATCATACTCTTCTTCAAGTTCCTGAACAGCATCGTTCATTTTGTTTACCGAAAGTTGAGATCCTACCACGTTCAGAAAGAATTTCGTTCTTCCTGTGATCCTGATCTCATGCTTTTCTTTATCTGTGAACTTAATGGTATCACCAATTATATACCTCCAGGCACCACTCACGGTCGAAATTAATAATACGTAATCAACTTCCTCTTCTACGGCGTCTATGGAAATAACCGGCGCATCATCTGTTAGTGATCCGTCCTGATTAATATATTCAGGCTTGAACGGTACGAACTCAAAATAGATACCATTATTGGTGATCAACTTCATTGAATGCGTATTCGGTCTTTGCTGAAATGCAAGAAACCCTTCAGAAGCCAGATAAGTATCAATAACCTGTACTGGTTTTCCCAGCAGCGCATTAAAACTTTTCTCGTATGGTTCAAATGCAACTCCACCCGAAGTATAAACCTGTAGATTAGGCCAGATCTCGTGTATATTATCAACATTATGATATTTAATAACTTCTTTTAGCATAAGTTCCATCCATGACGGAATTCCGCTTAATGCACCTATGTCCCACTCTTTTGCAGTCTCTGCGATCTTCTTTACACGCTCATCCCACTCATCAATTTTAGCGATCTCAACGCCTGGCTTATAATAACCTCTAAACCAGAATGGAATATTACTGGCGCTAATACCACTAATTTCCCCTTCTTCGTGATCTCCTTCCTTCTGCAAATCTGTAGAACTTCCCAACATCATGATTTCTTTTTCGAAGAAATCTGCTGGAAGATCAAAATGGCTAAGAGCACTCACCTGCTGTATTCCGGCATTCCGAATGGAATCAACCATATCTTCAGTCACCGGGATTCTTTTACTGGTCTTACCAGTAGTTCCCGAACTTAAAGCAAAATATGGTGGTGTACCCGGCCAGGTTACATCTGTTTCCCCTTCGTGGTATAAGTGCCACCACTCTTTATCGATCTTGTTATAATCAAAATAGGGAACTCTATTTGCAAATTCTTTTTCCACATCTTCTGCTTCAAGTATTTCTGCGAACTTGTAATGCTTTCCAAAGGCTGTATCTTTTGCCTTCTCTAATAGATTTTTCAAAACATCCAGTTGTTCGGTATTAGCGTCACCATCTGAAGTAAAAGAATCTTTTATATCAATTAAACTCTTGATTATAGAACCGAATATTGCCATTTCTCTATGTAGTTTTTAATCTATTCAAAACTAAAGATACCATCGCTCTCCTACTAAAGATTACAAAATATTTAACTCGTTAAGATTGTAGTCTATATCATACATTCTTATAAACTAGAGTAAGTATTTCTGAAAGAAAAAGTTAAATGCGCTTTCACATCGATGAAATGCAAAAAATAACTATAATATTTACAGTCCGAAAAATAAATTATAGCCTTTACAATTACATGAATCAAATCTTACCCCAGAACCAGTCTCGTTATAGAATGGTTTCCTACGATGAAGCTTCTCCTGAAGTTCAAACAATTTACGACGATACCAAAAAAACCTTACAACTGCCCTTCGTTTTAAACTGGTTTAAATGCCAGGGTGATAATGCGACTCTACTAAAAGGGAACTGGAGCAAATTGAAGAATACGCTTATGGAAGGTGAAGTTCCTAACGTATTAAAGCAATTGATCATCTACAACGTTTCAAAAGAGAGAGGTTGCAATTACTGTTCTCATGCTCACGGAATATTTGCAGATAGCATGAGTAGTATGATCTCGGAAGATGAAGGTTTTAAAGCTACACAACATATCAATAGTCCGTCGATGCCGGTAAGCTACCGAACCGCTGTACAGATCGTTACCAAAGCAGCTTTAAATCATTCAGATATCTCTGATGAAGATTTTAGTAGTCTGGAAAAAGCAGGTTTTACAAAGAGAGAAATCCAGGAGCTTATGGCTCAGGCAGATCTGGTAAACATGCTGAATACGATTGCAGATGTATCTGGAATAAAGATCGATAACGAACTTTTAGAAACTCCGGAATAAGGGTTTCCTTTTACGATGCAGGACATTAGCAGTAATACTTCCCAGCTTTACAGGATCACTTATGAAGCATACTCTAAGTTCGCCAACGGCATAAATCGTTGTTCGAACCTGGAAGAGATCGCCAATGTTTGTAGGACAAACCTGAAGTATCTTATTAATTTCAGGATCTTAAGGATGTGTATTATTCGGGAAAGAGATAATTTCATCGTTGAACAGTTCTCTGGTAACATCTGGTATGATTTTGATTCGGAAACCGAGATATTTCCTTACGAGAGAGATCTTAAAGAATCGGGCATTCCATTACTTACCGGAAGTATTCCAGAAAAACTCCTGAAGAATAAGATTAAAAGATCAGATTTATTTGATCCGGTACTCTGGGGATGGGCATTTGATAAGACTGACTCAAAGGTGATCGTATCATTGCTAGCCGATCAACACATGACCTTTTCAGTAGGAGATATTGATATTCTGAAGCTCGTAGTTGATTGTATACAATCCAAATTCAATGAGATCTATCTTAAAAAGCAGCTCGCTATTCAGAATAAAAATTTAACCGAAGCTTATGAGACTATTAAGCTTAAGAATGAGCAAATCGAAACGATCGTACGAAATCAACAGCAGACTATCAATAAACGAACCGAATCTATTGCCGAAAAAAATAAGAAGCTGCTTCATATCTCAGCCTTAAATGCGCATAACGTTCGTGAACCTTTGTCAAGGATACAAGGTATTGTACAGCTGGCAGAACTAGTGGATACCGAAACATTTAAAAGTGAAATGATGCCAAAACTGGAATCGACTGTTAACGAACTCGATGAGGTTTTGCACGAAGTAGTGGAAATGGCATCCAAAGAAATAGTGGCTTTAAAAGCTGAAGAATTATGAGTAAGATCTACCTGGTAGATGACCAGCCAATTTCGAATTTTATTACCAAGAAACTTCTTGAAATCGAGGGATATCAGGGTACTGTAAAAGATTTTACGAACCCGTGTGAAGCTATGGAGTTTGTATCTGAAGACAGTGATGCAATAATTTTTCTGGATCTAAATATGCCAGAAATGAACGGCTGGGAGTTTCTGGAAATGTTACAGAGCAGGAATTGTAGGCACCGTATCATCATTCTTACATCAAGTACCAGTAAGATCGATGTAGATAAGGCTAAGGATTATCCCGCAGTAATTAAATATATGGTGAAGCCCATGAATAAGCAGAAGTTTTCCGAACTTTCGGGACTTTTAAAAGCTTCCTGATTGCAACCAGATCCTCAAAAATTATTGGAATTAGCCTATGCCCAGATGCATTTTGGCAAATATAAAGGTGTTTATCTTTCAGATATCCCCGAACCATATTATGTATGGTTTAGACAAAAAGGATTTCCGCAGGGAAAACTTGGAGACCAGATGCAACAGGTTTATGAACTGAAAGTTAATAGTCTCGAGGGTCTCTTGAGACAAATTCGAATGCGCTATCCCCGGCCTAGAAAATAGGATCTTCTCCTGTTAAAAACCTCTTAAGATTAGAACTTCAAAGTAAGCGGTTTTTCTATTCTTCTTTGTAATTTAGCGCCCTGAATAACAACACAACAAACACGACTTAAAATGGCCAATACCAAGTATATATTCGTCACAGGCGGTGTATCTTCCTCTCTTGGAAAAGGAATTATTGCCGCGTCTCTGGCGAAATTATTACAGGCTAGGGGTTTTAGAACAACTATTCAGAAACTGGATCCATATATAAATGTAGATCCTGGAACTTTAAATCCTTACGAGCACGGAGAATGTTATGTGACTGAAGATGGAGCTGAGACAGATCTTGATTTAGGCCATTACGAGCGCTTTCTCAATGTAAATACCTCCCAGGCAAATAATGTAACTACCGGAAGAATTTACCAGAGCGTCATCGAAAAAGAGAGACGTGGTGAATTTTTAGGAAAAACAGTACAGGTAGTTCCTCATATCACCAATGAGATCAAGGAGAGAATACAAATTCTTGGAAAGAATGGTGAATACGATATTGTGATCACTGAGATTGGAGGAACTGTAGGTGATATTGAATCCCTGCCATATATTGAAGCAGTAAGACAGCTAAAATGGGAGCTCGGTGATGATAATGCTCTGGTAATTCACCTTACCCTTGTTCCATATCTTTCTGCTGCAGGAGAATTGAAAACCAAACCAACTCAGCATAGTGTAAAAACATTGATGGAAAGTGGTATCAAAGCCGATATTCTGGTATGTAGAACCGAGCATGAACTATCAGATGATATAAGAAGAAAGCTTGCTATCTTTTGTAATGTGAGACAGGAAGCTGTGATACAAAGTATCGATGCGCGAACAATCTATGATGTTCCAAACATGATGCTTAAGGAAGGTCTGGATACAGTAACTATGAAAAAGTTGGATCTCCCTACCGACTCTACTCCTAACCTTGATCGCTGGAATCAATTTTTGAAAAGACATAAGAATCCGAAGGCTGAAGTGCATATTGGACTTATTGGAAAATACGTTGAACTTCAGGATTCTTATAAATCTATTCTGGAGTCTTTCATCCATGCCGGCGCCGAGAACGAAGTTTCGGTTAAAGTAGAATACATTCACTCAGAATTTATAAACGACAGTACGATCCACAATAAAATAAGTCATCTTGACGGAGTCCTGGTTGCACCAGGATTTGGAGAACGTGGTATCGAAGGAAAGATCGATGCGGTGCGATATGCTCGTGAAAACAATTTGCCATTTCTGGGAATTTGTCTTGGGATGCAAATGGCTGTTATTGAGTTTGCCAGAAACGTACTTAAATTAAAAGGTGCGAATTCTTCTGAAATGGATCCTGAGACCAAGCATCCGGTAATCGATCTTATGGCAGATCAAAAAGAGGTTACGCATAAAGGTGGCACTATGAGACTAGGTGCCTGGGATTGTGAACTGAGCAAAAAGTCTGTAATTCATGACGCTTACGGAAAAGACATGATTTCAGAAAGACATCGCCATCGTTACGAATACAACAATAAATATAAAGAACAACTGGAAAATGCAGGAATGCTAAGTACCGGTATAAATCCAGAAACAAAACTGGTGGAAGTGATCGAACTTGCAGACCATCCATGGTTTGTTGGTGTTCAATATCACCCCGAATATAAGAGTACCGTGGCTAGTCCACACCCACTTTTTGTCTCCTTTGTAAAAGCTGCATTAGAATATTCAGAAAAGAAACAAAGTGCCAAAATGGCGCAGAAATAGAAACTGGTCGTTTATTTGACTGGGTAGATTAAGCAATACTAAGTAATGGAAGAAAAGAAAATTGACGTCCAATCCATCATTGGATTTATTTTAATTGGTGGTATCCTTCTCTGGATGCTTTACAACAACACTCCAGACGAAACGGAGAGCGTAGATGAAGTTACTACGGAAGAAAACATCAATAGAGATCAGGAAACAACTCCTGAGTTCGAAGAAAACACAGCCACACCAGCAAGCGACTCAACCGCTCTTGTAGATGCTCAAAAACGTCTGGGTGCTTTTGGATATTCTGAAACACTGGCTTCTGCTAAAGGAGGTTCTACGACGATTGAAAACGACCTGCTGGAGTTAAAGATCTCTAACAAAGGTGGTTACATTGAAGAAGCTAGACTGAAGAATTTCAAGACTTTCGATTCAATTCCCGTTTACCTTATCAAAGATGGAAACGCTTCCATGAACATGAGTTTAAACACTACTGATGGAAGAACTCTCAATACGGAACATCTATATTTTGAACCAGAGTTAACTGAAAGTAATGGAAACCAGATCCTGTCTATGAAACTTAAGGTTTCAGAAGATGAGTACCTGGAATACAGATACGCAATGAGACCGGGAGAATATATGCTGGATTTCAGCGTACGTTCAGAAGGACTAACCGGTGTATTGAATTCTTCAGCAACACCTGTACTTGACTGGAAATTGAAAGGATACCGTCATGCAAAGAGTATTTCTTATGAGAACAGGTACACTGACCTTATCTGGGAAT
>NZ_JBLWIM010000008.1:346072-397136 GCF_048381525.1 Christiangramia qingdaonensis
ATAAGTTATATCGCTTACAGGCAACATTTCTTCTCCTCTATTTTACTTACGGATACACCATTTGCAACTGCAAGTTTCGAAGTAGAGAATCTTGTGGAGGACGAAGAGATCGATACCGTTTACACCAAGACTTTTGCTTCCAGCATTCCTTTGGAACTAAAGGCTGGTGAACTTAATTACAATATGAACTGGTATTATGGTCCTTCAGATTACAAGATCCTGAATGATTATGATAGAAACCTGGATGAAATTATCCCACTAGGTTGGGGAATCTTTGGATGGATCAATAAATATCTATTCATTCCATTCTTTGCATTTTTAGGAGGCGTTCTTCCAAGTTACGGTCTGGCAATTATTGCCATGACGATCGTGGTTAGAATTGTTCTTTCTCCGGTGACTTATAAATCTTATTTATCACAGGCTAAGATGAAGATCTTAAGACCAGAGATCAATGAGCTAAATGAGAAGTACAAGGATAATGCGATGAAAAAGCAGCAGGAAACCATGAAGCTGTATAGCAAAGCAGGTGCCAGTCCTATGAGTGGATGTTTGCCAGCGCTTATGCAGATACCGGTATTCTACGCCTTGTTCCAGTTCTTCCCGAGTGCATTTCAGCTTAGACAGAAGAGTTTCTTATGGGCAGATGACCTTTCCAGCTATGATGTGATCGCAGAACTTCCATTCCATATCCCATTCTATGGAGATCATGTGAGTTTGTTCCCGATACTTGCTTCTGTTGCTATATTTATCTATATGATGATGACTACCGGGCAAAGCATGCAGGCGAATCAACAACCAGGCATGCCTAATATGAAGTTCCTTATGTATCTGTCTCCATTGTTTATGTTGGTATTCTTCAACAACTATGCGAGTGGACTTTCCTTATATTATTTTACTTCGAACCTTATTACGATTGGAATCATGTTAGTGATCAAATACGTGATCGTAGACGAAGATAAGATTCATGCTAAGATCCAGGAAAACAAGAAAAAACCTAAAAAACAGAATAAGTTCACCCGAAAGTTCCAGCAAATGATGGAGCAGGCTGAAGAGCAACAAAAGAAACAAAAGGGTAAATAATTTCTTCTGAAGTATATTTAATGAAAAAGCCTCCGTAAATGCGGAGGCTTTTTTTTTGTTTTGAGTTTCTATTATAGTGTAGGTAAAATAACAGTGTCTATTGCATGAATCACTCCATTTGTAGCCTGAACATCTGTAGCGATGATCGTTGATGTTCTTCCGTTTGCATCAGTAATGGTTGCAGTATCACCAAGATTTATAGTGAAATCCTCACCCTGAAGTGAAGTAACTACGATACCATCTTCAAGTTCATCTGAAGTTACATTCATATCTATTAGAACATGGTAGCTAAGCACTGTGGCCAGCGTATCAGCATCAAGATCTCCAAGTTCCTCAAGCTCAAGTTCAGTTAAAAGATCTCCAAAAGCTGTATTTGTAGGGGCAAAAACAGTAAAAGGCGCTGGAGAATCAGAAGCTTGTAGAGTGGATACAAAAGTATAAGAATCCTCTCTGGTCAATGCAGCAACTAAAGTATCAAAAGTAGGATCTGCAAGAGCAAAAGTTACCACATTAGGTAATCCAATTACATCGCTTACAGCATGTATGACACCGTTATCCACTTCAACATCTGCAGTTTCAACAGTACTCACCCCATTAATAACCACACCATTTTCAGTATTGATATACATACTTAAATTCTCACCATCAGGTCCGGCTGTAGACATACTTTCTATATAACCGGTAGATAGATCTGAAGACATAATCTCGCCCATTTGTACATGGTTCAAAAGAACCTGGGTAAGAACATCTGTTGGCACATCTTCCAGAGCATCAAATCCATTTTCATCAAGGAAAGCAGCAAATGCATCATTATCTGGAGCAAAAACAGTATAAACATCATCTCCAGTAAAAGTAGAGGTCAATCCAGTAGCCTCTAAAGCGGCTAAAAGTGAAGAGTAATTTTCATTAGCAACCACAAAATCTGCTATGGTATTTGATTCTACCACATCATCTGTTGGGTCGGGAGTTTCCATGACATCGTCTGAAGTCATGAAGTCATCGTCTTCATCACATGCTGTAAAACTGAAACAGATTGCCAGCAATAGAATACTAATTTTTGAGTTTTTGAAAATTGATTTCATATCATTTGAATTTTAGTTAAAATTTTTGATCAATTAAAGCTACTACTGAATTTTTAATGATTCTGTTTAATCTTTGTTAAATTTCATTAAACAGCTTAAATTCTGATGATCAAACACTTACATATTACATCATTCAATGAAATCGAAAAAACTTTCTCTATATTTGAAAAACTTAAATACCTATTTATGAAGAAGATTTTAATATTATTATTATTCACAGGAATCCTTGCTTCCTGTAGTGATGACGACGACGCAGGAGTGGATAATGGCGAATCGATCCTGGGAACATGGTTTCTTGTTGAAGCTAATAATGTGCCTGGTTTTTCGATTAATGAATGTTCCAGCCAGTCATATCTTAGTTTCATGGCCGATAACACTGCTGACTCAGAATTTTTCACAAATGCTGGTGGGGAATGTGAATCTGAAACTTCTACAGGAGACTGGAGCAGTTCTTCCAATTCACAATACACTTTTACAGTTCCCGGTTTTGGAGAACTTACTGGTAATGTATCATTTGATGGTGATCGTTTTACGTTTACCCCAAATGACCTTCCTACTTCATCGCTTACTTTTGAAAAATAATTTTCACCAAAATTTTATTGAAAAGGGTAGCTTTTGCTACCCTTTTTTATTTCGTAATTTTGCGGCTTCTTATCCGACTCTTATGTGAGTCAAAGAAAAGTTACGATACCTATGAAAAAAGTAGTGGTTGGTTTGTCCGGAGGTGTAGATTCCAGTGTTTCAGCATACCTGTTGAAAGAACAGGGATATGAAGTGATTGGTCTTTTTATGAAGAACTGGCATGATGATACGGTGACCATCTCAGATGAATGCCCGTGGCTGGATGATAGCAATGATGCGATGCTGGTGGCAGAAAAACTAGGTATCCCATTTCAAACCGTAGACCTAAGCGAACAATACAAGGAACGTATCGTTGACTATATGTTCAACGAATACGAAAAAGGTAGAACTCCAAATCCAGATGTACTATGTAATCGCGAAATTAAGTTCGATGTTTTTATGAAGATCGCACTGTCTCTAGGTGCTGACTACGTCGCTACTGGGCATTACTGCCGTAAATCTGAATTTGATAAGGATGGAGAAACTATTTACCAGCTTATGTCTGGAATGGATTCCAACAAAGATCAGTCTTATTTTCTCTGTCAGTTAACCCAGGAACAGCTTTCTAAAACCCTGTTTCCTATTGGAGAACTTCAGAAATCTGAAGTAAGAAAGATCGCTTCAGAACAGGATCTGGTAACTGCTGATAAAAAGGATTCTCAGGGACTTTGCTTTATTGGTAAAGTAAGACTTCCAGATTTTCTTCAGCAGAAATTAAAACCGAAAGAAGGAGTTATCGTAGAGGTTTCTTCCGAAGATGATATTTACAACGAGGAAGAATTAAGCTTTTCATCTAAAAAAGAGGAACTGCAGTTTCTATCTAAAAAATACAATTATCGCAAAGATCAGGGCAAAGTTGTAGGAAATCATCAAGGTGCACATTATTTCACAAAAGGACAACGAAAAGGTCTGGCTGTAGGTGGTACTCCGGAACCTTTATTCGTGATCGATACCGATGTAAATGAGAATGTGATCTATACGGGACAGGGCAAGAACCATCCCGGGATTTACAGGCAGGCTTTGTTCATTTCAAATGATGAAGTGCACTGGGTTCGCAAGGACCTGGCTATAGACCATGGAAAAGAGATGAAAGTTAAAGCTCGAATTCGATACCGCCAGCCTTTGCAGGAAGCAGTTTTACATCAAACTGAAAATGGCATGTATGTAGTTTTCGAAACACCACAAGCCTCTATTACCGAAGGTCAGTTTGTAGCCTGGTATAGTAAAGATGAACTGCTGGGTTCTGGGGTAATTTCGTAACTTACTTGCCTGCAGGCAGTTTGCTATGAAAAAAATATTCCTACTTATCTTTTTTATTTCCAGTTGTGCTTTCGCACAGGAACACGCTTTGGTTTATTTTACAGGCAAACCTAATGCAGTTGAAGCACTCGAAACTCCCGAAAATCTTTTTTCTGAAAGAGCTTACGAGCGCAAATTATTGAGAGGTACGACTATTAACTTTCTTGATGTACCGGTTCATGAAGCTTTTATTAGCGATCTTAAAACAAGATCTGGTTTCGAAATTAAGGCTAAATCCAAATGGTTTAATTGCGTTTACGTAATAGGTGAACGAAATTCAATTAAGATTTTAGAAAGTCTGGATCATGTTGCCAATGTCCAGTTCCTCGAAGAACTTTCTAACAGGAGTCAAAGCATTCCGCATAAAAGCAACGAGAATAAGCTTGAAACAGAAATAGATTTCAATTATGCTTCAACCGCTAACCAGGTCAGAATGCTTAATCTTCAGAATTTACATAAGCAGGATCTAACAGGAAATGGAATGATCATCGCCGTGATGGACTCCGGTTTTCCAAATGCAAATTCTCTGGTATCGTTTCAGAATTTAAGAAACAACAACAATCTACTGGGAGGATATGATTTCACGAATCGCTCCGCCAATTATACCGCAAGTACGCTGGATAACCATGGTACACTGGTACTTTCTACCATGGCTGCTTTTAGAGAGAATCTTTATGTAGGCACTGCGCCAGATGCTTCATTTTATCTTTTTGTTACCGAAGTTGCTGCTACCGAAACTCCAGTTGAAGAAGCCTATTGGGTGGAAGCAGCCGAGAGAGCTGATAGTCTGGGCGTCGATATTATCAACACTTCTCTGGGATACACTCTATATGATAATCCGGCATATAGTTACACTCCGGAAGATATGGATGGGCAGACAAGTTTTATTTCCAGAGGAGCTAATATGGCTATGCAAAAAGGAATGCTGGTGGTCACTTCAGCGGGAAATCGTGGAGACGAAAATTATTTTAATATCATTAGCGCTCCTGCAGATGCTAATGTGCTTGCCATTGGTGGAGTTGATCCTACAGAGAACTATGCACCATTTAGTTCTGTTGGGCCCACCGCAGACGGGAGAATTAAACCAGATGTGGTCGCTCAGGCTATTGAGGTCGCAGCAATCAACGAAGATGATAGGCTCGTTGGTGTGAATGGTACATCATTTTCCAGTCCGATCATGGCAGGAGCCATTACTTGCTTCTGGCAATTAAACCCGGAATGGACAAATTTCGAGGTGATGCAATTAATTAGAGATCTTGGGCATATTAGCAATTCTACTAATAATTTTCTGGGGTATGGAATTCCAGACTTTTCAACTACCGCGAATCCTGTAGCTCCTAATTCTTCGGAATTGATTTTATATCAAAACCCGGTAGAAGATTTTCTGAAATTTGCCGGACCAGAATCCAATTATAATATCCGCATTTTCAATACCGCAGGGAAAATGGTCTTGAACGAACGCAGCGTTTCCTCAGAAATTAATCTTTCCGGCTTTTCTCGTGGTATTTATATTGCTATGTTTGAATCTGAAAACACGACTGAAAAATTTCTTATCATCAAAAAGTAATGAGTTTTAAGCAAAATAGAATCACTGAACTTTTCAATATTGAATATCCATTAATACAAGCGGGAATGATCTGGGCAAGCGGCTGGAAATTAGCTAGTGCAGTCTCTAATGCCGGAGGCCTTGGTATTATTGGAGCGGGTTCCATGTATCCTGAGATCCTTAAGGAACATATTCAAAAATGCAAAAAAGCTACCGATCAACCTTTTGCGGTGAATGTACCGATGCTCTATCCCGATATTGACAAGATCATGGATATTATTATTGATGAGGGTGTAAAGATCGTATTTACTTCTGCCGGGAATCCTAAGACCTGGACTTCTCACCTACAAAGTCATGGAATTAAAGTAGTACATGTAGTAAGCAGTGTGAAATTTGCAGTGAAATCTCAGGAAGCTGGCGTAGATGCTATTGTTGCTGAAGGATTTGAAGCAGGTGGTCATAATGGCCGTGATGAAACTACCACTTTTACATTGATTCCTATGGTTCGAGAAAAGATCAATATTCCGCTAATAGCAGCGGGAGGAATTGGTAATGGAAAAGGAATGTTTGCCGCGATGGTTTTGGGAGCTGATGCTGTTCAAGTTGGGAGCAGGTTCGTAGCAACACCTGAGGCAAGTTCTCACCAGAATTTCAAGGAAATGGTAGTGAAAGCGAAAGAAGGCGACACTGTACTCACCCTGAAAGAACTTGCACCCGTCAGATTACTGAAGAATAAGTTTTTTAAAGATGTTCAGGAACTTTATACAAAATCTCCAAGCAAAGAAGATCTTACTACATTACTGGGTAGAGCCAGAGCAAAGAAAGGGATGTATGAAGGCGATCTGGAAGAAGGTGAACTTGAAATAGGTCAGATTTCAGGATTGATCAATGAGATCAAACCTGCTGCTGAAATTGTAAAGGAAATGATTACTGAATTTGAAGAAACTAAAGTCGCTTCACAACAATTTTAAAGCGCGTAAACTTCATATTCCGCTAATTGAGAAGCCACAAATTTTCTCCAACGTAACTCTGCTTCCTTATTTTCACTATGTGAAGTCTCTTTATCAAAACGATTCTGCATGGCGACTCTTTCAGCTTCCGTGATGTTATAGAGTTTTTTAAGATCCTGTCGTATCCTTCTACCTATTTCATATTCAGCAAGTCGCTTTCTCAGTTTGCGGGCATGTAATTCAGTTATATCAAAATGCAGTTGTTCATGAGCGAGTAGATATGCTGGATTATTCACATCCTTCACCCAGCTGAGATCCGGATAAAAATTACTTTTCACTTCATGGGTAAGCTCGGGCTTACCAGTACTCGTACTATAGTTCCAGGAATAGCTCATCCCGGAATTCGTGTTTGCTGAAAAATCTATATTATAATCTGGTGAAGCTTCAAAATTTTGCCAGTTAAGACGATCTATACTTGCCCATTCAATTTTTCTTTTTTCCTGTGAACAACCTATCTGGACAATTCCGAAGAGAAATAAGGCGAGAAGAAATTTCCTCACGAATACTTGAAATTTACCGGCTTTTCGATATCTGCATGCAAACTATGATAGACCGGGCAAGTAAGTGCCGCGTTCTCCAGGATCTTCTTCTCCTTCTCATCAAAGCTTCCCTTTATAACTATATTGATCTCAATTTTAGAGATCCTTCGTGGCTTATCGGTCATGACCTTGGTAACCTCAGCGGTAGTACCTTCAATTTCCATTTGATGATCACTGGCCTTAATACCCATAATGGTAAGCATGCAGGAAGCGAGTGCCGTTGCCACCGTATCTGTTGGTGAGAAAGCCTCGCCTTTTCCATGATTGTCCACAGGAGCATCGGTGATCATCTTCGATCCGCTTTGCAAATGTTCAGCTTCTGTTCTTAAATTTCCGAGGTATGTAACTTTAGAGGTCATTTGCTTCCGTTATAGTTAGATCTTCATTCAGGTTTAAAATATAGATCGCATCATTGATGTATCCACCTTCGGGCTTCATCAAATAATGAAATTTGCTCTCATAATATTCTGTATAACCTGGGTATTTTTCGAAGCTTTCGTATAGATCTTCCGCAGAAGCCAGTCTTAATAAGATATCCATTGTTAGATCATATCCACGCATCGCGTACTGATTTGGCTGAACTTTGAATTTCTTAGCGTAGTCTTTTACAAACTCATCATCCTGCTGGGTATCAAATTCTTTATCTACTGAAGGATAATGAAGTTTCAATTTTCCAAGATGATTGTTGGAGATCACATCGCTCTCATAACCATTATTCTTATTGGTAGTAAGTAACGTGATCTTATTATTTCTTGTTAACCTATTTAAAGCAGCAGCAACACTACTTATAAGGTTCATATTTTCAGACTCCAGAATTACCCAGTTTTCTCCTGAAGACATTACTTCTGCCAGTTTTGCTTCGGAAATAAAATTATCTGATGGGTTTACTGTTCTCGCTGAAGGTACCGCGCTCATCAACTCATTTTTGATGGCAAAAGATTTTGAATCGGCAATCACGATAACATTTTTCCCAGCCGCATTTCTAGCGATATAGTCAACCATTTTTGATCTTAGGAATTCCTCGCTTGGTCGGGACTGGAATAAGTTTCCGTAGCCTTTCATACTGCGATTACTAAGTGGATTGATCACAGGAATGTTCCTGTTCTCCAATGCTCCGGCCACAGTTTCTGTAACATCCTGAATAAGCGGACCTATCACAGCATCTACATTATCAAAATTATTCGTTCTTAAAATGTTTGAAGCTTCGCCAGTACTTCTTCTGGTATCATACACCTTAAGATTTGTAGAAATACCCATGCTTTTCGCTTTCTCCACAGCCATTAGAACACCACTATGGAAATCAAGGGAAATTCGTATCACTCTTTCATTAAGAATAGCGTTACGATAGGTAGGAATTGAATCGGCATCAACCTTATCCAAATGGAACGGCAGCATTAAAGCGATCTCCTTAGTATCGCGATTATCGATAAAAGTTTTTAGATCTACTTTAGACTGCGAACCTGCTTCCATACCAGTATACTGGTCATTCTCCTCATCTTCAGAATTTCCATCCTTTTTTGGAACCTTAAGTACCATCCCAAATTTCAATCCTTCAGTTAGTGCAGGATTCAATCTAATCAAAGAATCCTGAGATACCTCAAACTTTTTCGACAGTCTGTATAGTGTTTCCTGCGGTTTCACTTCATAAAACCGAAAACGATCATCCGTAATAATAACCGGTTCCTCATCCAATACAGCAGTACCAACGCGAATCATCATTCCAGGCTGTAATATTTCTACTTTCGGATTCATCTCGTCCAGCTCCTTAAGTGTCATCCCATACTTTCTCGCAATCCCATATTTGGTTTCCTGCGGAAGTACGATATGTTCTCTTGTCTTGAAATTTTGCGAACTACTGGAAACTTTAGTATTTACAGGTTTCTCGACCGGAGCTTCTTTTGACTGATTTTGTGATGCTGGTTGCGGAGTATTAGTTACCACCACATTTTGGGCAGGAATATTACCCACAGGAATTTGAATGGTTTCGCCTATCTGGAGCTTCTTGGAATATAACTGCTTATTGTACCTTTTAATATTATCGATACTAACGCCGTATTCCTTAGAAAGACTATAAAGTGTCTCCTTTTTCTTTACCTGGTGATCTTTAAATGAAACAGAGGTAGCTGAACTTTCAGTATTTGTAGCGACTTCAGTTTTGTTTTCAGAAATTGGAATAACGAGTTTTTCATCGATCCCTATCCCGTTCTTTGCTTCCGGGTTGTATTTATAGATATCCTCCTCTTCAATACTATAAGACTGGGAGATACTAAACACAGTTTCACCTTTTTTCACAGTATGATATTTATACGACTGCGCGTTTGCAGACATACTTATCACCTGGAAAAGGAAACATAACACAAATAGGTACTTCATTCTTTTATCTTTTTTGAGATTTTATTCCCACTCTATAGTTGCAGGTGGTTTGGAGCTAATATCATAAACTACTCTATTAACGCCCTTCACCCGGTTGATTATTGTATTCGAAGTCTTTTGCAAAAACTCGTAAGGTAAATTCACCCAGTCTGCAGTCATACCATCTGTGGATTCCACTGCTCTCAATGCTACGACCTGCTCGTAAGTCCTTTCATCACCCATGACTCCTACCGACTGTATAGGTAGTAAGATTGCTCCTGCCTGCCATACTTTGTCATACAACATCCAGTCTCTTAGTCCCTGTATAAAGATATGATCTACTTCCTGAAGTATTCGCACTTTTTCTGCCGTTATATCACCAAGAATTCTAATCGCAAGTCCCGGGCCTGGAAATGGATGTCTACCCAGTAATACTTTGTCTATCCCAAGTTCCTTTCCTACTCTTCTAACTTCATCTTTGAATAGCATTCTTAGCGGCTCTACCACTTTCAGCTTCATGAAATCGGGTAATCCTCCCACATTATGATGTGACTTGATCGTTACTGAAGGGCCATTAACTGAAACCGACTCGATCACATCTGGATAGATAGTTCCCTGTGCCAGGTAAACAACATCCTTGATCTCGTGAGCTTCATCATCGAAAACTTCAATAAAAGTATTCCCAATCGCTTTTCTCTTTTCTTCAGGATCTGATAGACCTTTCAATGCATCCAGAAATCGTGCCGAAGCATCCACTCCCTTTACATTGAGCCCCATGTCCTTGTACTGGTCCAGTACACTTTCGAATTCGTTCTTCCGAAGAAGACCATTATTAACGAAAATACAGTACAGGTTTTTGCCAATAGCCTGGTGTAATAAAACAGCAGCAACTGTAGAATCTACACCTCCACTAAGACCCAGAACTACCTTGTCTTCTCCAATCTTCTCCTGTAATTCTGAAACTGTTAGATCAACAAAAGCGCCAGGCGTCCAGCTTTGCTCAGTACCAGCGATCTTTACAAGAAAGTTCTCCAATAATTGTTTACCATCTGTGGAATGATAAACTTCTGGATGAAACTGGATTGCGTAAGTCTCTTCCCCTTCAATTCTGTAAGCTGCATTCAGCACATCTGAAGTACTCGCCAGTCTTACCGCATTTTTAGGAAGGTTTATAATAGAATCACTGTGACTCATCCAAACCTGTGAATTCTCTTTGATATCTTCAAACAACAATTCTGCATCCTTAATCACTGAAAGATTCGCTCTTCCAAATTCCCTGGTATCTGAAGGTTCTACTTTTCCACCGAAAAAGTGGGCAAGATATTGAGCTCCATAGCAAACTGCCAGCATAGGCAATTTACCTCTAATCTGTGAAAGATCTGGATGCGGGGCATCTTCTGCTCTTACAGAAAATGGACTTCCTGAAAGGATAACCGCTTTAAAACCTGATAAATCTTCTGGAATTTTCGAGTATGGATAGATCTCGCAATAAATGTTCAGTTCCCTTACACGCCTTGCGATAAGCTGTGTATACTGCGAACCAAAGTCTAGGATGAGTACGTTGTTTTGCATGCGCAAAAATAGGAATTTAGGTAAAAAAGCCGGCAAAGGAAGATGGAAAATTTCTATATTTAAAATGCATTAAGACTCTGCCAAATATGAAATATTTAAGTGCTATAATTTTTGCCATTGCGATCATGGTTGCAGCCTATTTTCTGGGTGATGCTTACGTTTCCAGAGCGAATCCCGATGGTGTCATTTCGGTGACGGGTTCGGGTAGTGAAAACTTTGTTTCAGATCTGATAGTGTGGGAAGGTAGATTCAGCAGAAATTCTCCAAATCTAGAAGCGGCTTATAATCAACTTGATCAGGATAAAAATATTGTCAGATCCTATCTCATAGGAAAAGGGATCAAGGATGAAAACATCGTCTTTAACTCGGTTCAAACTAATGAGCAACAAGAGAATCAGTATCAAAATGGTAATTATGTGGGTAGTATTTTCAAAGGTTACGAACTAATGCAACCGGTGAAAATTGAAAGTAGCAATGTAGAGCTCATCGAAAATGTGTCACGTGAGATCACAGAATTACTAAATAAAGGCGTCCAGTTCAATTCCTCTCCTCCCAGGTATTACTATACCAAAATAGCCGATCTCAAAATTGAAATGATCTCTAAAGCTACGGAGGATGCCAGACTACGTGCAGAGAAAATCGCAGCGAACAGCGGAGAAAATCTAGGCGATCTAAAAAGTGCCAATATGGGCGTGTTTCAGATCACGGGCCAGAATAGCGGCGAGGATTTTAGCTGGAGTGGTGCATATAACACGGCAGATAAAAACAAAACCGCATCGATAACAATGCGGCTTGAATATGAAATAGATTAGCTACTAGTCTAAAGTAGCCAAGATCTGCTCAATATCATCTTCAGTAGTATCAGGATTAATAAAGCAAAATCTCACAACACTTTCATCCTTCCACAGAGATGGGGTGACCAGTGCAAATCCTGAATTATGATTCTTGTAGGTCCAGTCTCGGTAATCTTCCGCAGACCAGCCTTTTCTCTTAAATAAGACTACAGATAAACTTGCCGGTCTTACCAAATCAAGCAAATCATTCTGTTCCACTTTGGAAGCGGCAATATTTGCAAGTTCTATCCCTCGTTCGATAGCTTCTTTATACTTGTTAGTTCCATGCATCGCCAGTGAAAACCATAATGGCATCCCTCGTAATCTACGGGTAAGCTGGATCTGGTAATCTGCAGGATTAAATCCTTGAGCTCCCTCATCCTTGAATATCTCAAGATAAGCGCCCTTTTGAGAATGCGCTTTTTTCGCAAGTTCCAGATTCTTATAGATCACTGCGCCACAATCGTAAGGAGAAAACAGCCATTTATGAGGATCTATAGTAATACTGTCTGCCTGCTCTATGCCTTTGAACAAATGTCTAACCGAATCTACCGCCAGTGCTCCACCTCCATAAGCACAATCTACATGTAACCAGATATTTTCTTCGGCACAAATATTTGCCACTCCTTCCAGATCATCTATGATCCCGGCATTGGTTGTTCCACCCGTTGCTACCACGGCGAAAAGTCTGTTTCTATCCTGTTCGCTTAAATTTTCCAATTCCTTCTGAAGTGCAGTTCCCGATAAAAATTCTTCATCTGACTTCACCAGATGAACATCTGCATCCATTACTTTCGCCATGGATTTTATTGAAGAATGTGCTCCTGTTGAAGTGATCAAAAGCGCTCTCTCTCTAGCGTGAGCTGGCCTTTGTTCTCTCCACTCCTCTCTTGCGGTAACTAATGCTGAAAGATTTGCAGCTGTACCACCACTTGTAAAAACACCAAAGGCAGTTTCCGGTAGACCGGTTAAACTTACCAGCCATTTCATCGCCTGGTTTTCACAAAATATCCCTCCAGCTCCTTCCATCCAGTATGAACCATGAATACTGGAAGCTGAAGTTACCAGGTCAAACATGATCGCAGCCCTCGTTGGTGCGGCAGGAACAAACGCCAGGTGCCTTGGATGATCGATAGGTACCGTTGCTTTGACCAGTACGTTCTTAAATAACTGGAATGCACTTTCACCTCCAATACCTTCAGGAGTTATAGTTTCTCCAACCAACCTTAAAAGTTCTTCCTCCTTCTTCGGTGCGCCAAGTTCCGGAGTTACATTAGATATACGATCAATGGCATACTTCATAACATCCAGCGTCATTTCAACCAGATCCATATCTATGGTATGCATTCTATTCTTTTCCAAAAGTGATAATTTTAAAGTTTGCGTCTAAAGGATCTAATTCTGCTAAAAGGCGCTCGATAAGTTCCTGACCGTATTCATCGTAATATTCAGAGAAATTTGTTTGCCGCTCCTGCAAACTTCTGTTTGGAAATAGATCATTCTGCAGCGCGGCGATTCGCTCTACTTCATCCTTTAGTTTTCTTCTTTGAGCTTGCAGGAGCCGGTTTTCGAGATTGTCAAGACCTTTAAGCTGCTTTACTTCCTGCGCTTTTACTGCACCAATAAAAGATTTATCGGTTTTCTCAGCCAGCTCATACATTTGTTGAAATTGCTGAATCAAATGCTCTTTCTGTTCTGAAAAATCAATGTTGATATTACTGATTTTCCGAACCTTGCGATTGATCAGTTCATGTTGTTTCAGAAATAATTCCTTCAGTGAAATATCGAGTTTTCTGCGTTTGGCATTTTGTTTAGCATTTTGCAGTAATGCTGAATTCCGAAGTAATAACATTGGAAAAACCACATCTTCAGCTTCAAAATAATTCTTTAGCTGCAACCAGTAAGCAAGTTCTCCTCCTCCACCTATATAGCAAAGATTTGGAAGCAGCACTTCCTGGTAGAGTGGTCGCATCATGACATTTGGACTAAAACGTTCCGGATGCGCATCTACTTCTGCAAGTATTTCTTCTTTGCTCCAGCTTATCTCTGTTTCATGAACGTAATACCGCCCATCTTTTTTAACGATACGTTCCCTGATCTCCTCGTTAAGATAAAATAAATTGATATCTCGCGGATTTACCTGTACTTTATAGTCCAATTCTGCCAGAGAATCTATGGCAGTTTGCGACGCTTTTGAGGAAGACTCCTCAAGTAATTCATTCTTAATATGGCTGGAAAAATGCTTTTTTAATCGGGAATCTCCAGCTGCGATGATGACCAGACCTTCTTTACTAAATAACCTGTTCGCCAGATAGCGCGTGGCATCGGTCAGGTTATTATGCTCCAGATATGCTTTCTGGAACATCTCCCTCAATTCTTTGGCATTTGTTCCTCCACCAATCTCAGCAGAAAATAGCTTAAAAACTTCCTCAAGTCCTTCCGTAGAAAGCTTACCAACAGCAGTCGCTCCTGCCCGCTTTTCGGCATTGTTCCATTTGAATTTTTTTCCGTGGAGATTAAAGAAATTGATCTCTTCAAAATCATGATCCTCTGTAGCCATCCAGTATACCGGCACAAAATTATTTTCCGGATGTTTTTCTTTCAACTTCCTGGTAAGACTGATCGTGGAAACTATCTTGTATAGAAAATAAAGCGGACCCGTAAAAAGATTAAGCTGATGACCAGTGACCACTGTAAATGTCTTTTCTGAAGATAAAAGATCGATGTTGCCAGATGTCATCTCAGAAACTTTAAGACCTGAATACTGCTCTTTTAGAACTTCCACCAGATCCTTACGAATATAATTGTTATAAGATTTGGATTTCTCATCAATCTGAGCCCTGAAATTTTCAATTTTAGGAAAACGATGATACAAATGTCCCAGACTTTCCTTTTCTGAAAGATAATCCAGGATTAATGGAGTAAAATAATTGGTATCGGGATAAGCTATATGATCTGTAGACATCAACCTGTTTATAATTGCCGTAAAGATAAAACCTTTTAAGAAGGAAACTAAATCGAGACCAGCCGCATATTTATTCTTTACGATTAACTTAACATCTATAAAGTTCATAAATTCCGGTTATCAATCAAAAACCAGTAGTTCATGATCTTAAAACGACTAATTTTCGCCCTTTTAATTATATTCTCATTTGCTTCCTGTTCAAGTGATGATGACGCTCCAACGACAGATCGCAGAAGCATTGAAGATCTCGAAGCAGATTTTCAGGCCTTGAACCTGCAACCAGGGATTAACGACGTATCGCTGGAAAACCTTAACGGGAGTTCATGGAATTTTAGAGTGATCATCCCGGAAAATGCTTCGTCTTCTGAAAGACCTCTTGTGCTAACTCTTCATGGTGCAGCAAGCGGAAATGCAAATGCTCATAAAAACACTGCCTGTTATGCCGAGCCTGGATTCGCAGCCTTGGATCCAATTATTGTAAGTCCCAATGGAGGAACGCAGCTTTGGAACAGTGCTTTTAACCAGGATCTCGTTATCGGTCTTATGTATCTAACTCAGAAATATTTGAATGTTGACAGAAATAAAACCGTGGTAACAGGTTACAGTAATGGTGGAAATGGTAGCTGGTTCTATGCTGAAGTTTATCCGGAAATCTTTACTGCATCTATCCCAATAGCCAGCAGTTACAGTACTTTCAGTTCTAACGGCAGTGTTAGGACCATAGAAACTCCACTCTATGTTATTCATGGGGAGAACGACGAATTATTTCCTGTTGCTGAAACTCAGGAATGGGTTGCTGCAACCAAGGAGGCTGGCACAAATGTAACTCTGGAAGTAGCTCCTGGTCTAACGCATTATGAGTCTTGTAATTATGTTCCATATCTGCAAAATGCTGCTAGTTGGCTACAGGATGAAGTTTGGGATTAAATCGCGATTTTTTTTACTTAATTTTGGATGCATTCACTTTTGAAAATCTAAAATTTTGAAAATCAGATTCTTTTTATTCTTTCTCATTGTAATTACTACAACAATAACTGGACAGGAGGTTCAAAGTCCGTCGCAGTTTCTTGGTTACAAATTGGGCTCTCAGTTTAGCAGGCACGCAGATATCGTGGACTATTTTGAGCATGTAGCTGAAAATTCTGATCTGGTAAATTACCAGCAGTACGGCCTTACCAACGAACGTCGACCACTTACTTATGCCATTATTTCTTCGGAAGAAAATATACAGGACATGGAGTCCATCAAGCGGAAGCATTTTGCGAATGCCGGGCTAACCGATGCTAATGAAACTTCTGATAAAGCGATCGTATGGCTAAGCTACAATGTACATGGTAACGAAGCCTCCAGTACCGAGGCTGCAATGAAAACTCTATACGAGCTCGTTACTGGAAAGAAAGAACTTTTGGAAAATACAGTGGTAATCATTGACCCTTGTGTCAATCCCGATGGTCGTGACCGTTATGCAAACTGGTACAACCAGGTAAAAGCAACTCCTTATAATACTAGTCAGTTTTCTGCTGAGCATGACGAGCCATGGCCCGGAGGAAGACCTAATCATTATCTTTTTGATTTAAATCGTGACTGGGCCTGGGCAACGCAGGTAGAAACAAGACAACGTTTGAAAATTTACAATCAATGGATGCCGCATATCCATGTAGATTTCCACGAACAGGATATCAACGACCCTTATTATTTCGCTCCTGCTGCTGAACCATTTCATGAGATCATTACCGACTTTCAGCGTGATTTTCAGACAAGAATTGGAAAAAATCATGCGAAATATTTCGATGATAATGGCTGGTTATATTTTACAGGAGAACAATTTGACCTGCTATACCCAAGCTACGGAGATACGTATCCAACCTATATGGGTGCCATTGGGATGACCTACGAACAGGCTGGTCATGGTCGTGCTGGTTTGGGGGTTCAAACCAACGAAGGTTATATGCTAACTTTAAAAGATCGCATTGAACATCATTTTACTACTGGAATTTCCACGGTGGAAATGGCTTCAGAAAATGCTACTGAACTGGTTTCAGAATTTGCAGATTTTTTTACAGAAGGTAATTCAGAATTTAAAACCTATGCAATGAATGGCGAGAAGGATAAGATCAACGCTTTAACTGATCTGCTTGACAGGCACGAGATCAAATATAGTTTTGCCAATTCAGGAAATATTAAAGGTTATTCTTATCAGGATTCAAAAAGTGGAAATCTTGAATCTTCTGAAAAAACGTTATTGGTATCTGCGAATCAGCCAAAATCGAAAATGATCAAAGTGCTTTTCGAACCTAAAGCCAAACTTGTGGATTCTCTTACGTATGATATTACCGCCTGGAGCTTGCCTTATACTTACGGACTGGAGACCGTTGCCAGTTCGAAAACCATTGATGGTAATCCTAATAATCCTGAAACCTTCAAGCAAAATACAGCGAACGCTAAAGCTACAGCATTCCTTTCAAAATGGAATAGCATGGAAGATGCGAGATTTCTGGCTGAACTTATTAGAAATGACATCAAGGTTCGATTCAGCGAAAAACAATTTAGAAATTCCGGAGCAGATTTTAATCCCGGCAGCCTTATCATTTCTAAAAGTGATAATTCAGCTATTGAAAATTTTCAGCAGAAGGTGGTAGAGATCGCCAATAACATGCAACGAAAACTCGTAGCCACTAATACAGGTTTTTCAGATAAGGGACCCGATTTTGGTTCAGGTAATATAAAGATCATTAATAAGCAAAAAGTTGGACTCCTTAGAGGTGAGCAGGTTTCTTCGCTTAATTTTGGAGAGATCTGGTACTTTTTCGAACAGGATTTGAAGTATCCGGTAATTCCATTGGAAACGGGTAATCTTTCTTCCAGTATACTGGACGAACTAAATGTGCTGGTGATACCTTCAGGGAATTACTCCAGTTTTCTTGATGAGGATACTTTAAAAATGCTTGAGAACTGGGTTCGTGGTGGGGGAAAAATCATTGCGATTGGGGATGCTGTTTCTGCATTTGCAGGTAAAGACAATTTTGGGATCGAAGCAAAAGAATCTAAAAAGGATACACTAAAAACTGCCGATAAACTTATTCCCTATTCACAGCGAGAAAGAGAATATGTGAAGAATATGATCACCGGTAGTATCGTAAAAACTTCGGTAGATCCAAGTCACCCATTGGCATTTGGGTATGACGATACTTACTTCAGCTTAAAACTTAGCGGTGATAGTTATGAGCTTCTAAATTCAGGCTATAACGTGGCTTACATTCAGAAACCTGAAATCGTTTCAGGATTTGCCGGTAGCGAAGCTCAGAAAAAGCTTGAGAACTCACTTATTTTCGGTGAAGAAAATATAGGTAGAGGTAGTATTATTTATATGGTGGACAATCCACTATTCAGAGCTTTCTGGGAAAACGGAAAGTTATTTTTTACCAATGCATTATTCCTAACAAATAATAGAGGATATGATTACTAATATGAAAATGAGACAATTTTTATCTGCTTTATGCTTTTTTCTGGTGGCGAATACCATGGTTGTTGCCCAGGGAGGAACGAATCAGTTTTCGGTGGACTTCGAAACTTTCACCCTTGAAAACGGACTAAAGGTGATACTGCACGAAGATAAATCAGACCCTGTCGTAGCAGTAGCTCTTACCGCTCACGTAGGTAGTGCCCGGGAAAAAGAAGGCAGAACAGGATTTGCGCATTTATTTGAACATCTTCTGTTTCTGGAATCTGAGAACCTTGGAAAAGGTGGACTGGACAAACTCTCCGCCAGAATTGGTGGTAGCGGTGCCAATGGCTCTACAAGTCGTGATCGCACCAATTATTTCCAGACCGTACCAAAAGATGCGTTGGAAAAAATGATCTGGGCAGAAGCAGACAAACTTGGATACTTTATCAATACGGTTACAGAACCGGTTCTTGCCAAGGAAAAGCAGGTTGTTAAAAATGAAAAGCGCCAGGGAGTAGATAACAGGCCTTATGGACATACTTTTTATGTGATCGACAAAAACCTGTATCCAGAAAATCATCCCTACAACTGGCAGGTGATTGGAAGTCTGGATGATCTTCAGAACGCAACCTTGCAGGATGTCAAGGATTTTTATAACAAGTGGTATACTCCTAACAATGTAACCCTAACCATCGCTGGCGATTTTAATAAAGACCAGGCAAAGGAATGGGTCCACAAATACTTTGATGAGATCCCGCGTGGAGAGAAGATCGAAGAACAGGAAAAGCAGCTTGTTAGTCTCGATAACACTAAAAAAGTATACCACGAAGACAATTTCGCGAAACTGCCTGAGCTTACACTAGCCTGGCCTTCAGTATACTCGTACCATCCAGATAGCTTTGCATTGGAAATATTGACCAGCTACCTGGCTGATGGTAAAAATGCTCCTTTGTATAAGAAGATTGTGGAAGAAGCCAAACTTTCTGGTAATGTGAGTATGTTCAATTACACTTCTGAACTTTCGGGGCAGTTATTGCTTCAGGTTCGGGCATATGACGGAAAGGACCTTGACTCTGTTCAGTCTGTAATCGAGGAAGGACTTGCCGAATTCGATAAAAATGGCATTCCGCAGAAAGACCTTAAGAGAATTAAAGCCGGTTTAGAGACAAATTTCTACAACTCCATTTCAAGTGTTCTTGGAAAAGGTTTTCAATTAGCACAGTATGATATTTTTGCAAATGATCCCAATTTCATCAACAAAGAGATCGAAAAATTACTGGCGGTTTCTTCGGAAGATGTTATGAGAGTCTTCAGAAAATATATAAAAGACCAGCATTATGTTGCCACCAGTTTTGTTCCAAAAGATCAATTGGATCTTGCTCTGGAAAATTCAGAAAAAGCTGAAGTAGTAGAAGAAAAGATCGTGGAAGGTGCTGAAGATGATTTCGATGCAAAGCAGGCAGTAGATTATCCAAAAACAGCCTCTAGCTTTGATCGAACCATTGAACCTCCATATTCAGCAAAACCTGAACTGGAAATTCCGGAGATCTGGAAAACGACAATGCCAAGCGGACTAAAAGTGATGGGTATTACTAATACAGAAGTCCCACTCGTACAGTTTAGCCTTGAAATTAAAAGCGGACAGTTGCTGGAATCTATGGAGAAAGCAGGAGTAGCAAATCTTCTGGCGAACTTGATGAATCGTGGTACCGCAAAAAAAACTCCGGCAGAGCTGGAGGAAGCAATCGAACTTTTGGGAGCGCGTATCTATGTAAGTTCTTCGGAAGAAAAAATTAGTATCACTGGAAATACACTGGCAAAGAATTACGCCGAGACGATGAAACTTGTAGATGAGATGCTGCTTCAACCACGTTGGGATGAGTCAGAGTTCGAACTTATTAAACAACAAACCCTTAGCAGGATCAAACAGCAGGAAGGAGATCCTAACAATATTGCTTCGAATGAATTTCGAAAACTTGTGTATGGTGAAAACAGTATTCTTTCCATGAATGAAATGGGAACTACAGAAAGTGTGGAGAATATCACGCTGAACGATCTAAAAGCTTATTATTCTGAAAATCTTTCACCCTTAAATGCTACCTATCTTGTAGTAGGTGATCTGGATCTCGAAAAGGCGAAGAATTCACTAAAAGCAATTTCGGCTTCCTGGCCTCCAAAAACTGTAGATTTCCCGGAGATTCCAGAATTTGAAGCACCTGAAAAATCTCAGATTTACTTTTATGATGTTCCGGGTGCGAAACAATCTGTTCTAACATTCGGTGCTCCGGCATTGAGCGCTAGTGATAAGGATTTTTATGCAGCAGAGGTGATGAATTACAGACTTGGTGGTGGAAGTTTCGCATCCAGGCTTACGCAGGAACTTAGAGAAGGAAAAGGCTATACCTATGGAATTCGTTCCAGGTTCGAAGATAGATCTTACATTGGCCCTTTCCTTATTTCCAGTGGTGTTCGATCCAATATAACCTATGAAGCAACTGAATTGATCCGCGACATTCTTACAGATTATGCCGATACTTTTACTCAGGATGATCTTGAGGTTACTAAAAGCTATATGACTAAAAGCAACACCAGGAAATTTGAAACTCTGGGCGCAAAATTAAATATGCTCAAAGAAATTAGCGATTATGATTATAACGACGATTATGTTGCTGAACAACAGCAGCAGGTAGAGGAAATGACGGTGATGGATATTCAGGAGCTGGCGAAGAAATATATTGATCCTAAAAAAATGTATTTCCTTATTGTTGGTGATGCTGAAACTCAGTTAGAGAAACTGAAGGATCTTGGATATGGTGATCCAGTTTTGCTAAACGAGGACGAATAGTAAATAATAAGATATATAAAAAAAGCAGGAACTTCCGTTCCTGCTTTTTTATGGTAATCGTCAGGAATTTTAGAATAACAGCACATGGAGTTATCTATAGCAAAATATCTGCCGATGGTATCTTTTTCTTAATTTCAGACCGAAGAGATAATTGAATATAATGCCCGCTGCTTTTTTACTCCGAAAATGATCATTAATTGTCTGATTCAGTTTTATTTTCACAGCGAAGAAAACCGGCTACATATTATCAAATTTCCCTCTTAGTTTAGCTATATCTTCTTCAGAATATCCCTTAAGCGAAGCCATAGTTCCCTGCGCATTTTGAGCTTTGATGATTAGATTCTCTCGGGTTACTGTTACATTAATAAGGCTACTTAACTTAAAAGAATAAAATTTTCCGAAGTTTTGCTGGTAATTCAAAACAGTATCGTTCCACTCTATAAACTCTCCCTTTTTGTGTCCATATCGGTAGTTTTGATAAAAATAGAGCAGCCCAATGATGAGATATCCAAAACTCATAAAATAATTGAAAGTACCGTCTTCCTCTACTAATATTTGAGAGACCAGGTAAAAAATGCTCATTAAAGTCCAGAAAGCACCAAATAATAAGAACTGGTTCCTTCTAAAAAAACTTAGCTTTCTGCTTATACGCTGCATCAGGCGGAGTGTTTTAGGTTTGTAAATTCGGGATAGGCAGATCTCAGTTTCGCTATATCGGTTTGTGAAAATTCTCTGATCTCGAAATAAACACCATCAGCAGGGCCAGATTTGATGAGCAGGTTTTCTTCACTAATTATAAAGTCATCCACCGCTGTCCAGGAATACGATTTCTTACCATTGATTTGATCCTGAAGCACGATCTTCTTACTGTCCCACTTGATAAATTCCTTTCTATTCTCTCTTCGGAAATAACCAACTACAGCGGCTATAATTCCTAATGGTAAATAAGAAAGATAAAATGAATCACCTATACTGAAGTATGCTGCGATACCCATAAGGACATAGAAACCACCAAGAAAATATGGCATATTCCCTCTAAGAAAATGTGGAGTTTTCTCTATTTTATTCAAATCTAGGTTTTTAAATTAGACTGTGCGGATCTTAAGTTCTTTACGAACAGGCTTCCTGGTCTCTACGTTAATTGGCTTTGCGTAAAGATCAAAGTCGGCAGCATCTGTAATTTCAACTTCGTAAAAATCACCGGTCTTCAAATATACTGTCGTGGCATCTATCAAAACCTCATTATCAACATCTGGGGAATCTGCTTCAGTTCTACCAATAAAGTAATTGCCTTCTTTTCTGTCTATGATGACGTTAAAAATCTTCCCGATCTTTTGCTGATTAAGTTCCCAAGAGATCTGTGACTGAATTTCCATGATCTCGTTTGCACGCTCCTGCTTCACTTCCTGTGGAACATCGTCTACAAGATTAAATGCATGAGTGTTCTCTTCATGAGAATAAGTAAAACAACCAAGTCTTTCAAAACGCATTTCCTGGACCCATTCTTTCAATTCCTGGAAATTTTCTTCAGTTTCACCCGGATAACCAACGATTAGTGTAGTTCTAATCGCCATTTCTGGAACAGTTGCTCTAAATTTCTTAAGCAAATTAGTGGTTTTATCATGAGTGGTTCCTCGACGCATGGACTTCAGAAGATCATCATTAATATGCTGTAGAGGAATGTCAAGATAATTACAAACTTTAGGTTCTCGGTTCATTACATCGAGAACATCCATTGGGAACCCCGTTGGAAAAGCATAATGCAAACGAATCCACTCAATACCTTCGACCTTTACGAGATTCTCGAGCAATTCCGCCAGATTTCTCTTTTTATATAGATCCAGACCGTAATAGGTAAGATCCTGAGCGATCAAAATAAGTTCCTTCACCCCGTTCGCAGCAAGTTTCTCCGCCTCTATCACAAGGTTTTCGATTGGTGTCGACTTATGTCCACCACGCATTAATGGAATAGCACAAAATGAACATGGACGGTCACAACCTTCAGCAATCTTGAGGTATGCGTAATTTTTTGGTGTAGTAGTTAGACGCTCGCCAATAAGTTCATGCTTGTAATCGGCTTCCAGAGCAGAAAGCAGTCCTGGCAGTTCAGTAGTTCCAAAATATTGATCCACATCTGGAATTTCCTTCTGAAGGTCTGGTTTGTATCGCTCACTTAAACAACCAGTTACAAACACTTTATCTACAGAACCTTCCTGCTTTTTCTCAACGAATTCCAGAATTGTATTAACCGACTGTTCCTTTGCGTTATCAATAAAACCACAGGTATTTATCACTACGATATTACCTTCGCCTTCATGAACCACATCTTTATCATTCGCCTGAAGCTGCCCCATCAAAACTTCTGAATCGTAAACATTCTTGCTACAACCCAGAGTTACTACATTAATTCTATTCTTTTTAAGCGATTTCGTCCTCATAATATATTGCTTTCTAAATGCTTAACAGATCTGAATCCAGAAATCTAAGCGGGTGCAAAGATAAGGTGTAAAATTTATACACCTAATTTTAAGCTGAATAAACTAATTGGGATTAATTCAGGTTTCTATAGGTCGCGAGTGGCCTAAACTTTCTGCTAAGATCCAGAGTAGAAAATATTGATTTAGTGCTTTGACTATCAAAAACGTTCCTGCAGCTGAAGCATCCACTCTACTTCGTAATAGCGTACGATACTTATTAAGATAACTCCGGCAATTACATATGCCCAGTGATACTTGTTATATTTTACCATATAACCGCCAACCAGTCCAAAAACTAGATAGGGCAGAGATAAAATTAAATTTGGAATCACCCAAGCCCCCTGAAACATCGAAATGACTTTCATCACCACGAAAAAGATGCTGTAAAAAAATATGATTTTAGAAATTAGGACCAGGTATCTGTCTGCTTTTTCACTCATTGTATTCCTTCGGTGTTTTTCTACGTTTGGAAGTCTTTTCAAATGCGTATGCAAATTCCAGCAATTGCTTTTCTGAAAAAGGTTCACTTATAAAGGTTACTCCCATTGGCTGATTTTCTTCAGTGTATCCCATAGGAACCGTGATCGCCGGATATTTCGCTACCGCAGCATAACCAGCATGATAATTATTAATAGAGATAATCGCATCCAGATTATGCTCTTTGATTGGTTTGCTCAGGAATCGCGTACCGTTGGTTTTTAAAGTATCCTTGATCGCTGCAAATTCCTCTGTACTGGCTGAATCTTCCAAGATTCCCAGAAATAAAGCTTGCCCGTAAGGAGCTCTTTTTACTGAATCCATGGCATTATAATCCACGACATCCTGAACATTTTTGAAATCAACTTCTCCACCATATTTCTGAAAATATTCTGGAAGATCTTTTTGCATATCCAGGTTCAGTAATCTTAAAAAATTTGGAAGATCGATCTCTTCCGCTTCATATTCTATAATAGTCGCGCCGGCTTTTTCAAGATCGGCCACTGCCCTCATGTACAGTGAATCTGACTTTAAACTTTTGATTACTCCAAATCGTTTTCCTTTAAGACTGGAGTTTTTAAGATCCTTGTAAAGATTCGAAAGTTGTTTTGCTGCAGAAGAAGCAGGATCTTCTGAATCGACTCCGGTCATAGCAGAAAGTAAGATCGCATTATCGATCACAGATCTGGTCATAGGACCTGGAGTATCCAAGGTGCTTGAAATTGGTACAATTCCGCCGCGGCTTAACAAACCAATAGTCGGCTTCATTCCAACAATGGAATTTGAACTTGATGGTGATAAGATAGAACCGGATGTTTCAGATCCTACAGCTACGGGAGCGAGATTGGCAGCTACCGCTACTCCGCTACCAGAACTTGATCCGCCAGTATCATGAATTTTCCTACCATAAGGATTCAGGGTTTGTCCTCCAACTGCCGAATATCCGCTTGGACACTCACCACAGAAGAAATAAGCCCATTCACTGAGATTGGCCTTGCCTAGTATAAGTGCACCATTCTTTTTAAGTCGCTCCACTATAAACGCATCACCCGTTTGATTACCTTTCAAGGCTTCAGCACCAGCCGTAGTTGGCATAGCCTTCGTATTGATATTATCCTTCAGTAGTACCGGAATCCCGTAAATAGGATGATTGTTGTTTGAGTTCTTCAGTTGCTCATCTTTTTTCCTTGCTTCAGTAATAAGATCAGGATTCAGAGAAATCACCGAATTTAGAGAAAGCTCGTTTTCACGGTCATATTCTCTGATTCTGGTTAAATAAAACAAAGATAGTTCTTCGTAAGTGAGTTTTCCTGCGGCTATAGATTCCTGAATTTCCGGAATAGATTTTTCAAAAACCAAAGCTTTTACTTCCTCATAAACTTCGGAAGTAAATTCATCTAAATCTATTTCAAATGGCACCCATAAACTGTCTGCCGTAATATATTCTGAATCCAGAACTTTAAATTCCCGCTCTTCCGAAGTAACCGAAGTAGAATCCTCAGCATTTTGAACTTCTTCTGAATTTTCTGGATCATTTTTACAGGAAGTCAACAGAGTTCCCAGCACTAAAAGGAGAAATAATTGTTTCATTATTTAAAGAATGAGTCTACAAATTCATATTTATTGAAAACCTGCAAATCCTCCACTCTTTCTCCTACTCCAATATATTTTACAGGAATTTGAAATTGATCACTAATCCCGATCACCACACCACCTTTCGCCGTACCATCCAATTTAGTAACAGCAAGTGAAGTTACCTCTGTAGCCGCAGTAAACTGCTTAGCCTGCTCAAAAGCATTCTGCCCGGTAGAACCATCCAACACCAGCATCACTTCGTGAGGTGCCTCTGGAATGGTTTTTTGCATTACTCTTTTGATCTTGGTAAGTTCCTTCATCAGGTTCACCTTGTTATGCAATCTTCCGGCAGTATCAATAAGAACCACATCTGCACCCAGCTTCACAGCGCTTTGCACGGTATCAAATGCAACTGAAGCGGGATCACTTCCCATTTTCTGCTTAATGATTGGTACATCTGTACGATCAGCCCAGATTTGTAACTGGTCTATAGCGGCGGCACGAAAAGTATCTGCCGCGCCAAGTACTACCTTTTTACCTGAATTTTTGAATTGATTGGCAAGTTTCCCAATAGTGGTGGTTTTACCAACACCATTTACACCTACTACCATAATTACATATGGCCTTTTCCCTTCAGGAAGGCTAATTTCTGAACCTTCACCTTTATTGGTTTCAGAAAGTAATGCTGCGATCTCTTCCCGTAGAATTTTATTCAGCTCATCTGTACCAAGGTATTTATCCCGGGCAACGCGCTCTTCAATTCTATTAATGATCTTAATGGTAGTTGCAACTCCCACATCGCTACTTACAAGTACATTTTCCAGATCGTCCAAAACCTCTTCATCAACTTTGGTCTTTCCGGCAACTGCCTTGCTCATTTTATCAAAAAAACTGGCTTTGGATTTTTCCAGTCCCTTGTCAAGGTTTTCTTTTTTCTCTTTAGAAAATATCTTTTTAAATAAACTCATTTTATTCTGGCAGGTTAATATGTAAAAGAAGCCATTCAGCCCCTTTTTTAAGGCAATAAAGATACATAAAAAGAAAAAGCCGTCCAGAATAAATCCAGGACGGCTTTTTATGATTATTTAAAATCGTTTGTGAACGATACTTACTTCTTCAAGAAGTCGTTAACGTCTTCCGGAGCCATGATTTGTTCTACAAATGTGTAGGCACCGGTTTTCTCAGATTTAACCATTTTTATTGCTTTGGTTAATCTTTTAGATCCTGTTTGAATAGATGCTACTGATTTCTTTGCCATGACTCAATTATTTAATTTCTTTATGAACCGTCATTTTCTTAAGAATAGGATTGAATTTCTTCAACTCCATTCTATCCGGTGTATTTTTCTTATTTTTTGTAGTAATATATCTTGAAGTACCTGGTTGTCCAGTTGCTTTATGCTCTGTACACTCTAGAATTACCTGAACTCTGTTACCTTTCTTTGCCATTGTGAAATATTTTTAGGTGCTGCTTGGGATTATTTCTGAAGAAATCCTTTTGCTTTAGCTTCCTTAATTACGGCAGAAATGCCTTTTTTATTGATATCTTTTAATGCAGATGTACACACTTTTAAAGTGATCCATCTATCTTCTTCAGGAAGGAAAAAACGTTTTTTAACCAGATTGGCGTTAAATTTACGTTTAGTCTTGTTCATGGCGTGAGAAACATTATTCCCAACCATTGCTTTTTTCCCGGTAAGTTCACAAACTCTTGACATTGCTCTATACTTTTCTCGTTATTTCAAAACAGGCTGCAAATTAACGATTTTTTTACCTAACAGACAACAAAATGAAAAAAAATATTTTACTCCGAAAATATTCTTCTTGAATCGCCATTAAGTACCGCCATTAAGCCTGAGCGGGTGCAAAAATACATTTTTTTAATGATAATGATCAAAGGATCAAATACCAATTTTTAAAAAAGTTTAAGATATTAGATTGAGTTTCAATCTGTAGCCTGAAGTTTTAGTATTTGTTCAAGTAAGATCTGTAGGCTTTTGTTCACTGTTTTACCTATCACCTTCTCCCGGTGATTGCTAAACATGAATTCAAATGCATGTGTTTCCCCGGGAGTAGCCAGTCCAATAAAAACAGTACCGACTTCTGCATTGCTATCACCTTTCTCGGGTCCGGCATTGCCTGTAGTAGACACCGCAATATCTGTATCAAACTTTTTACGAGCACCTTCTGCCATAGCTTTGGCAACTTCAGCACTTACGACAGACTTTTCTTTTATTAGCTTTTCCGGAACATCGAGTAGATCAATTTTGGATTGGGTTGCATAACATACTATACTTCCTTTGAAGGTCTTTGATGAACCTGGCGCTTCTGTAAACCTGGCAGCCAGTCGACCTCCTGTACAACTTTCCGCAGTAGAAAGCGTCCAGTTATTTTTTTCAAGCATCCTGGCAATGACCATTTCTACTGGATCATCATCTTCAAAACCATACATGATTTCTCCAATGAGCTTACGCAATTCAAAGATCTGTTCATCAATGGCGTCTTCAAGCTTCTTATGATCCGTCCCTCGTGCACTAAGCCTGAGTCTCACTCTACCCAGATTAGGCAAATAAGCAAGCTTAATATGTGCAGGTAATTGATTCTCCCAGGCTTCAATACGCTCAGCAATAGCGCTTTCTCCAAGCCCCAGGGTAATAACGGTTTTATGCAGAATAACCGGTCTGGAAAATTCAGACATTATTCGCGGAATGATTTCCTGCTCCATGAGTCCGCGCATTTCATATGGCACGCCCGGCATAGACACAAAGACCTGATCACCTTTTTTAAACCACATTCCTGCAGCGGTTCCATATTCGTTATGCAATGCAATTGCCTTGGACGGCAACATCGCCTGCTCCCGGTTTAGTTCTGAAATTGGAGTGTCTATATATTTCTCAAAAAGCTCTTCAATATGACGGAGAACTTTGTCGTTTTTTACAAGATTATCATCAAAAAATTCGCAGAGACATTTCTTAGTAATATCATCTTTAGTTGGGCCTAACCCACCAGTTATAATTATGATATCTGCTCGGGACGAAGCCTCTTTTAAGGTTTGCAAAATATGTTCGCGATCATCCTGGATAGAAGTGATCTGGTGAACGCTTACCCCAATTTTATTAAGTTGCTTGGAAATATAAACCGAGTTTGTATCCACGATCTGTCCAATTAGGATCTCATCACCAATGGTTACGATTTCAGCTTTCATCCTAAATTAAAATCTCTCTTTAAAGCTTCTGTAGCAACGTCAACCTTCTTAGTGATAATTTCTGAAGCTTGAGGCACCTCTTCTTTTCTTTGACCATGCTTAGACCAGGCTTCAATTACTTTAATCTGCTCCATCAGGTTTAGACCAAACATTTGCAGGTTCGGTTTCATTTTATGAGCATACTGGTAAGCCAGGGAAGGATTATCATTATCAATGGCTTCATTCATCGCAGCGACATCTGGCGGAATTTCCTCAAGAAAAGTCTGGACTACTACTAATAAAAATTCTTCATCGCCGCCAGCCATTTCCTTAACGTCGTCAAGATTATAGTTACTCATTTAAAATTATTTTACTTTGATAGAAAACATTTGTTGATTCTCCAGGTAACCCGTTAATCTGTCGTCTGTAGCGACTTTTCCTACTCCGGCAGGTGTTCCTGTAAAGATGATATCACCAATTTTAAGGGTGAAATACGACGAAATATAAGCAATTAATTCATCAATTTTCCAAAGCATATGAGCGGTTGATGAAGATTGTACTACTGCTTCATTTTTTTCGAGCCTGAAATTGAGTGCATCTACCGCAGGTAGTTCCTCTTTTTGCAACCACTTGTCTGAGATCACAGCAGCACCATCAAAAGCTTTGGATTTCTCCCAGGGCAGTCCTTTTTCTTTTAATTTATTTTGAAGATCCCTGGCCGTGAAGTCAATTCCCAGTCCTATTTCGTCATAATATTTGTGTGCAAATTTCTCCTGAATATGTTTCCCTATTTTCTTGATCTTCACCAAAACCTCTACTTCATAATGAATATCATTAGAAAAATCTGGGATAAAAAATGGCTGCTTTTTCAATACGATCGAAGTATCGGGCTTTTGAAATAACACAGGCTCCTCTGGCTTCTCATTTTTCAATTCTGAAATATGATCTGTATAATTTCTACCTACGCAAATAATTTTCATGCTAATTGGTGATTATAAGGTTCATTGCCGGTACCGGCATTTGCATTTTTTTCCATTCTCCTCTACTTAGGTAGTAAACCGGATCTTTTGATTCTACGGCCTTAAATGTAGGACCGTACCTTTTTAATTCTTTATACTTACCATTTTCAAGAAGCAACTTAGAAGTTCTTATATAATTCTGATCAATCTGCAAGCCTTCCACCCCTATCAGAAACCCATTCTCAGGAATTAGAATTCTTTCTTGCTCAAGATCTACAAGAATCTTTGATCCAGGCCTTCCCGTTAAAGTAATATTATCAATTAGATCATAACCTGGTTCATCATCTTCAGTAAGTCTCATGATTCGGATCCGGAAAATATAATTACGTTTGACACTACCTATACCTTTAAAAAGAAAGAATTCTGCAGAATTCAGGTAAGCCGCTTTATCTTTAAATTCAGATGGCTTAGGAAAATAGCGTAAAAATATGCGAGCTCCTTCATCATCTCCTGAATTTGAGATTCCTAACTTACCTTTTGATTTTGAGCCGTTTATTTTAATGGTTTTATCCTGTAAAGGAGCCTGAACAACTACTTCGTTTAGCTGTTCCTTATTTGAAGAAAGGAATATAGTATCCATATGTTTATTGACATAGGTGATATCTTTTGAATTGTAACCCACAAATCCAAAGCGAATACTCTGACCTGCATTAGGTTCCTTAAGCTGAAAATAACCATTTTCATTGCTTGTAGTTCCCAGAGTGGTATTTAACACATAGATATTAGCAAACGCCAAAGCCTCTTTGGTAACAGAATCGGCCACTACTCCATCAATTATTTCATTTTGAGCATTTGAAGAAATAGCTATAACCAGCAAAACCAAAATGGTGTAGAACCTTCTCATGCTAATTGGTGATTTTGATTTTAAATTCAGGAATTACATATTTACCTTCCCTGTCATCATACGTAATATTCCAGGTTCTAATATCAACCCAGCCTCCGGGTTCGAAAAAGTATACTTTAAAGTTGGATTCTTCAGGAGCGAACACACCTTTATAAACTGGTCCATAACGCTTATTTCTATAATCTTCTGCTACTAGCTCATTATTGATATAGTAATCCTTCACTTCGAAATACTCGTTCTCCTTAATGAAAAGATGTTCCAGACCTATATAAAAACCCTCTTCAGGAATCTGAATTTTCTGGTTTAGCAATTCGACATCAACCTTATTTTTACCTACTGGTTTGGTTACAACGAGGTCCTGGGTGATATCCTTTCCTGGAAGTCCGTTTTCGTTTACATTATACAAATGAATACGAAATTTCGGACTTAAACCATTTTGCTCTTCCGTAGCATAAAAATAAACGGTGATCTCTTTTATAAAAGCAGCTGCATCAAACTTTTCAGGTTTTGGGTAATAACGCGCTATGGTGGAAGGATAAAGCGCAGCATTCATATTTCCAATCCCAACAGTTTCAAAGCGCCAATCAGGCCTGTAAGTAAAAGACCTATTATCCTGAACAGGTGTGATCATCACCTCTCCCAGACCTTCGGTAAGTGCGTTCATTGGTACCAATCGCTGCTTTTCCAGATCAGAGATTCTCAGTAATTCCTGCTCGTAGCCAACATGAGTAAAAATGAGCATTTCATTCTTCAGGCTGTCTGCAATATTGAATGCAAACATGCCCTGTTCATCAGTGCTGGTTCCAAGCCTGTAATTCTCAAACATAATATGTGCGTAAGGCAGGGGTTGGCTAGTAGCACTATCTATTACTCTTCCCGCTATTCTTGAGTTTTGCGCTACACCAATGGCAGTAAATAGAAAAAAGTTAAAGAGTAAAGCAGAAGTTTTCAATCAGGATAGTTTGGTATTTAGCTTTCTCAATTTGATAGCCGTAAGCACTTTCTTAGTGTAAAGTGGAAAATCTGCATTTTGCATCCAGCCAAAATATCCCGGTTCATCCTCAAGCACCTGCTCTACCTGCTTCCCGCGATACTTCCCGAAAGAAAACACTTCTCTTCCTTTTTTATCGAAACTTATGAATCCGGCGAAATCTGCAAACTTCTTGCGGGAGCTGAAATCTGCCAGCCATTTCATATCATTTTCCAGATCGTTGTATCGATCCAACTGAGATTTTAATACTTCGTAAGTCGCTTCGGTATCTGCTTCTGCGCCATGTGCGCCTTCAAGTTCTTTTCCGCAGTAAAACTGGTAGGCAGCAGATAATGTACGCTGTTCTTTTTTATGGAAGATCGTTTGAACATCTACGGCAACAACATTCTTCATCTCAAAATCAATTCCCGCACGAAGCAATTCCTCAGCCAGTAATGGTATATCAAATCTATTGGAGTTATAGCCGGCAAGATCACATCCTTTGATAAGATCATGAACTTTCGTTGCCAGTTGCTGGAAGGTTGGCTCATTCGCCACTTTTTCATTATCGATGCCATGAATTGCGATCACCTCTTTTGGGATCTCACATTCTGGATTTACCAGCCAGGTATAGCTTTCTTTATTACCGTTTGGGTAGACTTTGAGTATTGCCATTTCCACAATACGGTCTTTGGAAATATTAGTTCCCGTAGTTTCGAGATCAAAAAAGCAAATAGGCCTGGTAAGTTTAAGTTCCATCGTCGAATTATTTTTGTAAAAATAGTATAATTTGATGCCGGGCCACAAAACCCGAACTGTTTTAAATAAAAAAAAGCCGGAACGACGTCCGGCTTTTCAAATATTATTCAGGATCTAAATTTCGCGATCCTTGTCGAATCCCTCAAGGTATTGAGCCACACGCTGAACGAACTGACCTCCAAGGGCGCCGTTCACCACACGGTGATCATAACTGTGAGAAAGTATCATCTTGTATCGTATTCCAATAAAATCACCATCAGGCGTTTCTATCACCGCTGGCATTTTACGAATTGCACCAAGAGCAAGAATTCCTACTTGTGGCTGGTTGATAATGGGAGTTCCCATGATACTTCCAAAAGTACCAACATTGGTTACCGTATAAGTACCTCCCTGGATATCATCTGGTTTCAATTTATTTTGTCTTGCGCGATTAGCCAGGTCATTTACTGCCTTCGCCATCCCAACAAGATTGAGCCTGTCTGCATTTTTGATCACTGGAACGATCAAATTACCATCTGGAAGCGCCGCAGCCATTCCAAGGTTAATATTCTTCTTCTTGATAATTTTAGTAGCATCTTCGTTCACAGAAATATTCACCATTGGGAAATCGCGAATTGCTTTTGCCACAGCTTCCATAAAGATTGGAGTGAAAGTTAGTTTCTCTCCTTCTTTCTTCTGAAATTCATTTTTATGCTTATTTCTCCAGTTCCAGATATTTGTAACATCTACTTCAATAAATGACTGTACATGTGCAGATTTCTGAACGCTGTCCACCATATGATGAGCGATCATTTTACCCATTCTGCTCATTTCGATGATCTCATCCTCCCCGCTAACTACAGGTTCTGGTTGGCTGGATACTTTCTGCTCAAGATCTTTAGATTCGGCAGCTTTAGGAGCTGACTCCGTCACTGCTGCATTTCCGCCTTTTTTTCTGTTCTCTACGTACTCTAAAATATCATTTTTGGTAACTCGCGAATCTTTTCCGGTTCCATTTATAGAATCAAGTTCAGAAAGTGAAATCCCTTCTTCCTTCGCGATATTCTTTACTAGTGGAGAATAGAATTTATCAGAATCTGAATAATCTACGCTAGTTTCTGCGGAAGCAGTTTCTTTGGCAGTTTCAACAGATTTAGAAACTTCTGCTGCTTCAGCCGGAGCTGCTTCTTCCTCTTGTTCTTCTGAAGAAGAATCCTCATCACCATCGGTTTCGATAATAGCGATCACCTGACCTACTTTTACCACATCATCAGCTTCGAAAAGTTTTTCCACAAGGGTCCCGTCAACTTCTGAAGGGACTTCACTATCAACTTTGTCTGTAGCGATCTCAAGTACCGGCTCATCCATTTCAATAGTATCTCCAACTTCCTTAAGCCAGCTTGTTATGGTTGCTTCTGCAACACTTTCACCCATTTTAGGTAACTTCAATTCAAATTTTGCCATATCGTTAAATCAGATGCGATTTTTATTATTCAGGTTGCGAATTTAATCAAATTAACACTCATTAAGTATTAAAAAATCAATAAAATTGAATTATACTGACATTCTTTCAAACAAGTATACTTATCAAACTCCCGCTAAAATTACAATTTCAACAACGTAATTGAAAAAGATTCGCATAAATTTATGCTACATGTTATTATTAGTTTCTACGCCAGTTCTAGCTTTTCAGGCTATTTTCAAAGGGAATTCTATTCGTAATACTTCTTCCTAAGGTCACCTCATCTGCATATTCCAGTTCATCTCCTACTGAAATTCCTCTGGCGATCGTAGAGGTTTTGATTCCGGTTCCTTCCAGTTGCTTGAAAATATAGAAATTCGTTGTATCACCTTCAAGCGTGCTGCTCAAGGCAAATATGATCTCCTCGATCTTCCCCTCTCGAACCTTTTCAATTAAAGCTTTTATTGTTAACTGCGAAGGTCCAATCCCATCCATAGGACTTATTTTTCCTCCAAGTACGTGATAATGCCCCCGATACTGTCCGGTATTTTCAATAGCCATCACGTCGCGAATATCTTCGACCACACATACAATTTCTGAAACGCGGTTAGGATTCGCACAGATCTCACAAAGCTCGGTATCGCTAATGTTGAAGCAATTACTACAAAGCTTAATATTCTCGCGTAGATCGAGCAGGGATTTTGACAGCCTGGAGGTCTGCTCCTCCGGTTGTTTCAGTAAATGAAGCACCAGTCTTAGCGCTGTTCGCTTTCCTATTCCCGGCAACTGAGACATTTCGTCTACTGCCTGCTCCAGTAATTTTGATGAAAAATCCATACGCGAATTTATGATTTTTTTGCCGTATGAAATTAGCTTCAGCTTAATTTGTAAATTGCCCGCTTTAAAGAAAAATTATGCAACCATACCAGGTACTTATTCTAATCGCCGCCTATTTTGCAGTACTTATTCTTATCTCCTATTTCACGGGAAGAGGAGGCAGTAATGCTGAATTTTTTAAAGCGAATAAACAGGCTCCCTGGTACCTGGTGGCTTTTGGAATGATTGGTGCCTCGCTGAGTGGGATCACCTTTATCTCCATCCCCGGCACCGTTGAAACCGACTCTTTTAGTTACTTCCAGGTCGTACTTGGATATACAATTGGATACGCGGTGATCGGGCAGGTTTTACTTCCACTCTATTATAAGCTTAACCTTACCTCCATATATACATATTTAGAGTCCCGATTTGGGAATGCTTCGTATAAAACAGGAGCTTCTTTTTTCCTGCTAAGCCGTGTTGTTGGTGCAAGTTTCAGGCTTTTCCTGGTGGCAAATGTGTTACAGCTTATCGTATTTGATGCGTTAGGTGTTCCATATTACATCACGGTTTCTATCACCATCCTGCTTATCTGGCTGTATACCTTTAAAAGTGGGATTAAGACCATCGTCTGGACAGATACCCTGCAAACCTTCTTTATGCTGCTTGCACTTGGGATTACCATCTATTTTATTTCTGAAGATCTCGGCTTCTCTGTAGCAAATCTCATGAATTATTTAGCTGAAAGTGAGCATTCCCAGATCTTCTTTTTCGAAGACTGGAAAAGCAAAGATCACTTTGTGAAACAATTCCTCTCAGGAGCATTCATCGCTATCGTTATGACCGGTCTGGATCAGGATATGATGCAGAAAAACCTTACCTGCAGAAGCCTGAAAGATGCGCAGAAAAATATGTTCTGGTTTACCATCGTATTGGTTTTCGTAAACTTCCTGTTTCTGGCTTTAGGAGTACTTTTAACCGATTATGCCGATCTTAATGGTATTACCGAAACGAAGGATGAATTATTTCCGGCAATAGCCGCCAGCGGTAATCTTGGTTTTGCCGTAGCAGTTTTCTTTATCCTGGGACTTATCGCTGCAGCCTATTCCAGTGCTGACAGCGCTCTTACCAGTCTGACAACATCCTTTAGTATCGATATCCTGGATATTGAAAAAAAATATGATGATAAAAGACAAATCAGGATCAGAAAGCAAATTCATATTGCGATCTCCATATTATTAATCCTGGTGATGCTTGCCTTTAAATATGCGATCGCAGATAAAAGTGTGATCAACAAATTGTTTCAGTTCGCTGGTTACACTTATGGGCCATTACTTGGTCTGTATGCATTTGGACTTTTTACGAAGTGGCAGGTAAAAGATAAAATAGTGCCGCTCATTGCCATTCTGGCTCCGGTTCTTTCCTACATCATCAGCGTAAACAGTCTTACCTGGTTTGGATTCGAATTTGGATTCTTTATCCTGATTCTGAATGGTTTTCTAACTTTCTTGGGATTAATATTGCTGAGAAGAAAGTAGTACCAACGTACAGGCATTTTCGAAGTAAATATTATTCTTCCGAAGCAATGTGTATAGCTCAGGGTTTTCAGTTCCAGGGTTGAAGATCACTCTTTTTGGGTCCAGAGAAATGATGTAGTCGTAATATTCTTCCTGCCTTTTCGCGTTAAGATATAAGGTAATGGTATCTATACCTTCAAAATCTTCCAATTCTGTATGGATCTTCACTCCATCCACCGTTCCCTCTCTAAGACCAATTGCCACAGTAGGTTGTTTAAATCTTACAAGCTTATTAATGGCAAGATGGGAATATCTATTGGGTTTTAAGGAAGCACCCAGAACCAGTGTTTTCTTCTTCATAATGGTAAAGTAAATAAATTTTACTGTAACAATCTCTAGATAGATCAGTCTTTAAATTGAGGAGCGCCCTTTGTGGTATCATAGATTTAATTATGATGGTTAGTGTTAATGACCATGATATCACAAACCTGCGTTGATCTTCTTGATGAACGCAGGTTATTTTTAAATAATTGTAACAAGAGAATTTTTTAGTCGTCTTATAGGTAGTATCATCACATTTTGTAATACATAGCTTCATCTATTATGTATTGCAAGGTAATATGTTATAATTAATCATCTAATCAATCAAAAAATGAAACAGTTAATTCTATGCTTATTCTTAAGCTTTATTTCAATTGCAAGTGCTAAAACCGATCCCAATGGAAACGTCTCCGGAACCATCATGGATGCCGAACTTCGGGAGGCGATTCCTTATGCCACGATCATCATTAATAATACGGAAGGTGAACTTGTTACCGGTATTACTTCAGCTGAAGACGGCAGCTTTATCGTAGAAAATCTTAAGGCCGGAACCTATGAATTAAAGGTGCAATTCATAGGCTACAAGACTTTCCGTAGAGACATTGTGATCGAACAGCGAAGAACCAATATCGAAATCGGGATTCTTTACCTGGAACCCGATGTGGCCATGCTCGATGAAACTCTAGTAGTTGCTGAAAGGACTACCATCGAACAGCGAGTGGATCGCAAAGTGATCAATATCGGGAAAGATCTTATGACAACTGGTGCCAGTGCTTCAGAAATCATGGTGAACATACCTTCTGTGAATGTAGACCAGGATGGAAACATTTCTCTTCGCGGGAATTCCAACGTGCGAATTCTGGTGGACGGCAAGCCTACCAACATGGATCCTGCGCAACTACTAAAGCAAATTCCCTCCACCTCCATTAAAAGTATAGAGCTTATCACAAATCCTTCAGCAAAATACAATCCTGAAGGCATGAGTGGAATCATTAATATTGTACTGCATAAAAATGCAAATAATGGCTTTAACGGCAATTTAAATTCCGGTCTTACCTACGGTGAAAACCTGAGACTTAATGGGTCACTCGACATGAATTATCGTAAGGGCAAGTTCAATTTCTTCGGAAACCTGGGAAGCAATTTTGGAGATCGCGAAAACGGCGGGACTATATTTCTTCCCGAATCTCAAAGTCTACAGGAGTTTGAAGTTGAAAACCGGAATAATTCCTATTTATACAAAATTGGCGTTGACTTCTATGTCGATGACAATAATACCTTTAGTATTTATACCAATCAGAACCTTTATGATGGCGGACCAATTGGAGCATTAAGTTTTACAGATTTTGATAATCCCTCAAGAAACTTCCGTCAGTTTCTGGATGTAAATTACGATAACAGCAATGCCAGCTATAATTTTCTATATGATCACAATTTTGAAAAAGATGGTCATGAGATTCAGTTTGAAGCAGATTTCAACGATTATAACGGAGATGAAGTTGCAGATATTGATTTCGCGGAAAATGAACTTCAGTTAATTCCTTATATCGATCGGGTATTTGAAGACCGTAGAAATTTTATTTCCAATATCGACTATACCAATCCTTTAAATGATGTTTCCCGTCTGGAACTTGGTGCAGAAGCCAGGTTGCTAAAAACTGAAAACGATTATAACACTACCAATCCGCAGTTTACAAATGCAGACTATATTTATGATCGTGATATCCTGAGCTTATATTCGACTTTCGGTCAGAATTTTGAAAAATGGAGCTACCAGGTTGGTGCCAGGCTGGAGAGCTATCAGGTGACAGCAGATTTCCAGGGTGAACGTGTCTATGAAGATGACTATCTTACGGTCTACCCTACAGGTTTTCTAAACTTTACTCCAGATGAAAAGAATACCTACAATTTAAGTTATAGCAGGAGAGTCGATAGACCAGGTTTCAGCCAGATCAATCCAATTCGGGAAGTGTCGTCACCAAGACTTATCGTTGCTGGAAACCCTGAGCTGGATCCACAATTTACCAATTCATTCGAATTTAATTATACCCGTAAAATCGAGCGCAAAGGAAGCCTTAGCGCAGGTGTTTTCTTCCGAAGAACGGTAGATGAGATTAATCAGATTTTCACGGAGCTTGATAATGAACCTGGCTCTCTGTTTCTAACTTTTCAGAATTCTGGAGATGCAGATATGTATGGTTTGGAATTCTCGAGTAACTACAAATTTAAAAAATGGTGGAGTACCAACTCCGGTTTTGAGCTTTATGAACAAACCTTTAGCGGTCTGGTAGGTACTGAATTTACTGAAATAGATAATACTGCCTTTACCTTTAGAACCAGCCATAATTTTAAAGCCACAGAGACTCTTTCCTTCTCTGCTTTTGGCTTTTACCGAAGCAAAATGAAATCACTTCAATACGACATTGACCATATGTATTTTATGAATCTTGGAGCCCGTTACAACTTCCTCGATGATAACCGTGCTACTGTAAGTCTCAATTTCAATGATGTTTTTGACACTCAGGAATTCAATATCCTGGCCGGCAGACCTTTTGATCAGGTTGGACGATTTAAAGGAGAAACTCAAACCGTATACCTGGGAGTCTCTTATAGATTTGGCGGTGGAAAGAACCGTAGCCTTCAGCGTAAGGACCGTGATAAGGATAATGACGGGGGCGGGATGTTTTAAATTTGTTTAGCCAAAAAAAAGCCTGAAGGATTCTTCAGGCTTTTTCTATATGTTCGAGTTGTACTAGGCTTTTACCGCATACATTTTCTCTCGTTGTTCTTTAATAGTTTTGTCGTTCATATATTCATCAAAACTTAGATACCTGTCAATAACTCCTCCAGGAGTCAATTCGATCACACGGTTTGCAAGTGTTTGAGCAAATTCATGATCGTGTGTTGTAAACATCACTGTACCTTTAAAGTTCTTAAGCGAGTTATTAAAAGCAGTAATAGATTCCAGGTCAAGGTGGTTGGTAGGCTCATCAAGCATAAGAACGTTTGCTCTTATCATCATCATCCTACTCAGCATACATCTTACTTTTTCTCCTCCAGAAAGAACTTTACAGGTTTTCAGGGCTTCTTCACCACTAAATAACATCTTTCCAAGGAATCCACGTATGTAAACCTCTTCACGTTCTTCTTCTGTTTTCACCCATTGTCTCAACCAGTCTACCAATGTAAGATCTGATTCAAAATATTCTGAATTATCTGCTGGTAAGTAGCTTTGAGAAGTGGTCACACCCCACTGAAATTTCCCTGCAACAGCATCCTGCTTTCCATTGATGATCTCGTAGAAGGCTGAAGTAGCTCTGGAGTCCTTAGAGTAAATCACCACTTTATCTCCTTTCGCAAGGTTGATATTAATATTCTTGAAAAGAGTTTCTCCTTCTAGACTAGCTTCTAAACCTTCAATATTCAGGATTTGATCTCCAGCTTCACGCTCTCTTTCGAAAATGATAGCAGGATACCTTCTACTGGAAGGCTTGATCTCATCAATATTAAGCTTATCGATCATTTTCTTTCTGGAAGTTGCCTGCTTACTCTTCGCCACGTTGGCAGAAAATCGCTGAATAAACTCCTGAAGTTCTTTCTTCTTTTCTTCAGATTTTTTATTCTGCTGTGCTCTCTGTCTTGCAGCAAGTTGAGAAGACTCATACCAGAATGTATAGTTTCCTGAAAAGTGATTGATTTTTCCGAAGTCAATATCAGAAATATGCGTACAAACCGAATCAAGGAAGTGACGGTCGTGAGAAACCACGATCACCGTATTATCATAGTTCGCAAGAAAATTTTCCAACCATGTGATCGTCTCATAATCCAGGTCGTTGGTGGGCTCATCCATGATCAGCACATCAGGACTTCCAAAAAGTGCCTGTGCTAAAAGTACACGTACCTTTTGAGTACCATCAAGATCCTTCATTTGTGCATAATGCATATCTGTCTTGATCCCAAGATTCGAAAGCATGGAAGCCGCATTACTCTCAGCGTTCCATCCATCCATTTCTTCAAAAGAAACCTGTAATTCACCAATTCTATCTGCATTTTCATCAGAATAATCGGCATATAAAGCATCCATTTCAGTTTTCACTGCAAATAGAGGCTTATTACCACGCATTACTGTTTCCAGTACCGGGTAATCATCGTATACGTTGTGATCTTGTTCCAGAACAGACATTCTCTTCCCTGGTTCCAAATGAACATGACCGGAAGTAGGTTCAGATTTACCAGATAATATCTTTAAAAAAGTAGATTTACCGGCACCGTTGGCACCAATGATTCCGTAACAGTTTCCCTGGGTGAAAGTAGTATTCACCTCGTCAAACAAAACTCTTTTTCCAAACTGTACAGAAAGGTTTGATACTGAAAGCATAAACTATAAAAATTAATTTTTTGCAAAAGTAGCTATTATGGAGCTTACTAAGAAAGATTAACGTTTTAAAAATACGTTTTAACGCACACTTAACACAGCTCCGCAGGTGCACAGAATATATTTGTTAAAAAATGAAGTGACCGAAAAGCTTCATACCAATACACGGAATGAAATACTTTTATTTTCTTTCACTTTGTTGCGCGCTTATTTTCAGTGGATGTACAAATGATTCCAATGAGAATGGTACAATTTATCTCGGCGGTCAGATCAATAACCCGGAAACTGACTTTGTGGTGATCTCAAAAGAGAACAAGATCATAGACACCTTATTTCTGGATGCAAAGAATCAGTTTGGAAAGAATTATCCTAAACTGGAAGCTGGAATTTACACTTTTAACCACCCGCCTGAAAGTCAGATCATGTATATGGAGCCTGGCGACAGTGTTCTAATTTACCTGAATACACTTTCTTTCGATGAGTCTTTGAATTTTAGCGGCGCCGGTGCTGAGAAAAGTAATTTTCTGCTGGACATGTTTCTTAAGAATGAGCAGAATAATGACCTTATTCTTACTTACTACAAGATAGCACCTTCAGAGTTTGCCCGAATTACTGATTCCATCAGGCAGCAAAGAATTAATAAGCTGAATACACTTTCAGAAGACAGGGAATTTTCAGAAGAATTCCTTGAAGTGGCTCGAGCAAGTATAGATTACGAATATTTTGATCTTAGAGAACGATATACTTTTCTAATCAATAAATATCGTAGAGATTACAGAGACCAGATTCCAGAAGACTTTAATAATTACCGTAAGGAGATAGATTTTAATAATCGTGAACTACAGGATTATTACGTGTATACAAATTTTATTGATGACTACCTGAGATCAAAAGCGATCGAATACTGTACGAGAACGCATAACGAACACAAGGATTGCTATAATATCAATTCCTATAAGAATATTGAAAGAAGAATGATCTTAATTGATTCTCTTTCTAATATTGAATCACTGAAAAATGAATTTTTAGACAGACTTGCTACGCTCGCGATCGTTAATTCTGAAAAAGTTAGTAGGATAGACTCTATATTACAATTACTAAAGGATATAGAGTACACACATATCGAAGAAGCTCGTGACCTTGCTGAAATTCAAAAAGTTTATTTAAATGGCCAATCACTTGCAGATCTATGGGCTGTCAACACTTCAGGGAAAGAGTTGAAATATGGTGAAATAATCAACAAACCTACAGTCACTTACGCCTGGTCTCTTTATGCTCCTGCGCATCATCGCTGGCAACATAATATTATTAGTTCGTTAAGAGATAAGTATCCGCAAGTGGACTTTATAGGGGTGAATGTAGACATCAACGAGCGGGAAGAATGGCTTAGAACATTGGAAACCTTTGGCTATGATAAATCTTTTGAATATCAGATAGCGCGAAGACAGATTACCAAAGATTCCTATCGTAGATATTTAAATAAATTGTTCTTCGTAAATAAAGATGCTATTATCGTTAAAGGCGATATACAGTTTGGCAATACCGATTTTGAAGAGGAATTAGAAAAATTCATCGCTAAATAAAAAAAGGCCACCTCCCGGTAGCCTTTTGTAAGATATAACTTAAGTCTATTTATTTCCTTTGTTATAATCTGCAAGAAATTTCTCAAGACCAATATCGGTCAAAGGATGTTTTAATAAACCTTCAATAGAGGAAATCGGACCAGTCATCACATCTGCTCCAATTTTTGCACATTCCAGAACGTGCATAGTATGTCTTACTGAAGCAGCCAGGATCTGTGTTTCAAAACCATAATTATCATATATAAGTCTGATATCTGCAATAAGGTTCAAACCATCTGTAGAGATATCATCAAGTCTTCCAATGAATGGAGAAACATAAGTAGCCCCAGCTTTCGCAGCTAAAAGCGCCTGCCCTGCTGAAAACACTAAAGTACAATTTGTCTTGATTCCCTGGTCACTAAAGTATTTCAATGCTTTTACACCTTCTTTGATCATTGGAATTTTAACCACGATCTGGTCGTGCAGTTTCGCCAACTCCTCCCCTTCCCTGATCATTCCATCAAGATCGGTTGAAATTACTTCTGCACTTACATCACCATCCACGAGCTCACAGATCTTTTTGTAATGCTCGATAATATTGTCTTTTCCGGTAATACCTTCCTTAGCCATGAGCGAAGGATTGGTGGTTACACCATCCAGCACACCTAAAGCCTGTGCTTCTTTGATTTGATCCAGATTCGCTGTATCAATAAAAAATTTCATAGTTGTATAGAATTAATTGTGTTGTTTAATTTTTAAGAGCTCCTCAAAATTACAATTTATAATGCTTCATGAGCATTTTCTCGTAAAGTTTGTCTGGCAGTAATGCCTTTAGCTTGATAGACACTTTTTGTAACATTTCTCCTACCCGATAGTGTACTTTTGGATCTGGATCTTTTATGATCTTTAAAATAGCCTTAGCCATGAGTTCTGGATCCTGTCCTGCACTAACATGCTGATTCATAAGATCTAGTGTGTCACCATATATTTTTTTATAGGGTGAATTTGACAAGACGGGAGCGTGATATCTTCCAGAAGCGATATTCGTAGCAAAATCTCCAGGAGCTACATTGGTCATTCGAATTCCGAATTGGGCAATTTCCATACGATAAGCCTCGGCAGTAATTTCCAAAGCACCCTTAGTCGCAGAATATATTCCACGATAAGGTAAGCCCATATAACCAGCAATACTTGTTACATTGATGATAAGACCAGATTGGCGATCACGCATGTATGGCAAAACACTTTTGATCATTCGAAGCGGACCATAGTAATTAGTCTCAAATGCTTTCTTGATCTCTTCTTCCGGAGTTTCTTCCAAAGGTCCGGTAATACCGACTCCGGCATTATTAATCAAAATATCCAGTCTGCCTTCTCTGGCAATAATATCTTCAACAGCCAGCTTAATAGTATTTTCTCTGGTTACGTCTAATTGTAAAAATGTAAAATTTTCACCCGCAGATTTCTGAGGCGAACGTGAGGTTCCATAAACTTTATAATTGTGCCGACTAAGATAATTTGCTATAGACTTACCAATTCCTGAGGAAGCGCCGGTGATAAGTACGATTTTTTCTGAAGAATTCCCATTTTTCATACCGCACAAATATGCAATAAATTTAAGGACTTTGTAGAAACAAAAAATGGCAAGCGACCCACATCACACCGCTACGACCGCCTACCCTTGCTGCGTTCCCGCCCTGGGGGATTCAGCAGGAGCTGGTTGTGTGGGACTTGCCGGTGCAAATATACAATCTTTGTAACTTTTCGCAAGCTTTTTTTATCCTGAATTGGTTAATTTAGCTCAGTATTCAAGCCTATTTTGACATGAAAAAATTTAACTTCCTGTTACTCTTTATTTTAAGCATATTTATTTTTTCCTGCGGCAGCAATAATGGAAATAAAAAATCTGATTTTTCTCTGAATATTTCTGAAAAGAAGAAGGAATTCAGCCAGAATGAAACTCTAAAAGCGAGTATTACCGGCAAGGAAAATAAGACCTTTGATTCGGTCGCTTATTTTATAGGTACAAAGCGTCTTGCATCTGGTAACACTTCAGATCTGTCAATTGAACTAAATTCAGCTTTACTGGGAAACCAGCATCTTATTGCTGTGGTTTATTATGATTCAACACAAGACACTCTTCAGAAGTCGATAAAAATAATGAGCGCAAACGCTCCAAAAGTTTATACCTACGAGATCGTAAACACGTATCCGCATCAAACTGATGCGTACACACAGGGACTTGAATTTCACAATGATACTCTTTACGAAAGCGTTGGACAGTACGGTAAATCAAAATTGCGTAAAACCGAACTGGAAACTGGTGTGGTGCATAAAGAGATAAGCCTGGAAGATGAATATTTTGCAGAAGGTATTACTATTTTAGATGACCGTCTACTATTACTAACCTGGCAGGAAGGTCAGGGATTTATTTATGATCCAAACACCTTCGAAAGGCAAGGCACATTTGCCTATAATTCCAGTAAAGAAGGATGGGGTTTATGTAACAACGAGGAGAAAATATATAAGAGTGATGGATCTGAGAAGATCTGGATCCTGGATCCAGAAACTTTGGCCGAAAAAAGCTTTATCCAGCCAACTACCAATACTGCTATTAAATCAAAGTTTAATGAGCTAGAATGGGTGGATGGACTCATCTACGCAAACACTTATCAATTCCCAAGTGTTGCAATGATCAACCCTGAAAACGGTGCTATTGAAGGGATTATCAATTTTAAAGGACTTCAGGACAAACTAGGCAATAAAGGTTCTCTGGATCCCAATAACGATGTCCTAAACGGGATCGCCTACAATGCTGCTACTGGGAAACTTTATGTTACTGGTAAAAAGTGGGATACGTTGTTTGAAGTAAAAATTATAGAGAAATAATGTCTGCAAACTCCGAATTATATCAAAAGCACATCTATGTTTCAGAAGATGATCTGGACGACCAGGAACATGTTAATAACGTGCGTTATGTGCAGTGGATTCAGGATGTAGCACAGGAGCACTGGGAAACCAGAGCTTCCGAAGAGCAGAAAGCAGGCTTAGCATGGGTCGTGGTAAGACACGAGATCGATTACAAGATGGAAGCTCTTCTCAATGATGAAATCCTGCTAGAAACAAGAATTATCGATACTACGCATGTGACTTCATTGCGGGAAGTCGTTATCAAGAATAATAATTCCGGAAAACTACTGGCGAAAGCAAAAACAACATGGTGCCTACTAGATCAAAAAACAAAAAAACCGCAACGTATTTCTGATGAACTTAAGCAGATATTCCAGTAAACACTTATAAAAGGTTAATTTTCTTGTCATTTAACTTTATTCCTTCTTAAACTTTGTTTAATCTTTTCTATTTATAGATAAACATCTCTATATTGCTAAAAAACAATATCATGGAGATCGTCAAAATAATATTACAGGTAATCGTTGGACTTGGAATTCTTAATGTCTGGCTACTTAGATTTAATAGCAAAACCAGTTACAGAGGTGGTAACGCCGGGAATATGAAGGAAGAATTTCAGGCTTATGGCCTGCCGGAAATGATGGTGTACATCGTAGGCTTTATTAAAGTTGTACTGGCCATTGCCCTGCTCGCCGGAATCTGGCTGGATTACCTGGTGGATCCTGCAGCGATTGGACTGTCTGTAATGATGCTGGGCGCAATCATCATGCACCTAAAGATAAGCGATCCTTTCAGTAAAAATATACCTGCAATCATTGTGCTGCTCATGTGCATCGCTATATATTTTCTATAAATTAAAAAAGCCATTCGTGAGAATGGCTTTTATTTTATCTGAATCCCAAAGATCTTACATTTTGAATAATGGAAGATCTTTCATCATTGTGTTTACTTCGCTTTTAACTTTAGCTAATTCTTCATCACTCTCAATATTAGTGATGACTCTATCGATAAAATCAACAATTTTTAGCATATCCTTCTCTACAAGACCACGTGTGGTCACTGCCGGAGTTCCAATTCTAATCCCTGAGGTTACAAAAGGTGATTTATCATCGAAAGGCACCATATTCTTATTCACGGTAATATCTGCTTTACTAAGCGCCTCTTCTGCTTCCTTACCACTTACACCTTTATTTCTAAGATCGATAAGCATCATATGATTATCTGTTCCTCCTGAAATTACCTTGTAATCTTTATCGACGAAAGCTTTCGCCAGCTCTTTTGCGTTTTTCTTTACCTGTACCGTATAGTGAAGAAATTCATCTGTAAGAGCTTCTCCAAATGCTACCGCTTTCGCAGCAATGATATGTTCCAAAGGTCCACCTTGATTTCCTGGGAAAATCCCTGAATTCAGCAGAGCAGACATCTTCTTTAGATTTCCGTTTTTAAGCTTCTCTCCAAAAGGATTATCGAAATCTTTCCCCATCATAATGATTCCTCCACGAGGACCACGAAGCGTCTTATGCGTAGTAGAAGTCACAATATGACAATGTTCTATAGGATCTGAGATCAAACCTTTAGCGATTAATCCAGCCGGGTGCGCGATATCTGCAAGTAGAATTGCATCAACACTATCAGCTATTTCCCTGAATCTCTTATAATCTATTTCACGACTGTAAGCAGATGCTCCGGCAATGATCATTTTTGGCTTCTCCTTCTTTGCTATTTTTGCAACTGCATCATAATCGATCAATCCGGTTTCCTTATCTACCCCGTAAAAAACAGGATCATATAATTTTCCGGAGAAGTTCACCGGAGAACCATGCGTTAAATGCCCACCATGTGAAAGATCAAAACCAAGAAACTTGTCTCCAGGTTTTAGACAGGCATGGAACACTGCTGTATTTGCCTGCGAACCAGAATGGGGTTGCACGTTGGCATATTCAGCATTGAACAATTCTTTTAATCTGTCGATAGCAAGTTGCTCTACCTGATCTACGATCTCACAGCCACCATAATATCTCTTTCCCGGATAGCCTTCAGCATACTTATTTGTAAGTACAGATCCTGCTGCTTCCAGCACGGCGTCACTTACAAAATTTTCACTCGCAATTAGTTCCAAACCATTCAACTGGCGATCCTTTTCCTTCGCAATTAAATCAAATATCTGGGTGTCTTTTTGCATCACAAATTTTTAAGTTAAATATTCGGTAAAAGTAAGAAATACATTCGGTTAATTACAGGAAAATAATATATTTGAGACAACTAGATTTTAACAAAAAACCAACATTTTTTATGTCAATTACCGCTAATGATCCAAATAGAAAAACCTGGTTGGATATTCCTGGCGATACCGATTTCCCTATTCAAAATATTCCGTTTGGAGTGTTCCTCACTCGTGATGATATCATCACCATTGGAACCAGAATTGGTGATTACGCTATAGACCTTGGTGCTCTGCATCAACTGGGATATTTTGAAGGTATACCGTTGACAGACGATATATTCCTGCAGGATACTCTAAACGATTTTATTTCTGACGGAAAGAAAACCTGGAGACTGGTTAGAAACCGAATTGCTGATATTTTCGACGCTGAGAATACTAAGCTGAAGGATAACCAGGACCATAGAAATACTGTTCTATTTACGTTGGATGAAATTGAAATGCAAATGCCTGTACAGGTAGGTGATTATACAGATTTCTACAGCTCTAAAGAACATGCAACCAATATTGGTACTATGTTCCGTGATCCAGACAATGCATTGCTTCCAAACTGGTTGCATATTCCCGTTGGATACCATGGAAGAAGTTCTTCTATTATTCCTTCGGAAATTCCTGTACACAGACCACAGGGACAAACAAAACCAGCAGATTCAGACGAACCTGTATTCGGACCATCTCAACGTGTGGATTTCGAATTGGAAATGGCTTTTATCACAACAGATGCGAATCACCTTGGAGAACCAATTCCGGTTGATGAAGCTGAAGAATACATCTTTGGAATGGTATTGTTCAACGACTGGAGCGCAAGAGATATACAGAAGTGGGAATACGTTCCCTTAGGACCGTTTCTAGCTAAGAACTTCGCATCTTCCATTTCACCATGGATCGTTACTATGGACGCATTGGAGCCATTTAGGACGGCAAGCCCGGAACCTGAAAAAGAATTATTACCATATTTAAAATATACCGGAGAAAAGAGTTTTGATATAAATTTAGAAGTTTCCCTGCAGCCTGAAGGTGGAGAGGAGAATTCCTTATCAAAATCAAACTTCAAGTACCTATACTGGAATATGAGTCAGCAACTCGCGCACCACACGGTAAATGGATGCCCTGTGAATTCCGGTGATATGATGGCTTCCGGAACTATTTCTGGAGCTTCTGAAGATTCTTTTGGATCTATGCTGGAACTTTCCTGGAGTGGTAGTAAACCTATCAAACTAAAAGATGGTTCAGAACGTAAATTTGTGGAAGATCACGATACAGTGATCATGCGTGGATATTGCCAGAACGAAACCTCCAGAATTGGATTTGGTGAAGTTCGAAGTAAACTATTACCGGTTTACGAACCAAAGAAAAAATAAGATAAAATCTTATAGCATAAGAAAAGCCCGAAGATAAATCTTCGGGCTTTTTATTTTCAAAGTAACTCGCTACTAAGCCAGTTCTTTTAATTTGTCTACTGAAATTGCCTGGTGAGAAGAATGATGTACAACTTCCCTGTTCTTTAACACCACCATTTGCGGACTCTCGTGTCTAACAGAAAATTTCTCTGCGATTCCATTGGAAATATCCCGGTGAGCTTTTAAGTCAAGAAAATAAAGATCCACAGAGTCATTTAATTGCTGCTCATAGTCTGCTTCAAAGTTCTTCAATACCATCCTGCTTATACCACAAGTTGTAGAATGCTTGAAAATAGTAACGGTTTTATCTTCAGATAGTTTTTCTAACTCATCCAATTGAGAAATTTCAGTAAGAGCGTTCCAGGGCACATTGCTTTCTTTCTTTTCAGAAGTGCCTTTTTCTCCACCAAATACTTTATCGAATAATCCCATAATCTTCTTTTTTACAAAAGTAAATCTATCTAATTTTAATAAAATCAAATTCAGGTTAATTTTATTTCAGTCAAACTGCCTTTTTGTCGCTAATATTTGTATTTAAACTGCCTTAATGTCGGTTTTCGTGTTTGGTATATTGATTGACCTACTCTGAAAAACATTTAAGATGAACTTCAATAATTTTACTATAAAATCACAAGAGGCTATCCAGCAAGCTCAGCAGCTTGCTCAGGAATTGGGCCACCAACAGATAGAAAATGAACACCTTTTCAAGGCGATCACTATGGTCGACGAAAACGTAACTCCATTTTTACTGAAAAAACTAAATATTAATATTTCTCTCTTCGGGCAGATACTGGAGAAAAGTCTCGAGAGCTTTCCGAAGGTAAGTGGCGGAGATATCATGCTATCCAGGGATGCGGGGAAGACTGTGAATGAAGCTACCAGCATTGCCAAAAAGATGGAAGATGAATATGTTTCTATTGAGCATTTGATTCTTGCTATCTTCAAATCTTCCAGTAAAGTTGCTCAAATGCTGAAAGATCAGGGAGCTACCGAGAAAGGCTTAAAAGCTGCAATTGATGAACTGAGACAAGGAGACAAAGTAACTTCTCAAAGTGCTGAAGAAACCTATCAATCTTTAGATAAGTACGCAAGAAACCTCAACAAATTTGCTGAGGAAGGAAAGCTGGATCCGGTGATTGGTCGGGACGAGGAAATTCGTAGAATTCTACAGATCCTATCTCGAAGAACCAAGAACAATCCAATGCTGGTTGGGGAACCAGGAACTGGAAAAACGGCGATAGCAGAAGGACTTGCCCATAGAATTGTAGATGGTGATGTCCCCGAAAACCTTAAGAATAAACTCATTTACTCCCTGGATATGGGAGCGCTTATTGCGGGTGCAAAATATAAGGGTGAATTTGAGGAAAGACTTAAAGCGGTGATAAAGGAAGTGACTTCGAGCGATGGCAACATTGTATTATTTATTGATGAAATACATACGCTTGTAGGTGCAGGTGGTGGTCAGGGTGCCATGGATGCTGCCAACATTCTTAAACCGGCTCTCGCTCGAGGTGAACTAAGAGCAATTGGTGCCACTACTCTTGATGAATACCAGAAATACTTCGAGAAAGACAAAGCGCTGGAACGAAGATTTCAAAAGGTATACGTAGAAGAGCCAGACATTGAAAGCGCGATCTCCATATTACGTGGGATCAAGGAAAAATACGAGACTCACCATAAGGTTCGAATTAAGGATGAAGCGATCATCGCGGCGGTGGAATTATCTCAGCGCTATATCACGAACAGGTTCCTTCCAGACAAGGCTATTGACCTAATGGATGAAGCTGCTTCTAAATTACGTATGGAGATCAACTCCAAGCCGGAAGAACTTGATGTGCTGGATAGAAAGATCATGCAGCTGGAGATCGAGATCGAGGCAATTAAGCGTGAGAAAGATGAAGTGAAACTTAAAACGCTGAGAGCAGATCTCGCAAATCTCAAAGAAGAAAGAAATGATCTTCACGCCAGGTGGATGAGCGAAAAAGATGTAGTGGACAATATTCAAACA
>NZ_JBLWIM010000008.1:397176-474969 GCF_048381525.1 Christiangramia qingdaonensis
AAGCTGAGCGCGAAGGTGACTACGGTAAAGTAGCTGAGATTCGCTACGGAAAGATCAAGGAAGCGCAGGAGAAGCTAGAAAAGCTACAACAGAACGTTGCTGAAAATCAAAGTGAAAAATCATTGATCCAAGAAGAAGTTACCAATGAAGATATTGCAGAAGTAGTTGCGAAGTGGACAGGGATTCCGGTGACCAAAATGCTTCAAAGCGATCGTGAAAAATTACTCAAATTAGAAGATGACCTTCATAAGCGTGTGGTTGGACAGGATGAAGCGATCATCGCCGTTAGCGACGCAGTTCGCCGTAGTCGTGCCGGACTTCAGGATCAAAACAGACCAATTGGATCTTTCCTGTTCCTGGGAACAACCGGAGTTGGTAAAACAGAGCTGGCCAAGGCGCTTGCGGAATACCTGTTCGACGACGAATCTGCGATGACCAGGATCGACATGAGTGAATACCAGGAAAGACATTCGGTTAGCAGATTAGTTGGGGCACCTCCGGGATATGTTGGATATGATGAAGGTGGACAACTTACTGAAGCAGTGCGAAGAAAACCATATTCCGTGGTATTACTAGATGAGATCGAAAAGGCACATCCTGATACTTTCAATATTTTACTTCAGGTTCTGGATGAAGGAAGACTTACAGATAACAAAGGTCGTGTTGCAGACTTCAAGAACACCATCATTGTAATGACTTCTAATATGGGGAGCCAGATCATCCAGGAGAGATTTGAAGCTATCAAGGATGTAGATGCAGCGATGGAATCTGCTAAAGTGGATGTACTTGGATTGCTGAAGCAAACTGTTAGACCAGAATTCCTGAACAGGATCGATGATATTGTAATGTTTAGTCCGCTTACTCGAAAAGACATCAGGCAGATTGTGAGCTTGCAATTGAAAGGCGTAAAGAAAATGCTCGCAAAGCAACATATAGTTTTGGATGCTACAGATGAAGCACTTGATTATCTCGCTGCGAAAGGTTTTGATCCACAATTTGGTGCCAGACCCGTGAAAAGAGTAGTGCAAAGAGAAGTACTTAATAAACTATCCAAGGAAATCCTATCTGGCAATATTAGCACAGACAGTATCATTCTTCTGGATGAATTCAACGAAGAGCTGGTGTTTAGAAACCAGGAAGAACTTTCAGAAAATTAATCATAAAAAAAGGCGGTATTTCTACCGCCTTTTTTTTCTTCAACTATTCAATCTACCACTGATCAATTTCATTCTTCAATTCCTCCTTAGACTTTCCAGTTTTTTCCTGCATACGACCTAACATCTCATCAAATTTCCCTTCGGAATACGTAGTGTCATCATCAGTTAGATCTCCATACTTTTGTTTAAATTGTCCTTTGATTTGTTTCCATTTTCCTTCTCTTTGATCTTCATTCATAACGATTGATTTTGGTTAATACATAAATGTATTCATAGCATAGGCCTTAGCATCCCAAGGAAGTCCTATTTTTGTCTTAAGGATTTGTTATTTTTGATTTCTTCAAAACTCACTATGAAACTTCGATTACTATCTCTCTTTTCAATTTTAATTTTTAGCAGCTGCGGCGTCACTTCAAGAATAGAAGATGACCAGGTTAGACTGAATTATCTGGATGAATTTGTAATAGATGAAAACCTGAAATTTGAAGACACAAAAATTGGTGGACTCTCGGGAATAGACTACGCAAACGGAAAATTTTACCTGGTCAGCGATCAGGCATCCAATCCAAGAATTTACCAGGCCAATATCAAATTAGCCGACTCCAGAATCGAAAACATCGAGATTACTGATCTTATAAAGATTAGAAGACCTGAAGAATATTCGAAAGTAGTATTAGATCTTGAAGGCCTTCGCTATGATCCAAGAAATAACGGCTTTCTCATAGTTAGCGAAGGTTTGATCTCAGATGGACGTGATCCCGGAATTTATGAGACAAATACTGAAGGTGAAATAATCAGATCTTATAGTATTCCAGAACATTTTCAATCTAAGAATGATCAAAAACCACGGAACAACGGAGTTTTTGAAGGCATTACAAATACTGTTGATGGATTGGGAGTTTGGATTGCTACAGAATTACCCTTAGAAAAGGACTCTTCCAAACCCAAGATATTTCCTTCACGTTCCCACTCCAGGATCACCAAATTTAATACTGAAACTGGAAATGCAATCTCGCAATTTGTCTATCCACTTGAAGGAATCGCGAAGCTGCCTATTAATTATTTTGCGCTGAACGGAATCACAGAGATCCTTGAATATGCTCAAGATCGATTTCTGGTGATGGAACGCTCCTATTCTGCCGGTTATGGTTCCCACGGGAACACGGTGAAAATCTTTGATGTAGATGCAAGCAAAGCTACTAATACCCTAAACGAGAATTCGCTTCGAAAGGCTAACTATCAAACGGCAAAAAAGAAGCTTATTTTCAACTTTAAGTCTGTAGAAGATCAGCTAACCGATGGGATTGTTGATAATATCGAGGGCATGTGTTTTGGACCGGAACTGGAAAACGGAAACCGCAGCTTGATACTGGTAGCCGACAATAATTTTAATTCTTTCGTTAGGCAGTTAAATCAATTTATTCTCATGGAAATAAATATTTCAGAGTAATTTACAATCCTATAAAATCTTTCTCATGTCTACAATTCTTAAAATAGTACTTCCGTTCATTCTTCTTTTTGGAGTCTCTTCCGAAGAAAATATTGAAAACAATATTATACAGGAGACAACTACCTACTATTTCATAAGACATGCTGAAAAAGATCGCAGCAATAAAACTGAAAAAGATCCAAACCTAACTGCGGAAGGTTTGAAAAGGGCACAACGCTGGGCTGAAGTTTTAAAGGATATACCCCTTGATATGGTTTTGAGTACAAATTATAAACGCACCTTGCAAACAGGCGCTCCAATTGCAGGTAGTAAGCAATTGTCGATCGAAAACTATAATACCAGCAATGGATTTGATGATGAATTCAGGAAAAGAACGCATGGAAAAAGCGTTTTGGTGGTAGGACATAGTAACACGACTCCGCAGTTCGTAAATGAAATCCTTGGCGAGGAAAAATATGCAAATATTGATGATACCGAGAATGGAGCGTTATTTACTGTGCAAATACTTCCGAATAAAGAAATTCTAGACCAGGTACTTTACCTTAATTAATACTGTCCAGTTTTACCCGAATATTTTTTGTCTCTATAATGGATAGGAGATCCAACTCGCGTTCCTGGTAAAGACTATCCAGTTTAGTTAGCTGAACTTCAATATCTTTATATTCATAATTCTCGTAATCTACAAAGCTAATTCCTTCGATCACCCTGTGGTTAAAAGCTTTCCGGAATCTTACACCACCATCATTCACTTCAAAATTATAGGCTAGGTAGTCTACTTCAAAATTTTGAGTATCGATCCAGTACATATATTCATCCTCATGATCTGTTCCTCCCCCATTTTCAGAAAAGGTAACCTTGATCTCATAATATTCCCTTCCCGCGATGGTATCCTTCCCAATCAATTGCCTATTCGCGGCTTCAGCCATGAGTCCGTATGGTAAATGCACGAAATAGTTGACTGAGTTAATGGAATTGCCGATTGGCAGCATTAAAGAATCATGGACCACAACATTACTATCATTGATCATTCGAGTCAGCCTATCATTATCTAGAACATCTACCACTCTATTTCCTGAGGTATCGGTCATGATTCGAGTATAGCTAAACTCACCACCCTTTCTATAGCTCTTGTATTCTTTACCACGAAAAGTATAGTCGATCTCCGCCATTTCGTATAATTTGCCGCCAGATCTTTCTATAGCATTTTGAACGATCTCATCTGCCGTCAATGTATTTTCTTTTTCTGCACAGCTAATTATAAATAGAGAAATTAAGGCTGGAAGCAAACGTTTCATAGTAGAATTTTGAGTTCGCAAAAATAATAAACTTTGATCAGCTTCCTCACCGCTAATTTTAAAATTGCTTTAGTATGTTTTTAGCTTAAAGCTTGTATTTTTGTGACCTATGAAGAATTCTGTAAGCATCAAGAATCGAAAAGCGAAGTTCAATTATGAATTTCTGGATAAGTATACCGCCGGGATCAAGCTTGCGGGTACCGAGATCAAAGCAATTCGTGAAGGTAAGGCGAACATCGCAGAGAGTTTTTGTGAATTTAATAATCACGAGCTATTTGTGATCAATATGCATGTGGAGGAATATTCTCATGCCACTCATTTTAATCATAATCCAAAAAGTGAACGTAAACTTTTATTACAAAAAAGAGAGTTACGCAAACTGGAAAAAGAAGTGACCAATTCAGGATTGACCATAATTCCTCTAAAAATGTTCATTAACGATCGCGGGTTGGCAAAGCTACAGATCGCACTGGCAAAGGGTAAAAAGCTTTACGATAAGCGGGATACGATTAAAGATCGTGATAATAAAAGACGCCTGGATAGAATTCAGAAGGACTACAAATAATTTACTGCAACTTTTTGCGTTTATTTAGCATCTGAAAACTACCTCATGCTAAAAAAACTACTTGGACTCTGCCTTTTTCTGGCATTTTCCAGCCTTTCTGCTCAAATTACCGGTAAAATTTCTTCGGAAGATAATGAGCCTCTACCTTATGTGAACATCTACACAGAATCTGGTAATATCGGAACTACTTCCAACAATGAAGGCCTTTACGAACTCAAACTGAAGGAAACTGGTGAATATGTGATCGTATTTCAATTCCTTGGCTTTAAAACTCAGAAGAAAAAGGTCAATATCACCCAATTTCCTTACGAACTCAATATCCAGTTGAGCTCAGAAAGCACCAGCCTGGATGAAGTTACCATACAGAATGATGAGAATCCAGCCAACAGAATTATGCGGCTGGCGATCGAAAATAGAAAACAAAACTCGAACCGACTGGAAAGTTTTACGGCCGATTTTTATTCCCGGGGGTTATGGAGAATTGAAAATGCCCCAGAGAAAATTATGGGCCAGGAAATTGGTGATCTTGGTGGCGGACTCGATTCTACCAGAAGCGGTATTGTTTATTTAAGTGAAACAATTTCTAAGATCTCATTTCAAAAACCAGATGATTTCAAGGAAAATATCATTGCGTCAAAGGTTTCTGGAGATGACAATGGTTTTAGCCTCAACTCGGCCCAGGAAGCATACTATTCCTTTTACGAGAACACTATTAATTTAAACAGCGAAATGGTTTCTCCGCTGGCAGATTATGGATTTAATTATTATCGGTACAAGCTGGCAGGTACTTTTTTTGATGACCGGGGTAATCTTATCAATAAGATCGAGGTGACTCCAAAGCGTAAGCAGGACCGTGTATTTTCAGGTTTTGTCTATATCGTGGAAGACCTCTGGCAAATTTACGGGATCGATCTTACTACTACTGGTACAGCCATACAGGTTGCACCAATTGAAGAAATAGTATTTAAGCAGAATTTCAAATTTTCTGAAGAAAACAAGCTTTTTATCCAGATCTCCCAAAGTGTGGACTTCAGTTTTAAGATCTTCGGGTTTGGCGGGAACGGAAGGTTTACGGCAGTCTACAGCGATTATGATTTCGATCCTGGTTTTTCTAAAAACAGCTTCGGAAAGGAGATCTTAAGCTATTCACAGAATGCGAACGAAAAGGATTCGGTTTCCTGGGAAAAAGTACGTCCCGTACCCCTTACTTCAGAAGAAATTAATGATTATGCAAAAAAAGACAGCATCCAGGAAGTTCGCAGTACCAAAAAATACCAGGATTCTATAGATACCGAAAGAAATCAATTTGGAATAACCGATGTGCTTTTTGGATATAGTTATAGAAATAGCTGGAAGAACAGATCTTTTAGTTTTAGTGCTCCAGTATCAGGAATCGGTTTTAATACGGTACAGGGCTGGAATACTGATATTACAGTAAATTACACACAACGTACCGGCGAGGATCAGGAGAATTACTGGAGAGTCTTTACAGATATAGATTATGGACTAAGTGAAGACCGATTGCGTTTAAACGGTGGTTTTGAGAAAAAGTTCAACAACTATAGTAAGGACTTTCTGAGAGTTTCCGGAGGTGTGGAAAGCGCGCAAATCAATGCAAACGAACCTATTTCCCCGTTACTGAATAGCATCACTACTATATTTTTCGAAAGAAACTATATGAAGCTTTTTGAGAGAAGCTTTGCTAAAGCGGCATACGGCAGGGATATCTTTCCAGGTTTAAGAATTTTTGGCGAACTGGGCTGGGAAGACAGGACAGCTCTTACAAATTCTACAGATCATGTGATTATCGACTGGGAGGATCGGGAATACACTTCTAACAATCCTCTACAGCCAAACAGCTTTGGAACGAGTTTATTTGAGGATCATCATCTTTTTAAGTCCAGATTGGATTTCGGAATACGCTTTGATCAGAAATATATGAGCTATCCTAATGGGAGATATAATGTATATGAGAACAAGTATCCAAAATTGAACATTTCATGGGAAAGCGGATTTGGAGCAAGTGAGGAGCAGTTCAACTATAATCAATTTAAGGCAAGAGTAGAACAAAGTGTAAAAATTGGCAATAAAGGAACTTTCCAATATATGGCCAACGGCGGACTATTTAGTAATGCGGAAGGTATTAGCCTGGTAGATTACCAGCATTTTAATGCGAACCAGACGCGAATTGGTTTCGGCAGTTACGTGGGAGCGTTTAACCTGATGCCTTACTATAACTTTAGCACTAATGAAAATTATGCAGAATTTCATGCAGAACATGATTTCCAGGGTTGGTTTCTGGGCAAGATTCCGCTTATCAATAAATTGAACTATAACCTTATTCTGGGCGCACATCGCTTAACGACAAACAACAGAGCTCCTTATTCTGAATATTCTATAGGTCTCGATAATATTGGCTTCGGAAAATACCGTTTTTTAAGACTGGACTATGTGGTTTCAGATTTTAACGGTCAAAGAGATGGCGCTTTTATCTTCGGTTTGAAGTTCTAAACTGAAATATCTGTATCACATACTTCAGGATTATTTAAAATAATAAAAGGCTGAAATCGATGATTTCAGCCTTTTAATTAATATCAAATCGGAAGAAACTATTCCTCTTCGTCTGTATTTTTTTCAGCTTTATCTTCCTTCGCAAAGCTGGTCATTCCATTCTCCACTAAAAGATTATACCACTGAATGATCTTTTTCATATCACTGGCGTACACACGATCTTCGTCATAATCAGGAAGAATTTCAGAAAAGAATGCTTCCATTTCATTTTTGGAAACCTTGTGATTTATCGTTTTTTCACCATTCTCTTTTTCACTAATCTTTTGAAAAACCTCACCTAACGGAATCTCTTCTGTGTAGGTATAGATTGCGATCTCGCTAAGAATACTTACGTTGTGACGCATGTTTACGGCAATTTTCTTGCCATCTAGCATAGATTTAGCAACAAAGCCGCCTCTTGTTTGCGCGGTAAGCTCATAAAGTCCCGGTTTTCCCGAAATAGCAAGAATTTTATCTAATCCCATAGTCTTTTTAAATTTAGGTTGGCAAATATCAAGTCCCAGACTTAATTATCAAAGCCTTTAACGGGCTTTTTTCGCATTCGGAAAACGCATTTTATAATCTACGTTGATCTTTCCCTTCGAGATATTGCCTAATTTACTCTTAATCAATCTTTTCTTTAAACTAGAAAGCTTATCTGTAAACAGTACACCTTCAATATGGTCATATTCATGCTGAATGACCCTTGCAGCTAAACCGCTATACTGCTCGACATGCTTTTCCCAGTTTTCGTCATAATATTCGATAGTTATATCGGGTTGACGAAACACATCCTCCCGAACGTCTGGAATACTAAGGCAACCTTCGCTAAAAGCCCATTCTTCACCGCTTTCTTCTGTGATCTCCGGGTTGATAAAAACTTTACGAAGATCTTTCAATTCATCTTTTTCAGAATCACTTAAGTCGTCATCTTCGGCGAAAGGAGCTGGATCGATCATAAAGATTCGAACAGGAAGACCTATTTGAGGAGCTGCAAGTCCAACACCATAAGCATTGTACATGGTATCCCACATATTATCGATCAGAGCTTCCAGTTTTGGATAATCCTTGTCAATATTTTTAGCTTTTTTCTTTAGAACGGGATCCCCGTAAGCTACAATTGGTAAAATCATTCTATATATTTTTCGACTTTCTATTTTCAAAGCCGTCATTGTTCTATTTATAAAGCCAGGTTTGAAGAATGATCGTGGCACTAATTTCATCCACGAGTGCTTTATCTCTCCGCTTTTTCTTTTTCAGTCCGCTATCGATCATGGTTTGAACCGCCATCTTGCTGGTGAATCTTTCGTCCACCCGCTCCAGAGGCATCTCTGGAAACTTTTCAGTAAACTTCTTCAGGAACTCCTGGATATGTACTTCGCTTTCAGAAGGCATATCATTCATTCGCTTTGGTTCACCTACTAAAACTCTTTCTACATTCTCGTTCTCAAAATAGGTGTTCAGAAAATTCAACAGCTCAGGTGTTTCTACCGTTTTAAGACCAGATGCGATCATTTTCAATTCATCTGTAACGGCGACTCCCGTTCGTTTAGTACCATAATCAAGCGCTAAAATTCTGCCCATCTTCAAAATTTAGGCAAAGGTAAGGTTTATATTGGTTTGTCCATAAATATTGACTGATAGCTGTTATATTTGAAAAAAAATACAAAATGGACCAGTTGAAAGCTACAATTGAAAAGGCATGGGAAAACCGTGACCTTCTAAAAGATACTGAAACTACAGATGCTATCCGTAAGGTGATCGACCTTCTAGACAAGGGAGAACTTAGAACCGCTGAACCGGTAACAGATGGCTGGCAGGTGAATGAATGGGTGAAGAAAGCAGTAGTTCTTTACTTCCCGATTCAGAAAATGGAAACTCTGGAAGCCGGTATTTTCGAGTATCACGATAAGATGCCTTTGAAAAAAGGATATAAAGAAAAAGGAATTAGAGTTGTACCAAACGCTGTGGCGAGACACGGTGCTTATATTTCATCAGGCGTTATTTTAATGCCAAGCTATGTAAATATTGGCTCCTATGTAGATGAAGGCACCATGGTAGATACCTGGGCGACCGTTGGAAGCTGTGCTCAAATTGGAAAAAATGTGCATCTAAGTGGTGGAGTTGGTATTGGCGGAGTTCTGGAGCCGCTTCAGGCAGCACCAGTAATTATTGAAGATAATGCATTCCTTGGATCCCGAAGCATTGTAGTGGAAGGAATTCGTGTAGAGAAAGAAGCTGTACTTGGTGCAAATGTAGTTCTTACTGCATCTACCAAGATTATCGACGTAACAGGAGATGAACCAAAAGAATTCAAAGGCTATGTTCCGGCAAGATCGGTAGTGATCCCTGGAAGTTATACAAAAAAGTTCCCTGCAGGTGAATACCAGGTTCCGTGCGCCCTTATTATTGGGAAACGAAAGGAATCCACGAATAAGAAAACATCATTGAATGATGCCCTTCGTGAGTATAACGTGGCAGTTTAGCAATAGATTTGAAAATACTTGTAATACAGATGAAAATGATTGGGGACGTACTTACGTCCTCAATCTTATTTGAAGCACTTCGGAAAGAGTACCCGACCGCTCAGCTGGATTATCTAATTTACAAGCATACAATTCCCGTTGTAGAGAACAATCCTGATATCTCAAATATTATAATTTTTGATGCTGAAAAGCATAAGAGCCTGCCAGGCTTGATAAAATTCGGTAAAAAACTGAAGGAGAATGATTACGACATCGTTATCGATGCCTATTCTAAACCATACTCTGCTTTAATCTCTCATTTGACAGGTGCGAAAAAGATTATCGGACTTGAAAAATGGTATACAAAACTAGTTTTCAACCATGTCTTTAAAAATGAGAAAATTGCCAGGACTACAGCAGGACTCGCTATAGAAAACAGGTTAAAATTATTACATCCTTTAGGTTTAAAGGACTTACATCCTATAAAACCTAACGTCTATCTCACTTCTGAAGAAATCAATTGGGCACAGAATTATCTGTCAGCACAAAAAGTTGATATGACCAGTCCAGTTTATATGATCTCTATCCTAGGTAGCAGTGATGAGAAAACATATCCTGAAAAGTATATGGCTGAAGTTTTAAATTTCATTGCTTCTAAAAAAGACTGTACATTATTATACAACTACATTCCTTCGCAAAAACCGCAGGTAGATAACCTTATAAATTTGCTTTCAGAAGATGCAAAAGAAGTCTCCAGACCGGATATTTTCGGTAAAAGTTTGAGGGAATTTCTTGCTTTAAGTTCTCAATGTACAGCGCTAATTGGTAATGAAGGTGGAGCTATAAATATGGCTAAAGCACTTAATACTCCAACTTTCGCGATCTTCTCACCACAAGTTTCCAAAGAAGCCTGGTCCAGTTTTGAAGGTAGCAAAAATTATAGCGTACATCTTCACGATTATCATCCTGAAAAGAATGACTACGATGATTTTAAACCACAATTATTCCTGGCGAAACTTAAGGATTATGTCGAAGTTCACGACTAGCTTTTATTGATGCCGAATTTTGTACACGTAGATTTTGTGTCCCGGGTATTCTTACGAATGCTTCGGTTATAATCTATGGACTCCTGAGTTTTATAACCCCGTGGATGATCCAGGTGCACACAAATTGCCGAGTAACGAATTTGCTTACCTTTGATACCTGAATTTACCAGCCGTTCACCTAATTCCCGATCCTGACCACCATATTGCATACGCTCATCAAAACCATTCACTTTCAGAATATCGCTTGTCCAGCCGCTGGCATTATGACCATTCCAGGTTGGACTTGTTGGAGTAATCTTATTGAGGAAATCAGCTTTGCGACCCTTAGAAGTAAGTTTCATGGTTTTAATGATCGATTTGAGTCCATTTTTTTCCAGCCAGGATTTCTCAAAACAACGCTGCATCTCGATATCTTCCTTATTTATCTTTTCTGAAATATCCATGGGTAGCATAAAATAGCCACCAGACAGAAAATAACCAGGTTCACGACAATCAAAATGCACTTGCATAAAATCCTTTCTGGGAATGCAGTCTCCATCTGTCATTACAATATATTTTGAAGAGCACTTAAGGATCGCCTTATTGAGGATCTGTGACTTCTGGAACCCATTATCCTCATGCCAGACATGCACTACAGGAATCTCCGTTTCTGCTGAAAATTGCTCGATCAAATCACGGGTTTCCTGCTTAGATCCATCATCTGCGATTACAATTTCAAAATCCCGGAAGCTTTGTATACTAAAACCATACAGCGTTTTCTCCAGCCATTTTGGTGCATTATAAGTGCTTATAATGACAGACATTTCGGATTTTTTCATTTCTTCCAGAATTTTAATTTCTTTTTCAGTGCCTTTTTTCTCTGAAATTTATGCTGAAACTGTTCTGTATAAAACCACATTTTTTCAAAAACTTCAGCTTCAGATTTTCCAATAAGGGCGGCATATTCATTCGCCATGATCTTTACCATTTCCTCCTTAGGAGTTAAACGCGAAAAATTTTGCATTCTTTCCTCAAAATTCAGCTCCTTGAAATTCATGCGATTAAGATCCACCAGGAAAAATTCGTAAGATTTTCCAGCCCTAATAATGAGCGTGTTGCCCGGCGAATGGTCCAGGAATTGAATATTTTTTTGATGCAGGTCATAAGTAAACCTGGTAAAAGCTTTCAGGATATTTTCGTGATCTGGAAAACCAGGATCGGACACCAGTTCTCTGAAAGTAAGATGTGCTTGCAAATGCTTGCATACATAGAAACTTTCACGAAAAAATACAGAAGAAGGATTCTCAAAATAAGCTACAGGAGCCGGGGTTCCAATTCCTTTTTCTTCAAGAATACTGGCATACTCGAATGATCGCTGTGCCTTTGACTTTCTAAAAAATCTGTAAGCGATCTTATTTACCGTATTGGGAATTCTGAACGATTTAATGTTGAATTGCTCAGCATCATTTTCAAAGATCCTTATTTCATTACGCCCTTCAGCCAGAACCTTACCTTTTGAATCAAAGTTCTCAATGCATTGCCTTATAAAACCAGATTGTTGCTGGTAGTTTTTTGAGAAAACAGCTTTCATTCTGAAGAAATTAAATATTTTGCAACTCCGTTTTCACACTTCTGTTTTTTCTGACTAATAGTCGCCTGCTGAATTTCGTTATTAGACCCCAATTGATCTTTAGATGCTTCAGGATGGTAAATATGATATACAATTCCTCCATATTTCAATCTTTTTCCAGCTATTCCCGCATTGAGCATTCTTAAAACAAGTTCTGAATCCTCTCTTCCCCAGCCAGAAATATCTTCATTATACCCGTTGACTTCGAGGAAATCAGAACGCCAGAATGATAAGTTGCAACCACGAACCTTATTGCTGAAATCAAGACTTTTTACATTACTGTTCCGCAAATAGGGAATTCTGATCGTGCGTCCCCTTTTTTTGATACCAGCACTTAAAAAATTGAAATCAATGATCTTATCCACAAATACTTTTGGTTTGAAATCCTTCGTAATGTTCACCCTTGATCCAAATAAAAATACCTTCTTCTCGGCGATCGCAAGGTGATCTTTAATAAAATCACGATGCATGATGCAATCTCCATCTATCTGTATGATATAATCTGATTTACTACCTGCAATAGCTTTGTTCAAAATTTCTGATCTTCGAAAGCCTCTGTCTTCGTGCCAGACATGATTTATATCAAGGCTACTCTGCTTTTTAAATTCGGTGATCAATTTTGTAGTTTCTTCAGCAGAACCATCATCTGCAATAAGAACCTCATCAGGAGCAACCGATTGATTTTCAAGGCTTTTAAAAATAAGCGACAGGGCTTCAGGCCAATTATATGTTGATACAAGCAGGGCTGTTTTCATCGACGTAGTTCTTTTTGCATCATATCTTTATAGACCGCAAAGGTAGCCTCCCCGTAACGTTCAGCTGTAAATTTCTGAAGAAAAATCTCGTAAGACCTTTCTGTGAACTGAGTTTTTAATGCTGGATTATTTTTAATCTTCAGGATTTTTTCTGCCATCAATCCCGGACTTTTGATTGGTACAGAAAATCCATTAACGCCATCTTCGATGACCTCATCCACCACTCCAACCCTGGTACTTACAATGGGCGCTTTATAATAGAGCGCTTCTACTAGAGATGAAGGTCCGCCTTCCCTCTCTGAAGTTACTACGAACGTATCGAATTGCGGTAAAAATGAAAAAGCATTCTTTTGAAAGTCGGTCATTATAATATACTCTTCCAGTTTCCTTTCAGCAATCATCGATTTAAAACCGGGAGTAAGTTTCGAGAAATCACCCATCTGGATAAGTCGGATATTCTTAATGCCATGTTCGTGAACGATCATGTTCATGGTTTCTATGAGAACACCCAGATCTTTGGCAGCAGTATGATTCGCGATACTCCCTAGCAAGAATACATCATCTGGGATCTCATATTTATCCCTAAGCTGAAAATCTGGCGCTGGTCTGGAATCCTGTACTTTAATCCCATTATAAACGACGACCAACTTTTCTTTGTTCCGATCGCTTAAGATCTTTCCGAAGTGAGTTTTCACATATTCAGAAATACATAATATGGTATCTATATTCCGGTAATTATACTTGTATTTACTGAGTAAGCTGGTTTTCTTACCTCTAATACCTTTACGGGCAAATAAGGTTCTGGTCTTTAACTTCTTCAGAAGATCTGTTACCACGTAACCGGTGACTGCGTCGCTGGTATGTAAATGAATGATATCGATCTTGTTTTCCTTAACGATCCGGTATAGTTCATTCCTGTATTCCGAAGAATAGGGTTTGCAATATGGCACGGAAAGGATCTCCACATCCTTTTTAGATGCTTCTTCTTCCAATCGTGTATCCTCAAAACAGAATAGTTTTTGAGTTACATTGAAGGCCGGCAGTTCATCCATAAGATACATAAGCTGTTGCTCATTACCTCCCCATGACCTTGCCCCCGAAACATGTAATACCGTCATTTATTTTGAACGTTTAGCGCAAAGATAATTATTGCAGCTTAAGGCCAAAATTATCATTCTTTTTAAGTTTGTTGTTGCTAACTTCGCCTACTTGAGAAAAGAGCCCAGAATACTGCATATTTCTGCTGCCAGCCGATGGGGAGGTGGAGAAAATCATATTCTGAACCTATGCCAGGAAATGGATTCGGCATCACATATTGTTTTAAGCCGTAAAGGATCAGATCTTTCTAAGCGTTTAAAGCTGGAAAATATTGAAGTATATAGTGCTCCACTCCTCACTAAATTTGATCTACGATTTGTCTGGAAGATCATTGTGCTCTGCAAAAAACATAAGATTGACCTGATACATATTCATGATACCACGGCTCTTACGCTTTCGATCATGGCGACATATCTTTCAGCAAATTTGCCACCTTATATCCTTAGTAAAAAAACATCGTTTCCTATAAAGGATCGCAAAAGAACACTGTATAAATATAATCATGCCCAGATCAAGAAAATTCTGTGCGTGTCTGATATTACCCGGCAGATCACTTCAGAAAAGGTAATGGATCAGGAAAAACTGGTAACGGTCTATCATGGAACAAGCGTTCCGAAGGAAAATATCGGTAATATTATTTTAAGGGAGCAATTTAATATTCCGAAGAATGCGATATTGGTCGGAACTATTGCCAATCATATTCGAGCAAAAAACCTTGAAACCTGGGTGAATACAATAGATTATATTGTTAATAAACTGGGACACACTAATTATCATTTCCTAGTTATTGGCAGCAAAACCGATCGAACCGCAAGTTATCTGCAAAGAATGAAAGAAAAAGGACTCGAGAACTATTGTCATTTTTCAGAATTTATACCAGATGCTTCGGTGTTAATTCCTCAATTCGATATTTCTTTGATGACCTCCCAAAGTGAAGGTATTCCCCAATTTATTTATGAGAGCTTCTATTATAAGGTTCCAGTGGTCGCTACGGAAGTTGGTGGAATTCCAGAAATTATTACGAACGGAGAAAATGGTTTTCTAAGTAGACCACATGACGGGGTGAGCCTGGCCAATAAATTAGTACTTTTGTCCCAGGACAGGTCGTTGCAGGAGAAATTTACAAAGATCTCATACCAGCGACTCCTCGAAAACTATACAACCAAAAGAATGGCGGCCAATACGTTGGCTCAATATAAAGAAGTGCTTTATGGAAAAAATGGAACAGGAAGTTAGAAATTGCATAGATGTCTTAAAAAAAGGAGGTATCATACTTTATCCAACCGATACAGTTTGGGGAATAGGTTGTGACGCTACGAATGCGAATGCCGTAGACAAGATATTTCAGCTTAAGAAAAGAGAAGAATCTAAAGCACTGATTTGCCTGGTTTCAAATTTCAAGATGCTAGAACAGTATGTGGAAGATGTGCCGGAAACTGCCTACGATATTCTAAAGTACGCCAAGAAACCTACGACTATCATTTACGATAAGCCTGTACATATTGCAGAAAACCTGGTTAGCGATGATGAATCTCTAGGAATTCGTGTAGTACGAGACACTTTTTGCTCAGACCTTATTAAAAAATTAAAACGTCCATTGGTATCTACCTCGGCGAATGTTAGCGGCCAGCCGACACCACAATCCTTTGATCAAATCACACCTCAAATTTTAAAAGGTGTAGACTATGTAGTAAATTTGCAGCGTTCAAAAAAATCGCTAAAACCATCAGCAATTATCAAGTTAAGTAACGATGGGCAGGTGAGTGTGATACGCAAATAAAGATGCCGAAATACCATAATTACAGCAAAGCTTTACATCATAAAATTTTTTCTGTTATTTCCCAGGCTGCAGACGAGCTTGAAGTCGACGCCTATGTAATTGGTGGATTTGTACGTGACCATATCCTTGAGCGCGGCGAACCTAAAGATATTGATATCGTAGCTGTTGGCAGCGGAATCGAACTTGCGCAAAAAGTTTCAGATCTATTACCAAATAAACCCAAGGTTCAGGTTTTTCAAAATTTTGGTACGGCCATGCTTCGAGCCAATGATATGGAGATCGAATTCGTAGGTGCCAGGAGGGAAAGTTATCGCAAGGATAGTCGGAAACCCATCGTAGAAAACGGAACCCTTACAGATGATCAGAATCGGCGTGATTTCACCATCAACGCACTGGCTTTAAAACTGAATGAAAATGGGTTTGGAGACCTGCTCGATCCTTTTGATGGATATAAAGATCTACAGGACAGGATCATTAGAACACCTTTAGATCCCGATATCACCTATTCAGACGATCCACTTCGGATGTATCGCGCCATTAGATTCGGTTCGCAGCTTAATTTTATGATCGAAGCAGAATCACTTTCAGCAATTAAAAGAAATAATAAAAGGATCAAGATCATTTCAAAAGAGCGCATCATGGATGAGCTTAATAAGATCCTGATGAGTAAAAAACCTTCCAAAGGCCTGACTCTCTTATTTAAAGCTGGTCTTCTGGCTAAAATCTTACCTGAGCTTACCGCCTTACAGGGAATTGATGAAGTAGAAGGACAGACTCATAAAGACAATTTCTGGCATACTCTGGAGGTTGTAGATAATATTGCGAAGAATACCGATGATCTCTGGTTGCGCTGGGCCGCATTACTACATGATATTGGAAAAGCTCCAACCAAGAAATTTCATAAGAAAATTGGATGGACCTTTCACGGTCACGAATTTGTGGGTGCGAAAATGGTCTTCAAATTATTTAAGCGGTTGCGACTTCCCTTAAATGAGAAAATGAAGTTCGTGCAGAAAATGGTTTTGATGAGTTCGAGACCGATTGCGGTTGCAGACGATCATGTTACCGATTCAGCCGTACGCCGACTTATCTTTGATGCCGGAGATCATATCGAAGACCTTATGACGCTTTGTGAGGCCGATATCACGACCAAAAACCCTAAACGCTTCAGAAAATATCATAATAACTTTCAACTGGTTCGGCAAAAGATCGAAGAAGTGGAAGAGCGCGATCATGTTAGGAACTTCCAGCCACCGGTAAGTGGTGAAGAAATTATGAGCACCTTTGGCATCACACCAAGTCGTGAAGTTGGGCAAATTAAGGATGCCATTAAAGAGGCGATCCTTGAAGGTGAAATTCCGAATGAGCATGACGCTGCCAGAGATTTCATGCTGAATATGGGTAACAAACTCGGATTGAGCGTTGCGGAAAAAAGTTAGGCTTTAAATAAATATTGCTATGTATAGAAATTGGGTCAAAATCTCGTTAATCCTGGTTTATCTTGTAATAGTTGCCGGTGCCGTGGTTAGAATGACCGGCTCAGGCATGGGCTGCCCAGACTGGCCAAAATGCTTTGGATATTACATCCCTCCTACTGAAGTTTCAGAAATTAAATTCCAGCCGAACAGAGCTTATGAAGAAGGACAGGTGATCATTGTAGATGAAACCTTAAAGGTTGCCGTTTCAGATTTTACTTCAGCAGAAAACTATAATTCGAATAACTGGGAAAGTTATGAAAAGCATGACTATGCCATTTTCAACCCAACTCATACGTGGGTAGAATATATCAATCGGCTTGTAGGAGCTCTAGCAGGAATTGCCGTCCTGATCATGGCAATACTGTCGTTTAAAAAATTCAGAAAAAGTAAAAAGATCACGATCCTATCCTGGCTAAGCGTACTTATGATGGGATTCCAGGCATGGCTTGGAGCTACCGTAGTATATTCGGTACTTGCTCCGGCCAAGATCACCATTCATATGGTGATGGCCCTGGTGATCGTTGCTGTCCTGCTATACCTGTTATACATAAGCCGGGAGCACACTTCAGAAAAATTTAAAACCAGTACGTTTCAAAATCTTTTAGTTGCCGCAGTAATCTTAACGCTCATACAGGTGGTGATGGGTACACAGGTTCGACAATTTGTAGATGAGCAGGTTCGAAATTTCGGCTATAATACTGAAGAATTATGGCTGGCCAATCCGAATCTTACTTTTTATATTCACAGATCTTTCTCTATAATAGTGCTGCTATTGAATGTATTCTTATGGTGGAAAAATCGCCAGAACAACTTATTCCAGTCTAGGGTAAATTGGGTAATCGCCTTTATTCTACTGGAAGTTGCAACTGGAGTCGCCATGTATAATTTCGACTTCCCCTTTTTGTCACAACCACTTCACCTGGTGATAGCCTCCCTACTATTTGGTGTACAATTCTACCTGTTAATGGAGACTATTTATGCGCCTGAAAAGATTAAAAAAACGTAACTTTGCCCTCCAATTTTTTGAGATATGATATATAGATTTCGTGTAATTTTAGATGCTAAGGAAGATGTTTTCAGAGACATCGAAATGTTACATGACAGCACACTGGAAGATCTCCATAACACTATCGTTCAGTCTTTTGGATTCGACGGAACTGAAATGGCTTCTTTTTACATAAGTGACGAGGAATGGAACCAGGGTGAAGAAATTCACCAGTTCGATATGAGTGGAAATGATACTTCTATCAAATTGATGAATGAGACAACGCTGGATAGTGTTCTTTCCGAAAAGGAAACGAAGCTTATCTACGTGTATGATTTTCTGAAAATGTGGACTTTCTTTGTAGAGCTTGCTCAAATTGCAGAAGCTGAAGAAGGTACAGATTATCCAAACCTCATGTATGTTCATGGACAGATCCCTGATGATGCTCCGGAAAAGGAATTTACAGGTGAAAATGAAGATGGCTCACCAGATGACGACGGTTTTGGTGATAGTTACGGAACCGATGGATACGATGATTTCGAGTTCGATGAGAACTGGAATTAAGTAGCATTACTTCAGAAAGAAAACTAACTTTTAAAATAACTTCAGAAATATATGATCAATCTTTTTAATGCGCAGATAGAATCGCTATCTATCCACAGGGTTGGAAATAAGAATCGCGGTGAAAATATCTTTCTTTCCGCTTCTACCTTCAAACTTGATGATGAGATCAAACCTCTTATCAAGGAGTATTTCCTGAAGCCTTTTCGCGAAAAAGAGGAATCATATTATCGTTTTCATCATGAAACCGATATTGAGTTCAACGAATTATACGATCTTTCCAACAAGATCTTTAACGATCCTTATAACACCCATGAATATTCCAAGAAGATAGCAACCCTGCTTTATGAAGAATCTACTCATCCGCATATTAAAAGCGGTGAAGTTTATGTCGTTTACTTTGAAGGAATGCAATTGGATAATGTGAAAGTGCCGGCTATTGGCATCTTCAAATCTGAGTTGAAGCACGATTTCCTGCAATTTGAACAAAGCCAGAGCAATTTGGAAATGGTCGTGCAGCAGGGAGTGAATTTACAGAAATTGGATAAAGGCGCTATAATCTTCAATAGCAACCAGGCAGAAGGTTTTAAAATTCTTTCTGTTGATTCCAATCGCTATGACACCAAATACTGGCTGGAAAACTTTTTAGGGGTGGATGTTCTTGCAGATGAGAATTATTTCACTAAGAATTACCTCAACTTTGCCAAGAATTTTGCGAAGGACGTAGTATTGCCTGCGGAAGATAAAAAACAGGAAGTGATGTTCATGAACCGAAGTATGGATTACTTCGCTAAGAACGATGATTTCGAGGAGTCAAACTATATAAATTCTGTGATCGATAATCCAGATCTTATCCCCGAATTTCAGAATTATAAAACTGAAAAAGCTCCGAAATATAAAGTTGAAGATCTTACTAACTTCCCCATCGCGAACAAAGCGGTGACAGATGCACGCAAGAAGATCAAAAACGTGATCACCTTGGACACAAACATTCAGATCAAAATGGATTTTGTAAGCGCAGAGTCGGCTGAAAAATTCGTGGAAAAAGGATGGGATGAAGATAAGCAGATGTATTATTACCTCGTTTATTTTAATAAGGAAGAAAAGAAATAGCATAAAGACTTAAAAATAGCGGTGAATTTTTCACCGCTATTTTTTTAATCCAGCATACGCTGAGTATTTACATTTTCATAATTTCTTCTCACGAAATCCAGCGCGGTTCGCAGGATCTGTCCCATGGTACTTGCCCTTTTAAACTTCATATCCTTTGAGAAGGCATATAGTTGATTTCTAAGCATTTTCACATTATCCTTGGTAGACACATGGTCATTGATCATACAACGAATGAGCTCTTTGTACCTGCTCTGAGTATTGATCATTCTCTTAGCCAGCAAGGAACGCTCTTCTTTTCTATACTGTTCTATAGATGAGTTTTCCAGCTTATCTGAAACCAGTTGCACCATCTGAAAGTTTTCTTTGAAGAATTGTGGACGGTAAACTTTTAAATTACCCTCGAAACACTGCTGATCAAAATCGATTGCGCGAATCTGATACTCTACATGGTCGAAATCATGAGTTGGGATCACCACGTAATTATAAGATCTCATATCACCTAATAATCGTACAGTACAGCGTTCATTGAACTTTACGAACTGCTTCGCGATCTGGGTTTGTGCCCGAAGATCACATTTTGGCAAATGGTCTTCGATAAAAACATCACCTGGAATTCCTGCAATATGCTCTTCAATCAAGGTATCTTTATAAACCAGAAAATTAATCCTGTGTGGAGAAAGTAAATGCTCAAATTCAAGTCCGTATAACCTGGAGGCATCAGCTTTTTTCACATAGAAATAGGTGAAACTATCATTCAGAATATTCCGAACCTTGATTCTGAAGGGTTTTGAATTTCCAAAGGTGCAATAATCGATCGCATCGACATTCAGATAATTAAGAGAATCATCACTACCATCGGAGTGTAGTATGGTATATACCTTTTTAAGACTGTTATCGATCTCTACACGCTCAAATTCAGGATAATAACAACGTACCCAGAACGTATCCTCATCGTGCTGGTCATACACCACTACAGAACCTGAAAACCTGAGGAGATCATCATAAAAAACTGGAATCTTGGTATTACGGTTATATTTCTGAAGATAACGGTTAAAGCGTTCGTTCACGGGGAACGCCGGCTTCTTTTGTGACATCAGTTTTTCTTCCATAAAATCCCTCCTTTTGCTCAAAAATAAGCTTAATCTGCTAAAACTTGTAACAAAAGTCTAACTTCGTCAACACATATCAAACAATTCATCAATCTTGGAAACAATACTAACACTAAACAATCTCACCAAAAAATTTGGCGGAATGACCGCCGTGGACAACCTGAGTTTCAGCATTGAAAAAGGGAACGTTTACGGTATACTTGGACCTAACGGAAGTGGTAAATCCACTACCCTTGGAATGGTTCTCAATGTCGTTAATAAAACATCAGGCGATTTTCGCTGGTTCGATGGCAATACCTCTACTCATAATGCATTGAAAAAGGTGGGGGCCATTATAGAGCATCCTAACTTTTATCCTTATATGACTGCGGCACAAAATCTGGCACTGGTTTGCAAGATCAAAGGCACTAACAAAGCCAAGGTCGAGGAAAAACTAGAGATCGTTGGCTTGCTTGATAGAAAAGACAGTAAGTTCAAAACCTTTTCACTTGGAATGAAACAACGTCTGGCAATCGCATCTGCCCTGCTTAATGATCCTGAAATCCTAATTCTGGATGAACCTACAAACGGACTCGATCCACAGGGAATTCACCAGATCAGGGAGATCATAAGAAAGATCGCCTCTGGTGGAACCACCATTTTGCTGGCATCACATTTACTTGATGAAGTAGAAAAGGTCTGTTCTCATGTAGTTATTATTCGGAAAGGCGTAAAACTATATAGCGGTCCCGTTGACGAAATCGTTAGCAGTCACGGATTCTTTGAACTAAAGGCCGGCAACATGATAAGACTTCAGGAATTGCTCGAAAGGCATCCAAAAATTGGTAAGATCACCGACAAAGAAGGAACGCTTACCGCTTTCCTCGACGAACCAATGGAAGCAGAAGAGATCAACCGGTATTTATTTGACCAGGGATTGTCCTTATCGTTTTTGATAAAGCGTAAAGAAAGCCTGGAAGAACAATTCCTTCAATTAACCAATCAAACCGCCGAAGCATAATGTTACGTTTACTCGAAATAGAATACAATAAATTACGATATAGCAGATCTGCCAGGATCCTGATTATCACTTATTTTATACTCATCACATTTATTGCGCTTATCGCCTCTATTGAATTTAATATTGGCCAGATACAGTTTAGAGTTGCAGACCAGGGAATTTTTAATTTTCCTTACATATGGCATTTTAATAGTTATATCGCTGCTCTGCTGAAGATCTTTCTTGCGATCGTCATCGTTTCCATGATGTCGAACGAATACAGCAACCGTACGATCAAACAGAATTTAATTGATGGATTGAGCAAAAAGGAATTCATTCTTTCCAAATTTCTCACAGTACTGGTGTTTTCAGGAATATCTACGATCTTCCTTTTTATAGTAACCATTATCCTTGGGTACTCCTTTTCAGATTTTACTGAATTTTCTATAGTAGTTTCAGACCTGGAATACCTGCTGGCTTATTTTGTTAAACTAACCGGGTTCTTTGCATTTTGTATGTTCCTTGGAATACTAATCAAAAGATCTGCATTCGCCCTGGGATTCCTGGTAGTATGGGCAATTTTTGAAGGAATCGTGTACGCCGTTCTTAATTTCAAGGTCTTTAAAGGAACCGATATTGCAACCAATATTATGCAGTTTTTCCCTTTGGAGTCAATGAGCAATCTTGTGGTAGAACCATTCTCCAGATTGAATGCAGTACAAACAGCGGCCAACCAGATAGGTGGAGAATTAGATAAAGATTATGGCATCCACTGGTACCAGTTACTCATTGTGATCGCCTGGGTTTTCATATTTGTATACCTTTCATTATTTCTACTTAAGAAGCGTGATTTATAGACTTATTTTATAGCTTTACGTTAGTATGAAGTTGAAAGTGATCCTTGCCATATTCCTGCTGCCGACACTCATGTACGGCCAGCAGGAAGCAGCAAACTGGTATTTTGGTGTAGGCGCTGGATTATCCTTTACTTCAGGCGAGGCGGTTCCGCTTACTAACGGTGTTCTGAACACTATCGAAGGTTCTGCAAGTATCTCAGACAGAAACGGAAATCTTCTTTTTTATACTGATGGTTCAACGGTTTACAATCGCAATCATCAGGTAATGTTAAATGGGAGTGATCTAAAAGGAAATGTTTCCAGTACGCAATCGGCGATCATTGTTCCGAAGCCTGCAAATCCCGGGTACTATTATATTTTTACCGTGGACAAACCAGATTACTTTCGGGTAACTAACGATCCTATTGAAGGTGTTCATTTTTCTGAAGTTGACATGAGTCTTGACAATGGAAATGGCGGTATTATTGCGGGCACTAAGAATACTCACCTGGTTACCTACGATCCTTCAGATATAGTAGAAAAAGAATTCAAAAGTTCTGAAAAGATTTCCGCAGTGATCGCGGGAGATTGTGTTTCGTACTGGGTGGTCACTCAGTTTACTAATAAATTCTACTCATTTAGAGTAAGTTCCGCAGGAGTAAATACGAACGCAGTCATTTCCACTATCAATAACAATTTCCCTCCCAGGATTAACGAACAGGATCTAAACGTTACAGCTCCGGGTTATATGAAGATCTCTCCAAATGGAAATTACCTGGCTGCGGCTTATAGTGGAACCAGCATTGGGAGTCCGCGGTCGGGAGGTGCTAAGAAAACCGGAAAGGTATTTCTATACGATTTTAATGATCTTAGCGGTAGAGTTTCCAACGAAAAATTGCTGCTGGCCAATGCCTATCCATACGGCGTGGAATTTTCTCCGGAATCCACTAAACTCTACGCAACTTCCAATAATTATAATACAGAAGATGTGTTACAAAATGGTGAGTTATATCAATTTGATCTCGAAGCTACAGATATTGCTTCTTCCGCTTACTTGATAAATTCCTCCAGAAATGTTGCTGGAGCATTACAACTAGCGCCCAATGGCAAGATATATCGTGCTGGCTACTCTACTGATGGTGGCTTCGTTAGATGGAACCTGATGTCTGTGATCAATGAACCCGAAGAAGACGCTGCAAACGTAAATTACCGACATAACAGTTTAGATATTTCTCCCAAAGTGGTTAGGCTCGGTCTGCCCCCGTTTGTACAATCTCTTTTCAATAATAATTTTGAATATGAGAATATCTGCCTGGGACAGACTACAGAATTTACCGCAGGAGATGCTTCGAAATATGATGCCTTTATATGGGAATTTGGAGATGGTGCCACCTCAACTGCCTCAGCACCTATGCATACCTACAGTGCCACAGGAACTTATACAGTGAGTCTTACAGGGATCATCAATGGAATTCCTCAGGACCCGGTTTGTGAAGAAGTGACTATTTTTGAGATTCCCAATGTTCCTTCAGATTTTATCCTGAAACAATGTGATGTCCAGGATTCAGATCCAACAGATGGGATTGCAACTTTTAATCTTCAGCTTGCGAAGGAAGAGTTATCGCAGGGCCAATCAGGTATTCAGCTTTTTTTCTACGGAAGTGAGGCAGATGCTATTGCAGATGTGAATAACGAACTTACCCTGGATAACATCTACCGGAACAACACTTCGAATGAGGAGGTTTTTGTGAAAATCAGTGGCTTCGGAAGTGATTGTTACGATATAGAAAGTTTCAGACTGCAAACTACCGAAAGTGTCGATCTATCACTGGAAACAGCTACAGGCTGTGATCTGGGTGATGGTACGGCTCAATATAATCTGGGTACTATTGCTGAAAATGCCAGAAATGATCTTGGGTTAAATTCTGATGTTAAGTTAAGCTTTCATACTACTGAAGATGATGCGATTCTTGGCACTAATGCATTGCCTGATAATTATGTTACTAGCCCAAAAACCTTATATATTCGGGCAGATGCAGATAATATTTGCTATGGATTTGGTAGTATAGAATTGGAAATGACCGGTTTCCCGGCCATTCAATCTTTGATGAGCCTGAGTGGATGTGCAGCAGATTTCCCGGTAATTCTTGGTAATGATCTTGATCTTGCCAATCCTGATGAATTCGATTACACGTGGAGTACCGGCGAAACTGGCAGAACCATTGAGGTAAACGATTCTGGCAGCTATTCTTTAAGCCTCAAATTAAAGGAATCTGGCTGCGGAAGATCTATCAATTTTAATGTTGAAAAATTTGAAGCTCCTGAAATTTCGGAAATAGAGATTTCCAATAACGGCAGCGAAAATGATCTCTTAATTTTCACCAATTCAACCGATGAAAATACGGTTTACGCTCTTGACAACATCAACGGACCCTATCAGTCCAATCCGGAGTTTCGAGGAGTTCCTGGAGGACAACATACTATTTATATAAAGAACAGTATGGGATGTGCAACAGGTGAAATGCAGGTTACTTTATATGGACATCCGCCGTTTTTCACTCCAAACAATGATGGTTCGAATGATCTTTGGAGACCTTACGATATTTCTGAACCCGGATTCAAATTTCAGAAGATTATAATTTATGATCGGTATGGGAAGATCGTAGCCATGCTTCCTAAAGAAACTAAGGGCTGGGATGGTAACTTCAATAGCAGACCAATGCCGGCAGATGATTACTGGTTTGAAGTAAGTCTCGAAAATGGTAAAATTTTTAAAGGACATTTCTCCCTTATTAGAGAATAACATGAAATTATTAAGATTATTAATTCTCTTCCTCTCCTTCTCAGCACTTTCAAACGCTCAGAATCCTGCAAGTGATTGTAGTGGAGCGATTAAAATTTGCGGTGATGGCAGGATATCCAGCAATGCAGATGGTATAGGTACCCAGGAACTCAATGGCACCAACAATTGTGCAAGCCAGGAAACTAACTCTCTCTGGCTGGAGATCGAAATCACCAAAGCAGGATCATTAGGCTTCAATTTAAAACCTACCAGCAGCGATATTAATGTAGATTACGATTTCTTTATTTTTGGCCCAAATGCCAGCTGTAACAACCTTGGAAACGCTATTCGTTGTTCTACCACAAATCCTAATGCCGCAGGTTTAGCATCCAATTTCACCGGTTTAAACCCCAGATCGACAGAAACAAGCGAAGGACCTGGACCAGATGGTGATAGCTTTGTTGCAAATCTAGATGTACAGCCCGGGGAAACTTATTTTATCGTGATAGACAGACCTGTGGGAAACAGTCCGTTTGAACTGGAATGGACAGGAACAGCTACTACCGGCGGATTTCCTTTTCCTGATGGTCCGCAATATAATGAAGGCATAGATCTGGAAACCTGTAACGCAAATGGCAGCGCGATTTTCGATCTTAGCCAGAATACACCAGTTATTAATATTCAGAATAGTACTACACTAACTTACCATGAGACCATTGCCGATGCTACTGATGGTATCAATGCATTGAGCGATATTTATACAAGTGACGTCCCAAGTAGACCAATTTTTGCCCGAATCGAAAATGATCTTACCGGTTGTTCCAAGATCACAGACTTCACCCTGACCATCAATGATGGACCTCTGGTTGCTCAAAATTTAGAATTTGAGCAATGTGATCTGGACAAGGATAATCTCGCTGATTTTGAGTTAAGCGATCTTAATAACGAAATCCTGAATGGAATCAATGGAGCTCACAATATAGCCTTTTTCATTTCGGAAAATGCCGCCCGGGAAAATTCCAACGCTATTTCAAGTTTGTATACTTCAGCCGGAGCAGAGAGCCTGTTTGCAAGAACTTCCGAAGAAGGGAATCCAGATTGCTTTAACATTACCAGAATCGAACTTATTCTGAATGAACCTCCCAATGTGGAAAGCTTTTCACTTGTTCAGCCTGTTATTAATTCTAATAATAATACTGTAGAAATAAGCTTTCGGAATGCAGAAGCATATGAATATTCTATAGGAAGCGAAGATGGTCCTTTTCAAACGAGTACTACTTTTGAGAATGTAAACTCCGGTTTTCAGGATCTTTACATCCGTGATCTGAAGCAGTGCGCTATTATCAAAACACAAATTGCCATTATTGGGTATGATAACTTTTTTACTCCCAATCAGGATGGAATTAATGATTTCTGGCAGTTAAATGGTATTAGCAGCGAAACGGCTGCCTCCAATAAGATTAGCATATTTGATCGCTACGGAAAATTAATTTCAAAACTAACTGCGGCAGGCAAAGGTTGGGACGGCACATTTGATGGTAAGCCTATGCCAGCAGATGACTACTGGTTTCGCGTCTTATTACAAACTGGACAGGAATTTAAGGGGCATTTCTCACTTGTTAGGTAAATGCCAAAAACTTGAATAAAGCTCTGTAATTGTTTAATTTCGTCGGGCTAGGAAAAAGGAAGACTGCCTCATGAAATTCGATATAAAATCTGATTATAAACCTACGGGAGATCAGCCCAATGCTATTAAACAACTCGTTAGCGGGATCAATAAAGACGAACAGTTCCAGACGTTACTGGGAGTAACCGGTTCTGGTAAAACCTTTACGGTCGCCAATGTTATTGAAGAGGTGCAAAAGCCGACGCTCGTGCTGGCACATAACAAAACCCTTGCCGCCCAGCTATATTCAGAATTCAAGCAGTTCTTCCCGGAGAATGCTGTAGAGTATTTCGTGAGTTATTATGATTATTACCAGCCAGAAGCTTTTATACCCACTTCCGGAACCTACATAGAAAAAGATCTTTCCATCAACGAGGAGATCGAAAAGTTACGTTTAAGCACCACTTCTTCTCTTCTAAGCGGAAGACGCGATGTGATCGTGGTTGCTTCAGTTTCGTGTCTTTACGGGATTGGTAATCCTGTTGAATTCAAAAAGAACGTGGTTTCCATAGAACGAGATATGGAAATTAGCAGAACCAAATTTTTGCATAGCCTGGTGCAGTCGCTCTATTCCAGAACAGAGGCTGAATTTTCGCATGGAAATTTCAGAATAAAAGGTGATACGGTAGACGTGTTTCCAAGTTATGCAGATAATGCTTTCAGAATCCACTTCTTTGGAGATGAAATTGAGGAGATCGAAGCCTTCGATCCAGGAACTAATGATGTTATCGAGAAATATCAACGACTGAATATTTATCCTGCGAATATGTTCGTGACCTCACCTGATGTTTTAAAAGGTGCGATCCATCAAATTCAGGATGACCTGGTGAAGCAGGTTGATTACTTCTCTGATATTGGTAAAACTCTAGAAGCAAAAAGGCTGGATGAAAGAACGAATTTCGATCTTGAAATGATACGGGAACTTGGCTATTGCTCGGGTATTGAGAATTACTCTCGCTATTTGGATGGACGTCTTCCCGGGACCAGACCTTTCTGTTTGCTGGATTATTTTCCAGATGATTACTTAATGATCGTAGACGAAAGTCACGTAACCATTCCTCAGGTTCACGCCATGTATGGTGGTGACCGCTCTAGAAAAGAGACCCTGGTTGATTACGGATTCCGACTCCCGGCTGCGATGGACAACCGACCATTGAAATTCGAGGAATTTGAAGCCCTGCAGAATCAGGTAATCTATGTAAGTGCGACTCCAGCAGATTATGAACTTCAGAAAAGTGAAGGAGTGTATGTGGAACAGGTTATTAGACCTACAGGTTTGCTTGATCCCATTGTGGAAGTGCGTCCAAGTTTAAACCAGATCGATGATCTAATTGAAGAGATTCATGTTCGAGTAGAAAGAGATGAAAGAACGCTGGTTACTACGCTTACTAAAAGGATGGCGGAAGAGCTGGCGAAATATCTGACGCGCATCGATGTACGCTGTCGCTATATACATTCTGATGTTGATACGTTGGAACGCGTAGAGATCATGCAGGATCTTCGACGCGGAATCTTTGACGTTCTTATAGGTGTAAACCTACTGCGTGAAGGCCTGGATTTACCAGAAGTTTCCCTGGTTGCGATCATCGATGCAGATAAAGAAGGTTTTTTGAGAAGTAACCGATCTTTAACTCAGACCATTGGTAGAGCTGCCCGACATGTGGATGGACGAGCTATTCTGTATGCAGATAAAATAACAGATAGTATGCAGCAAACGATCGACCAGACTGAGTATCGTCGCCAGAAGCAGATGGATTATAACAAGGAACACAACATTACTCCTACTAAACTAAATAAGAAATTTGACAGTGCCCTGGTTAAGCAAAAACTGGATATTTATGGTGACGAGGAACGCACCGACTTAAAAGCTGCGGAAGCTGAAGCCGAATATCTCACCAAGCCACAAATGGAAAAGAAAGTTCGGGAGAAGCGAAAAGCTATGGAAACGGCTGCTAAAGAACTTGATTTTATGCAGGCCGCGAAGCTAAGAGATGAAATCAAAATACTCCAGGGAAAAATTAACGATAGCGACTAAAATAAATAGTTGCAGTGTTGATTATTCGTCTATATTTGGATCACCCAATTCGTCCCTAGATCCACTTCTATGGCAAGCTAAATTGTTTGTTCATGAAAAAAATTATATGCCTGTTTTTAATGGGTATGATGATGTCTCAACTCGAGGCACAGGTAGGAATTGGAACCTCAGAGCCTAAAGCACAGTTGGATATTGTGGCGACTAACACTGTAGATCCAGCAAGTATTGATGGTATCTTAATACCAAGAATTGCGAAATTTCCAATTGTTTTACCTTCGGAAGATCAACATGGAATGCTGGTATTTTTAAGTAAAAGCGTTAGCGGTTTTCCAGAAGGATTCTATTTCTGGAATGCTATGGAAAAGAAATGGAAAGCGATCGCTACAGAAACTAATACAGTAAACTTCTATAAAACCGGAACGACTGTCTCCCCGAATAATATTACAGAACCCATTTTTCGCGAAGCCAGCATTGGTATTGGTACAGATCAGATTTCCTCAAGATTGCAAATTGCCATAGCTCCGGGCAAAGATACCGGGCTTAAAAAAGGTCTTGAGGTAGATAACGCGAACTCCGCTACAGATAACCTTACCACTTACGGGATTCTTAGTGACAATAGAAGCGCTACCAACGGTAACAAATATGGAATTAAAAACAATGTTGGTGGTGTGGGTCTTGGGATTCATTATGGAATATTCAACGAAACCTATCAGAATACCGGCACAAATGATATCTACGGTATATACAACCGCGTTGGAAGAACTTTTGGAGCGAGAAGTAATAACTACGGGATCTATTCTGAAATTGGATCCATTCAGGGCGTGGGAAATATTTTCGGGATTTACAGTATTGCTACCGGAGATGCAAACAGCAATGTGTACGCCGGCTACTTTAACGGACGAATAGGAATAGGAACCAGTCCGGAAACTGAATATGTACTGCCTTTGAATAGAGGTACAGAAGGTCAGGTAATGTCTATCAACGCAAACGGACAGGTAAGTTGGACCAATGCTGGCTTCGCAAATTACAGCTCTACAACCAGTGCTGTAGCGGACTATGCAATAACTGATGATGTAGGAACCCTGAGAATCAATAACCAGGTTACCGGATTGATCATGCCTGCATCTGCTTCAAATAAAGGACGAATATTACGTCTTATCAACTGGCCTGGAAATTCTGAAAAGTTTTTCCAGTTTACAGGAGGTGATGACCTATTCGATCCAAGAACAAACGCCAAAGTTCCTAGCATCAAGTCTGGACAAATCTTTACAATTCAGAGTGCGGGAAACAGGTGGATACTTTTAAGTCAGTAAAAAAGCGCTCCGTAGAGCGCTCTTCAACTTTAACTAATCAAACTACCATTGGTTACGAAATATCGATCAACCTTTTAGCCTGTACTTTCGCTTCTTCTTTCTTCGGAAGAGCAATTTCGAGAACACCATTTTTATAGGTTGCGGATATTTTGCTGCTATCTACAGAATCTGGAAGACTAAAAGCTCTTCTAAAATTACTGTAGCTAAATTCTCTTCTGGTAAATCTACCCTGCTCTTCAGATTTCTCCACCTCTTTTTTAGCTTCCGAAGAAATAGTTAGAACATCATTATCAAGTTCTATATTAAAATCCTCTTTCACTTTTCCTGGAGCAGCAACTTCAACAGAAAAACTGTCCTCAGTTTCTCTGATATTTACTGCCGGAATACTGGTTCCAATACTGTTCACATTCGTAGTTCCACCAAGCCAGTCATTTTTGAACATATCATCAATAACTGATGGCAACCAACCTGTTTCATTTCGCTTAATAAGACTCATAGTTTTATGTTTTAGATTATTAATCAATTTTAATTTCATAAAAGGAATAGCAATTCCGGTACCATCAAGAACATCATGCCTTTTTGTCGTTTTTATTCATTTAAAACATGTCATAATGTCTCTTTTAACCATTTTCTACCAAAAATCCGACTGCTAATCAATGATTGCTTAATTTTATGCTCAATCTCAATTGTATGAAGCAACTTTATAATCGCACTCTTTCTTTCTTTAATGTACTGGAAAGCAAGATTGCCTTCTACCCTACATTGTTAGCATTTTTTGGTTTCAATTTCGCTTTCTTCATGCTGTATCTGGAAAATCGCGGAATATCCAAATACCTCATAGAAAATATTCCTCAACTTGTAATCGATAATGGTGATACTGCCATGACCATCCTGAGTTCTCTGATTTCCGGACTTATTTCGATGATGGTTTTCAGTTTCTCTATGGTCATGTTACTACTCAGTAACGCCTCCAGTAATTTTACACCCAGATTACTACCGGGATTGATTAGTGACAAACGGCATCAGATAATCCTCGGAATCTTCTTATTTACGATCCTTTACTGCATATTCGTACTATTTGCTATACAACCAACCGGAGATGAGTATCAATTACCCGGGGTAGCTGTGCTGCTAGGAATTCTTCAAACGGTGGTATGCTTTTATTCTTTCATTTATTTTATTCATAATATTTCGCAAAGTATTCAGATTAGCAATATCCTTCAGAATATATACCAGGTGGCTAAAGACCGGCTACAGGAACTTGTAGACAAACAAAAATTTAAGGAAATTGAATTTCCGGAGACAGAGAACTGGACGAATTATCATAGCGAACAAAGCGGGTATCTTCAGAATATTTCATTTACCAATCTCGTGGATATATGCATAGAACATGATGTAAAGATTCATATTTTACCGGTCAAAGGTATATTTGTTCTTAGCGGTATTCCGCTGTTCAGAGTCAGCAAGGAGGTTGACGAGAAGATCGTAAAGTTGATATTATCTAACTTCAATTTTTCGAGAGAGGAACTCGTGGCCGATAATTATACCCTTGCTTTCAAACAAATGACCGAGATCATTGTAAAAGCAATGTCTCCAGGAATTAATGATCCAGGTACTGCGATCAATGGGATCGATTATCTTACTGAACTCCTTGCCTTGAGAATGCAAAAAAGAGATACGAGCTATATTTTTAGAGATGAAGAAGCTTACATAAAAATAAACACGATCGATTTTGAAGATCTTTTGTATAATATCATGGCCTCGATTCGTACATATTGCAAACATGATATAACTTTGGTGCAGAAATTACTTCTAATGTTCTATTATCTTGAAAAACAGGTAAAACATAACAATGAATATTCTGAATGCCTGCGAAAGGAGGCTGAGAATCTACTTATAGACGCCAGAAGTTCTATTCAGAATGAAGTGGATATTAACACTATTACGAATCTGGTTAAACGTTTTAATTTACAAACAACATAAGCATGGCGCTAACGAACAATGATATTTTTAAGAAACTAAGAGTTGCTCATAAACTTACTAATGACGATATCGTTAAGATTTGCGAACTCGTGGATTTCAAGGTAAGTAAAAGTGAACTTGGAGCGATCTTCAGAAGAGAAGATCATGATAAATACGTGGAATGTGGAGATCAGTTCCTTCGGAACTTTCTAGATGGCCTCATCATTCACTTACGCGGCCCAATGCCGAAGAAGAAGTAGCTTTAGACTTTATAAAAAATTAAAAAGAGGAGTTGAAACAAATTTCAACTCCTCTTTTTAATTGTGAAAAAACTAATTCTTAGCGAACCAGTTTTTTGTATTTGATACGTTTCGGCATAAGATCACCGCCCAAACGCTTTTTCTTATTCTCTTCATAATCTGAGAAGCTACCTTCAAAGAAATAAACCTGAGAATCTCCTTCGAATGCCAGGATATGCGTACATATCCTATCCAGGAACCAACGGTCGTGAGAGATCACTACCGCACATCCCGCGAAGTTATCCAGACCTTCTTCCAAAGCACGAAGCGTGTTTACATCAAGGTCGTTGGTAGGCTCATCCAAAAGCAGAACGTTTCCTTCTTCTTTTAGAGTCATGGCCAGGTGCAACCTGTTTCTTTCTCCTCCAGAAAGCATGTTCACTTTCTTATTCTGTTCGCTACCGCTAAAGTTAAACCTGCTCAAATAAGCTCTTGAATTAACCTGGCGACCGCCCATCATGATCAATTCCTGTTCATCACTAAAGTTTTGCCAGATGGTCTTTTCAGGGTCTATATTGGAATGGCTTTGGTCAACGTAAGCGATCTGGGCAGTTTCACCTACCTTAAAAGATCCTTTATCTGGAGCTTCCTCTCCCATGATCATTTTGAATATCGTGGTTTTACCTGCACCGTTTGGTCCAATAATTCCAACAATTCCTGCCTGTGGCAACTGGAAGTTCAGGTCTTCATAAAGAAGTTTATCACCAAAAGCCTTACTTACACCCTCAGCCTCGATCACATTTGTTCCCAATCGAGGTCCGTTTGGAATATAGATCTCCAGCTTTTCATCCATTTGCTTTTGATCCTGACTAAGAAGTTTATCGTAATTCTTTAATCTCGCCTTCTGCTTGGACTGTCTTCCTTTCGGACTCATTCTTGACCATTCAAGCTCTCGTTCTAAAGTTTTCTGTCTTTTGCTAGCTTGTTTTTGCTCCTGAGCAAGTCTTTTAGATTTTTGATCTAACCATGAAGAGTAGTTTCCTTTCCATGGAATACCTTCTCCCCTGTCAAGTTCCAGGATCCATCCAGCTACATTATCAAGGAAATACCTATCGTGAGTTACCGCGATCACAGTACCTTTATATTGTTGCAGGTGATGCTCCAGCCAGTGTACAGATTCTGCATCAAGGTGGTTGGTAGGCTCATCAAGTAAAAGGACATCTGGTTCTTGAAGTAGTAATCTACATAGAGCAACTCTTCTTCTCTCTCCTCCTGAAAGTACTCCGATCTTTTTATCTGGCTCTGGAGTTCTCAAAGCGTCCATCGCGATTTCCAGTTTGGTATCAAGTTCCCAGGCATTGCTGGCATCGATCTTATCCTGAAGTTCCGCCTGCTTATCCATAAGTTTCTGCATCTTATCTGCATCCTCATAAACTTCCGGTAAACCGAACATATCATTGATCTTGTTGTACTCATCAAGGATCGCTACGGTTTCAGCAGCACCTTCTTTTACAACCTCCAGGACCGTTTTCTCATCATCAAGTTCTGGTTCCTGTTCCAGCATTCCAACTGTATAATTAGGAGAAAACACCACATCACCCTGGAAGTTCGTGTCCTTCCCGGCAATAATATTCATCAAGGTAGATTTACCCGAACCGTTAAGACCAAGAATCCCGATCTTAGCGCCATAAAAGAAACTTAAATAGATATTTTTCAATACCGGTGTGTTTGCCTTCGGAAAGGTTTTGGTCACACCAGACATCGAAAAGATCACTTTTTTATCGTCTGACATATTTTTGTAATTAATTTTCAATTGATTGCGAGTGCAAATATCCTGAAATTTTCAGAGAAATCAATTATCATGGATTTCCAATAATCTGCTTAACAAAAGTAATTGTCCAGTATGGTAAGCATTATGTTCAATTACCAGCAAAACCTGTCTTATAATTGTATGTTCCGTTGAATTCAGGACAACATCATCCAGGGCATTTTCTTCAGAAGTAAAAAAGCTTTTTAAGCTCTCTCTATCCTGAAAGAACTGATTCTTAAGGTCTTCCCATTCCTCTTCATTATCCGGCTTTTGCTTTTCAGGCCAGTAATCCTTAGGCCAGTTAGCTGCTGAATAATCTTTACTATTAGAATAATCCAGAATATCTTTTTGTGCAAATACTATGTGATAAAACAATTCGTAAATAGAATAAGGCAAATTGTGAGGTCGTATTCCTATTTTTCCAAAGGGGATTTCCGTGATCAAATTCTGAATTGGCATAAATGCTTTTCCGCCATCCAGATGTATCGCTATTTGCTTCTTTACAACATCTACATCCATATTATATACGACCCTTTAAAGCATTAAACACCCATGAAATAAAGAAGAACCCTATCCCGGTAACCGAAAATCCGATGGCATATTCCTTATATTTTAATACTCCTAATAATACTAATGCTGCACCAACTAAAAAGGTGAGAAAAGAGGCCCATGCGAAGATGGTGTTTTTGTTCATTGCCATAGATGCGATTTTAGTGTCCTTGTAATTATAATTAGCGCAATTAATCTGAAGAATTGCAGTCTTTTTGTATTTTAGCAAAAGCCATTTCTGAGTGAGAATTCTTAAAAATTATTCAGAAAAGAGATTAATTTCGAATTAATCACATTAAAATAATCAAATTCCTGTAATAAATTCAAAATAATGGATATCAACTTCAATAAGAATGAAGATCATAACAAGTTACTGGTTTCCACATTAAGACAGAAACTTGCCAAGGTAAAATTAGGTGGTGGAGAGAAAAGAATTGAAAAGCATCATGCGAAAGGCAAAATGACTGCGAGAGAGCGCATCAATTTCCTACTTGATGATGCTGAAAAAGCTATAGAGATCGGTGCATTCGCCGGTGAAGGAATGTACGAAGAACACGGTGGCTGCCCTGGAGGTGGTGTTGTAGTGAAGATTGGTCATGTTTCTGGAAAGCAATGTATCGTGGTGGCAAACGATGCTACCGTAAAAGCCGGTGCATGGTTTCCAATAACCGGAAAAAAGAATCTTAGAGCACAGGAGATCGCTATTGAAAACCGACTTCCAATTATTTACCTGGTGGATAGTGCAGGAGTTTTTCTACCAATGCAGGATGAAATATTTCCTGATAAAGAACACTTCGGAAGGATCTTCAGAAATAATGCGGTAATGAGCAGTATGGGAATTACCCAGATCGCTGCCGTAATGGGTAGCTGTGTCGCTGGTGGGGCTTATCTTCCAATTATGAGTGATGAGGCGATCATCGTAGAAAAAACAGGAAGTATCTTTCTTGCCGGAAGTTATCTTGTAAAAGCAGCCATCGGAGAAAGTATCGATAATGAAACTCTTGGCGGAGCTACAACTCATTCAGAAATTAGTGGAGTAACAGATTATAAAGCGAAAGACGACAAAGATGCTCTTACCAAGATTCAGAATATCATGGATAAGATCGGAGATTTTGACAGAGCTGGTTTTAGCCACAAAAAGTCTGTAAAACCTAAAGAAGATCCAGATGAGATTTACGGAATTCTTCCGAAGAAAAGAAGTGATCAATACGATATGCGTAAGATCATAGAAAGATTGGTTGATAATTCTGAATTTGAAGAATATAAAGAAGGCTACGGCCAGACGATCATTACCGGTTATGCTCGTATTGACGGTTGGGCTGTTGGTATCGTAGCGAATCAGCGTAAGATCGTAAAGACGAAAAAAGGCGAAATGCAGTTTGGCGGAGTGATCTACTCAGATTCCGCAGACAAGGCAACACGCTTTATCGCAAATTGCAACCAAAAGAAAATTCCGCTGGTCTTTCTTCAGGACGTGACCGGTTTTATGGTTGGAAGTAAAAGTGAGCACGGCGGGATCATTAAAGATGGTGCAAAAATGGTAAATGCTGTAAGTAATTCGGTAGTACCAAAATTTACTATTATTCTAGGAAATTCCTATGGAGCTGGAAATTACGCAATGTGCGGGAAAGCTTATGATCCAAGGTTGATCGCTGCATGGCCAAGTGCAGAACTTGCGGTGATGGGAGGAACTCAGGCTGCAAAAGTACTGGCACAAATCGAAACCGCTTCTTTAGCAAAGAAAGGTGAAAAGGTAGATGAAGCTAAAGAAAAGGAAGTTTTCGAAAAGCTTAAAGCGAAGTATGATGAACAAACTTCAGCATACTACGCAGCAGCCAGACTATGGACAGATGCAGTAATAGAACCTAAAGATACCAGGAAATGGATCTCGATGGGAATAGAAGCTGCAGACCACGCCCCGATTGAGAAAGATTTCAATATGGGTGTTATCCAAACCTGATTTCTATGAAGAAACTGATAATTCTTTTGATCATAATGATGGTCTGCCAGGGATACGCTCAGGACACGATTGGCCTGAGACATTCAAGGAAATATATTCCTAAAACAGTATATCTCTCACAGTTCAAATCTATTCCTGATACTGTAGATGTTCGCTATATAAATGGTGATTCCATGGTTCAGGTTCCTATGGATTATGATCCTTTTCGCGGCAAGAAACAGGTCCGCTACGAACCTAAAGATTCGGCTTTTCTTAACACCTACAAAGCGGTGGTATACGATACAGAAAATAAGGTTGATTCTTCAAGGTTGATGCGCTACTGGAAAGATGATATTCGTATCTACTTTGATAAAAGCGTACCTGAAGATGATGCGAGGTTTCTAATGAGTTTTGCTGAAAAACTATCCAGCGAGGTTGACTCTCTCAAAATTAGTCGGAATTTTATTCGGGAGAAGAGCAATTATATTGTCTATTATCTCAACGAAGATCACAAGACAGAACATGAACCTCGAATTGGTAATAAAAGCGGTTACTATGTAAACTGGAATGGCAAAAGCCAGATCTATAAAGCATCATTAAAAGTGAATACTGCAGTGGTTACCAATAATCTTCTGAAAGAAAATCTACTGAAATACCATTTTTTCAAGTCCCTGGGGTATTTTGCGTCCAGTAAGGATCTTAATTGTGAAAGTATCTTATCTGCTTGCAACTCTTATAGAAGATTATCTGAAGAAGATCTGGAACTATTGAAGTATCATTACTCATATGGTGTTTGTAAAGGTCAGTCTTTAAAAAGTTTTACTCAATTAACCAATAGCATGCAGGAGAAACTGGAAGAGGATCCTAATGCTCAATTATTTGTTATCCATGCAGAATAAATTATTACTCGTTGGCTTGCTGGTCTCATTGTTCTTATCAATGAACCTGGAGGCTCAGGTAGTTGGTTCAAATCATACTACTTATACTGAAGCTGATACTTTAAGAGGTTCGTTGCGACCTGAAAGATCCAATTACGATGTTACAAAATATCACCTTGATCTTAAAGTGAACCCTGAAGCACGATCAATTGCCGGTAGTAATACCATTCATTTTAAAGTTCTTGGCTCTCTACCAGTGATGCAATTGGATCTATTCGAGAATATGCAGATAGACTCTATCGTACATCAAAATACAAAACTGGAGTTCACCCGTAAGTACAACGCGGTATTTGTAAATTTTGAAGAAGCCTTGAATGAGGGAACTTCAGACTCTATTAAATTCTATTACCACGGAAATCCTATCGTTGCCAAAAATGCACCCTGGGATGGAGGTTTCGTCTGGGATACCGATGAAGACGGAAACCCTTGGGTTGGAGTTGCAGTGCAAGGAACCGGCGCAAGCCTGTGGTATCCTAACAAGGACCATCAAAGCGATGAACCGGATGCTGCTCAAATTGATATTGCAGTACCAAACGGACTCATGAATGTCTCCAACGGAAGATTTTTAGGAAAAGAGAAGTTGAATGATGGATATACGAAGTGGAAATGGGTAGTGAAAAGTCCCATTAACAACTACAATATCATGATCAATATTGGGAACTATTCTCATTTCTCTGATAAATTTAAAGATCTTGATATGGATTATTATGTTCTGCCCTACAACCTTGATAAAGCAAAAAAACAGTTCGAAGAAGTTCAGGATATGATGGCTTGTTTCTATGAAAAAATGGGTCCTTATCCTTTTGAAGAAGACGGATTTAAACTCGTAGAAACTCCTTATTTAGGAATGGAACACCAGTCGGCTGTGGCCTACGGGAACGAGTATATGAAAGGTTACCTTGGAAATGATCTTTCCGGAACGGGAATCGGATTACTTTGGGATTACATCATTATCCACGAATCTGGTCATGAGTGGTATGGGAATAGCATCACCGCTAAGGATATTGCAGATATGTGGATACAGGAAGGTTTTACCAGTTATACTGAATCTATTTATGTAGAATGCCGCTGGGGTAAAGAAAAAGCTCAGGAATACCTGAAAGGAACAAGAAGAGGCATTAGTAATAACAGCACAATCATTGGAGATTACGGCGTTAATTCTGAAGGTTCCGGAGACATGTATTTTAAAGGAGCAAATCTTCTGAACATGATCAGAAGTATTTACGATGATGACGAATTATGGTGGAACACTCTGAGAGACTATACCAGCACTTACAGACATAAAACCATTACTACAGGAGATACGGAGACCTTTTTCGATAAAGCTACCAAAGTGAATTTGAAACCGGTTTTCGATCAATATTTGCGACATTCAGCATTACCGGTACTACAACTAAAACAGGGCGATGAACACTTCCAGTATCGATGGAAAGCAGATGTTACTAATTTTAGCATGCCGGTAGATATTTTCATAGATGAAGAGGAAATAAGACTCGATGCAACTTCAGAATGGCAACGTATGGAAACTGGTGAAGAACTGGATGAAGTCACACTGAATGAGTTAGAATTCTATGTTCGGGTAGAGAAAATTAAATAAAAAATAGCAGCTTTTCAGCTGCTATTTTTATTCCGCAGAAGGATCGATAAGAATTAAAGATGTCTGTCTATTATTCACATATCGAAAGCCTTCTTTCCCCCAAAATCCCGCTTCTTCCAGCATAATTCTTATATCTTTATCCCATTCTGGAATGTTCACCTCAGTATTTAATTCGATTGCATAGGCTGTTTCCTCATAAAGTGGGTAGTCCCCAGTCCCGGGAACTCCACCCTGTTGATCCCACATTCCAATCGTTGGTCCTGCAGAATGCCCATAAAGACCAAGTGGATGCGTGTAGATTGAAGGTTTTAAACCTTCAGCTTTTGCCTTTTCAAGACTTGCAGCCAGAATCTCATTTCCTGTTCTGCCAGTTCTAAAATTTTGAGTTAGAATATCCTGCAACCTGTTTCCTTTTTCAAGTGCTTCCTGCAAGAATTGTGGAGCTTCGGTTTCATCATCCTGAAGGACATAAGCCATTTGCTGGCAATCTGTATTCAAACCTAAATATGAAATTCCGAAGTCACAATGAAGCAAGTCACCTTTGAGAATAATATCGCTTCCATTTTCATCAGAGAATGCAGTGATATGATCCACAAGTTGCTCGTTGCTCCGCTGAATATCCACAGTTGGATGAAACCAGGTTTCCAGCCCAAGATCGGTTACTTTTTGTCGTAACCACCAAACCACATCATCTGTAGTAGTTACTCCCGGCTCTATCACCTGAGTACTAAAGGCCTCTTCAATGACCTCATGTGTTAGCTCCACAAGTGAACTAAATAGAAGCATCTCTTTAAGAGTTCGGGTTTCTATCCAACCTACGGCAAGATCTTCCGCAGAGATCAACCTGGAATGATATTCTTGCGGCAAACTTTTTAGAAGTTCCTCATAATCGGTTTTTACCAATCCGTCTGCAAGACCATAATTATCAGAAATATTGATCCCGATCTTTTTAGGATCCCTGGAACTAATGATATCTGCTAGAGCTTTCCATTGATCGGGCTGTTTTTCCTTGTTCCACGCAGACTTGATAGCATCGCCAATATTATAACGGGCAACCGCAAGTTTTTCTATAGAATCTGCCTTTCTGGAAAAGACCAGCATGGTTCGTCTTCTCGCATTTAGCCAGGTAGAAGGCAGCATGGTTTTCATCACAGGATCTTCATTATATTCTCTTGAAATGATCACCCACATATCAATTTCAGCCCGATCCATCAATACAGGTAGAAGCTTATCAAATCGTTCTGCAAGTAGCTCATCTCGAACAGAAGCACGAGCTTTTTCTGAAAGTATTTGGGTATGAGCACTAAAAGTGAGCATACAAAGTATAAAAACTAGTAAATAGCGCATAAGAATAAGGTGATGGGAATGGGTTTATTTCAGTCGAATATAGTCTATTAATAAACTGAATTCTTCATTTTTTTTATTGCCAATTAAGAAGGTGATTTCCTGTATGATATCATGGTCCCAATTAGGAATATCTAATATTCTACCTCGAAATCCAGGGTGCATTTTTGCCAGATCCAGTTCGATTTCCTGCCATTCCCCATTAGTAGAGAATTCCTGTATGTACGAGTGACGATCGTTCAATTTGTTCTTGAGTCGGAATTGATAATTCTTACCATCGCCTTTGAGCCTGATCACAGCTTTGCTAAACTTCTTTATTCCATCTACATTTAATCGATAACGAACTGAAGCAAAACCTCCATTGTTTTCAAGCGATACATTCCCACTAAATTTGGCATGACCTGTTTCGGTAAGACTGATATCTGCATTGGATCTACCACCCATAACGCGATCTTCAACTACCACCCAATCACTGATTGTGGTACCGTTATTAAAATCGAAAATTACTTTTTCATTCAAATTGAGCAGAATTATAATGATAAGAGCAGTTCTAATCATGATTTAAGATACTTTGCTTTTCGCAGTATTTTCACGGTGAATCTTACCGTTTGGAGTTTCTTCGAACTTAGCGATTAAATAGATCTTTCTAGGTTTCTCATATTTCCCAAGCGATTTCATCCTATCAACCATTTCTCTAAGTTCCGTTAGTCTTTCTTCGGAAAAATCATCTTCCACGAACATAACTACTTTTTCACCCAGGGCATCATCTGGCATAGAAGTGATAAAGAATCGATGATCCAGTTTTTTGTTGATCTTACGTTCTATTTCTTCAGGAAATATCTTGATTCCTCCGGAATTGATCACATTATCATATCTCCCTTTCCAGATAAATTTTTTATAGGTAATGATCTCTACAACATCGTTGGTTACGATTTCTTCGTCCAGCACTTTTGGAGCTTTGATCACAAGACAATCACGTTCATCTTTAGTAATGCTAACATTTGGTAATAACTTGAAGGCTTTTGAAACTTTCTTCTTCTTGGGATTTAAACGTTTTGCGGCTATATGACTACAGGTTTCAGTCATTCCGTAGGTTTCGTAAATTCGGGTATCTATATCCACCAGCATTTTTCGCAACCTTGGTGAAACTGCTCCACCACCAATGATAAGTTTTTTCACCAGATGAAGCCTACTTATCGAATTGTCCAGCTGGAATGGCGTCATTGCTGAAAAATCGTAAACCTTGAATAGCTGATCGAATGGATTTGAAGAGGGAGGAACCGAATCCAGGTCCCAACCTAAAAACATCGCTCTTACCAACATCATTTTTCCTGCTATATAATCTACAGGAAGACATAATAATGCTTTGGTATGATTAGGAAGTTTAAAGAATTTTGAAGTTGCCAGCGCAGAGTTGATCATGTGCTCTTTAGTAAGCCTGATCTTTTTGGGTTTACCGGTAGATCCCGAAGTATGCACTTCAATGTAATCCTTAGGTTGTAACCAATCCAGCAGGAAATTACCAATTTGCTGTTCAAACGGCTCACCTTCCTTGATATAACTATAGGCGATATGTTTCAATTCGGCATTTGTGAAGTGCCGTTTGTTCAACCTAAAGTCAGGGTGAGTTTCAGGAATCTTGTAATTATTATTCATACTTCAAGCTAAGTTGGACATTCACCGATTACTTAAAGTTAAGAATTTGCAATTAAATTACTGAATATCCTAAGTAATTGTTACATTTTCAGGTCTTTTCACTCTTCCGAAGAGCTTTTGAGACCAGTTATTCCATTTGTATTTCCTGGCAAAGATGAAAAGGAAGATAGGGTATATGATCAAAACAGGAATCAACACATCCCATCCGGCAGAAGGTTCTGAGACATCCTTTAAGATAGAATTCGTCTGGAACGCAGTCCAGTCGGCAGTAACAAGTAAGGCTGTAATTAGATTATTCGCAGCATGAAATCCTAGAGCAAGCTCCATTCCCTCATCCATCAAGGTCATGATCCCAAGCATAAAACCAGTTCCAATATAATAGATCATGATAATGTTGCCCAGTTTGGTCACTTCAGGATTAAAATAATGCAACCCTCCAAAAATCACAGAAGTAAGTACCAAAGGGATCCACCTGTTTTTAGCAAGCACACCTATCCCCTGCATCAAATAACCTCTGAAGAAATATTCCTCAAAACTCGTTTGAATGGGTATCAGAAAAACTGAAATCAAAAGAAGATATAAAAAGGGTTCCCATTGAAAATTAAATACATAATCCTGCGGATTCGAATAATAATCTAGTACGGTGATCCCAATATTGAATACGGCAACCAGGGCAAAGGCAAACCAGAATCTACTCCAGTCCACTTTTTTACGACTGGTCGTCAGAGTTTTAATTGGTTGTTTATGAACATATTTGACCCAAAGCAAGAGCCCGGCAAGAAACACAAGGAATGATAACAAATTCTCGAAAAGTACCCTGTTGGAACCTTTACTTTCAATTTGTTGCCGCATCATTTCATTCACGTCCAGATCCAGCATTTCAACCGCTACATAATTAAGAGCCATTAAGCCAAAAAACAAAATTGGAATCACCAGATATCTCCAGAAAGAATGTTCGTATTTGAACGCTTGCCCTATAAACATAGTTTACTTAAAATTTAAAATCCCAGCTTACCTGAGGATCATATTGAATTTTACCATCCTGCACCAGCAACGGACTGGTATAGTTATTCGTATACAAACCACCCGTTCCCAAACCTTGGGGAAGATCTGTATCCAGCGTGTAAGTCCACTGCGCAATTGCATTGAGCCCTATATTGCTTTCCAGCGCGCTGGTGATCCACCATTTCACCTGGTTAGCTTCACAGATATCGATCCATTCCTGGGTGCCTTTCATTCCACCGATCAAACTTGGTTTGTAAATGGCATATTGTGGTTGTATAGTTTGTATCAGTTTAGCCTTTTCTGTTACATCTGTGACTCCAATCAATTCTTCATCGAGTGCAATTGGAATTGGCGTTTTTGAGCATAACTGAGTCATCTCCGGGATTTGTCCCTGCTTAATTGGCTGTTCAATGCTATGAAGGTCGAATTTAGAGAGCCGCTCTAGTTTACGCAATGCTTCTGTTGGGTGAAAAGCACCGTTCGCATCTACCCTTAACTCCATGGACTCTGCGGAAAAATTTTCCCGAATGGATCTCAGCAATTCTATTTCAGTTTCAAAATCTATTGCCCCAATTTTCAGTTTAATACAACGAAAACCCTGTTCGATCTTTTCTGAAATCTGTTTTTTCATGAACTCCTTGTCACCCATCCAGATGAGTCCGTTTATTGGAATATGATCCTTTCCCTGAGTAAATTCCGAAGGAAATAATTCGAAAGGAGTACTTGATTCGAGGCTGCGAAACGCCATTTCAACTCCGAACTGGATACTAGGGAATTCGCGTAATTCTTCCCATAGCAATTCCTTTCCCATGTTGATATTTTGGCAAACCCAGTGTAGCTTATCCTCGTAATCTGGACGATCATCATAACTTAATGATCTTAAAATTCCGCATTCACCTATACCGTAGCGCTCATTATCCTCGATCTTCAGGAACCACGTTTCTTTTTCAGTAAGAACGCCCCGGGAAGTTCCACTGGGGCGTTTGAATTCTAAAAGGTATCGTTTGTAAAAAGCTTTCATAATTATACTTCAACAGATTTACCAATATCGAGCAGTAAAAGATCTTTACCCTTGGCAGCAAATTTCTTTTTAGCATCATCATGGTCGATTTCAATAAAACCGAAGGTATCATAGTGACATCCTAGTATACGATTACATTCGATGAAATCACTGGCGATTATCGCATCTTCCACGCCCATGGTAAAGTTATCGCCAATTGGAAGCACGGCGAGGTCAATTTTGGTTCTCATGGGTATCAATTTCATGTCGAGCGTTAAAGCTGTGTCACCGGCGATATAAATATTCCCGCTATCAGTTTCGATCACAAAACCGCCGGGTTGTCCTCCATACTTGCCATCAGGAAATGAACTGGTATGCAAAGCATTCACGTATTTCACTTTTCCGAAGTCAAAATCCCAGCTACCTCCGTGATTCATGGGATGTACCTCGAAGCCCTTATCTCCGTAATGATTAGCGATCTCGTAATTACTAACGATCTTGGCGCCTGTATTTTTTGCAATAGCTTCAGCATCGAGAATATGGTCCTGATGAGCATGGGTCAATAAAATATAGTCTGCCTTTAGATCATTAATATCTACTTTATCCTTGGAAAGATCGTTGCCAGTAATAAATGGATCTACGATAATGTGTTTGTTACCAATCTCGAGAGCAAGCGAATTCTGCCCGTAAAATGTAATTTTCATAAAAAAAGTTTTCGGTTTCTATAAAAATAAGGATTCGGCTAAATTCCTATAATTAGCTGGCTATATAGTTTTGTTAAACTTGAACCTTAGAGTACAAGTCCAATAGCAAAGAGAATAGAGATTCCAAATGTGGAAAGCGCCACTATCTTTAACTCGGGATCCAGATCTTTAGGGTTCTCATTTTTATCTACTCGTATTAAATGAAAAATAAGTGGAATAAAACCTAACAGATACATATAATCATCCAGTTCCCTGGAAACCAATGCTGAATAGATTAACATAAAGAACAAAGCTCCAATAATTAACAGGTAATGGTAATTCTTTGCTTTCCGTTCGCCTAATTTCACCACCAGTGTATTTTTTCCTGCTTTCGCATCTGAAATTCTATCACGAAGATTATTAAGGTTGAGAACCGCGACACTTAAAAAACCTATGGCTACTGCCGGAAAGAAGCTTACAAAGTTGTGATCATGTGTATTTAAAAAATAGCTACCGTAGACGGCAACCAGTCCAAAAAATACAAAAACAAAAATATCGCCTCTACCGCGATATCCATAAGCAGAATTTCCTACAGTGTATTTGATCGCAGCGACGATAGCGCCTATTCCCAGCATCAAAAACACCAGTGCAGCGATCCAGTTCTCGTCTTCGAAAGAAGCATAGATAAGTAACACAGCCAGTATAAAAGTGGCAACCGCGGTGATGACCATCGCACGAAGCATTTCCTTTTGGGTGATAATCCCGCTTTGTAAGGCACGCATGGGTCCTATCCGGTCTTCATTGTCGGTTCCTTTGACTCCATCACCGTAGTCATTAGCAAAGTTTGACAGGATCTGTAATCCAAGGGTAGTTCCTAGTGCGAGACTAAAAATTGCGAGGTTGAACTGTCCCTGTTGTGCAGCGATACTACTTCCTACAATTATCCCTGAAATGGATAATGGTAGTGTTCTCAGTCTTGCCGCACCAACCCAGGTTGAAAATTTGCTCATTTAGTTCATGATTTTTACAAGTAGTTCTTTAAGAAGATCTCCCTGTGAAACATTTGCAGCGCCTACCCCTTTACTTTTCACATCAGTTTCATGCAGATCACTAATAACCTTGCTTACTTTTTTCATGGGAAAATTTCTCGCTGCTGTAATATAATCACCCACGAAGTAAGGACTTATTTTTAATTGCTTTGAAACCGCTCCCTTGGATTTGTCATTAAGACCATGGTATTGCAGGATCTGGGAAAAATAGGAAAATAGCAGGCTTATGGTCACTACCAGTGGATTGTCTTTCGGATTCTGAGCAAAATAATTGATTATTCGATGCGCCTTTAAAGTATCTCTTTCCCCAATCGCCTTACGCAGTTCGAAATTATTGAAATCTTTGCTAATCCCGATATTCTCTTCAATGATCTCCGGACTAATAAGTGTTTCCTTTTTGCAAATAAGCTGAAGTTTTTGAAGTTCATTATCGATCTTCCCGAGATCTGTTCCAAGGAATTCAACCAGCATTTGAGAAGCTTTTGGAGAAATTGAATATCCCCGACTTTTCATCGTTTTCATGATCCAGTCTCCCACCTGGTTCTCATAAAGTCGTTTACTTTCGAAAATAAGACCGGTTTTCGCAATGGTTTTATGCAGTTTGCGTCGCTTATCGATCTTTTTATATTTATAACACATCACCAATACCGTGGTAGGCTGAGGATTTTCAGCGTAATCTGCCAGTTTCTCTATGGTTCTGGAAAGATCCTGAGCTTCTTTTACAATAATCACCTGCCTTTCAGCCATCATTGGATACCGCTTGGCATTGCTCACGATCTCCTCGATATTCGTATCTCTTCCGTAGAGGGTCATTTGATTAAAGCCCTTTTCTTCTTCGGAAAGAAGGTTGTCTGCGATATAATTCGAAATTCCGTCGATATAAAAGGTTTCCTCACCCATCAGGAAATAGATAGGTTTGATATCACCTTTTTTAATATCGTTTACTATTTTTCTGGCTTCGTCCATAGAGGAGTTTACGGCGATTTTGAATTGATGGAAAACTGAAGGCGATATTTTATCACTGAATAATCTTCATTACTTTTGAAAAATGCAGAAGCTGAATTTTCCATCATACTCATTTCGATTCAAAAATAATCAAAATAAAGTAGCTGTTTTTGACGATCTACGGAAAAAGTTTATCATCCTTACGCCTGAAGAATGGGTACGCCAGCATACCGTGAAGTTTCTGGAAAAAGAAAAAAATTACCCGATAAGCCTCATAAATGTTGAAAAGCAGTTAAAGATCGCCGGTCTCACCAAAAGATATGACGTGGTCGTGTTCGATCCGCAAGGAAACATACATATAATCGTGGAGTGTAAAGCTCCGAAGATAAAGATCACCCAGGACACCTTCGACCAGATCGCCAGGTATAACCTGAGCTTAAAAGCGAATTATTTGATGGTAACTAATGGGATTGAGCATTACTTTTGCCAGATGGATTATGAAAAGGAAACTTATATATTTCTAACCGAATTACCGGAATACCAACGAGCATGAATATAGCTGTAGTTATTCTGAACTGGAATGGGAAAGATCTTTTAAAAAAATTCCTGCCTTCGGTTATTACAAATTCTAAAGAAGCAAAGATCTATGTAGCTGATAATAATTCTACAGATGAATCGGTAGCGGTTTTAAAGATCAGCTTCCCAGAGGTCCATATTATCCAGAATAAATCGAACAATGGTTATGCCGGCGGATACAACGAGGCTTTAAAGTCGGTTTCTGAAGAAATTATCATTCTACTGAATAGTGATGTAGAGGTTACCAGGAACTGGCTGGTTCCAATACTGGAAATCTTTCAAAAAGAAGCAGAGGTAGCGGCAATTCAGCCAAAGATCCTGGATTACAAAAAAAAGGATCATTTTGAGTATGCCGGTGCAGCCGGTGGTTATCTTGATCAACTTGGTTATCCTTTCTGCAGGGGAAGGATCTTTCAGAAAATGGAGGAAGATAAAGGACAGTATAATGATAACCATGAAATCTTCTGGGCTTCAGGCGCCTGTTTTGCGATTAGAAATTCAGTTTTCCAGGAAGCTGGCGGACTCGATGAAGACTTTTTCGCTCACCAGGAAGAAATAGATCTCTGCTGGAGAATTCAGAATATGGGATATCGCATAAAATATGTAGCAAATTCTGTCGTTTACCACGTAGGTGGAGCGACCTTATCAAGTATGGATCCCAAAAAAACCTATTATAATTTTAGAAATGGTCTTTTTCTACTGCTGAAAAACCTTAGATCAACAGATTTGTTCCCAATATTATTTGGAAGGATGATCCTAGACGGAGTTGCTGCTCTGAAGTTTTTAACCGAAGGAAAAGTGAACCATTTTACGGCAATTTTAAAAGCTCATGGAAGCTTCTACTCTTCATTTAACAAGATTAGAAAAAAGCGTCCTGATCAATTTAAAATTGACCGATATTATGAATTGCGTTCTATTGTGTATCAACATTTTATCCTTAAAAAGGATCGCTATAGTGAACTCTAAAAATAATATAGAAAGGAAATGTTAAAATAGCTTTCCACCTTGCTATTTTTTTGATATTTTTGGCCTCTAAACAATTTAAAATTTAAGAAACTAGTTATGAAAAAAATCATGCTAATGTCGGCTACTGCGGCCCTTTTGCTATCTTCATGTGTTTCACAGAAAAAATACAATGAACTTGAAACAAAACAACGTGAAACTCAGGATCAATTAAACACGGCTACCGTGAAATTGAACTCCTGTCTTGATGAAAAAGAGCGTCTAAATAGCCAGGTTGCAACTTTAAATAATACGAATGCTGCGTTATTGAACAACGTAGGGAACTTGGCAACTCTTTCTAAGAAAGAAGCTGAGAACATGGAACGTTCTTTGGAAAGTATTAAAGAGAAGGACCTTGCAATTCGTTCTATGCAAGATGCAATGAACAAGAAAGATTCTGTAACTCTTGCTCTTGTAACCAGTCTTAAAGGAGCTCTTGGTAACCTTAATGATGAGGATATCGAGATCAATGTTGAGAAAGGTGTTGTTTATGTATCTATTTCAGACAAATTACTTTTCGATAGCGGTCGTTACAACGTAACATCTCGTGCGAAAGAAGTTCTTGGTAAAGTAGCTACTGTTGTAAATAACAAGCCAAATATCGAATTTATGGTTGAAGGTCATACAGATGACAAAGCTATTAGCACTTCAATGTTCGAAGATAACTGGGATCTAAGTGTAAAGCGTGCAACTTCTGTAGTACGTGTTCTTCAGGACGAGTTTGGTGTTGAGCCAGCGCGTATGACTGCTGCAGGTAGATCTTACTATGTGCCACTTGCAAGCAACGAAACTGCTGAAGGTCGTGCTAAGAACCGTAGAACAAGAATTGTTGTTCTTCCTAAACTTGATCAATTCTACAGTATGATCGAAGATGGAATGGAGAAAGCTAGTTCTCAGTCTAACTAATTAGAATCCTTTTCTATATATCAAAGCCTCTGCAATGCAGAGGCTTTTTTATTTGGTAGCTTTAACTTCTGATCTTCAATATTTTATATTATTTTAGTAGTATTCCCTACTCTCTAAATCACTAATTATGAAAGCACTCAAAATTAGTAGCGGAATACTTTTTTTAGGTCTCTACCTCTTCCAGGTATCCTGCTCCTCTGAGACTATTAAAACTCAGACCGAATCAACAGATTTCATTTCCACTTCAGCTGATTTTGAAATTAGGGAAATTGATTTCAACTCTTATAATACGCTTACTGAGGTTGAACATCTTCCAGTTAAAAATAGCTCCTGCGAAATCACTTCGTTTCAAAATCTACTTCAGAAGAATTTCGAGAAGCTAATTCAAGATCCAAATTTTGATGTTGAGATGGTCTTCTATTTAAGAGACCTGCATAGAAAATACGTTACTCATTATATAGGTCCGAATTATTATGGCAGCGACGGGCAATACGATCGTCTAGCAAATAAACGAATGCGAGAGCTTCAGAAGTTCTGGCAGCTTGACCGGCAGATCTATTTAAATGGACAGCATACCGCAACCCTGGAAGATCCAAAGCAATTGGCAGATATGATCGAAAGTTTTGATCGCAGTGTTCGCAATGCTTCAGAAGCCAGGATTAAAGCTTCACAAATTATTGAAGCTAATCAGAATAGTTGCCAGATCCCAGAGAATAGCTTCTTCGCCCTCGAGGCATTTACAAGATCAAATGGTCTCCTGGTCATAAGTGATGGTATTCTAGAGATACTGGAAGAATCCGGAATCCCAGAAGAAATAGTCTTCAGCGGACTCCTCGCCCACGAATGGTGGCACCAGGCCCAATTCGAGTACGACCTGCAATGGGAGAATGACTATAAAGATAATCCCGAGCTTTTAAGAGAATTAGAGGCTGATTTTGCAGCAGCCTATTTTCTGGGGCATAAAAGAGGTGCAACTTATAACTGGAAGCGACTCGAATCATTTTTCAACATGAGCTATAATTCTGGAGATTGTTTTGCTGAAAGTCCAGGTCATCATGGAACACCTACCCAAAGATTAAAAGCTGCCCGAAGTGGTTTTGAGCTGGCGTTCTCTGAGAAGAAGAAAGGAAAATCAGGAAAGCCATCAGAAATACATAAAGCGTTTTTGAAATCCATGTAATAAAAAAGCCCTCTAGCGAGGGCTTCATACATTTTGTTGATTGTAGATTACCTCTTAAGGAAATCTACGAGAATCTTATTGAATTCTGCAGTGTGAGTTAAAATAAGCCCGTGTGGAGCGTCCATCACCTCGTGGTATTCGCTATTTGATATCATTTCAGCACTCTTTTTCCCGGATATTTCGATAGGTACGACTTGATCTGCGGTACCATGAACCACCAGCGTAGGAATATCAAATTTCTTCAGATCTTCTCTAAAATCTGTTTTTCCGAAAGAGTCTACACATTCCAGCGTGGCATTTGGTCCAGCCTGACATCCTATAGACCAATAGTATTGCGCCATATCCTCACTAATTCGATCTGAATTGTCTTCAAAGTTCAGGAATTGCTCGCCAAATTCTGATAAGAATCCGGGACGATCTTTTCTAAGTTTCTTCTTAAAACCTTCAAATGTCTCTGCATCCAAACCATCTGGATTATCATCAGTCTTCAGCATAAATGGTGGCACCGCTGAAATTAAGGCAGCTTTACTTAATTTTGAAGTTCCGTAGTTTGCGATATAGCGGGCTACTTCTCCTCCACCCATGGAAAAACCAACAATTGTAGCATCTGTTAGGTCCAATTTAGTAATTAGATCATTCAGATCCTTTGCCAGTGAATCATAATCATAACCAGTCCAGGGTTTATCACTTGCCCCAAAACCTCTGCGATCGTAAGCAATACATCTAAATCCTGCCTCTACAATAGACTCTATCTGGTATTCCCACATTCTATGACTTAAAGGCCAACCGTGAATTAAAATTACCGGTTTACCATCACCATAGTCTTCATAAAATAAATTTATAGGTTGTCCTTTAACTTGAGTTGTAGTTTCTAATATACTCATAACTTATTTTTTCTTTTAAGTTACTATCTCATTGCGTATTTGAAAAACCTTGATCCTGCTTTAATAGAGAATTAACTAGAAAGCACAGAAAATCCTAAAATTTTACATGATTTCAAGGGAACCTTTTCCTTCCCGGATTACTTCCGGCTCTGGCGTTGTAAGATCGATAACGGTAGAAGCAACATTATCACCATAACCACCGTCGATCACCAGATCCACAAGGTTATCCCATTTCTCTCGGATTAATTCTGGATCTGTACTGTATTCGAGTACCTCATCTTCATCCCTAATGGAGGTTGAAATAATTGGGTTACCAAGTGCTTTGACTATCGCCTGGCAAATAGAATTATTTGGAACTCTTATTCCTACTGTTTTTTTCTTTTTGAATACACTTGGAAGATTATTTCCGCCCGGCAATATAAACGTGTAAGGTCCTGGTAAACATCTTTTGAGAATCTTGAAGGTAGTAGTGTCGATTTGTTTTACGTAATCAGAAAGATTGCTAAGATCTTCGCAAACAAAGGAAAAATTAGCTTTTTCCAACTTTACATTCTTGATCCTGGCAATCTTTTCTAGTGCACTGTTATTGGTAATATCACATCCCAACCCATATATAGTATCGGTCGGATAAATAATAAGTCCCCCTTTTTTGAGGACTTCTACTACCTTATTTATATGTTTTGGTGCGGGATTTTCATCATAAATTCTTAGAAGTTCAGCCATATTAGTATGTTTTTGATCTTCTTAAAATTAAGATATTCCGCGCAAATGGAATGTTTTAGTCCGCCTTTTTAACTTCGCTTTCAAGTTTAAGGACATTACTGCCATCTTCCTGTTCGATATACAATGCTTTGTTTCCCTCTTCTCCGTCACGGGTCACTTCATTACCATCGATCGTACGGGTTACTTTCTTGGTAAATGTACTTTGCACTTTTCCTTCCGCAGTTCCATTTCCCCATTCCCATTTTACTTTACTTCCTTCTTTGATCATAACTTTATTTTTTTTCAAGATAGTTCATAGATCAACTTTCTGTAAAAATTTAAATAAATCGCTAACAGTGTTTTAGAAGAAGATTAACGTATTGCTGTACAGGCATAAAAAAAGAGACCTTAAAGCAGGTCTCTATAAAAACGTTGTTTTTTATTTGGTTTTTGGAGTTGTAAAAATGTAGGGATTAATACGACTCTGAGCTAATATATGTATTTTCTACAGTAATCCTAGAAATTTTTAAGAAAGAATTTTCAGCTTGGCAAAACGTAAGAGCAAATTCTTGATTCCGCCCTGTTCAAAATCGATCTCTGCTTTTCGATCCTGGCCAACACCTTCAAGCTTAAGAACTTTACCTTTTCCAAAACGCATATGTTCCACTTCATCCCCTGCGGAAAGATTCAAAGTGTTCATCGCTTTCTCCGGTTCTTTCGCAGCTGGCCTTAGTTTTCTAAGTTTACGCAGCTGTTCTTCTGAAGGTTTATGAGCTGGAGGTGGAGTTCCTGTTCTTGGTTTGGATTGTCGTAATTTGCTCTTATCTACATCGTCCCCAAAGATATCTGTATCTATTAAAGGCTTGTACTTATAATCGTCCTGTGGCACCAGAGTTTCAAGATATTGCTCATCGATTTCTTCAATAAATCTACTAGGCTCGGCATCTACAAGTTTACCCCAGCGATACCTGGAAAGTGTGTAGGTAAGATATGCCTGCTTCTCGGCCCTGGTTATAGCTACATAGAACAATCGGCGCTCTTCTTCAAGTTCACTTCTGGTATTCATACTCATCCCAGATGGAAAAAGATCTTCTTCCATTCCTACAATATATACGTATGGAAATTCCAGACCTTTGGCCAGGTGAATGGTCATTAAAGCAACACGATCATCATCCCCGGTATCATTATCCAGATCTGTGGCAAGTGCCACATCTTCAAGAAATTCAGACAAAGAACCACTGGCGTCTGCGATCTCCCGCTGACCTTCCACGAAATCCCTGATACCATTGAGCAATTCCTCAATATTTTCAATTCTGGCAATTCCTTCAGGAGTACCATCTTTTTTAAGTTCCTGAACCAGCCCGGTCTTTTTGGTCACCATTTCAGCGATCTGAAAGGCGTCCATAGTTTCGTTGGAAATAGCAAAACTCTGGATCATATTTACAAAATTCTCCAGTTTGGTCTGCGTTCCTCGGTTGATCTTAAGATCAAGTTTATCTAGATTCTGAATTACTTCAAAGATAGACCTGTTATGCTGATTGGCGGTTACAGAAAGCCTGTCCATCGTAGTCTGTCCAATCCCTCGCGCCGGATAGTTGATCACTCTTTTCAGAGCTTCTTCATCCTTATTATTCAGTATAAGTCTTAGATAAGAAAGAACATCCTTGATCTCTTTTCGCTGGTAAAATGATAGTCCGCCATAAATTCTATATGGAATATCCCTCTTCCGCAGTGCGTCTTCCATCGCCCTACTCTGCGCATTGGTTCTGTAAAGGATTGCAAAATCACCATTGTTAAGCTGTTGTTGCATTTTGTTCTCAAAGATAGAACTAGCAACATAACGTCCTTCTTCCCCATCTGTAAGTAACCTATTTACAACGATTTTTGGACCATCATCATTCGCAGTCCATACGATCTTATCCAGCTTGGTCTTATTCTTATCAATAATCGAGTTGGCAGCATGTACAATGTTTCGGGTAGACCTGTAATTCTGCTCAAGCCTGTACATCTGTACATTGTCATAATCCTTCTGGAAATTCAGAATATTATTAATATTGGCACCACGAAATGCATAGATACTCTGGGCATCATCTCCTACCACACATATATTCTGAAATTTATCTGAAAGTGCTCTTACGATCAAGTACTGAGAATGATTGGTATCCTGATACTCATCCACCAGAATATATTTAAACCTACTCTGGTACTTGTGAAGTACATCCGGAAACCTGTTCAGTAATTCATTAGTTTTTAGAAGCAGATCATCAAAGTCCATCGCGCCCGCCTTGAAACAGCGATCTACATATTGCTGGTAGATCTCACCCAGTCTTGGCTTTTTGGACATGGCATCGGCTTCCTGTAATTCCTGATTCTGGAAATAGGCCTTTACCGTAATAAGACTGTTCTTATAAGAAGAAATTCGGTTATAGACCTGCTTGTATTTGTACACATCTTTGTCCAGACGCATATCTTTTATGATCGACCTGATCACCGAATGAGAATCCTGAGTATCGTAAATGGTGAAATTCGAAGGGTATCCAAGTTTATCTGCCTCGAACCTCAACATTTTAGCAAAAACAGAGTGAAAAGTTCCCATCCAGAGATTCTTCGCTTCGCTACTTCCTACGATCTTGGCGATACGCTGCTTCATCTCTCGTGCTGCCTTATTGGTAAAGGTTAGCGAAAGAATATTGAACGCATCAACGCCCTGATTCATCAAGTAAGCGATCCTATAGGTTAACACCCTGGTCTTACCAGATCCTGCACCGGCAATAACGATCATTGGTCCGTCTTTCTGCAGCACCGGGGCCCTTTGTGCATCATTTAATTCAGCTAAGTAAGCTTCCAAATCTTCTCCATTTTATTAATGCTGAAAGGTAACTAAAATGCTCAAAAAACTAAACCCGTAGTGAACCGAATTTTAAACATTAAGGAAGTCTTCTGAAGCATTGCACGATATTTTAATATCTTTAAAAATTCAACATTATTCCATCTTACTTCCATGAAGAAATTGATCTTGCTATTTGCGATTTTTTGGATAAATCTATCTTTTGCTCAACAATTTGAAGCTGGAAATGTTATTCCTGAATATGGCAAAACCATTACTGTTCCTCATGCCGAATTTAAAGTAGACACCAATCTGGCATATAAAGTGGTATTTGATATCGACACGAATTTTGATCCTGCTGAAGTCAATAAACTGGTTGAAACAGCTGCTCGATTTTTGAACATGCATGAAAAAGCTGGAGTAGATCCTGAAAATATGCATCTAGCTCTGGTCTTTCATGGTTCAGCTACCAAAGATGTTCTCAATGATGCTTCTTATTCCCAGGCCTATCCTGAAACTGAAAAAAATCCCAATACCGCGCTATTTCACGCATTGGCAAATGCTGGTGTCGAACTTATTGTTTGCGGGCAGAGCGCAGTACATCATAATGTAGATCCTGAAAATATCCATAAAGACATAAAGTTTGCTCTTTCAGCAATGACGGCACTTGTACAGCTTCAGGCAGATGATTATCATTTGATCAAATTCTAAACTTTCTAATATGAAATATATATTTACTCTAAGCATTCTTCTGGCAACACTTGGACTTCAGGCGCAGCAGAATATTCCAGAAGCTGATTTTCAGAATATAGAAAAGCAGGTGATCGAGTGGCGAAGAGATCTTCACGAAAATCCGGAATTATCCAATCGTGAATTCGAGACTGCCAAAAAGATAGCAGCCCACCTGCAGTCACTTGGTATCGAAACTACTACTGGAATCGCAAAAACCGGAGTTGTGGGAATTTTAAAAGGTGACAAGCCTGGTAAAACCCTGGCTCTTAGAGCAGATATCGACGCCCTACCCGTTACAGAAAAAAATGAGCTGGAATTTAAATCTACCAAGACCACAGAATTCTTAGGTGCTCAAACCGGAGTGATGCATGCTTGCGGGCATGATACCCATACCGCCATTCTTATGGGAGTTGCTGAAATTCTTGCAAAGCATAAAGACAAAATCAATGGCACCGTAAAATTTATTTTTCAACCCGCTGAAGAGGGGCCACCACCAGGGGAAGAAGGTGGAGCTGCCCTTATGATCAAAGAAGGTGTTCTTGAAAATCCTGAGGTAGATGCCATATTTGGATTGCATATTAATGCTGCTACTCCGGTGGGAACTATCAAGTATAAACCTGAAGGCACCATGGCAGCAGTGGAAAGATTTGTAATCAATGTTCAGGGTAAACAGGCACATGGTTCAGCTCCATGGAGTGGCGTGGATCCAATATTAATCTCTGCCAAGATCATCGATGGTCTGCAAACGATCATCAGTAGAAATGCAGACTTAACTGAGTCGGCTTCTGTGATAACGGTTGGAAAGATTACCAGTGGTGTGCGATTTAATATCATTCCTGAAACTGCAGAACTTATTGGTACCGTTAGAACTTTGGATCCGGAAAACAAAAAAGTGATCTTATCCAGAATGCGTGAACTAGTTCCGGCAATTGCTAAGGCATACGGAGGTTCTGCCACAATCGATATTCAGAATAATACCGCGATCACTTTTAATGATGTAGCTCTGACTCAACAAATGCTTCCCACTCTTGAAAATGTTGCAGGAAAAGGAAATGTAAACTTAATGAAGGCTACTACCGGTGGGGAAGATTTTTCCTTTTTCCAGGAGAAAGTACCAGGTTTTTATTTCTTTTTAGGTGGAATGCCTCAAAATGCTGAACCTACAAGACACCATACTCCCGACTTTTATATTGATGAAAGCGGACTTTTACTTGGTGTGAAAACAATGACACAATTAACTCTTGATTTTTTAAGCAATTCCTAATGGATCAAATTTTAAGTTTTTTAACCTCTATCCCATGGTGGGGATGGATACTACTCATATTAGTAATTATCGCAATTAATGATGTTCTCTTTAATCGGAAACACACCATTAAGCACAATTTCCCAGTGGTTGGGCATCTACGCTACTTCCTGGAAAGCATTGGACCTGAAATTAGACAATATCTTGTAGCCAACAACAGGGAAGAATTACCTTTCAACAGGCGTGAAAGAAGCTGGATATATGCTTCAGCAAAAAATGAAAATAATTATGAGGGCTTCGGTACAGACCAGGACATGTATTCTTCGCACTATATATTTGTCAAAAATTCAATTCTTCCTTATAAATTACCTGCTGGGCATCCAAACCAGAAAAACTCCGGATTGATCCCCTGCGCAAAGGCAATGGGAACCTATAATAATCGGAAACGACCATTCAGACCGGCTTCGATTATTAATGTATCGGCAATGAGTTATGGTTCACTTTCAGCCAAAGCTATAGAGTCTTTGAATGAAGGTTGTAAACTTTCCGGAGCTTATCACAATACTGGTGAAGGCGGATTATCTCCTTATCACAAAAAAGGAGCAGATGTTATTTTCCAGATAGGAACCGGATACTTTGGAACCAGAGACGAACAAGGTAATTTTGACATGTCCAAGCTAGTCAGACTGGTACAGGAAAACCCACAAGTTAGAGCGATAGAACTTAAACTATCCCAGGGAGCTAAACCTGGTAAAGGAGGTGTTCTTCCAGCTAAAAAGATCTCACAGGAGATTTCAGAAATTCGGGGAGTTCCAATGGGGAAGGATGTTCTTTCACCAGCTTACCATTCAGCTTTCGGCAACCTTGAGGATATGATTACTTTTCTTGAGGAAATTGCAGCAGCTACAGGTCTTCCGGTAGGAATCAAAGCTGCAATTGGAAATCTTGATGACTGGCATACACTTGCCGGCATCATGAAATCTAAAAATCACGGACCCGATTTTATTACGATAGATGGTGGTGAAGGTGGTACCGGTGCTGCGCCACCAAGTTTCGCTGATCATGTTTCGGTACCGTGGATCTACGGTTTTAGCGATGTTTACAAGATCTTCCAGGAATATGAACTCACCGATAGAATCGTTTTTGTAGCGGCAGGTAAACTTGGATTTCCTGCAAAAGCTGCGATGGCATTTGCTTTAGGCGCAGATTGTATCAACGTTGGCCGGGAAGCGATGATGAGTATTGGTTGTATACAGGCTCAAAGCTGCCACACCAACACCTGCCCTACCGGAATTGCAACTCAGAATAAATGGCTGCAAAGAGGTATTGATATTGCAGATAAATCCATGCGTACCAATTTCTACTTTGTAAAATTCAGAAAAGAGCTGCTTCAAATTACGCATGCCTGTGGTCACGAACATCCTGCGCAGTTCACCACCAATGATATCGAGATCAACTTAAGTGATAAGAATCTTTCAAATACATTAGAATCTACTTTTGGATATACCAAGGATAAAGTAAATTTCCACTCTGTAACAGAATTGGTAAAATGTCCGCACTTAGGTGGTAATCTTGATCTTAAATCACTACAAATAACTGAAGACGCTATACATTAATACTTATGAACGAATTTGATGTTTTTCAATTGATCTATGGAATACTCCCGGCAGCTATCGTTGGTTTGGTTAGTTTCTACTTTTTTCACACCTATTCCAGTAATGAGGAAAATCGTAGAAGGTTTTTGCTACTTAGAGAAAAACAGAAAACTTCGTTACCTATTAGATTACAGGCTTACGAAAGACTGACCTTATTACTGGAAAGAATATCTCCAGGTAAATTACTATTTCGGGTTGAGCCTATCGCCGAAGATGTTCCAGCTTATACAAGTTTGTTAATAGCTAATATCGAACAGGAATTCGAGCATAATCTAGCGCAGCAAATCTATGTTAGCAACGAATGCTGGGACTATATAAGAACATCGAAGAATGCCATGATCAGCATGATCAGAAATGCTTCAGATAAAGAAAACGTATCGAATCCAGACGATCTTAGAAAAGTTATTCTTGAGGCAATGATAGAAAAACAAGCACCTACCGAGGCTGCTTTAGGGTTCATCAAACAAGAGGTTAGAAACCTAGCTTAAACCAGGAAGATTTAGCAGCTTTACGTTCCATTTCTTTCTTTTCGGCATACTCAAAACCCTGCTGCCACCAGTCGGTCATATCTTTTTTGTTGAAAACAAGAGAATTTTCCGTCAGCTTGGTTGGTGTATAGTAGATATTCAGCTTGACCTTTTTATTCATAGCTGCAAGTTTCCCCTCCACAATATCATGATATTCAACCTGGTCTAATAAAAAACCGAAGAGGTTGACCATTAATGAAAAAGGATTCTTACCTAGAACTTTATTGTATTCCATATTTTCAGCTTCCAGGATGATCGCATCTACTTCTGTTGCGCCGCGCTTAATGGCCTCCCGGATAGGAACCACACATCCCAAACCACCATCGGCGTATTCAAAGCCGTCTTTGGTCGCGAGACTCATAAAAGGTATATAATTACAACTTATCCAGATCCAGTCGCAAAAGTCGTCGTACTCGAAATCGTGGATGGATTTATATTCCACCCTGTTTTTAGATAGATTAGACACAGTTACGACTACATCTTTAATATTGGATTTAAGCTCGTTAAAATCCTGCTGAGAAAAATTCTTTCTGATGCTTCTACGTAATGCTTTGCTTTCCCCAAAGGTTCGGCGCTGTCTTATAAATTGCCAGATCGTATTCAAATAATTGATCGTCACATATTCACGACCATCTTTTTTCTTGACTACGAAAGGGTTCACGCTAAAGATCGTTCTTTGCGTAACACTGGTATAGATGTCGTAAACTTTCTGGATGTTTCCTGCAGCGAGGTGAGGAATAAGCAAACTGCCGGTACTGGTTCCTAGAAAAAGATCATACCTTCTTTTTTGTTCCTGAATTAGATGTTGGGCCACGCCGCCGGCAAAGGCGCCTTTACTTCCTCCTCCAGATATAACCAGTGCACGCATTAAGGTTCAATTTCGTTAATTTCTTCGTTTCTGTATTTGGCAAACTCATAGCCACTCTCCCACCATTCCCGCATTTTATCCTTATCAAAAATAAGAGAATTCGTTGTTAGAACGCTTGGAGTATAGTAAAAATTGATAATACAATCCTTATTCGCGGCTGAAAATTTTCCGATCCTGATGTTCTGAGTTTCGATCCTGTCCAGCATAAAAGCGAAAAGATTGGTGATGAGCGAAAATACATTCTTTGAAGGCATTCTATTGAAATAAGTCACTTCAGTTTGTAGAATGATCGCATCCACCTCTGTCGCACCCCGCTTGATGGCTTCCTCTATAGGCACCATACTTCCTAGCCCACCATCGGCATACTCACATCCATTCTTGGTAACCAGGCTCATAAATGGTGTGTAATTGCATGAAATCCAGATCCAGTCTATAAATGCATCGTAATCGTAATCCTTGATACTCTTATATTCCACCTCGTTCAGAGAGAGATTAGAGACTGTAACCACAACTTCCTTATTGCTTTCCTTCAGTTGCTGAAATTCTTCTTTTGTAAACGTCTTCTGAAGCAGGGTTTTAAGATTTAAACTATCGCCGAAGGTTTTCCTTCCTTTTAGAAAATTCAGTATAACATTAAAGTGATTGATCGTGATCGTTTCCTGCCCATGCTTCTTTTTGATAAGGAAAGGCCTGCTACTAAAAATACTGGATTGATTAACACTGGTAAAGGCCTTTTTGACTTTCTCTGCCTTATGCAGAGCCATATGAGAAAGAAGCAAACTTCCTGTAGAGGTTCCTATAAAAAGATCATAATCGCGACCAAGATCTTCAGTAAGATACTGCGCAACTCCGCCGGCAAAAGCTCCCTTGCTTCCTCCTCCTGAAATTACGAGTGCTCTCATCTTAACCTGAAATTTTAGAGTTCAAATACCTGCTATGCTTCTCCTCTAAGGTTGAAGACACATTTATCAATTTCTCTCGAAATTCCTCATTTGCGATCAATTCATCAAGCAACTGTCTTGCAAAATCCCGGAACCTGTAAGCATGATGATTTGTTGCCATTAAAAGGCTCTCCAAACTAGTTTCATTGAAAGCTCCTAGCTGGAAAAGATATCCAAAAGCATTTTCCCTTACTTCAAATGGATTTGATGGATTCGTATAACCTGATAATTCCTCAAAATATTCAGAGGTTTTTTCCGGCTCAAATTCGGCAGTTACCAGGCTCAAGGTTAACCAGAGCATACGTACGTTCCTATTATAGAATCCGTCGATATTCCTGGTTTTCTCTAGATAATCTACTTTTTTCTGCGGAAATCTTTCCCATAATTTGAACAATGCCTTCTCTATAGTCAGGTAAGATTCATCTTCTAACAAACTTTCAAAACTGGGTTGCAATTGCTGCGGAATTGTTTGCATACTGGTAGCGATAGCCTGTCTTACATAAAGATTATTAGATTCGAATGCCTTTTTATACAAGCTCCTGCTTAAATCTGAATTTTCTCCGGCAAGCTGATAGACAACCTCCTGACCTAAATAATCATTTACAGGGAAATCCAGAATTTTATCCAGATATTCATATTTCGTTTCCAGTGGAGTTTCTCGTAAGGCAGCAAGCTCAAGGTAAGATTTGATAAATTCTGATTCTCTTAAAGCATTCAGCGTTTGGTTGGCTTTAAAAGCTGACTGTTCTAGCCAGTCCTTTTTATATTGAGTAAGGTCCATTCCCGAAGCAAGTTCCATTTCAGCAAGAAAATTATCGGTTTCCACATTCTTAAAGGCATAAGTTTCGAGATAACTTTTTACACCTTTTCTAAAAGCTTCCTCACCAACTTTTTCTCTTAAAATATGTAAAGCCCAGGCTCCTTTTTGATAATAAGTACTGGACCGTCCGGTTGAAGACAATAATTTCTGTCCCTTTCCTGAATCGCTTAATTCCTTTAAAACCTCTGCCGACTGGTATAACTTCCAGTAAAAATAATCCTCTCCAAAGATCTCTTTTTCTGCTAATAAAGCATAGTAAGTGGCAAATCCCTCGTGCAACCAGTGATGTTTTCCGCTTTCCTCGGTAACAAGATTTCCAAACCATTGATGAGCCAGCTCATGCGCGTTTACATTTACATAGTTTTGATCATGATAACCAATGGAGTCCACCATAAGAGATTCGGAAAAAATAGTCGTTCCAGTATTCTCCATTCCTGCGTACAGAAAATCGCTTACGGGAATCTGCTTATAATTAGTCCATGGATACTCTATACCAATTTCCTGTTCAAAGAAATCCATGATTTCCGCAGAATGCCTGTAAGTTGGCTCCAGAAGCAAAGAATCTTGCGGGAGATAAAAATTCTGGATCTCAATTCCTGAAGTTGAAGTTATAGTTTTGGAATGATATTTACCTGCTGCGAATCCAACCAGATAAGAACTCATAGGTTCTTGCATATCAAATTTCCACAGTCTAACGGAATCGTTTATAATTTCATTGCTGATATTTTCGCCGTTAGCGATAAGTTCGTAGGAAACAGGAAATTCAAAATTAAGATCAAATTCTGCTTTCTCATTCATATCATCGATACTTGGCAACCAGCTGGAAGTGTATTTTCCCTGACCCTGCGTCCAAACCTGCCTTTCTTCTTCGGCAATATCAGGAACATTCCAATTGATGAAATAGACAGCTTTTTTTGGGGTCACTTCATAATCAAGTGACAAGGAAATACTATCGTTCACCTTAAATTCATGAAGAATATATATTCCTTCTGTTTCTACTGAAAAATCAATGCTTTGGCCATCCAGTTGAACGTTTTCAAATTGCATATCCTTCCCGTTTATAAACAGGCTGTCATCGGGATAAAGTACCTCAATGGAATAAAGCACGTTTCCCTCAATTTTTTTTTGAGTTGGATCAATTTTAAGGTGAGCATCCACTTTCTGAAAATCAAATCGTTCTACCTGATGATCACGAATCTTCTGAGCATTTATAAGGGACATGTTCAGGATTAAAAAAAGTGCAGTTAAATATCGCATTTAGAATAAAAATATCTGATGCAAATTACAAAAAATTGAAGCTGTTATCAGAAATTCCTGAAGATTAAAACTAGTTTCTACACCGCCACCCATGTAAATCAAACGTATTTAATATCTTCGTTTTTATGATCCAGAACCTGCTGCAAACCCCTATTGAGTATCTTAAAGGAGTTGGTCCCAACCGGGCCGATCTTTTCAAGAAGGAACTCAACATCAGCACCTATCGAGACCTCATCAATTTTTTTCCTAATCGATATATAGATAAAACAGGTTTCTATAAGGTCGCCCAATTGCATCAAAATTCTTCGGAAGTGCAAATTGTTGGTAAGATCGTCCATCTAAAGATGGTTGAACAGAAGAAAGGCAAACGCCTGGTAGCCGACTTTGTTGATGACACCGGAAGAATGGAGCTGGTCTGGTTTAGAGGGCATAAATGGATAAGGGAAAACATCAAATTAAATACGCCTTATGTCATCTTCGGAAGAACAAATTTTTACAGTGGGATGTTCAGTATGCCACATCCGGAACTTGAACTGGTATCAGATTATAAAAGAAATCTAAGGGTAGCGATGCAACCGGTATATCCTTCTACTGAATTACTTCAGAAGAAAGGGGTTACTAATAGAGTGATCATGAAATTGATGCAGGAAGTGCTGCAACAAACAGGGATGAAATTTTCTGAAAGTCTGAATCCGGAATTACTGGAAGAACTAAAACTTCTGGGAAAGGCAGAATCCCTATTCAATATTCATTTTCCGAAGAACCAGGAGCTATTGGCAAAAGCGCAGTTCAGACTCAAATTCGAGGAGCTTTTTTATGTGCAACTGCAATTACTGCGCAGAAACCTCATGCATAAACAAAAGATCAAGGGTTTTAATTTTGACAAAGTAGGTCATATTTTCAACGACTTTTACAGCAATCATTTGCCATTCGAACTTACCAATGCTCAAAAACGTGTGGTCAAGGAAATTCGAGGTGATATGGGAAGTGGTGCCCAGATGAACAGGCTATTACAGGGAGATGTAGGTTCCGGAAAGACCATTGTTGCCCTGATGTCCATGCTCCTTGCGCTCGATAATAATTTCCAGGCATGTTTGATGGCTCCTACAGAAATTCTCTCTATTCAACATTATCATGGTTTAGTAGAACTTTGTATAGAACTAAAGTTGAATATTCGATTGCTTACCGGATCAACTAAAACCAGGGAACGCCGGGAGATCCATGAACAACTGGAATCTGGAGAGATACATATTCTCATTGGCACCCATGCTCTTCTTGAAGACAAAGTAAAGTTTAAGAATCTTGGTCTTGCTGTGATCGATGAGCAACATCGTTTTGGAGTGGCCCAAAGAGCGAAGCTATGGAAGAAGAACCATATTCCACCTCATGTTCTGGTGATGACTGCAACTCCAATTCCGCGTACTCTGGCTATGAGTCTGTATGGAGATCTGGATATTTCGGTCATTGATGAACTACCTCCAGGACGTAAACCTATTAAAACTGTTCATCGCTATGATAGTAATCGCTTAAAAGTTTTTGCTTTTATTCGGGATGAAATTCAGAAAGGCCGGCAGGTTTATATCGTATATCCGCTTATACAGGAATCTGAAAAAATGGACTATAAAGATCTTATGGATGGCTATGAAAGTATTGCCAGAGAGTTTCCAGACAACCAGATCTCTATTGTTCACGGCCAGATGAAACCTGCAGATAAGGATTTTGAAATGGATCGTTTTGTGAAAGGTGAAACAGATATTATGGTTGCTACTACCGTCATCGAGGTAGGCGTAAATGTTCCCAACGCCAGTGTGATGATCATAGAAAGCGCGGAGAGATTTGGTCTTTCGCAGTTGCACCAGTTAAGAGGACGTGTTGGGCGTGGTGCTGAACAGAGCTTTTGCATTCTTATGACCGGTCATAAACTTTCCAACGATAGTAAAACGAGATTGGAAACAATGACTTCTACCAACGATGGTTTTGAGATCGCAGAAGTTGACCTGAAGCTAAGAGGTCCTGGAGATCTTATGGGAACTCAGCAAAGCGGGGTTCTTAATTTAAAGATCGCAGATATCGTGAAGGATAATGCAATTCTGCAATCAGCCAGGTTCTATGCCAACAGGCTGCTAAAAGAAGATCCAAACCTGGAGAAGGAAAATAATAGTGCTGTGAAAAACGCCTATTCCCGGCTGGTAAGGAACAAAACGATCTGGAATTACATTAGCTAACTAAATCTTATTAGCTACTGATAATCAATTAATTAAATTTTTATTTATCTTTAGAAAACTTCCCCCGGGAAATAGCTTCAACCTATTCTGTACTTTAGAATGCCCCTTTATAGCTTCGGTATAACCACAAAATTCAATATATCATGGGCAAAAATTTTAAATTTAAATGGGGAATTGGAACATTATTATTTTTTCTAATTCTTAGTATGAATGCGCAGGATCAAGCGCAGGCAACTGTAGATGAACTTTACCAGGTCTATAAGAACCAGGGCGCAAAAGCTGTTTTGGAGAACTACCAGAAGAACAATCCCAATACCGCTTATGAGGGCATGGCTGAACCTTTGAATATTCTAGCATACAGATTGATGCAGGAAGAAAATGATCTGGAAGGCGCCAAAATGTTATTTCAGGCTCAGATTGATGAATATCCGCAGGAAGCCAATCCCTATGATTCCTTTTCTGATGTTTTGCTTGAAATGGATAAAAAAGATGAAGCCGTTAAATACATAGAAAAGTCACTTGCAATTGCTGAAAAGCATGATCATGAACAGGATGATTTGATCATGGAAGCGGGTCTGGCTAAGATTGCTATTATTGAAAACAGGGACAAACAACTTAATTTTCTAATTGGGAACTGGAATAATGAAACCCAGGTTAACCAGAATGGTGAAGTTATGAATACGACCAATAGTTCAAACCGTATTTCGTTTGATGAGGCAGGTTCCATGCTGGTTGTGGATCATGATACAGGTGATAGTAAGCCATGTTGTAAAAGAGTCATGGTATACAATCCACTGGAAGATGAATTTGATGTGGTATTTATGCGAAGAAATGCGCCTGAAGGAATTTCTAATTCAAAAATGAAAGTAAAGGAAATGGGACCTGATCAATACGAGATCGTAGAGAGTTATCTGGATGAAAGCAATCAACAGCTTAGATTCAAGCACGATATTACAAAAGAAGACGGCTCGGTTAAATGGGCAGTTTATGAAGAAACTGAAAGTGGCTGGAACAAGTCCAGAACAATGAATCTTACCCGTAAAGATTAAAGATTTTAAACTATAAAACAGCGAAGGAGACACTAATGGTCTCCTTTGTTTTTTAAGGTCTACAAAATAGGATTCTAGATTATGACAAAACCAACTGTAATACTATCTTTGCTGGCTGAAAAAGACTAATCCATGAAGATTTCATACAACTGGCTAAAACAGTTTATCAAACTACCTGAAAATGCAGAGACTACCGGAGAACTTCTAACAGATCTTGGTCTGGAAGTAGAAGGTATTGATACTTTTCAAAGTGTAAAAGGAGGTATGGCCGGCGTAGTAGTTGGTCATGTTTTAAGCTGTGAAGCTCATCCAAATGCAGACAGGTTGAACCTCACCAGGATGAATCTGGGAAATGGTGAAGAAGTACAGATCGTTTGTGGTGCTCCAAATATCGCAGCAGGACAAAAAGTGCCCGTGGCAACTATTGGTACTGTACTATATGATGAAAAAGGTGAAAGCTGGGAGATCAAAAAAGGAAAAATTCGTGGTGAAGAAAGCTACGGAATGATCTGTTCTGAAAAAGAACTTGGTTTAGGCCAGAGTCACGAAGGTATTATGGTGATGGATAATGAGCTGGTTCCCGGAACTCCGGTTGCTGAGCTTTTTGAAGTAGAGAACGATGAAGTTTTTGAAATTGGCCTTACACCTAACCGTGCAGATGCAATGAGTCACTGGGGTGTTGCCCGGGACTTAAAAGCAGGCTACCAGCAACAGGGAAAATTCCTTGAACTTATCACCCCTTCAGTTAGTAGTTTTCATGTTGATAACAGAAGTTTAAAGATCCAGATAAAAGTAGATGATTCTAATCTTGCTCCAAGATATTGCGGAGTAACGATATCTGATGTGAAGGTTGGTGAATCTCCGAAATGGCTTCAGAATAGATTGAAAGCAATCGGCCTTGCTCCAAAGAACAATATTGTAGATGCTACCAATTATGTAATGCATGAACTGGGACAGCCACTACACGCGTTTGATGCCGGTAAGATCGCTGGTAACGAGATCAATGTTAAGACCGTCGAAGCCGGAACGAAATTTACTACATTAGATGAAGTCGAGCGTGAATTGCATGCTGAAGACCTCATGATATGTGATGCTGAAAAACCTCTTTGTATCGCAGGAGTATTTGGCGGACTTGGAAGCGGTGTGACCGATAGTACTACACAAATTTTCCTGGAAAGTGCATATTTCAATCCTGTAAGCGTTCGAAAAACTGCAAAAAGACATGCAATCAATACCGATGCTTCCTTTAGATTTGAAAGAGGAATCGACATCAATTCTGTAGAGTATGCTTTAAAAAGAGCTGCGCTACTGATCAAGGAAATTTCCGGAGGTGAGATAACCAGCGATATTGATGATCTCTATTTTAAAAAGATCGAAGACTTCCAGGTTTTTCTAACTTTCGAAAAGGTAAACAAACTAATTGGTGAAAATCTTGAGGAAGAAACCATAAAATCTATTCTTGCTTCTCTTGAGATCAGAGTGAATAATGTTACTGAAACCGGAATGGGGCTTACGATCCCTTCTTATCGTGTGGATGTGCAGAGAGAGTCTGATGTGATCGAGGAGATCCTTAGAGTTTATGGTTACAACAACATCAAGTTTGGCGATAAACTAAGCCTATCTGTAGCGAACACCTCTAAATATGAGGATTATAAGATTCAGAATCTTATCGCTCAGCAACTTATAGGACAGGGGTTTTACGAAACCATGGCCAACTCGCTAACAACGCCCGCTTATAATGACTTTAGCGATGATGCTAAAGATGAGTACCAGGTGAAAATGTTGAATCCGCTAAGTCAGGATCTTTCAGTTTTGAGACAAACCATGCTCTTTTCAGGGCTGGAAGCTATTAGTTACAATCTAAACCGAAAACGAGCTAATCTTCGTACTTTTGAATTTGGAAAGACCTATCATTCTTTTGTTAGTGGCAGGGAAGAAAAGAAACATCTTTCGTTGTTCATGTCTGGTAACAGAACTGCTGAGACATGGAATGCACCGAATTTCCCGGCTGGAAACTTCTTTTACCTGAAAGGAGTGATCGAATCGATTTTTCAGAAATTAGGAATTTTGAATACGCTTAAAACCAAAACCGGTAAAAGTTCTGTATTTTCTGAAAGCCTACAGATGAGTACGAAAAAATCTAAACTGGTAGACTTTGGTGTGGTTAAAAGGTCAATTCTGAAAAAATTTGATATAGATCAGGAAGTAGTTTATGCAGATTTTAACTGGGATGAAATCATAGAAGTTGCTAAACAACATCAGAATAAGTTTAGTGCTATTCCGAAGTATCCTAGCATGCGAAGAGATTTTGCCTTACTTCTCGATAATTCTGTGACTTACGATGAGATAGATCAAATCGCAAGACAAACGGAAAAGAAATTATTGAAAGATGTAAGCCTTTTTGATGTTTACGAAGGTGAAAACCTTCCGGAAGGCAAGAAAAGTTACGCAGTAAGTTTTGTATTCCAGGATGAGAACAAAACTCTTACAGATAAACAAGTGGATAAAATGATGAGTAAGCTTCAGTATAGATTCGAAAAAGAACTAAAAGCAGAATTACGCTAATATTCGCTTCATAGTATCAAAATAAAAAAACCGTACATCGAGTACGGTTTTTTTCGTTTTAGATCACTTTAAAATTATAGGTCCTTAAAGATCTCGTCTACATATTCCCGGATCTCACGATCCATTCTTTTAGTTTCAATAGTTTCTTCGGAAGTTCCTCTCCACAGGATCTCATTCGTTCTTCGGTCTATCAGATCGATCACAATCGAGCGTTCACGATAGGGCACCTGCTTCACTCTCGATCCGCTAATCCTCTGTATTGTAAAATAGTTTTCATACAGGTAATCTTCGTAATAGGATCCAATGAATAAACCCGGCTTGTAATATGGGTAATTCGTGTAAACAGGGTTTGCATTTACCGCTACCTTTTCATCGAACATTGGGTGAACATACACGAGAACATCAGGTTGTAGCTTATCAAGACTAAAGCCTTCTTCTTTCATGTTCGCGTTGATGGTCGCAACGATCGTTGAATTGATCGCCTTGTTATCCAGTTTACGATTTAAGATCGTATCCTTATTCGCCAGGAACGCATAAGTGTCGTAAGATTTTAATTGTTTTAGATCGTCTTTTGCCGTTGGAGCACTACTTCCACAAGAAGCCAACGTAAGTGCCACAATGCTTATAACGAGAAATGTTTTCAAATTTTTCATAGCTTTTTTTTAGTAATCCTGAATGTAACCGGTAAGAACATAATAGTAAAATTAAAGACCCGGTTTGACGTTTATTTAACTGAAAAAGCGGCTAATAGCCGCTTTTTTCACAATTTCAGATATTCTGAATTATTTTGTTGGTAAAAGAACCGTATCAATTACATGGATCACTCCGTTTGATTGATTTACATCGGCAATTGTTACAGTAGCAACATTACCAGCAGCATCTTTAACTTTTACGTTCTTTCCATCCATCATAGCAGTGATATCTGCACCACTTACCGTTTTGAAAGTTGCTTTTCCATTTCCTTTTTTGATAGCCTTTACGATGTCTGCAGCTTTAAAATCTCCTGCAAGTACATGGTATGTCAAAACTGACTGTAATTTGCTTTTGTTTTCTTCTTTCAGCAAAGTCTCTACTGTTCCTTCTGGAAGTGCTTCAAAAGCCTTGTTCGTTGGAGCAAATACTGTAAATGGTCCATCACTACTCAATACATCTACTAGTTCAGCAGCCTTCACCGCAGCAACCAGAGTTGTATGATCTTTACTATTTACCGCATTCTCTACGATATTCTTTGCTGGATACATTTCAGCTCCTCCAACCATCTTAGTGTCCTTTGAATTTTGAGCAATACCGCTGGTTGCGATGAATAAAAAACTTAGTAAGCTTAGTAATTGTAACTTTTTCATAATTATTTGTTTTAAATATATACCTAAGTTACGCGTAGGTTGCTTCAACGGTTTTTAAATTAAAGGCAATTGGGATTCTTTTAACAAGATAGAACATCTCCTAAAGTTTTGATTATTAGCACAAAAAATGCAGTAAGACGTTGTATGTCTTGAGCTTAATAATTAATTTAGTACAGCTTAAAGACTATGAACATGAAGTTGAAAATATCCCGCACGAATCTACAGCATCAATTAAATAAAACACGGAGCAAACGTATCAATGAGCATGAGATCATGGATGAGGTTCGCGAGATCCTGCTGCAGGACAACCTCCGGGAAGAAACTATTCATAAAAATCTACAGGAAACACCGGAGGAATCGAATAATCTCAATTTCGATCTGTTGAATTCAAACCGAATTTATCATAAAGACGATATCTATAAGTTATGTGTTAACTACAGACTTAGATTTCTGGATTCTGCATTGTTTAAATCTGAAATTCCTTACGAAGCGATCACGAGAATCAAACATCTGGAGAATGAACATGACACGACATTAAAAGGTTTTAAGATCATTGCTCCTTCCAAGTTATTTAAGCTGAAAAATGCTGATGATCCATTATTATTCGCTCCAATGGGGAATGATTATTATTACCTGATCCATAAATGGGGAAATGATCTCCATCCTTTAAGAAGAATGATCATGTGGCCATTTAAAACTCTTGAGAATTTTCTTGCGCTATTACTCATTACCAGCTTTCTAACGGCTCTTTTAGTTCCCGATGGTTTATTTAGTCCGCAGCAATCCACTACTCAGTTTTTTATGATATTCTTTTTTATCTTCAAATGGTTTGCCGGGATCTCTATATTTTATGGCTTCAAAATGGGGAAAAACTTTAGTACAGAAATTTGGGACAGTAAATATTTCAACGCTTAATTAAATTTTGATTAAGTAGCTGAATACTTCGATATATTCGTATTTTGTAATCTTATCTTGTAAAATATGAGTACTTCAGAAGAATATAAAAGAGTTTATACCGGACCAGAAACCAATGTGCAATATTTGCAGGAACTTTTTGGCGAAAGCAATATCCATTCGAGGATAAGAAACGATGTGGAGTCGGCCAGACTTGCTGGTTTTGGTTCCACTCACGGGATGGTATTATTATTCGTTTTTGAAAAAGATTTTGACGAAGCTTTGAAGATCGCTAAGTCTACATTCCCAAATGACTTCGATAATGAATAATGAACTTGAAGAAAGACCTCAACGTAACAAATGGAATCTTATCCTTGGGATTGTTTTTGTTTGCTACGGAAGCTTTAGACTCTATCAAAAACTAACTGCGATAGAAACCGATAATTTCGGAACTGCGATCGCCGCGGGATTTATTCTCTTCGGAATTTACGACCTATATAAATACTATAAAGGTGTTTAAAAAAAAGACCGGCAAAAGCCGGTCTTTTTTACTTCAATTTTTCCACTACCATTTAATAATTGCACTTCCCCAGGTGAAGCCACTTCCAAAAGCAGCCAGCACCACAGTATCTCCTTCTTTTACTTTACCCTGTTCCCAGGCTTCAGTAAGAGCAATGGGAATTGAGGCCGCAGTGGTGTTTCCATATTTCTGAATATTATTATAAACCTTGTCGTCTGCAAGCTTAAATTTCTGCTGAACGAATTGAGAAATCCTTAAATTCGCCTGGTGCGGAATAAGCATATCTATATCTGAAACTGAAAGTCCGTTTTCCTTAAGTCCTTCATTGATCACTTCTGAAAACCTCTGGATCGCATTTTTGAACACGAACTGCCCATTCATATAAGGATAGTAAGGAATATCATCTCCCTGTGGATTCTCAGCAATAATCTCTGGCACCCAATGATTGGTACTTGGTCCTTTTAAGGATAATTCAAGCGCATGCTTCCCTTCAGAATGTAGATGTGTGGAAAGTATTCCCTGCCCGTTGTGATCACTTCTCGTGAGTACGGCTGCTCCTGCTCCATCACCAAAAATAACTGAAACCGATCGCCCTCTAGTGGTAAAATCAAGACCACCACTATGGTTCTCACTACCAATTACCAGTACGTTCTTATACATTCCAGTCTTGATGAATTGATCTGCTACTGAAACTGCGTAGATAAAACCACTACACTGGTTACGGACATCAAGGGCAGGACAGGTATCTATCTCCAGCATTTCCTGAACCTGAACTCCACACCCAGGAAAGTAGTAATCTGGACTTAGTGTTGCGAATACAATAAGATCAATATCGTCTTTTGAAATCCCTGCTCTTTCGATGGCAATTTTGGCAGCTTTCACTCCCATGCTTGCAGTAGTGTTGCCATCTCCTTTCTTTATATGTCTTCTTTCTTTAATTCCAGTACGCTCGGTTATCCACTCATCGTTCGTATCCATCAGTTTCGAAAGATCATCGTTCGTGACAACATTTTCCGGTACATATTTTCCTAATCCTGCAATTTTTGTTTGATACATGGGTAAAAATTATGATATTAAAAATAATTCTTATTAAATTTAATGAATTTGCGAAAATTCCGACGCGCAATATAAGAAACATTAACACTACAATTAAGCTTGTAATCATTTAAATTCAAATCTAAAATTTACATTATGAACCGACTTTTGCTATGTCTGGCGGGATCCTTTCTATTCCTTAATGGAATGGCAGCTCAGGAAAACCTGGACTACCAGAAACCACCGCAGGAAATCCTTGAACTTATCGATGTTCCCCTGGCACCTTCCACTCTAATAGATAGTGATGCAGAAATGATGATCTTCCTGTACAGGGATCAATTTAAAAGTATAGCCGAACTAAGCGAAGAAGAATTACGCCTGGGTGGTTTGAGAATAAATCCCGTGACCAATATTAATAGCAGGGCACGTTATTACAATAATTTTAAAGTCAAATCTGTAAATGCAAAAGAACCTGTACAGGTAAGCGGACTTCCGGAAAACCCTCGTCTTACCAATTTTACCTGGTCACCAGACGAAAGTATGATGGCATTTACACACACCACAGATACTGGAGTAGAATTGTGGGTACTTAACATTGAAGACGCTGCAGCAAAAAAACTAACCGAGGCCAATCTTAATGCAAATATGCGTAGCACCGTGAACTGGTTTAGAGATAATTCTGCTATTCTGGTCACTACCCTTCCTAAAGATAGAAAAGCATTAATCGATACCGAAACTTCGGTCCCCTCGGGTCCTACAATTTCGGTTAGTGATGGGAAAGAAGCCCAGAACAGGACTTATCAGGATCTTCTAAAGAATCCTAATGATGAATATAATTTTGAACAATTAGCCAGATCTGAGATCATGAAAGTAAATCTGGATGGTACAGTTTCGTCATGGATGGCTCCCAAAATGTATTCTGATATATCATTCTCGCCAGATGGAGAATATGTAATGGTTACACATTTAAAAAAGCCATTTTCATACCTGGTTCCATATTACAGATTCCCTTCAGAAACAAGTATATACGATAAAAATGGGCAACTGGTAAATATGATCAATGAAGTACCGCTCATTGAAGATCTGCCAAAAGGTTTTATGGCCGAAAGAGAAGGCAAACGAGATTGGAGCTGGCGAAGTGATCGTCCTGCAACCTTAACATATGTTGTGGCTCTTGATGGTGGAGATCCTGAAAAAGAAGTGGAATACAGAGATGAATATTTTCAACTTGAAGCGCCATTTAAGGGTGAAGGAAAATCATTAATTAAACTTAAGAATCGTGCGAGCGGAATTACCTGGGGCGATGATGATACTGCCTTAGCGAACGATTACTGGTGGAACACCAGAAATACGAAAACCTATGTTTTCGACCCATCCGATGCCTCCCAGAAGCCTGAAATCATCTTCGATAGAAATTATCAGGATGTATACAGCGATCCAGGTAGATTTGTGATGTCCAAAAACAAATGGGGACGTTCGGTTCTTGAACTGGATAAAGATGAGGCTTTCCTAATGGGTTCAGGTTTTACAGAGGATGGACAATTTCCTTTTGTGGACAAAATCGATCTAAGTTCTGGTGAAACTGAACGTATGTACCAGTCTGAGCTAAAAGATCAAAAAGAAAGTCTGGTGGAAGCGCTGGACATCGATAAAGGGGAGATCCTGGTTCGTATCGAGTCTTCTACCGAGTACCCAAATTACTTTATCCGGGATATAGATTCTAAGAATAAACTTACCCAGATCACCAATTTCGACAATCCTTTCAAATCTCTGGAAGACGTTCATAAAGAAGTGATCACTTATAAAAGAGATGATGGTCTGGAACTAAATGCCACGCTTTATCTTCCTGCCGGTTATGATATGTCTAACCCAGAAAAACTCCCTATGTTCATGTGGGCATATCCAAGAGAATTCAAAGACAAAAATTCAGCTTCTCAAAACACCTCGAATGCTAATGATTTCACTTATCCGTATTACGGATCACCCGTTTATTGGGTGAACAGAGGTTATGTAGTGCTTGATGATGCCTCATTCCCAATTGTAGGAGAAGGTGATGAAGAACCTAATGACACGTTCAGAAAGCAATTAGTGGCAAATGCTAAAGCGGCTATCGATGCAGTCGATGAAAGAGGATTTGTAGATCGTGATCGAGTAGCTGTTGGCGGGCATAGTTATGGTGCATTTATGACTGCTAATCTGCTTTCTCATTCAGATCTATTTGCTGCAGGAATCGCTCGAAGTGGTGCTTACAATCGTACCCTTACTCCATTTGGATTTCAAAGCGAAGAAAGAAATTACTGGGAAGCTCCGGAAATTTATAATACCATGTCTCCTTTTATGCATGCAGAAAAAATGGATACTCCGTTATTGATGATCCATGGGGAAGCAGATAATAACTCGGGAACTTATCCTATGCAAAGTGAGCGTTACTTTAATGCACTTAAAGGACTTGGAGCCACTGCTAGATTGGTGATGTTACCTAAGGAAAGTCATGGTTATAGCGCAAAGGAATCTGTACTGCACGTATTATGGGAACAGGATCAATGGCTGGAAAAATATGTGAAGAATAGAGAAATAGAATCTAATACTGAACAGCAGGAAGCACGAAATTAATACATTATTCTCTTCGGAATAAAAGCCCCCGGAATAAACCGAGGGCTTTTTTGAACCAAAAAAAGAAAGCGCAGCTGCTACCAACAACTACGCTCTCTTCAACCTAACCAATAAATCAACCATTAGAGGAGACCTCTAAACTTATTAACCTCAACCTTAGCTTTGAGATCATGTAACAAATTATATAACCCGAAGAATGTTCTGCTCATATAAAGGAAATGTCTACTTCCTCGATTTCCATTCATACGACGTAATTCAGGATCCTTAGAATATTTTTCGCTTAGCTGGGAAAGATTATCCCAGAATTCTTTATCTGTAAAATCGAATACTTCAGATTGATACGGAGTTGAAAACATCGCAAACATCTCGTAAAACATTTCAGAGAAAAACTTTCTCTCCTTGTCTGTATCCTTTTCCTGAAGAATTTCCAGTTCTAATAATCTTTCGTTAAAATAATCGGCATTATCAAGATTATTACGATCTGTCAATGAGAAGTAAGGAGTATAAAAATCATCTGGAATCTGTTTGATACAACCAAAATCAATGGCGATCAGATTATTCTCAGAATCCACCATAAAATTACCAGGATGTGGATCTGCATGTACCATCTTTAATCCGTGAATCTGAAACATATAGAAGTCCCATAGCGCCTGTCCTACTTTATCTGCAAGTTCCTGTGACGTATTCTGTTTTGAGAACTCACTAAGATGCATTCCATTCATCCAATCCATAGTAATGATCCTTTCACTGGAAAGATCTTCATAATACTTCGGAAATTTGATATTAGGAATGTGCGCAGCTGCCTTGGAAATGTGTTTACTCTGCTTCACTTCCAGAATATAATCTGTCTCTTCCAGAAGCTTTCCTTCGACCTCCTTGAAATACTTTTCAGAATCCTTTGCTGAAAGATTGAACATCTTTAGAGCAATTGGTTTTACCATCGCAAGATCTGAACTGATACTATCTGCAACCCCCGGATATTGGATTTTCACAGCAAGTTTTTTCCCATCTTTTGTCGCCTTATGTACCTGACCGATACTGGCGGCATTTACCGACTGGGTTGCAAAAGTATCATATAGCTCTTCAGGATATGCTCCGTTATATTTTTTAAAGGTTTTTCTAACTAATGGTGCAGAAAGTGGTGGCACACTAAATTGCGCCAGGCTAAACTTTTCTACGTACGCACCAGGAAGTAAATTTTTCTCCATGGATAGCATTTGAGCTACCTTTAAAGCGCTTCCCTTTAGACTTTTCAGTCCGTCATAAATATCTGTAGCATTATCCTCATCCAACTCATCACGTGTTAATTCAGAATTAAATGCCTTTTTGCCGTAATATTTGATGTAATTCCCACCAATCTTAACACCGGTTTGAACCAGTTTACTGGTACGGCCAATTTTGCCTGTTGGAATTTTATCTATCGTTTTCATAATCTTTATATTAGGCCATTCGTTCTTTCCACAAGAACTTTCCGAAGTCTACCACACGCTCCAAAGGAGTGTTATCGAATAGATCAAATACAGTATGCACAGATTTTTCAATTGCAACATCTGTACTTTCAAAAGATGGGGAATTATCCTCCATCCAAAACTTTAGCAGGAATAAGAATTGCACCCATACTCCTTCGCTAAAAACAGTTTCACTCTGCTCAAAAATTTTGAACGATTTGTCACTATTGCCATCAGCAATTAAATCCTTGGCGAAACTGCGCATCTTTCTACGTAAACCTTTAAGTTGTTCAAGGTTTTTCATTCTATCCTTATGCTCACTAAGTGCGTAGAGTACGTAACTTCTGTTTGCAGTTAAAACCTCAAAGAACGTATAGAAAAATGTGAGTAGCTTTTCACGATTACTGAAGGACTGATAATCTGGTGCCTTCTCCATGACAGATAGGGTGTTATCAAAAAACTTATCCCAGATCTTCTTTCTTAAACCATCAAAACTTCCGAAGAATTCGTAAAACTCCTGTTCGGTTATATCATTCTCCTTAGCAAACTTGTAAACACTTCTAGGAGTACTTTCATTCACAAGTACATAGTCCATATAGATTGCTATAAGCCTATCCTCACTTGGCTTCTTCTTCACC
>NZ_JBLWIM010000008.1:475013-489456 GCF_048381525.1 Christiangramia qingdaonensis
AAAGATACTACTTTGTTTAAGTATTTCTGTTATTTGATAAACAAAACTTTGTTAAAAGTTCTCATTCAGCTATATACAATGGCTTAGACGTATTTTTAGGGCTTTCATTACATAGGGTGTCAGTTTGACAGCAAAGCATTATTGGTATTTTTTTTGAATCTCTCAAACCGAACAAAATTTTAAATCAAATTATATGGCAACCGGAAAAATAAATGTGTCTGTTGAAAACATATTTCCGCTTATTAAAAAGTTTTTATACAGTGATCATGAAATCTTTTTAAGGGAGCTGATCTCAAATGCAACCGATGCAACTTTAAAATTAAAGCACCTTAGTAGTTTAGGTGAAGCTAATGTTGAATATGGCAATCCTACGATTGAAGTAAAAGTTAACAAGGACAATAATACGCTGCATATTATTGATCAGGGTATTGGGATGACGAAAGAAGAAGTTAAGAAATATATTAATGAAGTTGCCTTTTCTGGGGCTGAAGAATTTCTTGACAAGTACAAAGACTCTGCGAAAGATAGTGGAATTATAGGCCATTTTGGTCTTGGTTTCTACTCTGCTTTTATGGTGGCGAACAAAGTGGAGATCTTAACTAAATCTCATAAAGATGAACCTGCAGCTCACTGGATTTGCGAAGGTACTACAGAGTTCACACTTGAAGATGCTGAAAAATCCACTCACGGGACTGAAGTGATTCTTCATATTAACGATGAAGATAAAGAATTTCTGGAAGAGAGCAGAATCCAGGAACTTTTGGTGAAGTACAATAAGTTCATGCCTATACAAATTAAGTTTGGTACTAAAGAGGAAACCTTACCTCTCCCTGAAGATGCAAAAGAAGATGCTAAGCCGGAAACAAAAACCGTTGATAACATCATCAACAATCCAAATCCTGCGTGGACCAAGCAACCTACAGATCTGGAGGAAAAAGATTATAATGAATTCTATAAAGAATTGTATCCAATGCAATTTGAAGATCCATTATTTCATATCCACCTAAATGTAGATTATCCTTTTAACCTGACAGGAATCCTTTATTTTCCTAGAATGGCTCAGGATATGAATATCCAGAAGGATAAAATTCAGTTATACCAGAACCAGGTTTATGTAACTGATAATGTGGAAGGTATCGTACCTGAATTCCTTACCATGCTTCGCGGGGTAATCGACTCTCCAGATATTCCACTTAACGTCTCAAGATCTTATTTACAGGCTGATGGTGCCGTAAAGAAAATATCGAGTTATATAACCCGTAAAGTTGCCGATAAGCTGAAAAGTTTATTCAATAACAGTCGTGAGGATTTCGAGAAAAAATGGAATGACATCAAGATCGTTATTGAATATGGAATGCTTTCCGAAGATAAATTCTTTGAAAAAGCTGATAAATTTGCGCTGTATCCAACTACAGAACATGAATTTTTCACTTTTGAAGAGCTTAAAGAAGCGATAAAGGATAATCAAACCGATAAGGATGATAAACTGGTTATTCTATATGCTTCTAATAAAGACGAGCAACATAGTTATATCCAAGCAGCTAAGGATAAAGGCTACAAAGTATTAATGCTGGATAGCCCTATAGTTTCTCACCTGCTTCAAAAACTTGAAACGACTCATGAGAATATCTCATTTGTAAGAGTAGATTCAGATCACATCGATAACCTTATTAAGACAGATGATGAGAAGATCTCTAAACTATCTGATGAAGAAAAGGAAAAACTTAAAAGTGATTTTGAAAAAGTAATTCCTGCGGAAAAGTATACGATCCAAATGGAGGCTATGGACAGCACCGCCGCGCCATTAATTATTACTCAACCGGAGTTTATGCGTAGGATGAAAGAGATGCAACAGACCGGTGGTGGCGGAATGTTTGGAATGGGTAATATGCCTGAAATGTATAATCTTGTGGTTAACACCAACCACGAGTTAATAAATGCTATTCTAAACACCAAAACCGAGAAAAAACAACAACGCTTGATCAAGCAATCGCTTGACCTGGCAAGATTGTCTCAAAACCTTCTGAAAGGTGAAGAACTCACTGATTTTATTAAAAGAAGTTTCGATATGGTAAAGTAATCACTTTACTTCCGACTAACAAAGCCGCTGATTTACAGCGGCTTTTTTTATTAACCAATAAATTAAATACCATGAAGAAATTGATCGTTCTATTCTTAATTGTCAGCATCGTAAGCTGTAAGAATTCTTCCGAAGAAGAAAAAATCCCTGTTGAACCTGATAATGGGATTGGAGATGGCGCCGGACCTCCGCAGGTTCTAAGTTTTTCTGAAAATATTGAGGAAGCTCACAACAAAGCTGCCTTTAAAATGAAGGAAGCCGTTTCATTTGATATTCAGCTTAATTTTGGAGGTTCAGAAAGATTGAATGCAAAATTGGCTATGAATACGAACTCAAGTGGGATCAGAATCGAGAAAAATAATGGTTCTACCATAATTTTTGATGGAAGTAAGGTGGCCATGTCACCAGATTCAAGTGCTACAGATGGCGCACGTTTTGATATTTTCACCTGGCAGTATTTCTTTGCCATGCCTTTTAAACTTACAGATCCAGGTACAGTTTGGGAAGAATCAAGTCAGCGCAAACTTGATAGTTTGGAATATCCATCCTCAAAATTAACTTTTAATAGTGATACCGGAGATTCACCAGATGATTGGTATGTGGTGTATCAGGACGATGAGAGCAAGTTGCTAAAGGCTGCCGCCTATATTGTAACATTTGGTACTGATAAGTCTAAAGCTGAAGAAAATCCACATGCGATCGTGTATAGCGATTATCAGACAGTCGAAAATGCGAGTTTCGCCACTACCTGGAGTTTCCACAACTGGAATGAAGAAAGCGGATTAGGTGATAAAATTGGAGAGGCGAAGATTTCGAATATTCTGTTCTTTCAACCTGAAGAGAACTATTTTCAGATTCCCGAAAATTCAAAAGAGGTTAAGAAATAAGCTAAACCTTTTCTGGAATAGCAGACATGCTTAAATTCTTATAAATGATCTGGTAAAATTGCTGCACATCATATGGTTTTATAATGATGTCGCTCATCCCTGCGGATTGGATCTCCTCACGAATTTCTTCAACCTCAACGGCCGTTAAAGCTACAATGGGAAGATATTTATTGAAGGTGCGAATTTCACTGGTAGCTTCCAATCCGCTAATACCAGGCATATTCACATCCATGAGTACAAGGTCGTAATTAGACTCCCTCACCTTTTGTATGGCTGTAGTACCATCGCCGGCAACTTCACATTCAAAATCCTTCTTCTCAAGAATTCTTTTGGTAACTACCTGGTTGATTCGGTTATCATCAACTATCAGAATACGTTTTTTACCGTGCAAGGCAAGTTGATCAAGATCATCCTCTAGTGCCGGAACCTCAGCTTTAGTATGATCAATTCCGAACTCTATCATAAAACTAAATGCCGACCCTTCACCTTCTTTAGTATCCAGTTTAATCTTAGAACCGAAGAGTTTCAGTAATTTCTTTACAATAGGTAACCCTAATCCAGTTCCCTGATAATTGTAATTGCTATTCTCCAATTGCGAGAATTCCTCAAAGATCATCTTCTTCTTACTTTCAGGTATACCTGGACCATTATCTTCAATAATAAAATGGATCTTCGCGGTATCAGTACTCTCCTCCAGATGATTGATGTTAATTTTGATGAGTCCACGCTCGGTGAACTTCATCGCATTTCCTACCAGATTCATTAGAACCTGAGACAAACGGACTGAATCACCTATTAAATATGATGGAATTTGATCATCGATATCCAGAGTAATCTCATTCTTATTCTGTACTCTCGTAAACTCAAAACTGTTTACAATACTACTTAGAAGTTCCCGAATGTTAAACGATACACTCTCCAGTTTAACTTCATTGCTTTCCATCTTATTCATTTGCAGAACATCGTTGATAAGCGCCAGAAGATAATCTGCAGAAAATTTTAGTGATTTTAGATCGGTTTTATGCTTTTTCAGCCTTTTATCCTCCAGTAGTAGCGAGGTAAGCCCAATCACTCCGTAAAGTGGCGTTCGGATCTCGTGACTCACAGTACTAAAAAACCTGGTTTTCATTCTGGATAAATTTTCAGCCTGGTCACGTGCAGCTTTATATTGCTTATTTTTCTTCTGAAGTTCGGAAATTAAATTTCTTCTGTCACGGTTTATTTTAAAAAGAAACACCAATATAAAAACCAGTACTACTGAAGAGATGACCATAATGATCACTTTTTCCTTAGAACGGTCTATCAATTCATCCTTAAGGCTCTCTTCTCTCTGGGCAATTTCAAGATCCTTTTCGTATTCTGATAGTTTAAATTTCGCATTGGCGATCTCCATCTCCCGTACTTTTTCACTCTCAAATATGAGATCATTGAATTCGGTAAACTTTCTTTGTGCATTGAAAGCTCCCTGATAATCTCCTTCCTTTTCGAGAAACGCAGCATAATATTTATAAGCCTCAGCCGCTTCCATATACAGACTATCCTTTTCTGCTAACTGCAGAGACTTATCGTAATATACATGAGCAGAATCAAATGCCTTTTTATGTGCATAATACCTTCCATGCAGCATATACACTTGAGATAACCAGGCATTGTGACGGGAATCGTTTTCCTTTATTTCATCGAGCATTAGTTCGAGTGCACGATCCAGGAATGGAAATGCTCTATCATATTGATTTGCATCAAGATAGGTCCATCCAATGTTGGTGGTTGGCGCTATAAGCTCTTCCCTCATATTCAGGTCCCTTGCGAGCTTTATAGCTTTGTTATAATAATCGATCCCTTCATCCCTGTATGCTGGATTCTCAGAAAGGGCGTTCCCAAGATTATTATAAGATGTTAGTAGTATGGAATCATTTCCTGTCTTTTCGGCGTATTCCAGACCAAAAGTATAATTCTGCCGGGCACGGTCTAGATCTTTTGTATCGGAATATATATGTCCCAGGGAATGATAAGCTCTAGAAACATACAGATTATTATCCTTTTCTTTGGCTAAAGTGACAAGATCGTAAGCCTTATCTACCGCTTGCTGATACTGGTATTTTAGAATATCCTCGTTGACTTTGTCAAGCAGAGTTTGAAGTGTATCTTTCGGTTTTTCAAGGCTATGCTGCGCATAAGTAACGCTGAAGCATAAAAAAAACAAGAGAAAAAAAACTGAAACGTTTGTTTTCAATTAATTTAGATTAGGTTATCGATAGATTTTGGACGCTGAAATTACTCCATTTAAAGTACTTACACAACTAAAATTTTCAAAAAACATCTAACTATTAGCATTTTAGCCATGCATTTATTTGCATTATCTTCATCAAAAATCTTAATTATGGAAAATCCGTGGCATCTATATTTAATGTCCTTTATGTACATTTTCGCAGGTATTATGCACTTTGTAAAACCAAAAATGTATATGCGAATTATGCCAAGATACCTACCGGCCCACAAACAGCTGGTTTTACTCAGTGGTCTCGCTGAGATACTTCTTGGAATCGGATTATTATTCACTTCAACACGAAACGCTTCCATCTATGGTATTGTGATCATGCTGCTTATATTTTTGCTGGTACACTTTTATATGCTGTCCTCAAAAAAGGCCGCAGCAGGAATTTCACGCTGGATTTTAATTGCGCGAATTCCCCTACAGTTCGTTCTTATATGGTGGGCACTATTTTACCTGATCTAGGCTTATGGAAAGTATAGAATTACAAGGTGCAAATCTGCTGTATTTAGAAGATTTTCTTAGTAATGAACAAGCGGATAAACTTTTTGAAAAATTGCTGCATTACGAGCAATGGAGGCAGGATCATATCAAAATTTTTGGCAAGGAGATACTTCAGCCAAGACTTACCGCTTTATTCAGTGATAATAACAACGCATACACCTACTCTGGTCTTACGATGCATCCAGAGATATTCCCTTCCTATTTGACAGGTGTTAAGGAACGCTGTGAAGAGATCTGTGAACAGTCTTTTAATGCCTGCCTGGCGAATCTCTATCGCGATGGTCAGGATAGTATGGGTTGGCATGCCGATGATGAAAAAGAGCTTGGAACTAATCCTGTAATTGCTTCGGTAAGTATTGGTGAGCCCCGCATGTTTCACCTAAAGCATCGAAATAATAAAAACCTCACCTACAAAAAAAGGCTGCAACACGGCAGCCTTTTGGTAATGAAAGGTGACACTCAGAAATTCTGGAAGCATCAATTACCTATAACAAAGAAGCAAATTGGCCCCAGAATAAATCTCACGTTTCGAAAAATATATTAAGAGTAGATATCATTCAAAACCTTCGCAAGTCTTAGTCCGCCTTTTTGTAATTGGGACAGTACCTGCGGCATATGATCATACATATATCTATATCCTAGCTTTTCACCATTATCTACTCCATCATAAAGATCTTCTGCCATATCTCTCGATTCATAAACCCAGTCCAGTAATTCACCTTTTTGTATCGATGCCTTTTGCTTCTTGCTAAGGCTACGTGTATTCATCGCTAACTCGGTATAGCTCATCTGGTAAAAATTGATCATCTCACTATCCCACACTCTATGAATGTTCGAACCATCATTGAACCATCTCACCTGTATATCGTTTCCGCCTTTATCTTCAGAATGTCCGGTATGGAATGGCTGATGCAGGTCTCCAACAAAGTGTACCAGCATTTTTAAATGAAACTGCTTTTTGTCTCTGGAAGCCGACTTATCCTTTAACACTTTCACACATTTTCTAATGGCCTGTACCAGGTCACCATCTTCACTTGCTTCAGCTTCGATATAGGTATCCTGATCAGGATCTATATTCACATAGTGCCACGGTCCATATTTTCTAAATGCAGCATCACTTTTGATGTCATCTGCGTAGTTAGCAACGAATGCAAGTCCATGGCCATCCAGTAGATCAGTGATCGCCTTCTGAGCTTCTTTAGATAAGTGACTTTGCGCAATCTCTGCAGTTGCACGATGACCTGTTCTCCCCCAATCTGAATCGGCCGCGTTGACCTTAGCACACATCAGTAAAATGGAGAAAAGAAATAGTATTTTTTTCATAGTAGTATTTTATAGAATCCAAATATAAGGCAGCCAATAAAATATTTATGTTAAGAATTGAAATTCATTAAATTTAATATAGTATATTTATGATATCATTTTAATATCATATCTCACATGACTGAAGAAAAAACTATCACTGGATTTAATGGATACATTATGCTATTCGCATTTTTGATCTTGTTGTTTGGAAGTATTATTGCCATTTTCAATACGGGTAGTCCAGTATGGGCAATGGGTGTACTCATCGCTTTTCTTATAGTTCCCGGCCTTATACTGGTAAATCCAAATGAGTCTAGAGTACTTCTGCTTTTTGGTGATTACAAGGGTACGGTTAAGGAAAACGGTCTATTCTGGGTGAATCCGTTCTACACTAAAAAGAAGATTTCACTAAGAGCGAGAAATTTTGACAGTGAAAGATTAAAAGTAAATGACAAGCTTGGAAATCCAGTAATGATAAGCACAATTCTTGTTTGGAGGGTTCAGGATACTTTTAAAGCATCGTTTGATGTAGATAATTTTGAAAATTTCGTGGTGGTACAGACTGATGCAGCGGTTCGGAAATTAGCTAGTTTATATCCATATGATAACTTTGCAGATGAAGGTCTCGATGAGGATATCACTTTGAGATCCAGTGTAAATGAAGTAAGCGATGCATTGGAAAAAGAGCTGGAAGAACGATTGAATATTGCCGGAATCGAAGTTCTGGAAGCACGTATTGGATACCTGGCCTATGCAAATGAAATTGCCAGCGCGATGTTGAAAAGACAACAGGCTACAGCAATTGTAGCTGCCAGACATAAGATCGTTGAAGGTGCTGTAAGCATGGTGGAAATGGCACTTGAAGAACTCAGTCGAAAAGAAGTAGTTGAACTGGATGGGGAACGCAGAGCTGCAATGGTTAGTAATCTTATGGTGGTTTTATGTGGAGATCGGGATGCAACACCCGTTGTGAATGCTGGAACTTTGAATCACTAGAATGCGCATATTCAAGGAGAACCAGAAATTCAGACAATGGTGGCTCATTATTCTTATGATTACGATTGTAATTGCCAGTGCACTCCCTCTTTTTTCAGAAATATCCACAAATGAGGTGCAGCTAAAAAGTTTGATCGCGCCAATAATTAGTTTACTCGTATTTGGTCTGATATTTATTCTGAATCTTGAAACAAAAATTAATAGCAAAGGAATTAGTGCAGGTTTTGAACCATTACCTTTCTTCAGAAGACATTATGACTGGGACGAGATTCAGGAGTGTTATATAAGAACCTATGCACCGGTTTCTGAATATGGAGGCTGGGGAATTCGAGGCTTCGGAAGAGCAAAGGCCTATAATGTATCAGGAAACATAGGCATCCAGATCATCACAAAAAATAATGAACGCTTTTTGATTGGTACAGAAAAACCTGATCTGGCAAAAAGAGCGATCAGGAAGAATTTTAAAAATTATAAAGAATGAAGAATTTAATCTGTTGCGTTTTGATGATCATCTCTTCGCTATTCGCAATAGCACAGGATACAATATTTACAGAGACTGAACTGAGTGTAGATAAATTTACAGATGGTACGATCACAATCCCTGCTGATGGAAATACGAAATACCTCATCATCTTCATACAAGGATCTGGTGCAACAGATAGAAATGGGAATCAACCCATGTTGCAGAACGATGGAATAAAGAAAATAACCCGGGAACTTGCGGGCAACGGTATTGCTTCTTTTAGATATGACAAACGAATCTTTAAAGCACAAAAACTTCAGCTAAGCGAAAAAGACATGATCTTTGAGGATTTTGTAGAGGATGCTAAAAATGTAGTAAAGTATTTCAGAAAACAAGAAAGATTCAGCAACATCATCATAGCCGGACACAGTGAAGGGAGTCTTATTGGGATGCTGGTCGCCCAGGAAAATGCTGATGCATTTATCTCATTAGCTGGCGCTGCAGATCCTATTGACGAGATCATTACGGAGCAGGTCACGAACATGGCTCCAGAATTAGGTGCGAGTGCACGTACCGCTTTTGATGAAATGGCAGAGAATGGAAAAACTTCTAACTATAGTCCCATGCTGGAAGCAGTGTTCAGACCTTCAGTTCAACCATTCATGGCAAGCTGGATGAAATATAACCCTTCAGAAGAAATTAGTAAACTTAAGATCCCGGTCCTTGTAGTAAATGGTACTTCAGATATTCAGGTGAGTGAAGAGCAGGCTCAAAAACTGGCAGAGTCGAATGAAAATTCAAAGTTAGCGATTCTGGATCAAATGAATCACATTTTCAGAAAAATTGAAACGAAAGATCGACTGGTAAATACGAAATCATACAATGAACCAAACTTACCTTTACATCCCGAGCTAGTTTCAATATTAACTGAATTTGTAAAGGAACTTGACTAAATTATGGGTAAGAAAAAGGCATTCGCACTTCGGGTAGATGAAGATATGCTAAAAGCGATCGAGAAATGGGCAGCTGATGAATTCAGAAGTACCAATGGACAGATCGAGTGGATGCTTAACAAAGCCCTGAAAGACGCAAAGCGACACCCCAAACCAAAAAACGACCAGGAATAATGTTCAAAATAGTATTTTCAGACATTGACGGCACACTATTAAATGCAGATCGTGACCTATCACCACTTACCATACAAACCATTAAATCGCTGGAAGAAAGAGATATACCCTTCATTTTAATAAGTTCAAGAATGCCTGCAGCCATGCGCCATCTTCAGCAAAAGCTAGGGATAGAGCATCACCCGATTATATCCTATAATGGCGGACTCATTCTTGTAGATGGAAAAGCTGTAAGTTCTACGGAAATTCCAATTAGTACTCTTGAAAGTTTACATCAATTTAATATCGCATATGATGTGCATTTAAGTCTTTTTCATGCTGATGAATGGTATGTCCCCAGAGAAGATTTCTGGACGCGAAGGGAAATTAACAACACCAAGGTACAACCTGATTTGAAAAGTAATGCTGAGGTGTTAGAGACCTGGAAAGCTGCTGGGAAGGGCGCGCATAAGATCATGGCAATGGGCGAAGAAGAAAAGATCGATAAGATTAGGGATTTTCTTATTGAAAATCATGGTGAGGATCTTCATTTATACCGAAGCAAACCGAGTTATCTTGAGATCGCAGCCCGAAAAATATCAAAGCTTACTGCGGTGGAGCATTTGCTAAAAGAACATTTTCGTTTACCGCTCTCGCAAAGTATGGCGTTTGGAGACAATTATAACGATCGTGAAATGCTGCAGGGAGTTGGTTTAGGAATCGCTGTAGGAAATGCCAAGCCCGAAGTACTTGAAATAGCTCACATGGTAACCGCTTCCGGAAAGGAAGATGGTGTAGCGCAAAGTATTCGCGAGATCCTTTTGCAATAACTGAAAAGGAGACCGGCAGAAATTTTAAAAATTGTATTTTGCCGATCAACTTTTAAAAATTCTATGGAAACAACTGCCTTATTCACCAATGATGCGATCGTCTTTGGACTATTAATGATCGCTCTGGGTTTTGTGTTTTACACCTCTTCTCAAAAAGAAGGATTCTGGAGTAAATTTTATAAAGTCGTTCCCGCACTACTTATGTGCTACCTCATACCAGCGATATTTAATTCGGTGGGGCTCATAGATGATGACATTTCACAACTCTATTTTGTAGCCAGTCGCTACCTTCTACCTGCAGCTCTGGTTTTAATGACCTTAAGTATTGACCTGAAGGCAGTATTCAACCTTGGACCTAAAGCTCTAATTATGTTCTTTGCCGGAACATTGGGTATCGTTCTTGGTGGACCGCTCGCGATTTTACTCATTTCTGCATTTTCTCCGGAAACTGTAGGCGGTTTTGGTCCAGACGCAGTTTGGCGAGGTCTCTCCACTATTGCTGGTAGCTGGATTGGTGGCGGTGCAAACCAGGCCGCAATGCTCGAAATCTATGAATACAACCAGGATCTTTACGGTGGAATGGTGCTTGTCGACATTATAGTTGCCAACCTCTGGATGGCAATAGTATTAATGGGAATTGGAAAAAATGAAGCAATAGATAGATGGCTGCAGGCAGACAATTCAGCCATCGAAGAACTGAAAGTTAAAGTTAGCAGTTATGCTGAGAGCGTCAACAGGATCCCAATGTTACCAGATTTTATGATCATGCTGGCGCTGGCATTTGGAGCAGTTGGCATCGCACATTGGGGCGCAGATGGAATTTCTACATACCTAACCGCGAATTTTGATATTTTCAACGATAGCAAAAGCGCACTTTCCTCCTTCTCTTCCCAGTTCTTCTGGATGATAACGATCGCTACTGCACTGGGTATCATGTTCTCGTTTACGAAATTTAAGAAATACGAAGGTGCTGGCGCCAGTAAAATTGGAAGCATATTTATCTATATCCTTGTTGCTACCATCGGTATGAAAATGGACCTGACATCGGTATTTGATAATCCCGGACTTCTGGCGATAGGTCTCGTATGGATTCTAATTCATGTGATCGTACTGGTTATAACTGCGAAACTTATAAAGGCGCCGTACTTTTTCTTAGCCGTGGGAAGCCAGGCTAACGTTGGTGGGGCCGCATCAGCTCCAGTAGTTGCAGCAGCCTTTCATCCATCTCTTGCTACAGTAGGTGTACTATTGGCAGTCTTTGGCTATGTTGTGGGTACTTATGGCGCTATTTTATGTACAATTTTAATGCAATTAGCGGCTACCAGTTAGTAATAAACAGAAAAATATAAGATATTTGCGCACTTTAAAACTGCATCCCATAATGAAAAAATTAGCTCTTCTTTTAGTTATTCTGATCAGCATTAGTGCCTGTTCTGAAAAAGAAAGCAACCTGATTGTAAACGGAGAGATCAAAGGTCTCAAGAAAGGAACTTTGTACCTTCAAAAAATTGAAGACACTGCATTGGTAAATGTAGACTCAGTCCTGGTTACCGGTGACCCCAACTTTTCTATGGAAACCTATTTAGAGAGTCCCCAGATCATGTACCTTTATCTAGAAAAAGTTGATAATAATCAGTATGATGATCGTATAGATTTCTTTGCAGATAAAGGACAGATCACTATTAACACAAAACTAGATAAGTTTGAAACCAGCGCAGAAGTAATAGGATCTGTTAACCAGGAGAAATTAGTTGAATACAGAAAAATGATAAGCAGGTTCAATGATCAAAACCTCGATTTAATCAAAGCAAGTTTTGAAGCAGAAAAAGATCAGGATGAGGAGAAACTGATGGAAATTGACCAGAAGTACGATAAATTGCTGCGAAGAAAATACCTTTATACTGTAAACTTTGCGTTGAACAATAAGCAATATGAAATAGCACCGTATCTTGCACTATCTGAAGTTTTTGATGCTAACATCAAGTACCTGGATACAATTTATAATTCCTTGGAACCAAAGATCAAGAAGTCCAAGTATGGTCAGGAATTGAAAAGCTTCTTGAAGGAACGCCGAAAAGAAGAAAAACTGGAAGATAAAGTCCAGGCCCAGGAAGTTGAAAATTCATAACATAGCATAAAATACCACAAAAAAGGAGCCATTTGGCTCCTTTTTTTTATTTCTTAATATTTCTTTGGGTCAAAAGAAGAACAGTGTTCCATATTTTGTAGAAAAAACAAATATGAATAAGACGAATACCGAATACGACCTGATCTGCGCTGGTGGAGGTATTATGAGTGCAAGCCTTGCTCTTATGCTGAAATTGATAGATCCGGAAATCAAGATCATTATCTTTGAACGATTGGATAAGATCGCCCAGGAAAGTACCAAAGCATGGAATAATGCCGGGACTGGACATTCAGCATTCTGTGAACTTAATTATACTCCGGAGCAGGAAGATGGCTCTATAGATATTTCCAAAGCTATTGATACCTTCCAGCAATTTGAGAAATCGAAACAGTTCTGGGCTTATTTGACCAGTCAGGAATTGATAAAGGATCCCCAGAGTTTTATTCATAGTATTCCGCATCATGCATGGGTGCGCGGGGAAGATAATGTCAATTTTCTCAAAAAGAGGTTCGAGCGTATGAGTTCTGAATTCATGTTTGAAGAAATGGAATTCACCAAAGATCATGAGAAGATGAAAAAGTGGTTCCCGCTTATTATGAAAGACCGTGAACCTGATGAAAAAATGGCGGCTACCCGAATGGAATTGGGGACTGGCGTAAACTTCGGTTCTCTTACAGAACAATATTTTGATCTATTAGAAAATCATTTTGAAGTTCCGGTTATAAGAAACACGGAAGTTCTGGACATTGATCCAGATGGACCCGATGACTGGTCGGCTATAGTTAAAGATCTGAGTACCGGCGAGAAATCCTACTACGAAGCAGAACATATTTTTATAGGTACAGGAGGAGGCGCTTTGCCTCTATTACAAAAAGTCGAGATCCCTGAAAAAGATGGGTATGGAGGCTTTCCAGTAAGCGGACAATGGCTTTCTTGTACGAACAGAGATGTAATCGAGCAACATGATGCTAAAGTTTATAGTAAGGCTGGTGTAGATGCACCTCCAATGTCTGTACCTCATCTGGATTCGAGATTCATTGATGGTAAGAAAGAATTGCTTTTTGGACCATTTGCAGGTTTCAGCACCAAATTTCTTAAAGAAGGTTCCATTCTTGACCTGCCTAAATCTTTACGTTTTGACAATATCCCATCTATGTGGGGAGTTTTCTGGCACAATCTTCCGCTTACCACCTATCTCATCGACCAGGTAAGAATGAATCACGAAGACCGGGTAGATGAATTAAGGGTTTTTCTGAAAGATGCTAAACCGGAGGATTGGGAATTAAAAGTGGCCGGCCAGCGAGTTCAGATCATTAAACGAGATAAGGAACAGGGTGGTGTACTGGAATTTGGTACAGATGTAGTACATAGCAAGGATGGTAAAATAACAGCTTTACTTGGAGCTTCTCCGGGTGCATCTACTGCTGTTCATATTATGCTTGAAGTGATGCAGGTTGCATTTCCAGAAAAAGTAAGAACTAAAGAATTTCGTAAACAATTGGATAAAATGATTCCCTTCTGGAACAGAGATGTTCGTGAGGATAAAGAAGGCTTTAAAGCTGTTCAGGAGCGCACCAGTAAGTTGTTGCAACTTGACGCCCTGCACTAAAAATAAAATTCTGATTACAAAATTAAGCTTCTCAAATGAGAGGCTTTTTTTATACCGAAGGAAATATGCTTCCGATATTGCTAAGAACTCGTGTTAACCGAATATTTTTTTACGCAAAAAGGCTCCTCCTTTCGGAGAAGCTTTCATAAAGAGCCGATGGAGGGACTCCCTTCGACTGCGCTCAGGGCAGGCTTCTCGTCCCTTTCATATTCAAACAAAAAAGCTTCCCCTTTCAGGGAAGCTTTTTGTTAAGAGCCGATGGA
>NZ_JBLWIM010000008.1:489515-504098 GCF_048381525.1 Christiangramia qingdaonensis
TCGGCAACTTATTAAAGTGCGTTAAGTTTCTCGACAAGGTCTTTCGCCTTCTTCTCAAGATCCTTCTCGATGTCTCTAAAGTGTTTCTGTTTGTTTTCAACGTCACGTCGATTGATCTCTCTGATCAACTCATCGTAATCGCTGATAGCTTCGTCCACGATTGCTTCAGACTTGTTATCATCTTTCTTCGGGTTAGCCATTTGGTGAATATAGGCAGCATCGATGATGTCTCCCATTACATAATTCACATTTTTCTTAAGCAGTCTTTTACTAGCCATTATCATTTAATTTCGGCTGCGAATTTAAACTATTTTTCGAAATGAAAATGATTTTTATGAAAATTTAATTCTGATAATTTTTCAGGATATCGAGTGCTTCAGGCATATGTCTCGAAGCGTTCATACTATTGAACCTGTGCAGTAGTTTTCCATCCTTACCAAAAACGAAGGTTTCTCTTCCGGGAAGAAGCCCCAATAGACTTGCTTTCACATTAAATGCATCTCTAGCTTTTTTGTTTCGATCAGAAAGGAATATGTATGGCAAATTATATTTTTCACTGAATTTCGCGTGAGAGGCAGTAGTATCTGCACTAATCCCAATAACTTCGGCACCCAGATCCTGGAATTCCTGGTAACTATCACGAAAACTACAGGCTTCCTTTGTACATCCCGGAGTAAAATCCTTTGGGTAAAAATAGACTACGAAAGCTTTCTCACCTACGAGTTCTCTAAAACTAAAATCATTGCGATTCTGATCCTTTAACATAAGATCCGGCACTAAATCCCCCTTTTTCATCATTCTCCTTTATAAGTAACATAATTACGCGGAGTCTCATACAGCGTAACTTCCAGGTCGTGTGTTTCTTTAATTTGTTTCCGAAGTTTATTCCATATGACTACCGAAATATTCTCAGCAGTGGGATTCAGGTTCTTAAACTCAGCAACCTCAACATTCAGGTTCTTATGATCAAATGCATCTTCAACTTCTGTTCGAATAAGGTCCTTCAGAATTTTCAAATCCATCACAAAACCAGTTTCCAGATCAATATCGCCAGTCACAGATACGATAAGCTCATAATTATGACCATGATAATTTGGATTACTGCATTTCCCGAAAACCTCGCGGTTCCTGGCATCATCCCAGTCTTTTCTGTAAAGTCGATGGGCTGCATTAAAATGAGCTTTTCTGTGAACGGTTACTCTCATTGCTGAATGTGTGAATAATATTTATCAAAGATGATCTTAAACCATTCAGTATAAATAGAAGGGTTCGCTTGCATGTCTTCTTCTATTGCTTCCAGTGACATCCACTTCCACTCTGCTACTTCATCTGGATTTAGATTGGGCTCACCTTCAAAATATCCTACGAGAATATGATCGAATTCATGCTCTGTAAGACCATTATCAAACGGCGCTTTATATATAAAAGAAATGGTGTCTTTGAGATCTGTTGAGAAACCCATCTCTTCCTGTAATCTTCGCTTTCCCGCCTCGATATTGGATTCCCCCTCGCGCTGGTGACTACAGCAGGTATTGGTCCAAAGACCAGGTGAATGATATTTTGACAAAGCCCTTTGTTGAATCATCAATTCATTCTTATCATTAAAAACAAATACCGAAAAAGCTCTATGAAGCAATGCTTTTTCGTGGGCTTCGATCTTCTCCATTAGCCCTATTTGCTCATCCTTTTCGTTAACTAATATTACTCTTTCCTGCGCCATTATTAAATTTGAAGCTCAAATGTACAAAATCAGGGTTTTGTTTCATAAGGATGCCGATTAAGCAAATCCTAAAGTTTTCCGAAGAAAGCAGACATTCTAAACTTTGCTAAATGCCACGCTTATAAAACCAGCAATCCTGTGATTACGTTTATATGTTTGCGACTTGTTGGGGAAACGATCGCTATGAAAAAAAAGGAGTCTGTGGGGGATTCCTTTTTCATTTCAGTAAACTTCTACTTTGGCAATCATTGAAAGTATAAGGCACATATATAAATCCTTAAAATAATCTTACTTTTGCAGCTGCAAATATCCGTTATGAAGCAGTACCAAAAAGAGATCAATAAAAGAAGAACATTCGGGATCATATCTCACCCAGATGCCGGTAAAACTACCTTAACTGAAAAACTACTTTTGTTTGGAGGAGCCATTCAGGAAGCTGGAGCCGTGAAATCTAACAAGATCAAAAAAGGAGCTACCAGTGACTTTATGGAGATCGAACGGCAACGTGGGATCTCGGTAGCAACCTCTGTACTTGCTTTTGAATACAAGGATATTAAGATTAATATCCTGGATACTCCCGGGCATAAGGATTTTGCTGAAGATACCTTTCGAACGCTAACTGCTGTAGATAGTGTAATTGTCGTGATTGATGTTGCCAAAGGTGTAGAAGAGCAAACTGAAAAGCTTGTGGAAGTTTGCCGTATGCGAAATATTCCCATGATCGTTTTTATTAATAAACTGGATCGTGAAGGAAAAGATGCCTTCGAACTCCTGGATGAAATTGAACAAAAACTGAATCTCAAAGTAACTCCCCTTAGTTTTCCAATTGGAATGGGGTATGACTTTAAAGGAATTTATAATATCTGGGAAAAGAATGTAAACCTTTTCACAGGTGATCCTAGAAGGGATATTGAAGAAACTATAGAGATCGATGACCTGCTGAATGAGGAACTTGATCATTTAATTGGTGATAAAGCTGCAAATAACTTGCGTGATGAGCTGGAATTAGCGCAAGGAGTTTATCCAGATTTTGACAGACAGGACTACCTGGATGGTAAATTACAACCTGTATTTTTTGGGTCTGCTTTGAATAATTTTGGAGTACGTGAACTACTGGACTGTTTTATCAAAATAGCACCACCTCCCCGCCCAAAAGAAAGTGATACCCGACTTGTAAGACCTGAAGAAGAAAAATTCACTGGTTTTGTATTTAAAATTCACGCGAATATGGATCCGAAACATCGGGATCGATTGGCGTTCATAAAAATAGTTTCCGGTAAATTCGAACGAAATAAAAATTACCTACATGTTCGGAATAATAAGAACATGAAGTTTTCTTCACCAAATGCATTTTTTGCTGAGAAGAAAGAAATTGTGGACACCTCCTATCCTGGAGACATTGTAGGACTTCACGATACAGGTAGTTTTAAGATTGGTGATACGTTAACTGAAGGTGAGAACCTGATGTATAAAGGTATTCCTAGCTTTTCACCAGAACACTTTAGATATATAAACAATGCCGATCCCATGAAATCCAAGCAATTGGAAAAAGGGATCGACCAGTTAATGGATGAAGGTGTTGCCCAGTTGTTTATCCTGGAACTTAATGGCAGGAAGGTAATTGGAACCGTTGGTGCGCTACAGTTCGAAGTTATCCAATACCGCCTCGAACATGAATACGGAGCGAAGTGTACCTATGAAAATCTTAATGTACATAAAGCTACCTGGGTTGAAGCAGAAAATGAGAAGTCTGAAGAGTTCAAGGAATTCAAACGTGTGAAATCAAAATACCTTGCGAAAGATAAATCCGGACAATTGGTATTTCTCGCAGATTCGCAGTTTTCACTACAAATGACACAGCAAAAATACCCTTCTATTAAATTCCATTACACTTCAGAATTTTAGAATGAGCAGAAATTTTAGTGAACTATAGAAACTAAACTTCCTTAAGATAGACTTATAAATTTCACTATTTTCGGGATAAACCTTTACTATGTCTCAGATAGATCAGTTCATTGCAGATTTCGCATCCCTAGTATGGGGAATACCACTTGTAATTTTATTAATAGGTGGTGGAATCTTTCTGCTGATCTATTCACGCTTTCTACCTTTTCGCTATTTGGGGCATTCTGTAGAAGTACTTCGAGGAAAATATAATAACCCTGATGATCCGGGAGATATCAACCATTTTCAGGCATTATCCACGGCTCTTTCTTCTACAGTTGGAATGGGAAACATCGCTGGCGTGGCCGTTGCTATTGCCGTTGGTGGACCTGGCGCTATATTTTGGTTGTGGATAAGTGCGATCGTTGGTATGGCTACGAAGTTTTTTACCAATACCCTTGCGGTCATGTATCGTGGAAAAGATTCCGAAGGAAAGATCCAGGGGGGCGTAATGTATTTTATCGTGGAAGGGCTCGGTAAAAAATGGAAACCAATGGCTGCCTTTTTTGCGGTCGCTGGTCTGGTAGGTGCACTGCCAGTTTTTAACGTAAACCAGTTAACCCAGGCTATTAATTATATTCTGCTCGAGCCTAATGGCGTAGAAACAGGCTTTGGAACTAGTCTGGTCATAGGAATTATCCTGACTTTAATTACTACTATTGTCATTATAGGCGGACTGGATCGTATTAGCAAAACAGTTTCAAGATTAGTACCAGCAATGGTGCTACTTTATTTTGTGTCTGTGGTCGCGATACTGTTCGTGCATTATGATGTGGTACTCAGCTACTTTAGTATGATCTTTACCGACGCTTTTGCTGCGGAAAACTATAAGGGAGATCCTTTACTGGGAGGTGTCCTTGGTGGCTTAATTTTACTCGGCATACGTAGAGGTGCATTTTCCAATGAAGCTGGAATTGGAACTGCTACAATGGCTCACGGAGCCAGTAAAACATCTGAACCTGTCCGTGAAGGTCTTATAGCTATGCTGGGACCTGCAATTGACACACTTGTTGTCTGTACGCTAACAGCAATGGCTATTCTAGTGACAGGCGTCTGGCAAACTGAAGATGTAAATGGAGTTAGCCTAACTGCAGCTGCTTTTGACGAAGCAATACCATATGTAGGAAATTATCTTTTACTGCTTTGTATACTTGCTTTTAGCGTATCCTCCTTATTCTCCTACTCTTACTACGGAACAAAATGTTTGTCTTTCCTGGCCGGTGCTGAAAACAAGAAGTATTACAACTACGTATATATTCTTAGTATCCTACTTGGTGCTACCACCTCTTTAAGCTTTATTCTGAATCTTATTGATGGATTTTTTGCATTAATGGCGATCCCTACAATGATTGCCACTCTAATAATGGCTCCACGTGTAATGAAAGCAGCTAAAATATATTTTGCGAAGTATAGTTAAAAAGATTTCTAAAGTCTGGGAGTTAAACCATACTTTAGAAATCTTTTTACTGACGTTTTATTCCTGGAATTAAGCCTGCCCAGTTGGTCCGAAATTTAGTGGCACCGGTGCTTTATCGTAATCCTTGATCTCTCCATGAGCTTTCTCAAAGCGATGGATATTATCTCCCAGAGCTTTTAATAAACGCTTAGCATGCTGCGGAGTCAGGATGATCCTGGATTTTACCTTACTTTTAGGTCTTCCCGGCATGATATTCACAAAATCAACTACAAATTCGGATACTGAATGGTTGATTATAGCGAGATTGGAATATGTCCCTTCTGCAACCGCTTCATCTAATTCTATATTGATCTTACCTTTATCCTGATTCTTTTTATTGTCGTCACTCATAATTTAATTTTTAAGCTCATAAGATATAAAATATTGATTAGGCTTTTCTCTTGTAGCTAACAAAATCGGTGCTTACAGGTTCTATCTTCTTTTCCCTAAATTCAGCTGCAATCTGTCCGCGATAATAAGTAGCGCGGTTCACCACGTGAAATAGAATGTCATTAATAGAATTTTGATGAGATTCATTTTTAGTGTCTGAGAATGAAATATTTTCATCCAGTTCTCTCTCATCCAGAATTTCCAGAGCAACCTGATAATTACGCTCTTCAATCTCTTTCAATTTCTCAGGTTCCCAAACTTTCCAAACATCAATTACTTCACCATCAGTAATTCTATTATTCCACAAGGTATGGGAATTAAGAATATGGGATATAAGTTTCTTCGAACTTTCCGCTATCACATAATGCAGATCTCCATCGTTGAATTTAGAAATGATTTCAAGGTTAGTTTCATGAGAATACTGAAGTATCTCTTTCATAAATTTCTTCATGCTACAAAGATGAGTATAAATAAAAAAGGCTCCGCGATGAGCGGAGCCTTTTAAGATAAACTTATCAGGGAATTAGTTATAATTAACTTCCTGTTTCTTCTCAAGCATTTCGTCGAATTCCTCTTTAGAACCAACGATAATACTATCGTACTTTCTCATACCTGTACCTGCTGGAATTCTATGTCCAACAATTACATTTTCCTTCAATCCTTCAAGCTTGTCGATCTTACCGCTTACTGCAGCTTCGTTCAACACCTTAGTTGTTTCTTGGAAGGAAGCAGCCGAAATGAATGACTTAGTCTGTAGCGATGCTCTCGTAATACCTTGCAGTACTGGATTAGCAGTTGCAGTGATCACGTCTCTTGCAGTTGCAAGATTCTTATCCTCTCTTCTAAGAATTGAATTCTCATCTCTTAGATCTCGTGGGGTAATGATCTGTCCAGGTTTCAATCTTTCTGAATCACCAGCATCTTCAACTACTTTCATTCCGAATAACTTATTGTTTTCGTCAATGAAGTCTGCTTTGTGTACTAGTTGATTCTCAAGGAAGATCGTATCACCTGGATCAACAATCCTTACTTTACGCATCATCTGTCTTACTACAACTTCAAAGTGCTTATCATTAATCTTCACACCCTGTAGTCGGTAAACTTCCTGAACTTCGTTTACAAGGTACTGTTGCACCGCGTTTGGTCCTTTAATATTCAAGATATCTTCAGGAGTAATAGATCCATCAGATAATGGCATTCCTGCTCTCACGTAGTCATTCTCCTGTACGAGGATCTGGTTAGATAGTTTAACCAAATATTTCTTAACCTCTCCGAGTTTAGATTCTACAATGATCTCACGATTACCTCTTTTAATCTTTCCGAAGGAAACAACACCATCAATCTCAGATACTACAGCTGGATTAGACGGGTTACGTGCTTCGAAAAGTTCAGTAACTCTTGGAAGACCTCCTGTAATATCACCTGCTTTAGATGATTTACGTGGAATCTTCACCAAAATCTTACCTACACCAATCTTTTCAGCATTGTCCACCATAAGGTGAGCTCCTACTGGTAGGTTGTAAGAACGAATCACTTCATCCTTCTTCCCTAGGATATGTAATGTTGGGATCAACTTCTTGTTTCTGGATTCGGAGATCACTTTCTCCTGGAATCCTGTCTGCTCATCGATCTCAACCTGGTAAGTAACACCCTGGTCAATATTTTCGTATTTGATCTTACCTGCAAATTCAGAAATAATCACACCATTATATGGATCCCAGGTACAGATGACATCACCTTTAGTAACCTTAGCTCCATTCTCGATATTGATCTGAGAACCGTAAGGGATGTTGTTATTACTCAATACAACCCCTGTCTTCTTATCCTTGATCTTAAGTTCAGCAGTACGAGAGATCACGATGTCTGCAGTTCCACCATCAGGGGCTTCACCTTTAACAACTTTTAGATCTTCGATCTCTGCAACACCATCAAATCTCGCTTCTAGTTTATTATCTTCAGAAATGTTACCTGCAATACCTCCAACGTGGAATGTACGTAGTGTAAGCTGTGTACCAGGTTCTCCAATAGACTGTGCAGCAACAACACCAACAGCTTCACCTGTTTGTACGATCTTGTTAGTTGCAAGGTTTCTACCGTAACACTTGATACAGATTCCTTTCTTCGCCTCACACGTAAGTGGTGAACGAACTTCAACACCTTCGATTGGTGCAGCTTCAATCTTAGCTACAATTTCTTCAGTAATCTCTTCATTCGTTCCAACAATAAGCTCATCTGTTGAAGGGTTTACTACATCATGTAGGGAAATACGTCCAAGGATTCTCTCACCTAAAGATTCTACAATTTCTTCATTCTTCTTGAGTGGCTTAACTTCTACACCTCTTAAAGTTCCACAATCGTCCTCATTAACGATTACATCCTGTGAAACATCTACCAGACGACGGGTCAAGTAACCAGCATCGGCAGTTTTAAGTGCTGTATCGGCAAGACCTTTACGAGCACCGTGAGTTGAAATAAAGTATTCAAGAATTGAAAGACCTTCCTTAAAGTTAGATAAAATCGGGTTTTCAATAATTTCACCACCACCAGAGTTCGATTTCTTAGGCTTAGCCATCAATCCACGCATACCGGTTAACTGACGAATCTGTTCCTTCGAACCACGCGCACCAGAATCAAGCATCATATACACAGAGTTAAACCCTTGCTTGTCTTCACGAATACGCTTCATTGCAAGATCGGTAAGACCTGCATTGGTGGAAGTCCAGATATCAATTACCTGATTGTAACGTTCGTTGTTGGTTATAAGACCCATATTATAGTTTCCTATAATACCTTCAACCTGCTCATTAGCTTCATCAATCATGGATTGCTTCTCTTCAGGGATAATAATATCACCTAAACTGAAGGAAAGTCCACCACGGAAAGCGAATCCATATCCTAGACCTTTGATCTCATCAAGGAATTCTGAAGTTTCAGGAACACTAGTAATTCTTAGAATATTACCAATGATCTCACGAAGTGATTTCTTAGTAAGTACTTCATTGATGTAACCGGCCTTTTCAGGAACAGCTTCATTAAATAATACTCTACCAACAGTGGTATCCTTGATCATATAAACCAATTCACCTTCTTCGTTGAAATCTTTAGTTCTAATCTTAATACCTGCATTAAGGTCAACACGCTTCTGGTTATAAGCAATAACTAGCTCTTCCGCAGAATAGAACGTAAGTCCTTCACCTTTTACCGGCTCCTCTTTCGTACCAATCTTATGTTTGGTCATATAGTAAAGACCCAAGACCATATCCTGAGATGGTACTGTAATTGGAGAACCGTTTGCAGGGTTCAAAATATTGTGAGAAGCAAGCATTAATAACTGTGCTTCAAGGATAGCCTCTGGCCCAAGTGGTAAATGAACTGCCATCTGGTCACCATCGAAATCGGCGTTAAATGCAGTACATGCAAGTGGGTGAAGCTGAATTGCCTTACCTTCAATAAGTTTAGGCTGGAATGCCTGGATTCCCAGACGGTGAAGCGTAGGAGCACGGTTTAATAGTACCGGATGCCCTTTAAGCACATTTTCCAGAATGTCCCAAACTACAGGTTCTTTTTTGTCTATGATCTTCTTCGCAGACTTCACTGTTTTTACAATACCTCTTTCTATCAGTTTTCTGATAATAAAAGGCTTGTAAAGCTCGGCTGCCATATTCTTCGGAAGACCACACTCAAACATTTTAAGTTCTGGTCCAACAACAATTACAGAACGTGCTGAATAATCCACACGCTTACCAAGTAAGTTCTGACGGAAACGTCCCTGCTTACCTTTCAATGAATCTGAAAGTGATTTAAGAGGACGGTTAGAATCAGTTTTTACTGCTGAAGACTTTCTTGTGTTATCGAATAATGAATCCACAGATTCCTGAAGCATACGTTTTTCATTACGTAAGATCACTTCAGGAGCTTTGATCTCCATTAATCTTTTTAAACGATTATTACGAATAATCACACGACGGTAAAGATCATTTAAATCTGAAGTCGCGAAACGACCACCGTCAAGAGGCACCAAAGGTCTAAGTTCTGGCGGGATTACCGGCACAACTTTCATGATCATCCACTCTGGATTGTTCTCTCTGTTCTTATTCGCATCACGGAAAGCTTCCACAACCTGAAGACGTTTAAGTGCTTCAGTTTTACGTTGCTTCGAAGTTTCGTTATTCGCTTTGTGTCTTAGTTCATATGAAAGCTCATCAAGATCGATTCTCTTAAGGATCTCGATTAGACATTCAGCTCCCATTTTAGCGATAAATTTATTTGGATCGCTATCGTCCAGGTATTGATTCTCCTGAGGAAGTTCATCTAAAATATTTAGATATTCTTCTTCAGTAAGGAAGTCCATTTTTTGTAGCGCTTTCCCTTCTTCATCTGTCGCATTACCTGCCTGGATCACTACGTATCTTTCGTAGTAGATGATCATGTCAAGTTTTTTAGACGGCAGACCTAGCAAATAACCAATTTTGTTAGGTAAAGAACGGAAATACCAGATATGTGCTACAGGTACTACAAGGTTGATGTGACCTACACGATCTCTACGAACCTTTTTCTCGGTAACCTCAACTCCACAACGGTCACAAACGATTCCTTTATAACGGATTCTTTTGTATTTTCCGCAGGCACATTCATAATCCTTTACAGGACCAAAAATACGCTCACAGAACAATCCGTCACGCTCTGGTTTATGCGTACGGTAATTGATCGTTTCAGGCTTAAGAACTTCACCACGAGATTCCGCAAGGATGGACTCTGGAGAAGCTAAACCTATAGAGATCTGGTTAAACCTCTGTACTGTATTTTTATCATTATTTCTAGCCATAATAACTGCTGCTAATTATTGTGAATATTCAGTTTAAACGGGACGCCGAAACGTCCCGGTAAAAACAGAATGTTATTCTTCAAGTTTAATATCCAAACCTAGACCTTTCAATTCGTGCATAAGTACGTTGAAAGATTCCGGCAATCCTGGTTCCGGCATTGGCTCACCCTTCACAATAGCCTCGTAAGTCTTAGCTCTACCAATAACGTCATCAGACTTCACTGTTAGAATTTCTCTTAGAGTACTAGATGCTCCGTAAGCTTCAAGAGCCCAAACCTCCATCTCTCCAAATCTCTGACCACCAAATTGTGCCTTACCACCAAGCGGTTGCTGAGTAATAAGCGAGTATGGTCCAATAGAACGAGCATGCATTTTATCATCGATCATATGACCAAGTTTCAGCATGTAGATCACACCAACAGTTGCACGCTGGTCAAATCTTTCCCCGGTTCCACCATCATAAAGATAAGTATGACCATATCTAGGTATTCCAGCTTTGTCGGTTAGATCATTGATCTCTTCAATAGTAGCACCATCAAAAATTGGTGTTGCGTACTTCTTCCCGTTCTTCTGTCCAGCCCATCCAAGAACTGTTTCGTAGATCTGTCCAATGTTCATACGCGATGGTACCCCAAGTGGGTTCAACACGATGTCTACTGGTGTTCCGTCCTCAAGGAATGGCATATCTTCCTGACGAACGATTCTTGCAACAATACCTTTGTTACCGTGACGTCCTGCCATCTTATCCCCTACTTTCAGTTTACGCTTCTTAGCGATATAAACTTTAGCCAGTTTAAGAATTCCTGATGGAAGTTCATCTCCAACAGATATGGTGAATTTTTCTCTTCTAAGGTTACCCTGAAGATCGTTCTCCTTGATTTTATAATTATGTAGAAGATCAGCTACAAGTTCATTAAGATGATCATCTGTAGTCCATGTGCCCGTAGTTAAGTGAGCATAATCGTCTACAGCGTTTAGCATCTTAAGAGTGTACTTCTTACCTTTCGGCATTACTTCTTCACCTAGATCATTCTGTACTCCCTGAGCAGTCTTTCCACCAATAATGGCGAATAACTTCTCAATAAGTTCAGCTTTTAAATTAGCGAATTTAGCATCGTACTTCTTCTCTAATGCCGCAACATCCTCTTTATCTTGAGCTCTCTTACGTTTGTCCTTGATCGCTCTTGCGAACAATTTCTTATTGATAACAACACCACTAAGCGATGGAGAAGCTTTAAGAGAAGCATCTTTTACATCACCAGCTTTGTCACCAAAGATCGCACGTAATAATTTTTCTTCTGGAGTAGGATCACTTTCTCCTTTAGGAGTGATCTTACCAATAAGAATATCACCAGGCTTCACTTCAGCACCAACTCTAATCATTCCATGCTCATCAAGGTCTTTAGTAGCCTCTTCAGAAACATTAGGAATATCATTTGTTAATTCTTCGTTACCCAGTTTTGTATCTCTAACTTCAAGCGAGTACTCATCAATATGTATAGAGGTGAAAATATCATCTCTTACCACTTTTTCTGAAATTACTATCGCATCCTCGAAGTTATAACCTTTCCAAGGCATGAAGGCAACCTTCATGTTTCTACCAAGAGCCAGCTCACCTTCTTCGGTTGCATAACCCTGGCAAAGAACCTGTCCTTTAGTAACTCTGTCCCCAACACTAACGATTGGTTTTAGGTTGATACAGGATCCCTGGTTAGTTTTACGGAATTTGATAAGATTATAAGACTTTGAATCATCATCAAAACTTACCATTCTTGCTTCATCCGTACGATCGTACTTGATCACAATCTTGTTTGCATCAACGTACTCAACCTCTCCTTCACCTTCGGCATTTATCAATACACGAGAGTCTGTTGCTACCTGTCTTTCAAGTCCAGTTCCAACGATAGGAGAATCTGTTCTTAAAAGTGGTACAGCCTGACGCATCATGTTTGATCCCATCAACGCACGGTTGGCATCATCATGTTCCAAAAACGGAATTAGGGATGCGGAGATAGAAGATATCTGGTTTGGTGCAACATCTGTATAGTGGATCTCATTCGGATCTACAACCGGGAAGTCACCTTCCATTCGTGCAATTACACGATCTGTATTTATAGTACCATCATCCTTTAATGGAATGTTGGCCTGAGCAATCTTTTTACCTTCTTCCTCTTCAGCACTTAAGTAAATAGGCTCTTCGGAAATGTTTATTTTACCATCAGTAACACTTCTATAAGGTGTTTCGATGAATCCCATTCCGTTTACTTTAGCATAAACCGAAAGTGATGATATAAGACCAATGTTTGGACCCTCAGGAGTTTCAATAGGACAAAGTCTTCCGTAGTGAGTATAGTGAACATCACGTACCTCAAACCCTGCTCTTTCTCTTGATAAACCACCTGGTCCTAATGCTGAAAGTCGACGCTTGTGCGTGATTTCTGCAAGAGGGTTCGTCTGGTCCATGAACTGAGATAACTGGTTTGTTCCAAAGAATGAGTTGATAACGGAAGACAATGTCTTCGCATTAATCAAGTCGATTGGAGTAAACACTTCGTTATCACGAACGTTCATTCTCTCACGGATTGTTCTTGCCATACGTGCAAGACCAACACCGAATTGCTGGGATAACTGCTCACCTACAGTTCTAACACGACGGTTAGATAAGTGATCAATATCATCAATCTCAGCTTTAGAGTTGATAAGTTCGATAAGATATTTTACAATGGTAATGATGTCTAATTTGGTAAGCACTTGCTTATCCATTTCAACTTCAAGACCAAGTTTTTTGTTCATTCTATATCTACCAACTTCTCCAAGGCTGTAACGCTGATCTGAGAAGAAAAGCTTGTCGATAATTCCACGAGCAGTTTCCTCATCTGGCGGTTCAGCATTACGTAGCTGACGGTAGATATGTTCTACTGCCTCTTTTTCAGAGTTAGTAGGGTCCTTTTGTAATGTATTATGAATGATCGCATAGTCACCAGTCTGATTATCCTCCTTATGTAGTAGAATTGTCTTAGATCCGGTTTCAAGAATTTCTTCTATGTGATCTTTTTCAAGTTCAGTATCACGGTCAAGAACAATTTCGTTACGCTCGATAGAAACAACCTCACCAGTATCTTCATCTACGAAATCCTCATACCATGTATTAAGTACTCTGGCCGCTAATTTACGACCAAGGTATTTTTTTAGTCCTGTTTTAGACACCTTCACTTCTTCCGCAAGGTCGAAGATCTCAAGAATATCCTTATCACGCTCAAATCCAATTGCACGGAAAAGAGTTGTTACAGGTAATTTTTTCTTACGGTCGATATAAGCGTACATAACGCTATTAATATCGGTCGCAAATTCTATCCATGATCCTTTGAAAGGAATTACACGGGCAGAATAAAGTTTTGTTCCATTTGCATGGAAAGATTGTCCAAAGAAAACCCCTGGAGAACGGTGTAGCTGGGATACTACTACTCGTTCAGCACCATTAATGCAGAAAGTTCCACTAGGTGTCATATATGGGATAGTTCCCAAGTATACGTCCTGTACGATTGTTTCAAAATCTTCGTGTTCAGGGTCGGTACAGTATAATTTAAGTCTAGCCTTAAGTGGTACACTGTAGGTCAATCCACGTTCGATACATTCCTGAATGGAGTATCTTGGTGGGTCCACAAAATAATCTAAGAATTCTAGTACAAATTGATTACGGGTGTCCGTAATGGGGAAGTTTTCTAGGAAGGTGTTGTAAAGACCTTCATTTCCCCGCGCTTCTGATTTTGTCTCTAATTGAAAGAAGTCCTGAAAAGACTTAATCTGCAGATCCAGAAAGTCCGGATAAGCAGGCTTGTTCTTAACAGAAGAGAAACTCAATCTTTCAGTTTGCTTTGCTAACATCAATGGACGGGATTATAATTTATTATATAAAAAATAGTGCGCTTGTTAAACGTTGAGTTCTATATACGCAAAATGGTTTAGACCTCCAGGAGTAATTCCTGAGGTCTAAACCTAAATAATATTGCTTGTGCTAAGCTTATTTAAGCTCAACCTCAGCTCCTGCTTCTTCTAATTGTGATTTTAAAGCTTCTGCTTCGTCTTTAGCTACTCCTTCTTTTACTGGAGCTGGAGCACCATCTACTAATGCTTTAGCATCTTTAAGACCAAGACCTGTAAGTTCTTTTACAAGCTTAACTACAGCAAGCTTAGATCCACCTGGAGCTTTAAGAATTACGTCGAATTCTGTTTGCTCTTCAGCTTCTT
>NZ_JBLWIM010000008.1:504146-506854 GCF_048381525.1 Christiangramia qingdaonensis
GCTCGATACCGTATTCTTCTTTCAAAATATCAGCTAACTCATTTACTTCTTTTACAGTAAGGTTAACTAGTTGTTCTGCGAAATCTTTTAAATCTGCCATTTTCTATCGTTTTTAAAAAGTTCTTTAATTATAATTGTTAAAAAGTGCGTACTATATTATCCTTCTTTTTCAGAAAGGGTCTTAAGGATTCCTGCAATCTTTCCACCACCTGATTTAAGTGCAGAAACAACATTTTTAGCAGGAGATTGAAGTAATCCAATGATATCCCCAATAACTTCTTCTTTAGACTTGATGTTAACCAATGTCTCAAGATAATCATCACCTACGTAGATCGCTTCTTCAACAAAAGCACCTTTAAGTAGAGGTTTATCAGATTTCTTTCTAAAATCCTTAATAACTTTCGCTGGAGCATTTCCAGTTTCCGAAAGCAAAATTGATGTGTTACCCTTTAAAACTGTAGGAAGTTCTCCGAAATCTTTATCGGAAGCCTCCATAGCCTTAGCAAGCAACGTGTTTTTAACTACCGATAACTTAACGTCTGCTTTGAAACAGGCTCTACGTAAGTTAGAAGTACTTCCAGCATCAAGGCCAGAGATGTCAGCTAAATAGATAGTTTGGAATCCGGCTAGCTGGGCAGTTAAGTCTTCTATAACTTGTGATTTTTCTTCTCTTGTCATAATCGTAAATTATTGCTCAGTAAACCTTTTAGTATCTATCGCTACACTCGGGCTCATGGTGCTCGTCATATAAATACTTTTTATATAAACACCTTTAGATGCCTGAGGCTTCAATTTTACCAGCGTAGTTAATAATTCTCTAGCATTACCTGCGATCTTCTCAGCATCAAAAGACGCTTTTCCAATTGCAGCATGTACAATTCCTGTTTTGTCAACTTTAAAGTCGATCTTACCAGCCTTCACATCAGATACTGCCTTAGCGATATCCATAGTTACTGTACCGGTCTTTGGGTTAGGCATAAGACCTCTTGGTCCTAGAACACGTCCTAATGGACCAAGTTTTCCCATCACGCTAGGCATAGTGATGATAACATCTACATCTGTCCAACCACCTTTGATTTTCTCTAGGTATTCATCTAATCCAACGTAATCTGCACCAGCTTCTTTTGCTTCCTCTTCTTTATCCGGAGTTACAAGCGCAAGAACTTTAACATCCTTACCTGTTCCATGTGGAAGAGTTACAACACCTCTAACCATTTGGTTAGCTTTACGTGGATCTACGTTCAAACGAACTGCAAGATCTACAGAAGGATCGAAATTTGCGTTGGTAATATCCTTTATCAAAGCAGATGCTTCAGCAACCGTATACGTTTTACCGTTCTCGATCTTTCCCTGAGCTTCTTTTTGCTTTTTAGTTAATTTTGCCATTTTCTAATTTCTTTTTGGATTAAAACGGTGCTTCACCTTTTACAGTTATCCCCATCGAACGAGCTGTTCCGGCAACCATTTTCATTGCAGATTCAACAGTAAATGCGTTGAGATCCTGCATTTTGTCTTCTGCAATCGCTTTAATCTGATCCCAAGAAACACTAGCTACTTTTTTTCTGTTCGGCTCACCTGAACCTTTTTTAGTCTTTGCCGCTTCCATCAATTGTACTGCTGCAGGTGGTGTTTTGATCACAAAATCAAAAGACTTATCCTTATAAACAGTAATTGCTACTGGAAGTACCTTTCCTTGCTTATCCTGAGTTCTACCATTGAATTGCTTACAGAATTCCATGATGTTCACTCCGGCAGCACCTAAAGCAGGTCCAACTGGTGGTGATGGGTTAGCAGCACCTCCGCGAACTTGTAGTTTTACAACTTTACTTACTTCTTTTGCCATTTTTCAAATTTTTAAATGATAGTTTATTGAGTGGAAGCTGAAAAAACTATCAAAAAATATATGTAACAGTAATTTTTATACTTTCTCTACCTGCATATAACTCAACTCTAATGGAGTTTTTCTACCGAAAATCTTAACCATTACTTCAAGCTTACGCTTTTCTTCATTGATCTTTTCAACAGTTCCATTAAAACCATTAAAAGGACCGTCAATTACCTTGATTGTTTCACCAATTGTGAATGGAATTGCAACATTATCTGTTTTTACAGATAGTTCATCCACCTTTCCTAGCATTCTATTCACTTCAGATTTTCTAAGTGGCACCGGGTCTCCCCCTTTAGTTTCACCTAGAAATCCAATAACGCCATTGATCCCTTTGATAATGTGAGGAATCTCACCGCTGATATTAGCTTGAATCATTACATAACCAGGAAAATAAACTCTTTCTTTATTTACTTTTTTCCCGTTACGAATTTGTATTACTTTTTCAGTCGGCACAAGAACCTGGTCTACAAAATCTTCAAGACCCATATGAGCAATTTCTTTCTCTATATAGTCCTTAACTTTATTTTCCTGTCCACTTACAGCGCGAACCACATACCACTTTTTCTCCTTTGCTTCAGCCATCACTCTTTTGTTTTATGATTTAACCCATTCGAAGTATTGCTCAATCGCTCCACTAAAAAGCGTATCAACACCCCAAATTGCCAATGAAAAAACAATCGAGAATACAGCAACAATCACTGTTAGCCTCTGAGCCTCAGACCAGCTTGTCCAGGTAACGTGGTTTTTTAACTCGTTATATGATTCTGAAATGTAATTAACAAATCCTGCCATGTTCTAAAAAAATATTTGCACGGGTTGA
>NZ_JBLWIM010000008.1:506910-508230 GCF_048381525.1 Christiangramia qingdaonensis
AACCCGTAAATATAAGTGAAGGCACCCCGCTTGCCACGGGATACCTTTTTATATATAGAAAATTCTTAGTCTAGAATTTCAGTTACCTGTCCAGCACCTACAGTTCTACCACCTTCACGAATTGCGAAACGTAGACCAGTATTCATTGCGATTGGCTGAATAAGCTCAACAGTAATTGTAAGGTTATCACCTGGCATTACCATTTCTACACCATCAGGAAGATTGATTGTTCCAGTTACATCAGTTGTACGTACGTAGAACTGTGGACGGTAGTTGTTATGGAATGGAGTGTGACGTCCACCTTCTTCTTTCTTAAGGATATAAACCTCAGCTTTGAATTTAGCGTGTGGAGTTACAGATCCTGGCTTAGTAATTACCATACCTCTAGAAATCTGAGACTTCTCAATACCTCTTAGCAAGATACCTACGTTATCACCAGCTTCACCTCTATCAAGAATCTTACGGAACATTTCAACTCCAGTAATAGTAGAAGTAAGTTTTCCAGCTCCCATACCAATGATCTCTACAGGATCTCCAGTGTTTGCAACACCAGTTTCGATACGTCCAGTTGCTACTGTACCACGACCTGTAATAGAGAACACATCTTCGATAGGCATCAAGAAAGGCTTATCAACATCACGTTCTGGAAGTTCAATCCAGTTATCAACTGCTTCCATAAGATCAAGAACAGTCTTAGACCATTTCTCATCTCCCTCTAGTGCTCCAAGTGCAGAACCTGAAATTACAGGACCATTATCACCATCGTACTCGTAGAAAGAAAGAAGATCTCTTACTTCCATTTCAACTAACTCAAGAAGCTCCTCATCATCTACAAGGTCAACTTTATTTAAGAATACAACGATTCTTGGAATACCTACCTGGCGTCCAAGAAGGATGTGCTCACGAGTTTGAGGCATAGGACCATCAGTCGCAGCCACAACAAGAATAGCACCGTCCATTTGAGCAGCACCAGTTACCATGTTCTTTACGTAATCGGCGTGACCAGGACAGTCAACATGAGCGTAGTGACGGTTAGCTGTTGAGTACTCAACGTGAGAAGAGTTAATTGTAATACCTCTTTCTTTTTCTTCAGGAGCGTTGTCAATTTGATCAAACGCACTAGCTTCTGAATATCCAGCATCAGCCATTACTTTAGTAATAGCTGCAGTTAAAGTAGTTTTTCCGTGATCTACGTGTCCAATTGTACCAATATTTAGGTGCGGTTTGGAACGATCGTAAGTTTCCTTTGCCATAATTAATACTTATTTAATCTTAGTTATATATTAGTGTTCAATTTTATACAAAACTAGAGCCAACGAC
>NZ_JBLWIM010000008.1:508286-508938 GCF_048381525.1 Christiangramia qingdaonensis
GTCGGCCAGACAATTGACTGTTTTAAACAGCGATATCCATAAACCTATCAGGCTTATGGAAAAGATCAGGCTCGAGGTACTTCAGTCATTTTAACCCTTAAAGAGCAAACCGATAAAAGTCGGTTATAGTGACCGGATAAATCCTGATTCAATTAAATTTAGAGCGGGAGACCGGGTTCGAACCGGCGACATTCAGCTTGGAAGGCTGACGCTCTACCAACTGAGCTACTCCCGCATTACATATATTTAAAGGATTATCAAATAAATTTGATGATCCGCAAGGGTGACCCCTTACTAAGCTTTTTATTCAATCGCTTTAGAAAATGAATTTTCTACGCGATCTTCATAAAAAGCTTTGTGGGGAGAGCAGGATTCGAACCTGCGAAGACGTAGTCAGCAGATTTACAGTCTGCCCTCGTTGGCCGCTTGAGTATCTCCCCAAAAATTACCACTATTTCATAGAACCATTACTGAAACAGCTTAGCTTACAATGGTTTTTTTAACGGCTGCAAATTAAAGTAATTTTACAGCACCATCCAAAGCATTTTTTAAAATTTCTGTCAAATATTTTACAAGCTATTCATCAACAATGATTTAAACTTGAAAGTTCTTCAGAAACTTCGGTGTTTTCAGTATTTCAAGAGCCGATGGA
>NZ_JBLWIM010000008.1:508997-512346 GCF_048381525.1 Christiangramia qingdaonensis
TCGGCCTTTTATGCTTAAAATTCCGCATAAAAAAGTCCGCTATTTCTAACGGACTGCAAATGTATATAAATTATTTCTTTATCAAAACATTATTAGAAAAAAAATCTCCTAAACATGAGTACTCATTTTTTCTTTTTTCTTGATGAGCTGCCTTTGTAATGAACTAACACATTCATCCACACAGGCTTCGAATTTATTACAGGTCTTTTTAACCATGAGCTCACCCCCTGGAATACTCAATAAGATTTCAGTTATTTTGTTATCCTTACCACTGGTATTTTCAACTTTAAAAAACACATCCGCATGGATAATTTTATCAAAATAATTTTCCAGTTTATCTAGTTTTTTCTGAGTGAAGTCAATTAGCTTTGGATCAGCATTAAAGTTCACAGACTGCAGATTCATTTTCATAATCAGGTTGAATTTAATTAAACAAATAAAGAGCGGTTAGTTATTATTGTTCCTGGGATGAGCACTCTTATGAATCTTACTCAATTCAGCAATACTATTATGCGTGTAAACTTGCGTAGATGCCAGACTTGAATGTCCCAGCAATTCTTTTACAGCATTCATATTTGCTCCCTGGTTCAATAAATGCGTGGCAAAAGTGTGACGCAGTATATGCGGACTCTTCTTTACCTTACCAGACACCTTACTAAAATAATTATTTATAATTCTATAAACAAGGCTTTCGTAGCTTTTGTGTCCTTTCGCCGTAACGAACAAGTAAGGACAATCTCGCAGTAATGGGCTTGAGCGCTTGATTGTCAAATATCGTTCTGCCGTGTGAACCACCTGTTGCAATAACGGTATATATCGCTCCTTATTTCTTTTTCCCAGGACTTTTAGCATATTACTCCCTAAATCAAGATCCTGCTCTTTTATGTTGATCAATTCTGCCCTTCTTATACCTGTAGAGTAAAATAGCTCGATTATCAATTTATCTCGCAGCCCTTCAAAAGTATCATCATTAAAATCTTCCAGTACAGCGACCACTTCTTTTTCAGAGAACGGAACCTGGATTTTCTTCGAAGCTTTTAAAGATCGATGTTTTGCGAGTGGAGAACTTTCTATCGCCGAAGTTTTCAGAAGAAATTTATAGTAGGCTTTGAGAGAAGACATTTTGCGATTGATACTCTGGTTTGAAATACCAGAATTTGAAAGTTCCACAATCCAGTTTCGAATCTGGTTGTATGCTATTTTCTCAATCTTATCTTCGGAAAATTCCTGGTTGATAAATTTCTGAAATTGTGTAAGATCTGCCCTATATGCCCTGATCGTAGTTTCGGCATAATTTTTTTCTAACTGAAGATACTCAAGAAAAGATTTAAAAGGCATAAAAAAACTGTTGATAGTCAAAGTTAGTGAACTTTAAACTAGCAACAGTTCTTATAATTTTTAAGCTTTGCAAAAGCCTGGATATCTCTAGATATCTTCTGCGTCTCTCAAATGCTGGATGTACTCCGCTTTTTGAATCTGAGCTCTACGCTCTACAGATGGCTTCGTAAAATGCTGGCGGCTTCTTAGCTGGCGCATAGTTCCTGTCTTGTCGAACTTTCGCTTGAAACGCTTAAGAGCTCTATCTATATTTTCTCCGTCTTTAACTGGTATAATTAACATAGTGTCATAACCTCCTCTCTTTTGGAATCGGCTGCAAAGATAATTCAATTATTATATCCTCCAATGATTTAGCGATTTATTTCCATATGAATATGACCTAAGCCTAATTTACCTAACTTCCCTGAATAATGAATTATAACATGAGAAAACTTACAGTATCAATAGTATTTGCCTTTGCCTACAGTTTCAGCAGTTTTGCATTCCAGAATATGGAACAGGTGGAAATTAAAACCCAACAAATTACCCAAGAGGTATATCTTTTACGAGGTGCAGGCGGTAATATTGGGATTCTTACAGGGTCTGATGGAGTATTCATGATAGATGATCAATTCGCTGCCCTTTCAGACAAATTGATCGCAGCTATTGCCAAAATTAGTAAACAGCCTGTTCGATTCCTGGTGAACACACATCATCATGGCGATCATACCGGAGGAAATGAAATTTTTGATAATCAGGGAGCTCTAATTCTGGCGCATCAAAATGTGCGAGACCGATTAAAAGAAAAGGCGACAGACAGTACTGCAGGAATCCCAGTCATTACTTTTAATGACCAGTTAAATCTGCATATAAATTCAAATGATGTAATGGTATTGCATGTTCATAATGCGCATACAGATGGTGATGCGCTTGTATACCTACCACAAAGCAATGTATTGCACACTGGTGACACTTTCTTCAACGGAATGTTTCCTTATATAGATTTAAGTAGTGGCGGTAGTGTAGATGGTGATATTGAAGCTGCGGAAAAGGGCTTGTCCATCATCAATGAGAACACACAAATAATTCCCGGGCATGGTAACCTGGCAACCTATAAGGATTATTCAAACTATTTGGCTATGCTGAAAAGCATCAGGGAAAGTGTTCTCCAGAAGATTGATCAGGGGGCTACTGAAGAGGAAGTCGCACTTAATGAATCGCTAACTTCTCAATTTTATACAGATAAAGAAGCCAGTGAATTTTTTATTGACGGAGAGAAGATCAGGAGAACCTTTCATAAGAGTTTAATAAAATAGCCCCGGAAATTCCAGGGCTATTTTCCTATATTTCAGTAATTCGCCTACTTAGCAGCTGGCTTATAATTCTTCTTTTCTATTACGATTTTCGGACGAACAATGAATTTTCACAAGAATGCTATTTAGCTGCAGGCTTGTTTCTTTCATATCGATCACCATTGTTGCGCGAAAAATGAATTTTCGCAAAAATGCTATTTGGCTGCAGGCTTGTATTCCTTCTTATCAATTACCATTTTTGCGCGAAAAATGAATTTTCGCAAAAATGCTATTTAGCTGCAGGCTTGTATTCCTTCTTATCAATTACCATTTTTGCGATAATCTCTTTTAGAATTTCAGAAGTTCCACCGCCAATTGGTCCCAACCTACTGTCACGGAACATTCTTGCCATTGGGTAATCTTCCATATATCCATATCCACCTAGCATTTGCAAGCATTTATACATTACCTCATCTGAAATTTTAGTCGCAAGCAGTTTAGACATACTAGCCTCTTTTACTACATATTCTCCATCATTCAAACGTTGAGTCGTGGCATAGTTAAATTCTTTGATCACCTCAACTTCACTCACCATTTCAGCAATGGTATGTCTCAAAGCCTGAAATTTATCCAGCGAACGTCCAAAAGCTTCCCGCTCCTGCATATAACCCATTGTGTATTCCAGTGCAAATTCTGAGCGTGCATGCGCATTCACACCCATGATCAAACGCTCCAGAGCG
>NZ_JBLWIM010000008.1:512383-532132 GCF_048381525.1 Christiangramia qingdaonensis
CACCAAGTAAATTTTCAACAGGTACTTTCACATTATCAAATGCAAGTTCTGCAGTATCTGATGCTCTCCAGCCTAGTTTATTCAGTTTATTTGCTGAAATTCCTGCAAACTCTTTATCCAATAGGAACATACTCATTCCTTTATTTCCTTTTTCAGGATCTGTTTTAGCAGCTACCACATAAAAATCTGCATATACTCCATTGGTAATAAAAGTCTTTGAACCATTGATCACATAATGATCACCTTTCTTTACAGCAGTAGTTTTCATACCAGCAACATCAGATCCTCCAAATGGTTCTGATATTCCAAGACAACCTATCATTTCACCTTCAATCGCAGGTGTCAGGTATTTCTCTTTGAGTTCATGACTGGCTTCAACCTTTAAATGCGTCATAGCAAGATAAGCATGCGCCCACATCGCTGCTCCAAAACCACCTGAGTTCACTTTCTGAAGTTCCTCAAGAAATATAATTGTATAGAACAGGTCTAAAGCCATTCCTCCATACTCTTCCGGTTGATTAAGACCGAAATAACCCATCTCTCCAAACTTCTTCCAGATAAACCTTTCAATGGTACCGGTTTCTTCCCATTTATCTACGTGAGGCACTACTTCTTTCTGAAGAAATTCCTGAAAACTCTTCCTGAAAAGATCATGTTCCTCTGTAAAATATCTACTCATTTCTATTTATTTTTTCCCGGCTAAAAGGCCGTATTAGCAATTATTATATTTACAATTTCAGATCGATTTTCTAACAAAAATCACTGTACTGACAAATATAATTTAATTCTGTCGATTTTATCGGAAGGAAATCCACTGATTTTTGTCAATTCTTCAAAAGACCGAATCCCTTCATTCATGGTTCTGTGATTTATAATTTTCCTGGCCAGAGCAGGATTAAAATATGGCAATTCTGCCAGTTCAGCTTCTGTGATGGAATTTATATTCTGGAGGATTATCTGTGGTTTATTGATAACCTGGAACTTCTCATTAATTCTGGCGATCACCTCAGGACTTAGTCCGTACACATCCTTCAATTGTTCTTCGGAAAGAAAACCGCCAATGCTGTTTCTGTATTTCACGATCCTCTCTGAAAGTTTTTCACCAATTCCATTTACAACCTGAAGATCTTCAGCAGAAACAGTATTAAGGTCGGCAATCGAAATCACTTCAGCCTTTCCTGTTATGGGTTTCTGAAGCTTCCCGGAGTTCTTAACCCAGTCAGGAAACCTAAAAGAAGGCTCTATGATCATCATCAAACTATCACTTACTCCGGTCACAGTCTGGAATTCTTCAGATGAGTTTATCCATTTATTGGTAGCACGGTACTTCAATAATTTATCGATCTCTTCTACGCTCAATCCTATCTGATATGCTTTGAAATCTGATAAATAGTTCGGATTGAAAGGATAGATGGTATCCTTACCTAAAGGTTTCAGCTTACGGATAGAATCTAACTGATTCTGGAATTTCTGAAGTTTCTCATCATTTACCGGTGTGCTATCTTTAGATATATAATCACTTCCGAAGAGAATCAACTGCAGGATAATAATAACCAAGACCAAAATAAAAATCCCATTCTGCTGACTTCTTGAAAGCGCAAAATGGGATTTTAAAAATTTCATATTAGAGAGAGCCTATGCGGCTGGCTCTTCAGTTTTATGGAATAACTCTCCAGCTTTAAGCTTCTTAGAGTAATCCTTAAGATCATTACTTACTTCTCCAATCATAATATATAGACCTATAATATTAGGGAAGGACATGGCAAGGATCATCATATCTGAGAAATCCAGCACCGCTCCTAAACTAACTGAGGCTCCAACTACTACAAAGATTAAGAATAAAACTTTATAGATAATTTCGTTTATTTTACTTTTTCCAAACAGGTAAGTCCAGGCTCTCATTCCATAATAAGACCATGAGATCATCGTGGAAAATGCGAATAAGAATACTGCTGTAGCCAGAACATATGGGAACCATGAGATCACACTTCCAAAAGCACTTGAAGTTAATTCTACACCGCCAACACCTTCTACTTCGTGCATTCCTGTAAAGATCAATACTAAGGCAGTAAGCGTACAAACTACTACGGTATCGATAAATGGTTCTAACAGAGCTACAAAACCTTCAGAAGGCGGGTGATTCGTTTTCGCTGCACTATGCGCAATCGCTGCAGAACCAACACCAGCCTCATTAGAGAAAGCTGCACGCTGGAATCCTACGATTAGAACACCAATAACTCCACCTTTTAAAGCACTCGGATTAAAAGCTCCATCCCAGATTGCAGTAAATGCAGGACCAATATTTTCAATATTTACACCTATTACAACTAATGCACCTAGCACATAAACTGCTGCCATGATTGGAACGATCTTACCAGTTACCTTAGCTATACTGCTAATACCTCCAATAATTACAATACCTACCAATACTGCAACTACGATCCCAAAAATGAATCCGTTTCCTTCCAGCATTGGAAATTCTCCAGCAAGAATAGAGAAAGACTGGTTGGCCTGGAACATGTTTCCACCACCAAAAGAGGCACCGATCGCAAGTATCGCGAAAAATGCAGCAAGGAATTTACCAAGACCTCTTTTGTTTCTTTTTTCGAGTCCATATCTCAAGTAGTTCATTGGACCACCAAAAACACGACCATCAGCATTTATAAATCTATATTTCACACCTAGAGTACATTCCACAAATTTGGAAGACATTCCAAGAAGTCCCGCAAGGATCATCCACATCGTCGCACCGGCACCTCCTAATGAGATCGCCACTGCCACACCAGCAATGTTACCAAGACCTACAGTACCAGAAACGGCAGTAGCCAGTGCCTGGAAGTGAGTTACCTGTCCAGGAGCGTTTGGATCGTCATATTTACCCTTAGCTAATTGTAAAGAGTGTTTAAAACCTCTAATATTAATAAAACCTAACCTGATCGTGAAGAACAATGCTCCCAATACAAGCCAAACCACAATAAATGGGATGTTTTTAGTTTGAGGGTCTCCATTTGGATGAAGAAGCGCTACCGGCTCATCATATATAATGCTTCCAAAATACTGAGCTCCCTGCTCAATAACATGTTGCTTATTTTCCGAGTTGTAGATTACTTCACCTTCCGCTTGAAACTGATCTAGTGTACCATCAGCGTTCGCAAGCACTTCGATGCTTTCACCATTCTTGGTAACAACCGCAATAGGATCTCCTTCGTTCACATGCTCTCCATCTTCGACCAGCCATTCTTCAAGAACAAATTTAGCATCTTCAGAAGCACTCCAGGTTGGAGCTTCAATTCTTTTTATATCAGCATAAATAACAGGATCGTAAACTCCCATAGCCGTAAATGGATCCCAAAAAAGTACGCTTCCCATACTAGCTACAATAGGAGAAAAAGTTCCGTTGAAGTGTTCGGTAATTGCTTCTGCCTCTACCTGGTACTCACCTTCAAATTTGTTTCCAGCAGCATCAGTAACTACTACAGTATATGGAACACCTTCTGTAAGACCAGCGGTCTTATTAGATTCCAGGCTGGTTCCCTGGTTGGACCATTTATACTGGTAAGGAGGAGTTCCTCCTGTTACATCCAGTTCAATGAATCCATTATTTATTACTTTGGAGGGGTTTCCTACCTGGGCTTTTACGTCTAGTTCCTGTGCAGATAGTCCTACAATCGAAAATAAAAAGAACATTGAAAGCAAATACTTTCTCATATGGAAATTTGGTTATTAATAATGAAGTTAAATTTTCAGCGCGTGAATATGCTAAAAAATTGGGCTAAAACAAACTTTTGGGAGTTAAATTGTGAATGTCATGTTAAAGAAAACTAGATGTTTATTAAAATATGAGTCTGATTTCTAAACCGAATAATACTTTTTTAAATACTCAATTTGATCAGGCCTGCCAATCATAATCAACTTAGAATCACGCTCGATACGTTGAGATGGTTCCGGGTTTACCACATAGGTTCCAGACGGTGATTTATAGCCAATAACAGAGCAACCGGTTTTTTTTCGAATATCGGTTTCAGAAATTGACCTTTCCACTCCATCTGTGCAAATTTTAGAAAATGAGATCTGTTCTACATTAATACTGTCCTGCTCTCCAGAAACAGAAAGATTATCCAGAAATTCGACCAGATCTGGAACCACTACAAGGGAAGCCATATGACTCCCCCCTATTCTATCGGGCATAATGACGTTATCTGCACCGGCCAGTTTCAACTTTTTATAGCTGTTTTCTTCCGTAGCCCTGCTAATAATCTTCAGATCCTTTTTTAACTGTCTTGCTGAAAGTACGATGAACAGGTTATCTGCATCCCTGGGAAGAGCACAGATCAAAGTGGATGCTCTTTCCACACCAGCAAGGCTAAGCACCTCATCTTCGGTAGCATTTCCTACAATATAATTGAGTCTGTCATTTTCCAGATTCTGAAAGACTTCCTCATGATCATCTATGATAACAAAATCCTTTCGATAGTCCAGTAATTTCTGAACTGCCTGTTTCCCGTTTTGACCGTAACCACAAACAATGATATGATCGTTCAGGGAGTCTATCCTCTTCTTCATTTTATTACGTTTTAGATTACCAATATTGTTCTTATTCAGAATATGTTCTGTGATCGTAGAGAGACCGAAACCAAAGATGAACAGTCCGGAAATAATAAAAAAGGAAGTAAATAATTTTCCGTAGGCCCCCATAGGCTGGACTTCCCCATATCCTACAGTACTTACGGTAATGATGGTCATATAGAGCGCATCAATCCATGTATAATCATATAAGAACCTGAAACCAACGATTCCGGTAACGAACACCATAATAATCAAGACTACGGCCAGCCTGATCCTGGAATCTATCAATTGTCTCATAAATCAAATACAGAGGTTCTCTTCGTGTAGATTAGGTCTTTAAGTTTGAGCCAGAAAGCAAGGATCAGGTATACAATAAAACCTGCACCCATGGTAAAAAAGCTTGCATATATAAAGAACAACCGAACATTCTTTGCGCGAATTCCCATCTTATCTGCCATCCTGGTGGATACGTAGAATCCGTGCTTTTCAAGGTAATGTCTCATATTTGATACCATGCCTGCCATATTACAAATTTAAACGTATTTAACAGATTTTCTCAATAATCTAGCGCCTAATTCACACTGCAAACATCTACCCTTACTACAATAATTCTTCTTGAGCTCAAGCGCCGCCTGCGATTCCAGTGCATTCCTGACTGTACCCTGTCTTAAATTATTGAACATATTCACTATCGAGTTCTTTTCGGCTTTCAGGCTTGTTACTATTTCATAGAGACTGGACGCTGGTTCTCCGGAACTTTTTGAGAATGCGAATTTCAATGGGATTACAAAATTGATCAACAATAGTTCTAAAAAAGAGTTGCTCAACTTTTTTGATCTAGATTTATGGGTTTTATCGAAATTGTAGTGAGTCTTCCAGTAAACAGAAACTTCAATAGTAAAAAGGGATCTTATTTCATTCAAATCTTTCGCAGCAATAATATCTGAAAAGAATGAGGGTCGCTGAGCATACAAACTAGCGAGCTGGGCCAACCTGATTGTAGGAAAGTTATCTGGTCTTAATCTGAAAAATTCTGGTTTAGAATCGATCAAAGGTATACGGAACTTATGTTGTAGAAACTGGAATTCTGTTAGTAGTTCTTCTGAATACTGATCTGCTCCATGGATCAAATTAGAATACCCCATAAATAGTGCTTCGAGGGAAAACTGATCTCTTCCTAATTTTGCAACTAGAGAATAGCCCAGATTTTCTGCCAGGTTTGAAAAATAATCGCCATTGATATTTAAACCGAAAGCTCGAAAGATTAGGATCATGCAGGCTGTATTCCAATCATTGTTGGAACGTTGTAATACTTCAAATATCAGTTCTGATTTTCTTTCAAGTCTTTCAAAATATAGTCTTTCGAGCCAATGTTCGATCTCAAAAGTGGAAAATTCAGAAAAACTGTCTTCACAATTGATACTATTATGATGACTTTCCAGCAGGTGACGGTATTTTGAAATCATAGAAAATTCGATGATATTCCTAAATTCTAATACTGGTATAAGGCTACCATCTCTTCGGAAGATGTTCTCATCGTGTTCCCATACCACATGCAGGATCACATTTTCGTAGGCAGGATCTGTTTCATGGTGATGTAGGTACCAGTCTGATGACTTTAGATGCATTTCAACATTGCCAGCCCATTTGATTCCTGAGATTATTAAGTGAGCATTGAAGAAATCCGGGCCGGATAAGTCGTTTTGAGAACCTGTCGAAATGATTTGTAAAGATTCTCCTTCCGAAGTTCTAAGACATTCGGAATCAAATTTCTGAAACTTCCAGAGATAATAAAGAAAGTCTTCCTTCACTCTCCGAATGTATTAAATTATTCATTTGAAAATGAAGTGCTAAAAAATTAATTAGGTAATTTTTCTGCTACCTGAGAAATGTATTGTTCTACCCAAAGTTGATACTGTAAAGCACTTGGATGCAAACCATCACTTGCTACCAGTTCAGGGTTGTTGCTATCTCTTGAAATTGGAGTGATATTATAGAACACTACTCCGAATTCATCTGCAACTCTTTTAAAAACCTGGTTGAACCTGTCGATTTCAGCACTGATTTTCTCCTGGTTTGAGGATCCAAAAGGGGTATAACCATAATCCGGAATACTTACGGCGAAAACTCCTTTTTCCAGAGTTTTAGAATGATTGATCGCACGCCTGAAGATCTGGCGTAGTTCTTCCTCGTATTCTGTAATAAGTTTACCCTGATACTGGTTGTTAACCCCAATCAAGATAGAAACCAGGTCAAAATCGCGTTGCACTTCCAGGTTCTGGTCCATTCCCCGCAATAGATCTGAAGTCGTCCATCCCGTTTTTGCAATGATCATAGGTGCAGCCATTTCATAATTTCTATTTCGAAGTTGCTCGGTTAATTGAACAGGCCATCTTTCAGTTTCCCGAACGCTCTCCCCTATCGTGTAAGAATCTCCCAGCGCCAGGTAGGTATATTTTGGATTATCTGGAGTTTCGTTGCTGGTAGTATCCATGGTAGCATTGCAGGATACCATAAGTATTGCTAAAAGTAAAAAGTATAGATTTTTCATAAGTTCAATTTCAGCAATGAAAATACTTTATATAAATTTATTCTGAAATAGAATTCAGTATAATTCTGAAGACTCAAGTTTTCATAAAGCTTCATTAATTGGAATGGCTGGATGACCAGTTTTTTTATCTTAGAATTCAATTAACAGATCAATTGATTTTCAGCAGTACAGTTCACACAACTGAACAATTCGATCAAAGAGCAGTACAACATGGAGAAAAATCCGAAGAAAACTAAACTAAAATCCAGTCGAAGACCCGGAGAATACAAACGGAAGTCAGCCCCGGAACCTGCTGAGGAACATAAAAATCCTATTGTACGCTTCCTTGCCAAAACCGGGTACACGGTCTGGCTCATTGTACTTGGAATAGGTATTGTAATTGCCTTCGTAGTATCTGTTGCGCTCCTATGAGATTACTGAATACCACCTTTATTCTATTCGTACTGATCTTTATACTTTTCGAGGCTCTAAAATTTACTGGAGTGACTTTCCCAGTATGGACTACATCATACCTCAATGACTTTTTATGTATGCCTATCATTTTGACCGTATGTCTAAAAATGGCACACTACCTCACAAAGGATAGATCGATTAAAATAAGTATCGCCCAGGCGCTAGCACTTACTTGCTTTTATGCTATCTATTTTGAATTGATACTTCCGCAGTTTTTAGATCGATATACTGCAGATCTCGTTGATGTTCTACTCTATTTTATTGGAGCCATTCTATTTCTCTTTCTGCAAGCCTCTGATGATTTGAAACAAAAAACTCTTCCGTAGAAGGAAGAGTTTTTATAGATCTTTCAGTAAAAACCTTATCAGGCATCTCTGAATTTAGGATTGATGAACAATTCTCCATTTTTGAGTCGCTCCCAATAGGTTTCCATATCTGCTCTGACTTCCGCAGACATAATATATAATCCAATGATATTAGGAAATGACATCGCAAGAATCATCATATCTGAGAAGCTCAATACTGCTCCAAGACTTACTGATGCTCCTACAACTACAAATATCAGGAATAAGACTTTGTAAATAATTTCAGATTTCTTGCTTTGCCCAAATAAATAGGTCCAGGAACGCATCCCGTAATAAGACCAGGAAACCATCGTGGAAAATGCAAATAAGAAAACCGCAAGTGCCAGGATTGCCGGGAACCAGGAAATAACACTTCCAAAAGCATCTGAAGTCAATTCAACCCCTTTCATTCCACCGCCTACTTCATGCATTCCGGTAAAGATAAGCACCAATGCCGTCATAGTACACACAATCATGGTATCTATAAAAGGTTCCACTAAAGAAGTAAAACCATCTGCAATAGGATTATTGGTTTTGGTAGCACTATGTGCGATAGCTGCCGAACCAACCCCGGCTTCACTGGAAAATGCTGCTCTTTGCAGACCAACAATTAAAACCCCTATAAAACCACCTTTTAGAGCATCTGCTGAAAAGGCTCCGTTATAGATCGCTGAAAATGCAGCACCAATATTTTCAATATTCACCCCGATCACAACTGCGCAACCAAGGATATAGATAATCGCCATTACAGGCACCACTTTTCCAGTGACCCGGGCAATACTATTGATTCCCCCAAGGATCACCGCTCCAACCAGGATGGCAAATCCAACCCCAAACAAGAATCCCTGACCTTCCAGAAAAGGTAATTGCTCAGAAACTATTTTAAATGCCTGGTTAGACTGTATCATATTACCACCGCCAAAAGAAGCTCCAACTCCTAATATTGCAAAGATACTGGCAAGGAATTTCCCAAGACCTTTCATATTTCTTTTCTCAAGACCGTAACGAAGATAATTCATAGGTCCACCAAAGATTCTACCGTCTTCATTGATCTCCCTGTATTTAACTCCTAATGTACATTCGGTAAATTTTAGAGACATCGCGAAAAATCCGGCACAAAACATCCAGAAGGTTGCCCCTGCTCCACCAAGTGAAATTGCAACGGCAACACCAGCAATATTTCCAAGACCAACGGTTGCAGAAACTGCTGTGGCCATTGCCTGGAAATGCGTAATTCTACCCGGAGCATCAGGATCGTCGTATTTCCCTTTGGCCAATTGAATAGAATGAGAAAAACCACGAATATTTACGAAACCAAGTCTTATAGTAAAGAATATACTTCCGAGTATAAGCCAGATCACTATAAAAGGAATGGAGTTGGTAATCACATCACCATTGGGATGATGCAAAGGCTGTGGCTCATCAAATTCAATTTTGGCGATCATATGAGCATTTTGCTCAATAACATCATCCTGATCATTCGGGTCGAAAATCTCGTTGCCTTCCAGAACGAGGTAGTTCATGGTACCATCAACTTCGGAAAAGATCTCTTTCTCCTCCCCAGATTCACTTTCTATAATAGCAATTTTATCACCTGCTTCTACCTGGCCACCATCTTCAACCAACCATTGCTTTAAACTGAAGGTTTTACTAGTTGTGGCATCCCAGTTTGGGATTGGTATCTCTCTATCATTGGTATAAACAACCGGGTCGTAGATCCCAACTGCAGCAAATGGATCCCAGAATAATATTCCACCCAGAAAATCTACTGCCGGCTGCACTTTACTGTTAACCACTTCTGTGATCGCTTCAGCAGGTATTTTAAAATTTTTGGTAACACTTACTCCGTTTGCATCGGTCACTGTTACCGATTCTTCCTGACCTTCAGTGATACCTGTAGATTTATTAGATTGAAGGGAAGTGCTTTGCTTTGTCCATTTGTAAGTGTAAGGAGCTTTCCCTCCTTCAATATGCACCATGGTGACACCATCATTGATCTCCCTGGTAGGATTGTTTAGATCTAAAGTAACTTTAAGATCTGATTCTTTCCTTTCATCATCCTGCGCATTTATGGAAAGCGACAGCATAAAGAATAAACTGGTTAAAAACCACGCATTCTTAGTCATATAAAAAATCAATTAGTTCCTACATTCTATAACTGGTGTTAGTCGATGTAACCCATTTTTCTCATCCAGTCATCATTATACATTTTACCAACATATCGGCTTCCGTGGTCATGGAAAAGCACTACCACGACATCATCCTTAGTAAAATGTTCTTTTAATTGTAACAGCCCTTTTACCGCAGCACCTGCACTATTACCTAAGAAAAACCCTTCTTCCTTGGATAATTTCTGCGTATAAACTGCTGCATCTTTATCTGTTACCTTCGTAAAACCGTCGATCACATCAAAGTCAACGTTCTTAGGTAAAATATCCTCTCCAATTCCTTCGGTCACGTAAGGATAGATCTCCTTTTCATCGAATTCACCAGTTTCGTGATATTTCTTGAATACTGAACCGTAAGTATCTATTCCCCAAACCTTAATATCGGGATTTTTTTCTTTCAAATACTTACCAACTCCAGAAATAGTTCCACCAGTTCCTACACCAACAACAAAATGGGTTACTTTCCCGTCTGTTTGTTTCCAGATCTCAGGACCTGTAGATTCGTAATGAGCTTCACGGTTAGCAAGGTTATCATATTGATTCACATACCAGCTATTTGGAGTTTCTTCTGCAAGTCTGCGCGAAGTAGAATAATAAGATTGTGGATCATCTGGCTCCACATCTGTAGGACATACAACCACTTCACTTCCAACTGCGCGAAGGATATCCATTTTTTCCTTACTCTGCTTGTCGCTCATCACACAGATCATCTTATAACCTTTAACGATCGCTGCAAGTGCCAGTCCCATTCCTGTATTTCCTGAAGTTCCTTCAATGATGGTTCCTCCTGGCTTTAATAAACCTTTGGCTTCGGCGTCCTCTACCATTTTCACAGCCATCCTATCCTTTACCGAATTCCCGGGATTAAAGGTTTCATATTTTGCCAGTACAAGCGCATCGATATCTTCAACGATCTTGTTCATCTTAACCATAGGAGTATTCCCAATGGTTCCTAATATATTCTCAGCGTAATCCATGCTTTCATTTTTCTTTAACGTCTGCAAATGTAAAAAAACCTTTGGCCTTAAACCAAGCTTTACAACGTCAACTATGAGAGCTGCAATTATTAATCGAATTTGATCGCCTTAACCGGAGAGATCTTAGAGATGATCACTGATGGAATTAGCAGCATAAGCATGCAGAGAATCAAAGTTCCGGCATTTACGAGTAGAATATAATCCCAGCTTAGATAAATTGGAACTTCGGTTACATAATAAGTTCGGGGATCCAGCGGAATCAGTTTAAAATACTTCTGAAGCGCCAGCAGACCAATTCCTATTAAATTACCCCAGAAAAGCCCCAGGACTATTAGATAAGCCGCGTTGTATAGAAAGATCTTTCGAATACTCCAGTCCGCTGCTCCAAGTCCTTTCAACATCCCGATCATTTGGGTTCTTTCCAGTATCAAAACCAATAATGCGGTGATCATGTTGATCCCTGAAACAAGGATCATTATGCCCAGAATAAGAGCCATATTAAAATCAAACAGGGACAACCACTCAAAAATGGAATAGTATTTCTGACTTATAGTTTGGGTATCCAAGAAAGATCCTGTATTCTCATAAACTTCGTTGCCCTTGGTGTCAAGTTGATCAAAATCTTCTACGAAAACTTCAAAATTACCGATCTCATCCTCTTCCCAACGGTTTATTCTCTGAATATGCCTAATATCTGTAAGCATATATAACTCGTCAAATTCCTGAAAACCGGATTCGTAAACACCAACAATTTCAAAACTACGTTGTATTGGCAGATCACTATCATCACGCATAAAATACGTAGCCACCCGGTCTCCATTCTTCAGCTTAAGCCTGTTCGCCAGATATTCAGAGATGAGAATTTCGTTATTCAGGTTTTCAGAATAGTTGGGCAATCTACCCTGCGTAAGAAATTCCTCGAAATAATCCCATTTGTAATCGGCTCCTACACCTTTGGCTACGATCCCTTCAAAATCTTCTTCTGTTCGTATAACGCCAAAAGTACTTGCAACTGCCTGCACGTGATCGATCCCTTCCACACTGGTGAACTCAGGATAAAAGTCCTGATCTGTAGATACGGGTGTTAATGAAACTTTGGAGCTATTGTTATCATAGCTGGAGATGCTAATATGACCGTTAAAAGCAGCGATCTTATCCCTTATTTTTTCCTGCAGTCCAAGACCGGTCGCAAAAGACACGAGCATCATCACAACCCCTATAGCAATTGCCGTGATCGCTATTTTTATTATAGGAGCAGATATGCTACTTTTATATTTTTTCGCGCTAATAAGGCGCTTTACTATAAAGTACTCGAAATTCAAATTGCTATGATTAAGAGGTTGGTCAAAAGTACATTATTATTCTTTGTTTTTGGAATTCTTTCCTGCGGAAACGCTCATAGCGAAAGCTCTTCGGAAAATTCTGAAGTTGTCTCACCGGAAAAACTTTCAGATACGGTTCCTTCTGAAGTTTTACCAGCCGCAAACAGGATGGATCTTATACTTCCGAAGATAGCAAACAGAACTATCGGAATTGTGGGAAATCAAACTTCCGTAGTAAAAAGAAAGAATGGAGAATACACTCATCTTGTGGACACTTTATTAAGCAAAAATGTCCAGATAAAAAAGGTTTTCGCACCCGAACATGGTTTTCGCGGAACTGCAGATGCTGGCGAAACCGTCAAAAGCGGTAAAGACCCAATTAGTGGCCTTCCGATTATTTCTCTCTACGGAAGCCATAAAAAACCAACTGCTGAAGACCTGAAAGGTATAGAATTACTAATCTTCGATATCCAGGATGTTGGAGCCAGGTTTTATACATACATCTCGACAATGCATTATGTCATGGAAGCCTGTGCTGAAGAGGGAATTCCGGTTCTAATTCTTGACCGACCAAATCCTAACGGACATTATATCGACGGTCCAATTCTCGAAAAGCAACATCAAAGCTTTGTAGGAATGCATCCAGTACCGGTAGTGCATGGAATGACGATTGCGGAATATGCAAAAATGATTAACGGAGAAAAATGGCTTGAGAACGGAATTCAGTGTGAACTGGAAACAATTGCTATGCAAAATTACCAGCGTAAGATGAGCTACAATCTACCTGTAAAGCCATCACCGAATCTCCCTACTGCTAAATCGATCAATCTTTACCCAAGTCTTTGCTTTTTTGAAGGAACGAATGTGAATGCCGGTCGCGGTACTATACTTCAATTCCAGGTTTTTGGCTCACCTTTTCTGGACCAGGAATATTTCGATTATGCTTATACTCCCAAGTCTATGGAGGGTGCTAAATATCCAAAGCATGAAAATAAGGAATGTTTCGGGCGCAATTTGAGCACCGCGGAAACATTGAATTCCATCAACCTGGAATGGTTGATAGAAGCGTATAAAAACACTGAAGATCAGGAACAATTTTTTAATGATTTCTTTGTGAAACTTTCAGGAACATCATTACTGAAAGATCAAGTTACAAAAGGTCTCTCTGCTGAAGAAATTCGGTCATCCTGGAAGCCAGAACTGGAATCATTTCAAAAAACACGCGCAAAATATTTGATGTATCCTTAGATGATCAGCTCGTTTCCTGCAGATTTTTAGCCCTGGTTTTATAAACATCTGAATTGTTTAGTTTTTCCAATTCTTCGGTCCACTTACTAATTTGTGCCTCTTCACCATTTTCTACGGCCATGCAGTAATTTAGAAAAGTATATAACCCCCAGTTATATTTACGCAATTCTTCTTCGTCAATTTTCTTCTTTAAAAACCTTTCAACCTTTCTGTAATTACCCTGATAGAGATCAACATTTGTCACAAGTAAATCCAGTTTCTGACTAATCATCTTATAATTAGACTGTTTTTCGTCCAGCAGATCCTGAGCTTCATTAAGATATTCTTCGGTTATATTTAGAATCGGTCGTCGAAGATCCTTATCCAGATATAAACTATAATCCAGGTATTTCTGTGCTAGTCTAAGAGCCGTGGAATAACTTGGTTTTCTTTTGTAATAAGCCGACTCTACCTGCAAAAACGAAGTATTTAATTTGAACTTCTCCAGAACTCTCATGGTCTCCAGTTTATTGGTATAGCCAAGATTGTTATGGATTACCTTTCCATTGGCATCCATGATCACCACATACGGAATTCCTTTTACCCCATACTCCATGTTCAATTGACGCTGAGTGTCGAAATCAACTCTTAAAGGAATATAGTTTTGCATCACTTTTTGGATCTCCTGATCACTCCATACATCACGATCCATAGCCTTACATGGACCGCACCAGGTAGCCCAGAAATCTACCAATATCAATTTGTTACTGGCGATAGCTGCATTTTGCGCCGCTTCGAGATCTGTATACCAATTATTTGCAAAGAGATTAGACCCACATAAAAGCAGGAGAAGAATAAGACTTTTCATCCTTAAGGTTTTCCCAAAAATATAATTTTTTTAGTCCTAAGTGTTACGATTTTAATCTTTTTTTCATTTCCTCGACTATATTGAAAGCCGCCGGACAAATGCTAGTATTTTTTATAGTGAGAGAGGATATTTTATGAAAATCCTTGCGGTCTGTATGAGGATATTCCCGGCAGGCTTTTGGTCGCTGATCATAAATACCGCAGTAATTATCGTCGCCTAAAAAAGGACATGGCACCTGCTGCAGCACATAATCGTTCTCCTCATCCAGCCTTAGGTAAGTATCTATAAAATCTCCGGGCTTCATTCGAAAATGTTTACTGATTCTTCCAATGTCTTTTTGTGTAAATAAAGGTCCCGTAGTCTTACAGCAGTTAGCGCATTGCAAACAGTCGGTTCTGGAGAATTCTTCCTCGTGCAATTCTACCATGAGCTTGTCGAGATCCTTAGGAGGACGCTTCTTTAGTCGCGAAAAGAATTTTCTATTTTCCTTCTTCTTATCTTTGGCGCGATTAGGTAAACTTTTAAGCTCTTCATCCATTGGACAAAAATAAGGATATATTCGGCAAAGCCATTGCAGGCTACTACAAAGAAAAAGATGAAACTCCCATCACGGTGCATTCACCAGACTTTGAAAATGATGAAATACCCGTCGCTTATCTGTTTCGGAATTTTGAAGAAATGCCGAAACTTGAACAGAAAGCACTAAAACTTTGTAAAGGCAGTATTCTTGATGTTGGCTGTGGGGCCGGCAGTCATGCCCTTTATCTTCAAAATGAGCTCAAACTGGATGTTCAGGCTATCGATACTTCTTCCGGAGCTATAGAGATCGCAAAAGAACGCGGACTCACCCACGCGGCTGTTCAGGATTTCTATAAGATCTCTTCGGAAAGATTTGATAGCATTCTTATGCTAATGAATGGAACCGGGATCATTGGAAAACTTGATAATATCGATGATTTCCTTCAACACTGCCATAAGCTTCTGAATGATGACGGGCAGCTGATTCTGGATTCTTCAGATCTTATTTATCTTTTTGATGATGAATTTATAGATTCCGAAGAATATTATGGGGAACTCACTTATGAATTGAGTTACAAGGGAGAAACTTCAGATCCTTTTGACTGGTTATACGTAGATAAAGAAATTCTTCAGAAGGCAGCACACAACAACAATCTTTCCTGTGAGATCGTTCTTGAAGGAGAACATTATGATTACCTGGCGATTCTCAAAAAACTCTAACTCGTTATTTTTCATATTTTTGCGCAAGATCTAATACAGAATGAATAAAATTTACAAAGCTTTTTTAATCCTGTTCTTGAGCGGCTTAGCTGTATCGTGTAGTAAGGATTCTGATAATGATTCCGAAGATGGAAATACTAAAGCGGCTAACTTAAAGGTTACCGGTTCATCTGCTTCAGATCTATTAAGTGATACTGAATTTACTTCAATGAATATTGAGATCGTATATGCTGAAGGCTTCAGACCCGAGACTGATGCGATCGATGCTTTTAGAAATTTCCTGGAAAGCAGAGTTTATAAACCCGATGGAATTACCATTAATTTACGCTCAGTTGCAAGTTCCGGACTCACTCCTTTCGATGAAGATGATTTGAGAACGGTAGAAACCAATACGCGCACGGTTTATACGGTAGGCGATGAAATTGGTGTCTGGATCTATTTTGCAGCTGGCAAGAAGATCAACGATTCCGAAACTAAGATCACCCTGGGAACAGCATTCAGAAATACTTCGATTATCCTCTACGGGGAAACCATCAAAAACTTTGCAAGCAAGTTCAACGCTCCCAATAAGGCAATTATTGAGGCCGCTACGTTGAATCATGAATTCGGACACTTATTTGGCCTTGTCAACCTGGGCGTCGAGCCAGTTACAGATCACGAGGACCCGAATAACACTGCACACTGTTTTACCGATAAATGCCTAATGAAAGCCAGTATCGAATTTGGTAGCGGAGTCATCAATACTATCGACAATAATAATCTTCCTCAGCTGGATGATGCCTGCATTCTGGATCTGCAATCTGCGGGCGGAAAATAAAAAACCCGGCGATCGCCAGGTTTTCCATTTTAATTTGTAATAGCTATTCTACTATTGAAACACGTCTGGATCCAGGTAATCTGGAGTTCCGTCGTTATCTGAATCGGTCAAGATCAAAGTTCCATCCTCAGTAATTTCGATTTCATCTCTTGTAGGAGTACCATCACCATCATCATCCGGATCTGATAAGTTTGGAAGTCCATCCTCATCTGTATCATCTGAAGTCACATCATTATCTCCATCCAGGTCTTCCATAAATGAAGGAATACCATCATTATCATGATCTGCCTGGTTCACCACATAACTACTAATTTGAAAAACTAGCGGTGAGTATACTGGTATGGTTTCCGGTGAATTAAAGTAATAAGCCAGCCCGGAAGGCATAAAAATGGCACCAATCCCGTAGTCATTATTCCATTCTACAGTATTATCTGCATTGACTGTAAAACCAGTAGCTGCACCAAACTCAGTTAATCCAGCCTGAAATCCTTTAATAACTCCGCCAAGAGGTGTTACACGGTTATCAACGATCCCAAAATATGGTGAAAGATTAAACCAAACAGGGTTTCTTAAGTTAGAGTCAAAAACAGTTCCTGTAAGAAGTTCTCCTTCATAGGTAACAAAGGTAGAATCTGCAAAGGTAGGTTTCGCTCCAGCGCCTTCACGTACTTTTAGTACATATAGATTCTGGTCTACACCTTCATGATTTACAGTTTTCGTTATTAATTTATCTGAATTGATAATCGGCTGCTTATCTGCATTTTCTCCAGCGATCGTATCGAATACGATCTGATAGTTGAAATCTTCAGAAGGATTTTCGAAATCTTCGTAATTATAGAAGTGCGTCGAAAGGTAGTCTAAAAGTGCCTGGTCATCCTCGACCGCAACCTCTGTACGGTCACGAACTTCTACCTGGGCGAGACCACCATCGTCATCATTATTACATGCAAATGCAAGAAAAGCCGTAAGACCAATCAGCATCAATTTGTTTATTCTCATCAGAATTTTATTTTGGAGCCGCAAGATACAATAATCTTGTATTTTTGTTCAATATTGAACGGCGATTTGAAGGTATAAGTATGAGAGTTGATAAGTTTTTATGGTGCGTACGCTATTTTAAAACCCGAAGTCTGGCAACAACTGCCTGCAAGCAAGGAAAGGTAAGATTGAACGATGAGATCCTGAAACCTAGCAAAGATGTATTTCCTGGTGATAAACTAAGAGTTCGTAAAAATCAAATCAATTATGAGCTGGAGATCCTCGATCTTCCCAAAAGTCGTGTTGGTGCGAAACTTGTGAATATTTATGTTCATGATATTACCCCGAAAGAAGCCTTTGAGAAACTGGATCTTTTAAAATACTCCAAAGACTATTACCGCAAAAAAGGTACTGGTCGACCTACTAAGAAAGACCGTCGTGATATTGATGACTGGTTTGAAAATACAGATGATGGCTTGGGCGAAAAAAAGGATGATGGTTTAGAGAAGAAAACAGATGACTAAAGATTATTGGAACGATAGATATAGAAATAATCAAACCGGATGGGACCTTGGAGCTGTTTCTCCGCCGATTATGGAGTTTGCAGACGGTATTGAAGACAGGGATCTAAAAATCCTGATTCCCGGCGCAGGCAATGCATATGAAGCTGAATATCTTTTCAAAAGTGGTTTCAAAAATGTGTTTCTCTGTGATATTGCTGAAATTCCTTTAAACTCATTTTCACGTCGTAATCCTGAATTTCCTGAACAACAAATGCTGCACCAGGATTTTTTTGAAATTGAAAATTCCTTCGATCTAATTCTGGAACAAACCTTTTTCTGCGCCTTACCAGTTTCAAAACGAAATGCGTATGCTCATAAAACCAGTGAGCTTCTAAGTCCTGGAGGTATTTTGGCAGGTTTACTATTCGATTTTGAATTAAAGGAAGACGGTCCACCTTATGGCGGCAGTCGTGAAGAATATTTAACTTATTTTCGTCCGTATTATCATATTGAAATTCTGGAAAAAGCATACAATTCCATAAAACCACGTTTAGGGAATGAACTATTCTTTAAATTCCGAAAAAAGTAATCTATGAAAGCCAAGCATTCAATTCTCAACCAGGAAGAGATCAAGCATAAAATTAGGAGAATAGCCTACCAGATCTATGAAAGCAATGTAGATGAGAAGGAGATCATTATCGCAGGAATCGCCAATAATGGATATATTCTAGCCCAGAAACTTGAAAAGGAACTTCATGATATTTCACCTTTAAAAACTACTTTGGGTAAGGTAGTGATCAACAAAAAAGCACCGCTCGATCCTATAAGTGTTTCCTTAAGGCCTGAAGAATATCAAAATAAATCTTTGATCCTGGTGGACGATGTATTGAATTCTGGCTCCACCCTAATTTATGGAGTACGATACTTTCTCGATGTTCCAATTAAAAATTTCAAGACTGCCGTGCTTGTGGACCGGAATCACAAACGATACCCGGTGAAAGCTGATTTTAAAGGCCTCTCTCTTTCGACCTCTCTAAGCGAAACGGTAAAAGTTATTTTTGAAAAAGATCATGAACGTGTAGAGTTATCTTAAAGTCTCCATTAACTCCTGTGTGATTTCAGAAGGATCTTTATCATTACAATCTAGTATTTTTTCACTTTGATTGTAATAAAAGCCTCTTTCAAACAAATGCTTTCTAATAAACTCTTCCAGTAGCTCCTCGGTTTCCAAATGACTTATCATTGGCCTGTCTTCTTTTTCTTGTTTCAATCTCTGCAATAAAGTTTGAATGTTCAGCTTAAGATAAATAGATCGTACCAAATCTGCATTTTTTATAAGCTCCATATTGTCACCATAACACGGCGTTCCACCACCAAGTGAAACTATAGCGTCCTCATCAAGGTCAATTAATTTCTGCAGCATTTTTCTTTCAGCTTTTCTGAAGAAGATTTCTCCTCTTCTAGCGAAGATTTCTGAGATCGCCAAGCCGTATTCTTTTTCGATCTCCTGGTCAAGATCATAAAATTTATGGTTTAACTCTTCAGAAAGCAGTTTTCCAACGGTGGATTTACCACTTCCCATGTATCCAATCAAAAAAAATTTCATCTGTAAATCACTTAAAATGAGCAAAAGGCAAAACTATGGTAAAATTATAGCAATTATGTCTTGAAAAATAAATTAATGCATGTATATTTGCACCCGCATTCGCAAAAAGACGGATGCTTTTTAATGATCT
>NZ_JBLWIM010000008.1:532290-554691 GCF_048381525.1 Christiangramia qingdaonensis
AGCCAGATCACTATTTTACTTGCTTCGATTTTTAATCGAAACTTCGTGACCAGCCCTATGGAGACATTCCATAAACTCATACCCGAGTGCTGGAATTGGTAGACAGGCATGGTTGAGGGCCATGTGTCCATTAGGGCGTGCGGGTTCAAGTCCCGCCTCGGGTACTACTTTAAAGACAATATACAATTAGCCGCTGAGGCTTTTTTTTATACCCTATCTCAATTTTGTTTAATGTAACTTATGTTTTATTAAACATTTTAACTTTTCTCTATCACTTTCACTCTAAATTTTGTTTAGATTTGTTTAATAGCTTAAAAGAAGTATGGAACATATCAAACAAAATTTTAGCATCAAGGACCTGGAGCATTTAAGTGGAATTAAAGCTCACACCATTAGAATCTGGGAGAAGAGATATAAAATTCTCGATCCTGAGCGAACAGATACCAATATTCGTACTTATGATGGTGAAGACTTGCAGAAGCTCCTTAATATTTCATTTTTAAATATTCATGGGTATAAGATATCACGTATCTCCAAAATGAAAGAAGATGAAGTTCATGCGCTTGTAAGAAGAATTTCAGCTTCTTCAAGTGTAGAGAACAGAGCTAAAAATGCTTTCAAGCTAGCCATGATGAATTTTGATGACAGGCTGTTTCAAAAGACTTATAATGATCTGGTCTCTAAATTATCCTTTAGAGATGTTTTCTACGATGTTTTTATTCCGCTGCTTGAAGAAATTGGTTTGCTATGGCAGACTGATACCATCAAACCAATTCATGAGCATTATATTATAGAACTTATTAAACAAAAGATCTACATTAACATTGCCGAATTAAAATCCAATGGCGAGGAAGAGAATAATGACAAATTATACGTCCTTTTTCTCCCTTACAATGAAATCCATGACATTGGGATTTTGTATCTAAATTATGAGCTTTTAAACGCAGGTAAAAATGTTATTTACGTTGGTCCAAGTTTACCATTAGACAACATGGACTACCTCATGAAAATCCATAATGACCCGGTATTCGTAAGTTATCTTACCATCTCTCCCGTGAATACAGATGTTTCAGAATTTGTAAATGATTTTCAGGAGAAGTTATGCCAGGATAAGCCAAGAGAATTCTTATTATTTGGACAAAGAACGAAAGAAATTGATCAGGCTGCTCTTCCTGAAAATATCAAAGTACAGACATCAATTAAAGATTTTATAAATAGTCTCTAAAATTCCCCAATGCCAAAAAAGATAAATATCATAGGATCCGGTTTTTCATCTCTCGCAGCTTCCTGTTACCTGGCTCAGGCCGGTTATGACGTAGAAGTATTCGAGAAAAATGATACTGTAGGTGGTAGAGCCCGTCAATTAAAACGTGACGGATTTACTTTCGATATTGGTCCTACCTGGTACTGGATGCCAGATGTTTTTGAACGTTTCTTTTCTGACTTCGGAAAATCAGCTTCAGATTATTTCCAATTGAACAAATTAGATCCAGCTTATGAAGTTTACTTCGGTAAAGATGATTCCGTTATAATTCCTGGTAGCCTGCAAGAAATCTATGAAACCTTTGAAGAGGTTGAAAAAGGAAGCTCAGAAAAACTAAAGAAGTTCATTGAGAAAGCACGCGACAATTATAATATAGCCATTAAAGACCTGGTTTATCGTCCTGGCGTTTCGCCAATGGAACTCGTTACAACTGCGACCGCAACAAGGCTAGGGAGGTTTTTTACAAACATTAGTGGAGATGTTCGAAAAGAGTTTTCCAACGAAAAATTAAGACAGATTCTCGAATTTCCGGTGTTGTTCCTGGGAGCAAAGCCTAGTGATACTCCGGCTTTCTATAGTTTTATGAATTATGCCGACTTTGGATTGGGCACCTGGCATCCTCACGGAGGCATGTACAAGGTTATTGAAGGAATTACAGACCTTGCAGAGTCCTTAGGCGTTAAGTTTCACCTGAATGCTAATGTCGAGGCTATTACTACTGAAGATCGTGCAGCAAAAGCGCTAAAAATAGATGGGAAACTTTATCCCGCTGATATTATACTTTCTGGAGCAGATTATCACCATACAGAAACTTTGCTTCCGGAATTCGATAGACAATATTCTGAAAAGTACTGGAAGAAGAAAACCTTTGCACCTTCATCCCTACTCTTTTATGTAGGCTTTGACAAGAAACTGAAGAATGTATCTCACCACACCTTATTCTTTGACAGTAGTTTTAAGGATCATGCTAAAGCCATCTATGATGAAGCTGCCTGGCCAGAAGATCCACTATTCTATGCCAGTTTCCCTTCAAAAACTGATGATACAGTTGCTCCGGAAGGCATGGAAGCAGGAATTTTCTTAATTCCGCTTGCCCCAGACCTTGAAGATACCGATGAAATTAGGGAGCGCTATTTTAATATGATAATTGAACGTTTTCAGGCTCTTACAGGGCAGGAAATAAAAGGAAATATTATATTTAAAGAATCCTTCTGCGTAAAGGACTTTAAGGAAGCATATAATTCTTATAAAGGGAATGCCTATGGAATGGCAAATACACTTTTCCAGACAGCATTTCTAAGACCTAAAATTAGAAGTAAAAAGGTGGAAAAATTATATTTTACCGGGCAGTTAACCGTACCCGGGCCAGGTGTGCCACCATCCCTTATATCTGGGAAACTTGCAGCTGGACTGATACAACAAAATGAACAAAACTAATTTATGAAAGCGATTTTTGATACGGTATCCCGGTCCTGTAGCAAAACTGTTACCAATAGCTACAGCACTTCTTTTAGTCTGGCCACTAAGATGCTGGCCCCCTCTATCAGGCAGGATATTTATAATATTTATGGATTTGTAAGATTTGCAGACGAGATCGTGGATAGCTTTCATGATTATAACAAGGAACTATTGTTTAAAGATTTTGAAGCCGATCTATATAAAGCGCTGGATCAAAGGATTTCTCTTAATCCTATCCTGAATGCTTTTCAGGAAACAGTACATCGGTACGAAATAGAACCTCAACTTTACAAGGCTTTTATGGACAGTATGCGATTGGACCTCCATAAATCTGAATATCTGAGCATGGAAGAATACCGTCAATATATATACGGTAGCGCAGATGTTGTTGGCCTTATGTGTTTGAAAGTCTTCGTAAAAGGTGATCAGGCGAAGTATGAGGAATTAAAATCATCGGCAATGAGTCTCGGTTCGGCTTTTCAAAAGGTTAACTTCCTACGGGATCTTAAAGCAGATTACGAAGATCTTAGCAGGTCCTATTTTCCCAATGTTGACCTTTCAGAATTAGACGAAGTAAATAAACAACAGATCGTTGCTGAAATTGAAGAAGACTTCAGCAAAGGTTTGAGCGGGATCGCTCATCTTCCGGTAGAAGCTAAGTTTGGTGTGTACACCGCTTATATATATTATAAAAAATTACTTCAGAAACTTAAAAACGTCCCATCTTTGGAGATTAAAAATTGCCGGGTTCGTGTTCCGAATTATCAAAAGGCCGGACTACTGGCGAAATCTTACATTTCTTATAGACTGAATTTAATATAAATTGATGATGATGCAAGTGATATTATGGCTCTTAGTATTTTTTGGCACCTTTATGATGATGGAGGGAATGGCGTGGTTCACACACAAATATGTGATGCACGGGTTTTTATGGAAGTTACATAAGGATCACCACCACAAAGATCATAGTAGCTGGTGGGAACGAAACGATCTTTTCTTCGTTTTCTATGCTCTGGTGAGTATTGGATGTTTTCTCCTGTGGAAATATGAAGATATTTGGATTGGTCTTCCCATTGGACTAGGCATTCTCGCCTATGGAATCACGTATTTTACAGTGCATGATATCTTTATACACCAAAGGTTTAAGATCTTTAGAAATGCAAATAATAAATATGCTAAGGGTATAAGGCGGGCGCATAAAATGCACCATAAACATCTAGGAAAAGATGACGGTGAATGCTTCGGAATGCTATTCGTACCTTTTAAATATTTCAGAAAATAAAATAAACCCTAAATGATTACGCCGGACTATTACTACATCATTGTTGGTGGTGGACTGGCTGGGCTACAGCTTGCTCTAGAAATCAGGAAGGACATTTTCTTTAAAGGAAAGAAAATCGCGATTATTGATCCTTCACTTAAAAATGATAATGACAAAACCTGGTGTTTCTGGGAAGAAGGTTCAGGTAAATGGGATGAGCTTATTCAGAAGAAATGGCAGCAAGGATCATTTATAGCAGATTCCGTAGAGAAAGAACTGCATTTTGCACCTTATTCCTATAAGATGCTAAGATCCATTGACTTTTATCAATACGCAAAAAGCGAATTAACAAAGGATCCTGACACATACTTCATTCAGGATAAGATTAGTAGAATCGATGAAGTTACACGTACAGCTTTAGGTAAAAAAAAATCTTACACCGCTACTCATTTTTTTGATAGCAGACCACCACATTCATACAAAGATGATTCTGGATGCGCTAAAATATACCAGCATTTTAAAGGTATTAGTATTGAAACGCAGGAAGCTCAATTTGACCCTGAACGCTTTACCATGATGGATTATCGGGTCAAGTACAGGAACAGCACTTGCTTTACCTATGTCCTACCAGTATCTACTACATCCGCTCTTATAGAGTTCACCTTTTTTACTCCTTTTCTAACTGAAGGAAAAGTATATGATGAGCAACTGGAAAAATATATTCGAGAAGTTTTAAAAATCGATAATTATAAAATTACTGAAAGTGAAACTGGCGTAATTCCTATGACCGACTACCCTTTTCATAAACACAATTCCAAATATATTACGAAGATAGGAACGGCCGGCGGTTGGGTAAAGGCTTCTTCTGGGTATTCATTTAAGAGTACTGAACGAAAAGTAAGCAAGCTACTGGCAAATATTAAAAGTGGTAATATGCCGGCGCAAGGTCTGTTCAGCAAGAAATTTCAGCGGTATGACGCAATATTTCTGGATGTTCTGGAAAAACGGAATGATCTTGGTGAATCATTATTCACTAAATTCTACACTAAAAACAGTATCCAGCATATCTTTAAGTTTCTGGATGAAGAAACCACATTTTCCGAAGAGATCAAGATCATGCAGAGCATGTTTCATCCTCAGTTCTTAAAATCTTTTTTCAATAAATTATAACTACTCTTGCAGCAATTTATCAAGAGTGCTTCGGAAGCTATCCGAATTCCAGTCGGCAGAACCAACCTTGTCAATAACGATGTTTCCGGATTTTGAGATCACGTAGGTAGTTGGCAACGTTTTACCCAGCATTGGTTCAGGAGCTTTTGTGCGCATCTTATAGGAAGGTAAGGTAAAGCGTTTACGCTTCATATAATTATCAGTGGTTTGATGTTGTTCTCCGGAAACAAATACAAAACGCACCTTTTCACCATAATCCTCATAGACTTCCTGGAAACTTGGCATTTCTGCAATACATGGCGGACACCAGGTTGCCCAAAAATTGACTACGATAACTTCATTTTCAAATTCAGAAAATTCTATTCTTTTACCTCTCTTATCTTCCAGTATCCAATCATAACTTGCTAGTTTTTCCTGATTCTCTTCATCATTAACAGAAGGTGCAAAGGAAATAAGTTTGTTCACAAAGATCTGAACCGGCTTCCTGGTTTGAGGAATCACCATCACCAGAATTATCACGATGATGATAATATTTGACCACTGATTTTTGAATAGTTTCATAGCATTGCTTAAGTCCTGCAAAGAACGGAAAAATTACAATTTTGGACAGTGATCATTTTAAATCAATTTAGATAGAAGCTGAAAATTCTAACTTAAAAATCATTTGATTATTGATTTAATCCCGATACAAATATTCTAAAATTAAAAAACCTCAGGATCACTCCTGAGGTTTTTTTAGAACTATATAATTAATCACTTAAGCTGCGTTTTCCTTTTTAATAAGGTTTAATGCAGATCCATGCTTATACCACTCTATCTGTGGCTGATTATAAGTATGATTAGCTTTAATGGTATCCTTACTTCCATCTGCATGAACGATCTCTATAGTAAGAGGCGTATCTGGTGCAAAGTTTTCAAGATCTATAAAGTTAAAAGTATCATCTTCCTGAATAAGATCGTAATCACTTTCATTGGCGAAAGTAAGACCTAACATTCCCTGTTTCTTAAGGTTTGTCTCATGGATACGAGCAAAAGACTTAACAAGTACGACCTTAACACCTAAATGTCTTGGCTCCATAGCTGCATGCTCTCTTGAAGAACCTTCACCGTAGTTATGATCTCCTACTACAACTGTTGGAATTCCTGCTTTTTTGTATTCCCTCTGTACTGCCGGTACACCATCGTATTCACCAGTAAGCTGATTCTTTACAAAATTAGTCTTCTCGTTGTAAGCATTAATAGCTCCAATAAGACAGTTATTAGAAATATTGTCTAAATGTCCTCTATATCTCAACCATGGTCCTGCCATAGAAATATGGTCGGTAGTACATTTACCCCATGCTTTGATCAATAATTTAGCGCCAGTAAGATTTTTACCATCCCAAGGCTCGAAAGGTGTAAGCAATTGAAGTCTTTCGCTATCTTCAGCTACTTTAACTTCTACACTGCTTCCATCTTCATTTGGAGCAACATATCCAGCATCCTCAACAGCAAATCCTTTTGTAGGAAGTTCAATTCCCTGAGGTTCGTCCAGCATTACTTCCTCACCGTCCTCATTTATCAACTTATCACGAGTTGGATCGAAATCCAGTCTACCGGAAATTGCAATTGCTGCAACCATTTCCGGAGAACCTACAAAAGCGTGTGTATTTGGGTTTCCATCTGCACGTTTAGAGAAGTTACGGTTGAAAGAATGAACAATCGTGTTCTTCTCTTCACCTTTTCTATCTGAACGATCCCACTGACCAATACATGGTCCACAGGCATTGGTAAATATCGTTGCGTCAAGATCTTCAAAGATCTGAAGCAATCCATCTCTTTCAGCAGTAAATCTAATTTGTTCAGATCCCGGGTTAATTCCGAAGTCAGACTTAGCTTTTACTTTTTTATCCACCGCCTGTTTAGCGATAGAAGCCGCTCTGGTCAAATCTTCATAAGAAGAGTTCGTACAGGAACCAATTAGTCCCCAATCAACATTGATTGGCCAGTCATGCTCCTTAGCCTTCGCTCCCATTTCAGAAATAGGAGTCGCAAGGTCTGGAGTAAAAGGTCCGTTTAAGTGAGGTTTCAATTCATCTAAATTGATCTCAATCAATTCATCAAAATACTGTTCTGGGTTTGCGTATACCTCATCATCACCAGTTAAGTGCTCACGAACTTCATTTGCTGCATCGGCAACATCTGCACGGTTCGTAGCTCTCAGGTAACGCTCCATTGAGTCATCATAACCAAATGTAGAAGTAGTTGCACCAACTTCAGCACCCATATTACAGATAGTACCTTTACCTGTACAGGACAGGTTACGCGCACCTTCACCAAAATATTCTATGATTGCTCCGGTACCACCTTTTACAGTAAGAATACCTGCAACTTTTAAAATCACATCTTTAGAAGAAGTCCATCCAGAAAGTTTCCCGGTTAACTTCACTCCAATAAGTTTTGGAAATTTAAGTTCCCACGGCATTCCTGCCATAACATCTACAGCATCTGCTCCACCTACTCCAATAGCAACCATTCCTAATCCACCGGCGTTCACCGTGTGAGAATCGGTTCCAATCATCATTCCACCTGGAAATGCATAGTTTTCAAGAACAACCTGGTGAATAATACCTGCACCTGGTTTCCAGAATCCAATTCCGTATTTATTTGATACTGATTCCAGAAAATCAAAAACCTCACTACTACTTTTGTTTGCAGATTGCAAATCTATCGCAGCTCCCATTTTCGCCTGAATAAGGTGATCACAATGCACAGTTGTAGGAACAGCTACCTGTTTCTTACCTGCCTGCATAAATTGCAATAATGCCATTTGTGCGGTTGCATCCTGACAAGCAATTCTATCCGGAGAAAATTCTACATAATCCTTACCTCTTTGGAATGCTTCTTTAGCACTCCCATCCCACAAGTGAGAATAAAGGATCTTTTCTGAAAGCGTCAAAGGTTTACCAACAACTTCACGTGCTGTATTCACACGTTCCGCCATGTGGCTATACACCTTCTTAATCATATCAATATCGTATGCCATATTCTGTTTTGTTTTTATTCTAAAAAAGTCATGCAAAAATAGGAAATTTAGACCGATTTTAAAAATCAGGAGCAATAGTCAGAAATCACTATAAATTATTTCTGAAATTGTAATTTTTACGATGGAAAATTCAATAAAAATGAATTTTAGATTAGATTTCTAAGAATTCGATAATTATTGAAGTCTATATTGAATATCTGGCAGGTTCACGGAGCGTCTTTTGTCTTCGGAATAGATAAACTACAGGAGCCATAAAAGCGATGAAAAACATGGACAGGATCCAGAATGTTTTGTCGCGAAGTTTATTTAGTATCATATCCAGCAGAACGATGACCCAAAATCCAAATAAAAATACAGAGGATATAAATTTTAATATAAAAGCTGAAGATTCATCCAGTCCTGCCATGTTCGCAAGAAACTTATTACCAAAAGCGAGATAGAAAAGTATGGAAAAGAGAATTTTATAACGCTCTAGAAAATTGATCACTAGAATAAATTTTTGATGATTTGTTCAGCAGCAATACCTTCAGCCTCCGCCTTATAATTTCTTATGATACGATGCCTTAAAATTCCAATGGCAACCGCCTGAACATTTTCAATATCTGGTGAGAATTTACCATGAACTGCGGCATGAGTTTTTGCAGCCAGAATTAAGTTCTGAGAAGCTCTAGGTCCAGCACCCCAATCAATATAATTCTGAACAAAACCTGAAGCTTCTTTCCCAGGCCTAGTTTTCCCTACCAGTCTCACAGCGTATTCAATAACATTATCTGGCACAGGGATACGCCGAATCACTTGTTGAATTTCTGATATTTCTGCAGCATTAAATAATGGATTCACTGTTTTCTGAACATCTGTGGTCGTAGATTTCACAACATCCACTTCTTCCTGAAAACTTGGATATTCAAGATTTATTGCAAACATAAACCTGTCAAGCTGAGCTTCAGGCAATGGATAGGTTCCCTCCTGCTCAATCGGGTTTTGCGTAGCCAGAACAAAATAGGGTTTATCTAGCTTGTAATGATGACCGGCTACCGTTACAGCTCGTTCCTGCATGGCTTCAAGTAATGCTGCCTGTGTTTTTGGAGGAGTACGGTTGATCTCATCTGCGAGTAGTATATTAGTGAAAACCGGACCCTTAATGAACTTGAATTTCCGATTTTCATCCAGGATCTCAGATCCCAGAATATCGCTGGGCATAAGATCTGGGGTGAATTGTATTCTTTTGAAATCCAGACCAAGCGCTTTTGCGATGGTATTGACCATCAACGTTTTTGCAAGGCCTGGAACACCGATCAATAATGAATGTCCCCCTGAAAATATAGAAAGTAAAACCTGTTGCACAACCTCATCCTGACCAACGATCACTTTCGCGATCTCTGTTCTTAGTTCGGCGTGTTTCTTTACCAGGTTTTCTATCAGGGCAACGTCAGACATTAATTATTGTTTTAACCAGTCATTAGCATAATCACAATCACGGTATTTTCCGTTCACTTTAATGTAAGTATCTGCGATCTTCTCTTTTTGCCACTTTTCGATAACGTCGAGCTGTTTATCTCTTAATGCAAGTTCCTTGATCTTAAGGTAATCTGTAGCATAATCTGCTTCATGCTCCTCAATTTTCTTAGTAACCTTGATAATCTTGAATTGTGGTCTTCCTGTTCTGTCCTGTTGTGTAAGAACAAGGGAAACTTCACCTTCATCTAAGGATTCCACCTGCTCAAATAATTTAGGATCGATCTTGGTCAGTTCAAATCTGGTGTCACCGGTTCTTGGATTGATCAATTTCCCACCTTCAGTTTTAGTTTCTTCTTCATCTGAAGCTTCTCGAGCAGCCGCCGCAAACTCTAGGTCTCCTTTTACGATCTTACTTCTTAAAGTATCGATTTCAGCTTTCGCTGCCTGCACAGAAGCATTTGTTACATCTGGGATCAACAATATATGTCTAAGTTCTACGGTTTGCCCACGAATTTTGTCGATCTGGATAATATGGTAACCAAATTCAGTTTCAAAAGGTTCACTAACCTCACCTTCCTGCAGACTAAAGGCTACGTCCTTAAATTCTTTTACAAAGGCATCTTTTCTGGTTAAGGTAATTCTACCACCATCTGGAGCAGTCCCTGGATCCTGTGAATATAAAACTGCTTTGGTAGAAAAACTTGAACCGTTCTCTTCAATATCAGCTTTGAAACCTTTCAGTCTATCTATAACTTTCTGACTTTCTTCCTGAGGAATTTCAGGTTCGATCACAATTTGTGAAAGTTCAATTTCAGTACCAAACATTGGTTTTTCCTCCATTTGCACGTAGTACTGTCTTACTTCTTCCGGAGTAACCTCCAGATCCTGAATGATCTTTTCCTGCATTTGCTGCGCAAGCTGTCTTTGTTTGGTAAGTGTAAAGATCTCATCCCTTAATTCGGCTTCGCTATCTTTTTTGTAGAATTCAAGCACTTTCTCCATAGAACCAGCCTGTTGCTGCAATCCCTGTATCTGTTGATCAACAATTCCATTAATCTGGTTGTCGTTAATAATGATACTATCCTGTATCGCATGATGGGCGTACAATTTGTTCTCCATTAGAGAACCTGCCAGTTTACAATCATTCACCTCTGCCGTAGTCATCCCCTGTGACTGCATATCTTTATACATCAGGTCGATATCACTTTCAAGAATGATATATTCTCCAACTACTGCAGCGATACCATCAACCTTCATACGCTGTTTCCCCTGCATTTCGTTTTCCACTTGCTTCACCTCAGCATCTGGCTGGATCGACGTACTATCTGTTACGATCACTTCCTGTGAAAATCCAAGAGCCGTGAACATCATGCACACTCCTGAAAATAGCGGTTTAATTGTAGATTTCAAATTCATTATTTTTAATTGCATCTTTAGTAATATCCTTTTCTAATTCTTTAATAAGCGATTGCTTTCTCTTATTCAGCAAAATCTCGCGAATGGTTGCTGAAGCATAATCTAAAGGAGCCTGTTCATTTCTTGCCAGTACATCATTCACATAAACAAGGTACACATTTAATGAATCCTTTAACTCCAGGAAATTTGATTTTCGCAATAGCTTGGACCGATCCTCAACAGAAAGCGGACCAATTTTATCATAAACAGATTTTGTTTTAACCCAAACAGAATCGTTCATACTATAATTTTTAAACTGAATCGCCATATTGCTTAATGCTTCCTGATCTTCAGCATCAAAGCGGCGAAATTTAGTTCTTATTTCATCAAGGTTGTTCGTATTCTTCGGAAGATTAATATACCTGAGTTTTACAAGGTCCTCATTCAGAATAAAATTTTCCCCATTCTTCTCATAATAAGCCTCGATCTCGTTCTTGTTGAGGGAGGTATCAAGATCCCGGGTGACAATGGCATCTGTATAAGCATTGGTATACAACTCATTCTTATAGTTCTCCACCAGGGCATTGAATTCTGCCTGTTGTTCTCCGGGTAAATTAAGCTTAGCCCGGTCGATCAATAATTGCTGAGTAGCCCAACGAGTCACATAATTACCAACAATAATCGCACTGTCTTCTGGAGAGGTATCTTCATCAATAAGAGACTGTATATCCTCCTCGTACAAATAAGAATCATTGACTCTTACTACCTGTACCCTGTTATCGGTTTGCTGAAAATACTCACAACTGCCAAAAAGCAAGGAGCACAATCCAAGGTAAAACCAATAAAAACGTCTATTCAAAATCAATCGTTTAAGCACCTCTTTTATTAAGCTGAAAACACCTTCAGCTCTTACTAAACTTACTATCCGCGCAAAAATAACAATTACTTGAGGTTCTGCAAGCTAAAGGCATAACGAATAAGCAACCTACGAAATTATAAATTCTGAAAGATTTTTATTTCCGTAGTATCTTTAGACTGAAGCTAAAGCAACATCATATGAAATACGAACAGAAAATTGTGATAAACAAACCTCTTAATGAGGTCATAGAAAAATTTTCAGATCCGGAAAGTCTTAAACACTGGCAGGAAGGTTTTATTTTCATGAAACCCATAAACGGAGTACTTGGAGAAAAAGGCTCTCAAAATCTTCTGAAGTTCAAGATGAATGGTCGTGAGATCGAAATGACCGAGACCATACTTGCCAACGAACTTCCTCTAAAATATGAAGCTACTTATATTGCTAAAGGAGTATTTAACCAACAGGCTAATTATTTCGAGGAGATCGAACCTGGGAAAACGCTGTGGCGTGCGCATAATGAGTTCAGATTCTCAGGGTTTATGAAAGCTATTGGAATGTTGATGCCCGGAGCGTTCAAGAAACAATCAAAACAATTCATGACAGATTTCAAAGCTTTTGCTGAAGAAGGTAAAAGTGTGCTCGATAAATAATTAATTTTCTGAAGGATAGCTGATATTTACCTCAGCCTGTTATATTTGCGAAAAAATATTTAGAATGAAACGATTAAGTATTGCCATTTTAATGCTATTTGTAGTAATTTCTGCAAACGCACAATCAAAAATTGGAACTATTGATGCAGAATATATTCTGGCTCAAATGCCAGAAAATGCTGAAGTAAATAAATCTCTGGAAGTTTACAACGAAGAGCTTCAGAGCGACCTTAAGAACACTATTGGAAAATACGAAACAGCGGTAAAGGAATACCAAGAAACCAATGTAGGTCTTACCGATGATGTTAAAAAAGAAAAGGAAAACGAGATCATTGGAATGGAGAATGAGATCAAAGGCTTCAGACAGAAAGCATCTGTAATGCTTCAAATGAAGAGAAGTGAACTAACCGGTCCGCTTTATGGAAAGATCGATACAGCAATGAAAGAAGTGATCCAGGAAGAAGGTTACACTCAGATTTTTCATTCTGGTTCTGGCGGACTTGCATTCTCAAGAGAACAGGATGATATCACGCTTAAAGTGATGGAAAAAATGGGTATAGAAGTAAAACCTGAAACTACTCAACAGGCTGCTGGGTCTACTACCACAGAAAACTAGAAACTCCAGTTGATTCAAACAAAAAAGCCCTGCAAATTGCAGGGCTTTTTTTATTCCAATTTCTTAGATTATCTACTGTAATTAGGAGATTCCTTTGTGATCGTCACATCATGGGGATGACTTTCGTGGACTCCGGCAGCTGTAATTCTAACAAACTTCCCAGTTTCCTTCAAGGTTTCCACATCTCCTGCACCGCAATAACCCATTCCGGCTTTGAGCCCACCAATGAACTGGTGAATACTTTCTTCCAGGTCTCCTTTGTAAGGAACTCTTCCTACGATTCCTTCTGGAACAAGTTTCTTAATATCATCTTCCACATCCTGGAAGTATCGATCTTTCGAACCTTTTTCCATAGCTTCAACAGATCCCATTCCACGGTAAGACTTGAATTTACGACCTTCATATATGATCGTTTCACCCGGTGATTCCTTAGTTCCTGCCAGCAGCGAACCAAGCATCACGCAATCTGCGCCTGCAGCGATCGCCTTTGGAATGTCTCCGGTATAACGAATTCCTCCATCGGCAATTACCGGTACGCCAGAACCTTTAATTGCTGCTGCAACCTCCAGCACTGCTGAAAATTGTGGAAAACCAACTCCCGCCACAACTCGCGTTGTACAAATAGAACCTGGTCCAATCCCTACTTTTACAGCATCTGCACCTGCATCAACCAGGTATTTAGCAGCTTCTCCGGTAGCGATATTTCCAACAACTACGTCAAGATCTGGGAATTTTTTCTTTACTTCTTTAAGCACCTGGACCACACCTTTAGTATGACCATGGGCGGTATCTATAATGATCGCGTCCACCCCTGCATTTACTAAAGCTTCAGCGCGGTCCACTGCATCGCCGGTGACACCCACTGCTGCGGCTACGCGAAGTCTTCCGTAGGTATCCTTATTAGCCATGGGTTTTTGGGTAAGTTTAGTGATATCACGAAAAGTGATCAAACCAACCAGTTTATCCTCAGCGTTTACAACTGGAAGTTTTTCAATCTTGTTTTCCTGTAGAATAACTTCTGCATCCTCCAATGAAGTTCCTTCAGAAACGGTTACCAGGTTTTCTGAGGTCATTACCTCTTGTATAGGTCTTCCTGTATTCTTTTCGAATCTTAGGTCACGATTGGTTACAATTCCAATAAGTTTCCCGGCATCATCTACAATTGGAATTCCTCCAATGCTATGTTCTTTCATGGAATCTTTAGCATCTCCAACCTTGGCTGTAATTGGCAAGGTAACAGGATCTATGATCATCCCGCTTTCTGCACGCTTTACCTTCCTAACTTTCAAAGCCTGCTGCTCGATCGTCATGTTCTTGTGAAGTACGCCAATTCCTCCTTCTCTAGCCATGGCAATTGCCATTCTGGATTCGGTCACGGTATCCATCGCTGCGGAAACGATAGGAACGTTAATTGGAATATTGCGTGTAAATTTTGACTGAATGCTTACTTCTCTTGGGAGAACTTCAGAGTATGCCGGTACTAAAAGTACATCGTCATAAGTGAGTCCGTCACCTAGAATTTTGGAATCGTGTGCGATCATTGCAATTAGAGATTTAATTGCATGCAAAGATATGGTTTATAAGTGACAATCAATGAAGTATTCCACTTAACAAAACATAAATCTCCTTTTAGAAATGGAAAACGCGAAGGTTTACACTTTTATCTAATTATATGGCTTGCAGGTATTTAAATTCATTCTTAATGAATAGCACGTTATCTTTAGTTTAAAATGAATCGATTATGAGTATTAGACTAGGAAACAGCTGCACCAATTGCGACAATTTTCAGAATAACTTTTGCACTAAACATGAGACCGCAGTTAATGTACAACATACCTGCGACAGTTTTGAAATGAAAGCGGCTATTAAAAATGAGAAGAATTGCCTTAATTGTGCCAGATATGAAAGTCCAACCTGTGCGAATCCTCAAAAAGCAGCACCAGGAATGTTATGCAGTCACTGGGCACCGCAAGCTACTGCGTGATCTATAATTTTATCTGCAGACTTGAATACCAGGTAAGCGGCTGTGCGGGAATAATCCCTGGCCCGGGATATCCTGTGGCTCTACGTGTAAAATAACTATTGTCTAAAAGGTTATTGATCCCGGCTTCCAGCTTAAATATGCCAAGGGTATAGCTAGCAGATACATCCATAATTCCATAAGATGGAATGGAACCTCGAATTCCATTGATCCTATCATCTACATCCTGAGGAGCATTCGTAGCGTCAGAGAACTGTTCAGATAAATAGGTATATTGAAGACCTGCGAGAAAGTTTTTATAACCAAAGTTAAGACCGGTTTTCAGGTTTACCTTTGGAATAAATTCAACCTCATTTCCTTCTACGTTGATCTCATTAGAATCCACATATTCAGAGCTTGTAAAGGCAGCATTCACAAAATAGTTGAGCTTATGATCTTCAGAAGTTTCAAAAAAAGTATTCTTCAGATCCCAGTCAGCGAATGTTTCCAAACCGTATATAAAGGCATCGCCAATATTAGATTTGTATCGGTAGTAATCCGTATCTGTAGCCACATCCACTACTCCTATCCTGTCATTATACCTTAATCCAAAAACGCTTACATCATAAGAAACCTTATCGGCAAGTCTTCCACGCACACCAACATCTGCAGTGAAACCTTCTTCATCGGTAATTTCAGGATCTATGACAAGATTGGGATTCACAACTCTAATATCATTAAAGGTAACAGACCTGTAATTCTGGGAGATATTTGCGTAGAGTTCGTTCTTAGGATTCAGGGAATAACTCGATCCAACACCAAGTAAAACAAAAGAACGCTCGAAATCACGACTATCTTCTACAGTTTCATTCTGAAGTGGATTTCCTGCCAGATCCAGTATAATATTTTTGTAAGACCCTTGAGAAGCAGTGTTTATATATTCAAATCTAAAGCCGGGAGTAACCGATAATCTTTCAGAAATATTAAAAATGTTCTCTCCAAAAATTGCAAGGTTCTTATTTGGGAAGTTAAACTCAGCCTGTCTTGCGTAATCTGGGTATGTTGCATCTGCAAAGGAGAAATCGGGACCGGTCGTATTACTGCCAGGTCCTTGTCTCTGGTCATTATTGGCATCATAATACTTTGCACCAATTAGAAAAACCGACTGATCATTAAGAAGGTCGTACCTTGTTAAGAACCTCGTTTCTATTCCCCAGTTAGAAAAATTGTCTACCAGCAATTCTCTTGGCGCAGCAAGATCATCTACCTGGGAAACTCTATCCACTCTAAATCCCAGCACTTTTCTTGTTGCATCCAGTCCAAAGAAATTTACGCTAATATCTGTTCTGTCTGTAAGTTTGTGTTGCAGTTTCAAGGCAAAAAGATTCCAGTTAACATCGAACCAATTCCTCTCCCGATTGCTGAATTCAGGATCTTCATAGAATTGAAAATCTGAAAGCCCTCCCGGTTGTTGTGCCAGGTAATCCAGGTACGTATACTCAAAACTAATATTGGTGCGATCACTTAACTGGTAACCAAGATGTGCGAATACATTCCTGGAATCGTAACCAGAATTTGGCCGGAAACCTTCCCCGCCTTTATAATGAAAATAAGTGTAATAACTCAATTTACCTACAGTTCCACTAAGGCTGTTGAAACTGGTAAAAAGATCATACGAGCCTACACTCTGCCTGGAAATTAGCTCTATCTTTTTATCCTTTACCGGTTCTTTGAATTTGAAGTTGATCATCCCGCCAAACTGTGTCCCATATTGCAAGGATGCGGCTCCACGAACCACCTGAATCTCCTTAAGAGCTTCTGCAGGAGGTGTGTAGTAGCTTTCAGGATATCCCAAAACATCGGCGGAAATATCGTAACCGTTTTGCCTGGTATTAAAATTCTGGGTTCGGTTAGGATCAAGCCCGCGACCTCCAATATTTAATTGCAGACCTGCATCGCCATTATCATAAATGTTGAGTCCTACCACCTGATTATAGATCTGTCTGGCATTATTCGCCGCCAGGTTTCCAACTGTTTTATCAAGCAGAACCACCTCACTTTTCTTACCTGCATAAATCGCAGTTCCTTCTACTTTACGCAGTTTTCGAAGGGCGAAGATCTGTTCCCTGCGATTAGTGATCATTACTTCACTAAGGTTATTGGAAAGTTTTGCAAGCTCAAAATTCACTTGGGTATCAGCATTTATAAAGATCTCTTTATCTGCGATCGCATATTCAAAACTGAAAACTGCAAATTCGTAATTACCCTCCTGAAGATTCTCTATTCTGAAAATCCCATCTTCATTAGTAAGTACCATTTCTGAAACTGTTTTGTTCCATACTTCAGCATTAGCAATAGGAGAACCGTCTTCAACTGAAGTAACCGTTCCACTAACCGTAAACTGGGCCTGAGCCAGTGAAGTAAACAAGAATATGATACTAAAGACCTTTAATTTCATCCTGGAATGGTAATATGAATTCTTTGTGTTCAAACGAGTTGGCAAAATTAAGCAAATTTACATCAGGATCGATGTAAGGCGCACTCTTTCTGCCGTTAAGCGCCACGTAGTTCTCTACGTAAATTTCAATATTCTTGTGACCATCCTTGCTGAAATGATCTTCAAGAAATTTCGCGTATTGCAAAATAAAATCTGGTTGGAAGGACATCTGTTTTTCCTGGAAAGGAGTCAGAAAATCTGAATTATTAACGTAAAAACGATTTCCGGTTTGAGCATCTACTATCTTAAACTGAGCGTAACCAGCTTTTTCCATGAGCATCACCCGCCAGCTGAATCTAAAACCTTCTTCAGTCCAGAATAATTCTCCCGGGTATGCTAAATATCTCCATGGTAGTAGAAGCTGAATTGTAAAGAATATCACTACGACAGTTCTCACGATCTTACCAGTAATATCAGGAAACTGGTATACTTCAGAAGTATCGAATCTTGATTTATTGATCTTAAATATTTCAGCAATAAACTTCAGGATCCTGTGGTGCAGCTTCGGACTAAAAAATACCAAGGCGCTTACGATCATGATGTAAGGGAACATTCCGATAGGAAAAAGTACACGGGTGAGTACATGAAAAATGATCACCATGATAAAAGCTGCAAATCGTGTACGACGCCACAGTAATAGGAATGGTATGAAAAGATCGTATAACATCCCGCTCCAGCTAAAGGCATAATGCAACCATTCCTGCTGCATGATGTCGCCCAGCCACGGCAGATCATATTTGGAGGGTAGCCAGATTTTTAAAGGCATGGCTCTTAACAACCAATCTGAATTTAGTTTTGCCAGTCCCGCATAGAAATATACGATCGCTAGAAGCAGTTTTAAAGAATCCACGCACCAGGCCGGTACTTTTTGAAAGGAATTCTTTTTATCTCTCCAGGCATCTATAGAAAAATAGACATTCGCGGGAAGAAAGATCATCAAAAAGCTCAGGATACTAATAAAATAATAGTGGTTCAAATAAGTTGTCTTATCCATGAGCTCGATATAAGTGAAACTCAGGAAAAACACGATAATAGATAGTCGGTATTTGAAACCTGCTGCGACAGCCAGGGCAGAAAGCCCACAGATGATAAATATCAGATAGGTATACTCACCTATTGGCTGTACCCATTCAAATCCATAATAAGAGAAGAAAAATTTAGGGGCAATATAAAGTTTCTCGATCCAGCCGTTGGCCCAGAAACGCACGATACTGGCAAACATCATCAAACCAAAAAATAAACGAAAAGCCGCCAAAGGGGCAGCTTCCGTAGACTTTTTTAGATATTTATTTGCAGAAAACAGCATTCAGATATTAATCTCCATCTGAATCTACATAATCTACGCTAATCGATAATGCCTGCATCATATCAACTTTTAGTAGAATCACAGCCTTCTGCAATTCGTCATAAGCTTCCAGCATTTTAGTGTTATCTTTTTCAACCTGTGATTTCAGATTCGTTTCCAGAGATGAACTTTGAGATTGGATGGCATCTAATTGATCTTCAATTAAACTAGCCAGATCTGCTCCGTCTTTCATACTATCCAGATACTCCAGATATTGTTTGTAGCTGCTTCCAGTTCCATTTCCTGAATAATGTCTTCCGTAGAAAAAGTCTTCAAAGCTCTGCACCGCTTCCAGGTAAAGTTCTCTAGAAATCTCACCGTTAAAACGCGCTTCTACATTAGAAGGAGATGCCGTTCCTGTAAAAGCACCTGCCGGGAATCCTATTTTTCCAGATCTAAGAATCTTCTCGAAGTACATTACATAGTCATTCGTAAATTTATCAACAGAACCTGTACTTGATGAGGAAGTATTGCTTACAAAAGTATCTCTGTAATCTCCATTCCATGAATTTGAAACCTCAGTAGTAAGAGCATTCATTCTTGAGGCTACAGCATTTAAATAAGTACGGTAGTTCTCGTTTGAGCTATATATAGCAACGGTTTCTTCCGAAGTTCCCATACCGAATAAAAGGTAATCCAAAGCTGGCAGTCCCTGTTCTGCAAAACTGGATGGTAATTCCAGATTGAAAGAACCTGAACTTATTTTAGAATCGATATTCGAGGTATTTGCAGGATAGGTATTTAGATAATTACGATAGTTAATTTCCTCTGCCTTTCCAACCTGGAACATAGAAACCGACTGGAAGCTCTTGTATGCATCCACATAAGCCTCACGAAGTTGCTGCAAACCTGCAGCGTCTGGAGCAGCAGTAAAAGTAGCAGCTGCCGTTTCCACATTCTGAGTCTTAGTAACCATGTTATTGTAAGCAGGGACAATGATATTATCTGCCCAGTTTACAAGCATTGCGCCACGATCAAAAGAATCTGTTCCTCCAGTTTCCCCACCTGTCTCTGTGCCGTCATCTTCAGAAGAACAAGCAGCGAAGATCAGTGCAAATACAATGAATAGTCTTGAAAATTTAATCATATCGTTTAATTGAAAAACCGGAGCACAAGACTCCGGTAAATTATTATTCTGCAGCTTCAGCTACACTAAAATCAAATTCTGCAGCGATCTTTTCTGAAATACTGTCCAGAGTATCAGGACTTACTTCCCAGAAACCATTTCCGCTTAATAATTGATCTTTAAAATTATTGATATCAGACACGCTTACATAAGGCATGTTCGTCATAGGATCATTGGTGAATCTTAAGCTATAAAGGAAACCATAACCTTCAGATAGTGCATGGAATGCTGCTCCAAACTCACCATTTGCAAGAAGGTTCTTACCATCCTGCAGATAGTAAACTGCTCTTACCGCGATAGTTTTGGAAATATTCTCACGAATAATAGCAACCTGCTCATCACGTACTACGTAATTCCCTGCAACGATTGCTGCTCTACCAGTTTTAAAGGCTTCAAAAGTTTCTTCAGCTATTCCGGCGAAATCTTCATCTTCATCCACCTGTCCTAAATAGCTAAACAATAATCTGTCATCGCTTTCATTCAGGATAGAATTTGGATTGGAAGCAGGAATTGATGGATCACCATATAAGTAACCATAAGCTTCATCCCACTTATGCTCCATTGTAGTGTAATTTTTACCCTCTTCCGGAAGCTCATCATCATTATTCAACCTATTATCTGCTTCGTCAAGAACTGGCTGAGATAGGTAATTATTAAGAATTTGATCTGCAAGAAGACCACCAATAAGTGACTTTGCAAATGCCTGATTCAATTCCAGACCTTTTCCGTTCACGTATCTTACACGCGTTCCCTGTGCAATCTGTCCTGCCTGACCTGCTTCTGCAAGCATATCTTTATTAGCTTTAACAGTAGTCATTTGCTCGGTGATCCAGGATTCAAAATCAGATTTGATCTCACTGGCTTCTACATTATTGGTAGAAAAATACAGGTTTGAAGCTGCTACTTTGGATTTGATACTTTTACTGGAAGCATTAAGATCTTCATTAGCGAAAGGTGAATTTTCATTCGCGAACATATTCAGCAACATTTCTTCTGAAGCGTTGTCAAAATCGGTAAAGTTTGATAGAAGTTCAGCAGACATTTGTAGTCTGGTAGTTTGTCCTTCAAAGTTTACAGTAGATTCACCGTTTCTCGTAAAATCGTAAGAAACCGGAACTTCAATATTTTTCTCGTTTAGAATATCAGCATCATCATCAGATGAACATGAGCTTAAAGTAAGGGCTGCAACAAAGGCTGAAACGAACAGCTTTTTCATATAGTTTTATTTAGACTGGTTTAAAATAACTAATTCCAGCGCAAATATAATATGAGGTTGTAATTACCGCAAGTTTATTTAGATTAATTTTAAATAGGTTTTATTAATACCTCTTTAGAATTCAATAAGGAGTATTAATGGTAGGCGTTGAAGATTTTTGAAGCCTCGTTATAAGATGACTCAAAACTGGTCATTTTAATATTACTATCTACTTTGGCAGCATTGAAATAGGAGAGCATTTTTTCTGAAGGCATGTTCCCTGTTAGTTCATCTTTAGCCATAGGGCAACCGCCAAATCCTTGAATTGCGCCATCAAACCTTCTACATCCAGCCTTGTAGGCAGCGTCGATCTTTTCATGCCATTTTGCCGGAGTTGTATGCAAATGGGCTCCAAATTCCACCTCAGGATATTTGGGAATAAGGTTTGAAAACAAATATTCAATGATATCTGGCGAAGATGTTCCAACAGTATCTGAAAGGCTCAGGATCTTTACTCCCATTCCCGCCAGCTTTTCTGTCCATTCTCCCACGATTTCCACGCTCCATGGATCTCCATATGGATTCCCAAAGCCCATGCTCAGGTAAGCGACTACTTCTTTGTTGCAAGAGTTTGCAATATCAAGGATCTCCTGCAAAACCTCTACAGATTCTGCTATGGTTTTATGAGTATTCCGCATTTGAAAATTTTCTGAAATCGAAAATGGATATCCCAGGTAATCAATTTCTTCAAATTCTGAAGCATCCTGTGCTCCGCGAGTATTGGCTACGATGGCAAGTAATTTGGACTGCGTTTTAGAAAGATCCAATCTTGAAAGCAGATCTGCCGTATCTTTCATTTGCGGGATAGCCTTGGGTGAAACAAAACTTCCAAAGTCGATAGTATCAAATCCGCATCTTAAAAGGGACTGAATATACTGCGCCTTTTTCTCTGTAGGAATGAATTCTTTAATTCCCTGCATCGCATCGCGGGGACATTCGATTAGTTTCACTTGAGCCATATGGTCAAAGATAGTATTTTAAAGAAAATTTAAAAAGAATATAGTTTCATTGATAATCTGAAATTTCAGAATCAATTATTCCCAGGATAGCTAAGGATTCTAC
>NZ_JBLWIM010000008.1:554725-604338 GCF_048381525.1 Christiangramia qingdaonensis
ATATGACCACCTGTAACCATTTCAGAAATATACCAGAAGAGGGATGAGATCTTACCCAGCCGGAAATCCTGTTTGCGGCAAAAGCCACCAGACAGAAAATGACCAGTGCCTGTAACATGAAAACAAAACCAAGAACATAAAATTGCCAAACGGTATCGCCATCAGGTTCCCACAGAAATCCAGGAAAGAATGCGAGGAAAAAAATTCCAACTTTTGGATTCAGGACGTTCATGATGAATCCCTGTCGAAATAATGACCACAGACTTTTATTTTTAATTCTTTCTGAAGATAAGGCAATTTCAGGATTAGATCTGTATACCTGGTATGCGAGGTATAGCAAATACAAAGCTCCAAGTATTTTTATGATGAGAAAAGTAATTTCAGATTGCCGAATGATCGCGGAAACTCCAAATGCAACAAGGCTGGTATGAATAATTATTCCAGAGACCAGTCCAAGTGCCGTAGCTATTCCCTGTTTTGCTCCATATGCGATCGATCTTACCAGCACATAGATGATATCTGGTCCCGGTGAAAATGTAAGTAGTATGGACGCTGTAAGAAATGGAATTAGTTGTTCGAGCATCTTAGCTATAATCCTTTCTCCAGAATCTTCTTGTTAATATCTTTTATTAGCTGAGGGCCTTCATAAATAAAGCCTGTGTATAGCTGAACCAAACTTGCTCCGGCTTCCAGTTTTTCCACAGCATCTTCAGCCGAATGTATTCCACCAACCCCAATAATAGGACAGGAACGACCGCTTTTTTCAGAAAGAAAACGTATCACTTCTGTAGCCCTTTTAGTGAGAGGTTTTCCGCTAAGTCCGCCCATTTCGCTTTTGTTCTCAGACTGCAGTCCTTCACGTGAAATTGTGGTATTAGTAGCGATCACCCCGGCGATTCCGGTTTCCTGAACGATCTCAATAATATCCAAAAGTTGTTCGTCTGTAAGATCTGGTGCGATCTTTAATAAGATAGGCTTCGAAGTATTCTTAAGTTCATTTTTCTTCTGAAGAGTGTTCAGCAGGGCTTTTAATGGTTCTTTATCCTGAAGTTCCCTTAGGTTCGGAGTATTTGGCGAGCTTACATTCACCACAAAATAATCTACGTAATTAAAGAGTGCTTCAAAGGAATAAACATAATCATCTACCGCTTTATCATTTGGAGTAAGCTTGTTCTTCCCAATATTACCACCAATAAGCACGTTTGTATTTTTCTTTAATCTGGCCACCATCTGCTCCACCCCTTCATTATTGAAACCCATACGGTTTATAATGGCTGAATCTTCGGGCAACCTGAATAATCTGGTTTTCTCATTTCCTGGCTGAGGCTTTGGCGTTACAGTTCCTACTTCCACAAAACCAAAACCTAAAGCTGAAAGTTCTTTGTAAAGTTTTGCATCTTTATCAAAACCTGCGGCCAGACCTACAGGATTCTTAAACTTCAGTCCGAAGACTTCCCGTTCCAAACGCTTGTCAGAAATATTGAATCTTGATCTAAGAAAGGCTAATGCTCCGGGGACCTTACAGAATTTCCGAAGAATATTAAAAGTGAAATAATGAATCTGCTCTGGATCGTACTTGAAAAGCGCTGGTCTTATGAGTGACTTATACATCTAGGTAGGTTTATGCAAAAGTAATTGAAATTCTATAAAAGCAAACCTCAATCGGGTTTACTTCTATGCTATCGAAAATAAAAAAGGCAGCCATCTGGCTGCCTTTTATACCTTTAATTGAACTATTTAATCAAGAGTTATACTCATTCTTGCAAACATAAATCGTCCTCCAATCCCAAATTGCTGAGCTCTACGAGACCAGTCAAATCTTCCTGAACTACGGTTGTTGAATGCCTCTTCTGCTCTATCTGGATAAATATCGAACAGGTTGTTAGCTCCAATTGTAAAGGTAAGAGCATCTGTGGCCTTATATCCAACAGAAAGGTCTGTCACCACTTTTGAACTAAAAACCTGCTGATTTGCCAATGTTGTTGAAGCTTCTGTCACTTCACCGAAATAAACATTTCTTAGAAATACATTAAAGTCCCCGGCTGTCAAACTGTTAGTTAGATTCACTTTAGTTCTTGGCACTGCTTCTTCAAGGTACACACGGCTATCTTCCGGAAAATAAGTATCTACTAAACCAGCTCTTTCGAGAACATCAGAAGCATTTATATCTCCAACTTGTTTGGTCTTGGACAAAGTTGCTGCAAGATCAGATTTAAGACTTACATCATCATTGAAGATCGCACTGTGCGTTAATACAATATCCAAACCTTTAGATTCTGTATCGATTGCATTTGCAAAGAAAGAAGCTGCAGTAGCATTAGCCTGAGCCAAAAGGTTGTCAAGTTCAGTTCCTGTACCAGGTCCCTGAAATTGCCCGGTATAAACAATACGATCGTCTATCGCCACCAAATAGCCATCTACAGTAAGTGAAAGGTTCGCATCAGGAATTTTAGCTGTGAAACCTAAACTTATACTTCTGGAAGTTTCTTCTTTTAGCTGAGGAATCCCCAGTAATTGTGCTGGACGGCTATCGTTTGAAAAAGTACCAACTTCCTGTGGATTCCCGGCATTATCAAAGATCGTTGATGTAGAATTAAAATAAAGCTGGTGCAAAGATGGAGCTCTGAAACCTGTATTTGCAGCACCTCTTATATTGATATTATCGGTGAGCTTATATCGGGATGATAATTTGAAGTTGAGAGTTGAACCAAAGTCGGAGTAATTCTCAAATCTCGATGCGAAGGTAACCAGCATTTTTTCACTGAAATCCATCTCAACATCGAAATATCCTGCGATACTGCTTCGCTCTCTGGAAAGCTCATTCTTTGGACTAAATCCAGGGAACACCTGCGAACCACCTGGTCTTGCACTGCCAAAAAAGTCGGTAGCCGGGTCCTGATCTGATCTCACTACTACATCACCATTAGCGGTGTACTGTTCATACGAACCTTTTTCACCTGCCATGATCTCATAGTTTTCAAAACGATGTTCTGCTCCAAATGCAACGTTCATTCCCATAAAAACATCTTCAAATAATCTGCTTACATCTAAATTAGTAGTGTTTTGCATAAATGAAAATCCACCGGCATCGAATGCTGTTGGACTTGCTCTCTGTAAAGATGCATTGGCAGTATTTGAAATAAAATACTGGAATTCATTCTGTCCCCATGTATTACTAAAGTCAACTCCCCAATCACTAATTTCTCCTTTAACTCCTACTGCAAAAGACTGATCTTTAATTTTGGAATTGATTTCCGGAAGGAAACCATTGATATAAATTGGAGTGTATGTACGACTTTGGTTTGGCAGCCTATAGAAACCAGCAGAATTTCCTCTTCGGGAACTTATACCTGCAAACGAATATAGTTCAGTTCCCTCTTCATCTAGTGGCAAAGACATATTTGCGAAAAATCTACCTCCTCTTAGACCAGATTGACCAACTCTCATATTAAAGTCTGTTCTCTCCAAACCACGTGCATCCAGTTCATTTTCTGTGACATCAAGGCTAAGAAGTGACTGTAGTGTAGCTCTATCTGGAGCATTACTAATATCATCCTGAAAATCGTTGGTAAAGTAAGAAACCTGCTGAGCAAAATCCTTTATTTGATCATCAGAAAGATTGGCAATATTGGCTCCTGCGTTAGCGGCACGGTTTTCAATTGCATTATATGCATTAAAAATAGACCCTTCCCATTCTTTCATCCGGTTATAATCTTCCCGGTAATCGAAATCACCAGAGAATGTGACATAACCACCTTTATCTCCTAAACCTATTCCATAACTTGCTGCTACGTTTACGGTCTCACCATCTACCCCACCAGTTTGCTCATTGGCATTCTTAGAAAAATTGGCACCGGTGGTAACGTTCAAACTTAGTTGATCTGTTTGATCTTCAAGAACTATATTAATCACACCTGCAATTGCATCAGACCCATACTGAGCTGCTGCCCCGTCACGTAGAACTTCAATTCGTTTAATAGCTGAAGCCGGAATCGCGTTAAGATCGGTTCCCACACTACCTCTACCAAAAGTACCATTTACGTTTACCAGGGAAGAGTTATGTCTACGCTTTCCATTAATTAATACAAGCACCTGATCTGGACCAAGACCTCGAAGAGAAGCCGGATCTATATGATCTGTTCCATCAGAAATAGTTTGAGTATTAGAAGTAAAGGATGGCGCTACATAATTAAGCATTTGATTAAGATTAACCTGTGGTACTGCGGTAGCCATTTCTTTTACATCGAGTACATCAATAGGAACTGTACTTTCAACAACAGTACGGCTTCGGTTTCTCGAACCTACAAGAACTACCTCTCCTAGCGCCATACCGGACACCATGGTGACATTAATTTGCTCCTGATCAATTAATACTTCGCGAGCATCATACCCTACGAAGGTGAAAACTAAGGTTTGACCAAATTCAGCCTCCAACATGAATTTTCCATCAAAATCTGTAATGGTTCCCTTATTAGTATCTTTAATAGCAACAGAAACTCCACCAAGCGGCTGAGAGTTTTCGTCCATTACTAATCCTTCAATAGTTCGATCCTGTGCCTGCAAGACCGAACATATAAAAAACGATAAAATTAAAAAGTAATAGTTCTTCATAATAATGGTTTTTTGGTTTCATTAAATATAACTCATTTATAATTAGCATTTTAAGCTCAAGACATATAGCCTGAATTTTAAAATTAAACTATACATAGGCTACAATTAAACTGAAGACGAACCAGCAAGATTTTCCATATTATTTTAAAAAGATTAAGAAAAAAGAGATATTCGAAAATTATATTTGCAACATTCTATAAATTATAGATTTACCTAATCATTAAGTTAAGATGACCAACAAACAACATATCATAGACAGATTTTTAAGCTACGTAAGGATAGACACACAAAGTGATCCTGAAAGTACTTCGACACCCAGCACCATGAAGCAATGGGACCTGGCGAATAAGCTAGTAGATGAATTGAAAGCTATTGGGATGCAGGATGTAACCATAGATGAGCATGCCTATGTTATGGCAAGTCTGCCTGCAAATGTTCCACACAAAGTTCCTGTGATCGGTTTTGTCTCACACTTTGATACAACTCCAGATTTCTCCGGTACAAATGTGAAGCCACAGATCATCGAAAATTATAATGGTAAGGACATTGTTCTTAATAAAGAGAAAAACATTATTCTTTCTCCGGAATACTTTGACGACTTATTACTATATAAAGGCAAGACGATTATCACTACAGATGGCACAACCCTACTGGGCGCAGATGATAAAGCAGGGATCACAGAGATCATGACAGCTATGGAATACCTTGTTAATAATCCTGAAATTCCGCATGGAAAAATAAGAGTCTGCTTTACACCAGATGAGGAAATTGGTCGTGGAGCACATAAATTTGATGTAGATAAGTTTGGCGCAGAATGGGCCTACACCATGGATGGTAGCCAGATTGGAGAACTCGAATACGAGAATTTCAATGCCGCTCGTGCAGTTGTAAAAGTGGAAGGGAAAAGTGTACATCCTGGTTATGCTAAAGATAAAATGGTAAACAGTATGTATATAGCCCAGGATTTCATCAATTCCTTACCAAGATTGGAAACTCCGGAGCATACTGAAGACAGGCAGGGATTTTTCCATTTAAGTAGCATCAAGGGTGATGTGGAAGAAACTATTCTGGAATATATTATAAGAGATCATGACCTCGGGCACTTCCAGGCTCGTAAGGAAATGATGCAGGATCTGGCCAGTGAGATCTGCTCACAATACGACCGGGATCTGATTACTATTGAAATTACTGACCAATACCGGAATATGCGTGAAAAAGTAGAACCGGTAATGCATATCGTAGACCTCGCTCGTGATGCGATGGAAGCAGTGGATATCGAACCTATTATCAAACCAATTCGTGGCGGGACAGATGGTGCTCAACTGAGCTTTATGGGACTTCCCTGCCCTAACATCTTTGCAGGTGGTCACAATTTCCACGGAAAATATGAATATGTACCGGTAGAGAGTATGCAGAAAGCCGCAGAAGTGATCGTAAAACTTGCGGAACTTACCGCTAAGAAATACGAATAGAAGAATTGAGTAAGATAAGTTCCATTAAAGAATATGTACTACTGCACGCCGAATGGGATGCACAACTCAGGCAACTTATAGGCGTAATGGAACAAACTGAATTATCAGCTTCCATCAAATGGGGAGCACCGGTCTATAGCCTGGATGGCAAAAATGTCATTGGTCTTGGAGCTTTTAAAAACCATATTGCCATCTGGTTTTTTCAGGGTGTATTTCTCAAGAAGAACACAGCACTACTGGTCAATGCTCAGGAAGGCAAAACAAAAGCCCTGAGGCAAATCAGGTTTGAGCGAAATGACAATATTAGCAATGCCTCGATTATTCCTTATATTGAAGAAGCGATAGCCAACCAAAAAGCAGGTTTGGAATTAAAAGCGAAACCAAAGTCTCTTGAAATCCCTGAAGAACTTGAAGCTATATTAAATGGCAATAAGTTGCTTAAAGATGCCTTTCACGATCTAAGCCCTGGAAAACAAAAGGAATACGCTCAATATATTGCTGAGGCTAAAAAACAAGCAACTCGAACAAATAGAATTAAAAAGATCGAACCTCTAATTTCACAGGGAAAAGGACTTAATGATCGCTATAGAAAATAAAAAAGCAGCTCTTTGAGCTGCTTTTTCGTTTAATAATATGTGTTCGAAAATTATTTCTTCTCTACAACCGGAGCATTCAGTTTCTGACTCATTTCCATAGAAATGGATGAACGATCAAAAGTGATCTTACCGGCGCCTGTTTCAATAATTACCGAATTATTCTTTTCGCTGAAATCAATAATCTTACCGTGCATTCCACTTTTGGTAATGATGCGATCTCCTTTTTTAAGTTCAGCGGCAAATGTTTTTTCCTGTTTCGCTTTTTTCATTTGTGGTCGTATCATAAAAAAATACACCACCACAAACATCAATATAATCGGTGCAAACTGGGTTAATTGATCCATATATGCTTTTAGCTAGCTGTTTCTGTTTCCGCAGCTTCTACAAAAGCTTTGATTTTTAATTGTTCTTTTCCAGCTTCAGTATTTGCAGATACTGTTACAGTCTTAGTTACCTGTCCATTACCAGAACCGTTGAACTTTACAAGCATCTCTCCAGATTCTCCCGGTTGGATAGTTTCATTCTTAGGATAGGTTGGTACCGTACATCCACAAGAACTTGAAGCATTGGTGATCACTAAAGGAGCTTTTCCTGTGTTCGTGAATTTAAATACGTGCTCAACGTTTGTTCCCTTAGCAATATTTCCGAAATCAAATTCAGTTTCTTCGAAAGAGATTTCAGGATAAACAGTCGCCTGCGCATCACGTTCAGCTGAAGCTTCTACGTTCTCTGCTTTTACTTTATCTGAGGCGTTGTCTTGACATCCGGTTAACAGCATAGCCCCTGCAGCTGCAAACATCAAAATTGTTCTTTTCATGACGAAGTTATTTTGTTTAATTTCTAATAGGTAAAAATACTAAAAAATCTTTACTACATCAGGCCCCTGCCCATTTTATTTAGCTTGCCTTCTGTCTGGTATTCCTTAGAAAGTTTATCCAGCACACCATTAATAAAAATGCTACTTTTTGGAGTACTATATTCCTTTGCGATCTCCAGGTATTCGTTGATAGTAACCTTTACAGGGATACTACTAAATTTTAAAAACTCACAGATCGCCATCTTTATAAGAACCATATCTACTTCGGCAATCCTGTCTTTATCCCAGTTCGGAGTTTTCCCCAGCATCTCTTCGGAAAGATCCTCATCATTAAGATAGGTCTTCTGAAATAATTTTAAGGCGAATTCTCTATCCTCATCGTTTTTGAACAAACGAGCGATCTGCTTTTCTCTACCGGTAGATTCTTTTAACTTCTGAAGAAATTTAAGAGCGGCGGTATTTACCAACGGAAGATCATCTACCCAGGTTAACTTTTTATCCTCAAGATAATCGTATAATTTCTCGTTAGGAGCTATAATCTCCTTGAAGATCTGGATAATAAGCTCTTTATCATCTTTAAAACTACCTTCACGAGTATTCATATATTCTGAATAAAGCTCGCTGTTTCTAATCTCATTCCAGATGATCGCCACATATTCATCATCCTGTTTCCAGTGATTAATTTTGTGGTCTTCTAATGCCTTCTGAATACTTTCGTTTTCATTCAGGATCTGGAAGATCTGGTTATCAATAAATTTTCTATTGGGATCTTTTTCCTCGTTTGTAGCAAGGTGTTTTTGCTGAGATTTCTCCAGGTACACTTCAGCATGTTCTCTTATCTCGGTGATCAAACTCAACTGAAGCAGAAAAAGGTCATACATTTCCTGCATACTTTTCAGCAGGAATTTCTCTTCTGTGGCAAGGTTGTCATTCTGGCTTTGGTTAAATGCATACAGTGACTGCATTACTTTAACCCTGATATGTCTTCTTGTCAACATAATTGTAAAAGAACTTTTTAGGAATTAGAAAGGGCGAAAGCTTTTCGCTTTCGCCCTGCAAAAATATTAATAAATTAGAACTGACTAATTTAAATTCTGTTTTTTTCTGTCGGCAATACGTTGCTTCGCTATTTGTAAAGCTGCGAAGTGCGTAGTAATATCGTCTTTAGAAGCTTTTTCAAGAATTCTCAAAGTTGTATTATAGATATTCTCCGTCTTGCGCATGATCTCCTGCTTGTCGTAATTCTCCAATTCAGCATACACATTAATAATTCCACCTGCGTTGATAAGGAAATCTGGTGCATAAACAATACCTCTGTTCTGAAGGATCTGCCCGTGAGCTACCTCGTCTGCTAGTTGATTGTTCGCAGCCCCTGCAATGATATCAACTTTCAGTCTGTCTATGGTATCATCGTTAATGGTCGCTCCAAGTGCACAAGGTGCATAAATATCTACATCAGCAGCATAAATATCTCTATCTGTAAATATATGTGCTCCGTATTTCTTACTTACTTCTGCAAGCCTGTCCTCGTTGATATCTGTGATATAAACTTCAGCTCCATCACCGGTTAGATATTCTACCAGAGTTTCTCCAACATGACCAATTCCCTGAACCAGTACTTTTTTACCTTCAAGATCATCTGTTCCATACTTGAACTTAGCTGAAGCTTTGATCCCCATAAATACACCATAGGCAGTAATTGGAGAAGGATTCCCTGCTCCACCCTGAGATTCTGAGATCCCTGTCACATAAGGGGTCACTTCACGTACAGTATCCATATCTGAAGTTTCCATACCTACATCTTCTGCAGTGATATACTTACCACCCAAAGAATGTACAAATTCTCCAAAACGCTTCATGAGCGCAGGAGTTTTATCTGTTTTAGCATCACCTATGATAACAGCTTTCCCACCACCAAGATTTAGACCGGTGATCGCACTCTTAAAGGTCATACCACGAGAAAGACGCAATACATCGTTAACAGCCTCCCATTCACTGGTGTAATTCCACATTCTGGTACCTCCCAGAGCTGGTCCTAAAACCGTATTATGGATACCAATTATTGCCTTTAAACCTGTATCTTTGTCGTTGCAAAAAACGATTTGTTCATGTTCGTCAAAAGACACCTGTCCAAAAACCGGAGCAGCTTTTTTTAGTTCATTTGCATTTAGAACGTCAACTTGCATAATTTGTTGATTTTTAAATTATTCAGATTTTGAATTTGGTCAAAAATCCGCCGCAAAAATAATAATTATTTAAAAAGCACGGATTCTAAACGTGTTAAATTACAGAATCCTCAACTTTATAGAATTTCACTGAATGAAGAACCTTCAGCATCTCAATAAATATTTCTACAAATACAAATGGAAACTACTTATTGGATTGGTTATTACGATTGCCGCCAGAATTTTTGGGATCTACTATATCCCTTTAATTGGTGAAAGTACGGTTATTATTGAAGAATATATCAATGGCGAAGTGACCGATGTCTCTGTGCTCAAAGATGAACTTCTTTACAATATCCTGCTTATAGTAGGAACCACACTTATATCTGCCTTCCTTACTTTCCTGATGAGGCAAACTTTTATCGTGGTTTCCAGGCATATGGAATATGATCTTAAGAACGAAGTGTATCGCCACTACCAGGATCTCTCTTTAAACTTCTACAAGAAGAACAGAACCGGAGATCTTATGAACAGGATTAGCGAAGATGTCTCTAAAGTGAGGTTATATTTAGGTCCTGCTATCATGTATAGTGTAACAACATTCACCTCTACGGTCGTGGTTTTGATCTTTATGATTCAGGCCGCCCCTTTACTTACTTTATACACGGTAATTCCACTACCGGTCCTGGCCTTCTCTATTTATAAGTTAAGCGTCGCGATCCATAAAAGAAGTACAGTTGTACAGCAATATCTTTCAAAACTTAATACGTTCACCCAGGAAAGTTTTAGCGGGATCGCCGTTATAAAATCTTATGGTCTGGAACCTCAAACCAACCATAACTTTACTGAGCTCTCTAACGGTAGTAGGGATAAGAATATTGACCTGGTAAAGGTACAGGCATTTTTCTTCCCGCTTATGATCCTTTTAATCGGGATTAGTAATATTATCGTGATCTATATTGGAGGTAGGCAGATCATTTCCGGAGAGATCGAGAATATCGACGTGCTCGTAGAATTCATACTTTATGTAAATATGCTAACCTGGCCGGTTGCAGCTATTGGATGGGTAACCTCCCTGGTTCAGCAGGCGGAAGCATCCCAGGAACGGATCAATGAATTTCTTAGTGAGAAACCTGAAATTACCAATCCCAAGGCCGAACAGGATACGATCAATGGTAGTATTGAATTTAAGAATGTTAGCTTTACTTACGATGATACGAATATCACCGCTCTTAAGAATGTAAGCTTTAAAGTTGAAAAAGGGGAAACACTGGCGGTGATTGGAAAGACAGGTTCTGGTAAATCGACCATTCTGGAATTGATTGGTCGCCTTTACGATATTGACCAGGGTGAGTTGTTGATCGATGGTCGTAGAATTGATACCGTGAACCTGGAAAGTCTTCGGGAAAATATTGGTTACGTCCCACAGGATGCTTTCCTATTTAGTGACAGTATTAGAAATAATATCAAATTCGGAAAAACAGACGCTTCCGAAGAAGAAATTATTACAGCGGCAAAAAATGCATCAGTACATAAAAATATTCAGGCTTTCAGCAAAGGTTACGACACTGTTCTAGGTGAACGAGGAATTACCCTTTCTGGCGGACAAAAGCAACGGGTGTCTATTGCGAGGGCAATTATACATGATCCCGAAATTCTCTTATTTGATGATTGTTTATCTGCAGTTGATACTGAAACCGAAGAAGAAATACTGAATAATCTCTTCGAAATAACGAAGGAGAAAACTACGATCATCGTGAGTCACAGAATTTCTTCAGCTAAAAATGCCGACAGGATCATTATCCTTGAAGACGGACTGGTAGTACAGGAAGGCAGTCATGAGCAACTGATTACTACTGAAGGATACTACAAGGAACTCTACGCTAAACAGCTAAATGAAAAAGAAATGTGAAAATTTTTTGCTAGATGTTAAAAATTTTTAGATTTTTGAGCTCGTTAATAACAACCATTAAAGAATCTATTTTATGAGCGACAAGGGAATGATGGAGAAAGAGGAAATATTCTCTAAAGTTTTAAGAGCAGGAAGAAGAACTTATTTTTTCGATGTAAGAAGTACCCGTGCAGATGATTATTATCTTACGATTACAGAGAGCAAGAAGTTCACGAACGACGATGGTTCTTTCTACTACAAAAAACACAAGATCTACCTATACAAAGAAGATTTTGATGGATTTAGAGAGATCCTTGAGGAAATGACGAACTTTATCGTTAATGAAAAAGGTGAGGAAGTGATCAGCGAACGTCACCAGAAAGATTTCAAAAAGGAATATGATGAGCAGCCAGTTGAGCAAACAGCATCTCCGACAGCAGAGAAATTTACAGATGTAAGTTTTGATGATATCTAGATAAAACGTCTATACACTATACAAACCGTCCCTATCAGGACGGTTTTTTTTATATTAGGGCTTTTCAAAAATAAACCAATGCGCAAACTATTACTTTTTTCTCTTTTTCTAGTATTCCAGATAAGCCTCGCTCAGGAGGATGATCTGTCTATGAGCTACTATTTACCTGCTGATATTTCATATAACCAATCTATTCCTACGCCTGAGGAGAATTTCGGTTTCATTCCCGGCGAATGGCATGTAAGCCACGACCGCCTGGTTTCATATATGCATACCCTTGCAGCGGCCTCTCCCCGAATGAAAATTGAAAACCGTGGAACTACTTATGAAGGTAGGCCTTTGATCCTGCTTACTGTTTCATCAGAAGAAAATATTGCTAATCTTGAAGAAATCAGAAAAAAACATATTGGTTTAGTCTCTGAAAATTCTTCGGAAGCTCTTTCGAACATGCCCGTTGTGATCAACCAGGGATTCTCCATCCACGGGAATGAAGCCAGTGGATCCAATGCTGCCCTCCTTTACGCTTATTATCTTGCCGCAGCTGAAGGTCCCGAAATTGAAGAAACTTTAAAAAACACAGTAATTCTGTTGGATCCCGCCTTCAACCCAGATGGGCTTCAACGATTTGCTTACTGGGCAAATACGAATAAGAGCAAAAACATCAATCCAGATCCACAGGACAGGGAATACAGCGAGATCTGGCCGGGCGGCAGAACCAATCATTACTGGTTCGATATGAATCGTGACTGGCTACCTGTGCAATTACCGGAGTCCCAGGCAAGGATCAAAACATTTCATGACTGGTATCCTAATGTTCTAACAGATCATCATGAGATGGGATCAAATTCATCCTTCTTCTTTCAGCCTGGAATTCCTTCACGTACACACCCGCTTACTCCGCAGCTAAACCAGGATCTGACTAAAGAAATTGGAACTTATCATGCTCAGGCATTCGATAAAATTGGATCTCTGTATTATACCGAAGAAAATTACGACGATTTCTACTACGGAAAAGGCTCTACCTTCCCAGATATTAATGGAAGTATAGGAATTCTTTTCGAACAGGGTAGTTCTCGGGGCCACGCGCAGGAAACTGATAATGGCATTCTAACATTTCCATTTACGATTCGCAATCAATTTACAGCGGCACTTTCAACTTTAAAAGCTGCTGAAAACATGCGTGAAAAATTGCTAAACTATCAACGTGATTTCTTCAAAGAGTCTCGAAATAGTGCTTCTAACGGTGCCTATGCTTTTGGTAGCGAACATGATCCAATTAAGGCTTATGAACTTGCAAAAATATTGAAACGCCACCAGATCGAAGTTCACAAAGTTGATGAGGATTTTACGGAAGCGGGCCTGACATTCAAAAAAGGTAATTCTTATGTAGTACCTAAGAATCAAAGGCAACACCGACTATTAAAAGCCATGTTCGAACGTAGAACGGATTTTCAGGATAGCCTGTTTTACGATATATCAGCATGGACATTCCCTTTAGCGTTCAATCTTGATTTTTCTGAAGATGTTGCCATGAAAAATGCCGGAGAGAAGATCCAGAAACTGGAAATACCTGCACCAGAGAAACCTAATAATAGTTCTTATGCCTACCTGCTGGACTGGCACAGTTACCTTGCTCCAAAAGCTCTGAATATGATCTTGGAGAAAGGTCTTCGCGCCAAAGTTTCCATGGAAGAGTTTACCTTTGAAGGCGATGAGTATGCTGCCGGAACGATCATGATCCCTGTTCAAAATCAAAAATTAGAACAGGATGAGCTTTATAGTTTTATCACTGAAGTTTCTGAAGAAAGCCATATAGCCATTAAGGGAATTCCAACTGGAATGACTGGTGGAATTAATCTTGGAAGCAACCAGTTTCGAGCAATTGAACCTCAACAGGTTGCCATTCTGGTGGGTGGATCCATATCTTCCTATGATGCCGGGGAGATCTGGCATTTATTCGACCAGCGTTACAACATGAAAATTACCAAACTTGATCTTAAAGACCTATCCGGAAGTGACTTGAGCAGATATACCGATATCATAGTACCAAGTACCTGGGGCGGTGGATTGAACGATGGAGTTGCGACTCAGCTGAAGGATTGGACTAAAAACGGAGGAACTATCATAGGGTTTAGAAGTGCTGTAAACTGGCTAAAAAGCAATGATTTTATAGACTTTGAGACTAAAAAAACCGAAAATACCGCAAAGGACGTCAGTTTTGGAGAACGTGGTGACTTTCGTGGTGCACAGGTAATTGGAGGGGCGATTTTTGAAGCAGATCTGGACAGAACTCATCCAATCGCTTTTGGATACAATAGAGATAAAATCGCGCTTTTCAGAAACACGACTATTTTTATGGAAGCAGATAAGCAGAGCTACAAAAATCCTATTCGCTATACAGAAAAACCTTTACTGAGTGGATATATAAGCAAACCAAACCTGGATTCTCTTGCCGGAACAGTTCCATTTAAACATAACAGACTGGGTCGCGGGGAAGTAATGCTATTTACAGACAATACAAACTTTAGAGCATTCTGGTATGGAACCAACAAATTACTGATGAATGCTATCTTCTTCGGAACAGAAATGTAACCGATAGTTTGGGTAAATTTTAGCAATCTTATATAGTCGGTTACATAACTTTGTACCGGTTTGTTAAGGAAAATAGGTCCGGTAGTTTCAAACTTACCGGACCTATTATTTTAATCCAGTATTCATGCTTCTAAATTCCAATTATTGAAATTCTCCGGATTTAAATCATGGTTAAGAAACGAGAGGTTTTTAAGTTACCTCAACCGGCTCTCCTTTTTTGCCAGTTGCATCGCATTGCTCGTAGCTCTTTACGATCTGGGATTCAAACAGGAAGATTCCCAGGAAGCACAATTAAACAGTTTTTATTATGTAGTCCTATTGATAGGGATCGCAGCGATCCTATGTCGGTATTTTGTTCTTAAGGTCAAGGTACCTGCCAGGATAAGGTTCCTCGACGCCATCCTTGGGACTCTTATTCTCCTGTTAAGTATCGTGAAAACCGATGTTCTTATGGGGAATTTTCCTGGTTTGCAATTCCTCAATAAGATGGCCTACATGTATTTTGCATCGCTGGTATACTTCATACGGGAACTTGCCACCATCAATTTCAGGTTCAATAAAGCATACTTAAATCCGGCTCAGCTATTTATAAGCAGTTTCCTGGGAATTATATTAGTAGGAACTGGTTTGCTGATGTTGCCTAAGGCGACACATGAAGGAATCGGACTTCTGGATGCACTTTTCACTTCTACCAGCGCAGTTTGCGTGACCGGTCTTATCGTAGTGGATACCGGTTCTTATTTCACCACTTTCGGGCAGTCCATCCTTCTACTTTTAATGCAGTTGGGCGGACTCGGGATCATGACCTTTGCCAGTTATTTTAGCTATTTTTTTCGGGGACAGACCAGTTTCGAGAATCAGCTTTTGCTGAAAGATACTACCAATTCAGAACGTATTGGTGAAGTTTTCGGCGTCCTAAAAAAAATTCTATCTATCACTTTTCTTACTGAACTGCTGGGAGCGATATTTATATATTTCAGCTTAAGCGAAAATGAATTAAGCCAGATTAGTGATCGTATATTCTTCTCAGTATTTCACGCGATAAGCGGCTTTTGCAATGCAGGATTCTCTACCCTTGAAAACAGTCTTTATGAACCAATTTTCAGATTTAATTATCCGCTACATCTGGTAATTGCAATATTATTCATTCTTGGAGGTATCGGTTTCCCTATAGTTCTGAATATTTATAAATATCTGAAATATATTTTTTCAAATCTAATGCTCAAGCTCAATAATAAAAGGCCTTTACCTTACTCGCCATGGGTGATCAATCTCAATACACGAATCGTCATTGTAACCACAATAATTCTATTAAGTCTAGGAACTTTAGGTTTCTATATTCTGGAATACAACAACACTTTGGCAGAGCATAACTGGTTTGGAAAGATCGTCACTGCATTCTTTGGAGCTGCTACGCCGCGTACAGCCGGTTTTAATACCGTAGACATGCAGGCATTAAATGTAAGTACGCTTATGCTTATTTTTATGCTCATGTGGATTGGAGCCTCTCCTGCATCTACTGGTGGTGGGATTAAGACGAGCACCATTGCCATTGCCGCATTAAATTTTGTAAGTCTTGGAAAAGGCAAGGATCGTATCGAGGTATATAAAAGAGAAGTATCAAGTAATTCCATTCGCCGGGCATTTGCCATTATATCGCTCTCCCTGATGGTGATTAGCATCGCTATCTTCCTGATGACGATCTTCGAAAAAGATATACCGATCATAGACATTGCTTTTGAAGCATTTTCGGCTTATAGTACCGTGGGACTTTCCACAGGAATTACTTCCAGCCTTTCATCATCGTCTAAAATCGTCCTTATCTTTACGATGTTTATTGGAAGAGTTAGCATGCTCACCCTTTTAATTGCTATGCTTCGGAAGGCTAAACATCTTAATTACAGAGTCCCTACAGATGAAATTTTAATAAACTAACACATGAAATATATCGTAATTGGTCTTGGAAACTTTGGATCGTCCATTGCAGAACAGCTTACAGAAATGGGCAACGAAGTTATTGGTGTGGATATTAGTATGAGTAAGGTTGAGAGCATGAAGGAGAAAATAACTCATGCTATTAGTCTGGATGCGACAGATATGGAAGCAGTAAAGAACTTACCGCTGAAGGATTGCGACGTGGTGATCGTTGGAATTGGAGAAGATAAAGGTGCAAATATCATGGCCGCGGCGCTTATGAAGCAAATGAAGGTGAGAAGAATCATTAGCCGTGCAATAGATCCACTACAGCGAACGGTGTTGCAAACGATGGGTATTACAGAAATTATTCACCCTGAAGAAGAAACTGCTCACCGCTGGGCACAAAGATTAAATCTTGAAGGCGTGGTGGATAGTTTTGAGCTGGACAGTAATTTTAGCATTGTTGAAACTAAAATACCTGAAGAGTATCATGACAAAACCGTAAAGGAACTGGACATCAAAGGAGAATTCAATATTCTTATACTTACGACCATGAATGTTTCTGAAGGTAAAAATGAACTTGGAGCTACAACTGAAAGAAATACCGTACAGGGAATTGTACATGCAGATACCAAATTATATAAAGACGATATCATGGTGCTGTATGGCCACAATAAAGACATCCGCAAGTTACTGGATCAGCATAAAAAGTTTAAAGAAGCCCAGAGTTAAGCGATCCTGAGTCCGTTTGGTACTTTTTGATCTGGTGAGAGCAATACAACATCAGTTTCATCACCTACCACTCCCATCACCAGGCATTCGCTTTTAAAACCAGCAATTCTTTTGACTGGGAAGTTTACTACGGCGATCACCTGTCGCCCTGGAAGTTCCTCCTTGGTATACCTTCTGGTGATCTGTGCAGATGTTCTCTTCTTACCAATTTCTTCTCCAAAATCTATCAGCATCTTATAGGCTGGCTTTTTAGCCTTCGGAAGTTCTTCGGCTTCTAGAATTGTACCTACTTTTATATCAACTTTCTCGAAATCCTCCCAGCTAATCTCACTCATCATATTCAGAATTTAAAGATGGAAAAATAGAGAATATTGAGCATTAATAATTAATTTTAAAGAAAAAGATGTCACTTACATCCTCAAAAATGCTTCCGCTTGGAAGCGATGCTCCAGACTTTAAGCTGATGGATACCAGAACCGGACATCTGCTGGATCTAAAGAATATCAAAGGTGAAAAAGGAACGCTTATCATGTTTCTTTCAAATCACTGTCCGTTTGTAAAGCATGTAAATGGAGAGATAGTAAGACTCGCTAATGAATACAGGCAACTAGGCTTTGGCTTCGCGGGTATAAGTAGTAATGATCCCGAAAGTTACCCAGAAGACCATCCAGACCTGATGACAGAAGTTGCATCGAAAAATCAATATTCATTTCCTTATTTATTCGATGGCACTCAGCAGATCGCCAGAAAATACCAGGCAGCCTGCACGCCAGATTTTTTCCTTTTTGATGCTGAACTTAAATTGATCTATCGTGGGCAGTTGGATGACAGCAGACCTAACAACGGCCTGCATTCTAATGGGAGAGACATCAGGGAAGCAATGGATGCGGTGCTGAATAATCGTAAGGTCAATAAAGATCAAAAGCCATCGATTGGTTGTAATATCAAATGGAAAACTTAATTTAACTTGATCTTGTCATCTGACTCCCTGCAATTTTTTAAATTTGAATAACCTACTATTTCAGTAGGATTTAACAATATAAAACAGACTGATTATGAGTGATTTAAAATTAGGCGATATAGCACCAGACTTTACTGCAGATACATCTGAAGGTAAAATTAGTTTTCATGAATTTCTAGGCGATAGCTGGGGAATCCTATTCTCTCACCCGGCAGATTATACTCCTGTTTGCACTACTGAATTAGGAGCTGCTGCGAATTACGCTGAAGAATTTAAGAAAAGAGATGTAAAGGTACTTGCACTTAGTGTTGACGGAGTAAAGTCTCACAAGGACTGGATCAAGGACATTAATGAAACTCAGAACACCACGGTGAACTTTCCGATCATAGCAGATGAGGACAAAAAGGTCTCAGATCTATACGGTATGATCCATCCCAAAGCTGATAGTACCCTTACCGTACGCTCTGTATTCGTGATCGCGCCAGATAAGTCGATTAAAATGACGCTTACATACCCCGCGAGTACAGGTAGAAATTTTGAAGAATTACTTAGGGTAATTGACTCTTTACAACTTACTGCTTACAATAAAGTGGCAACGCCAGCGAACTGGAAACATGGAGATGACGTAGTAATTAGTCCATCGGTAAGTAATGAGGAAGCTGATAAAATGTTCCCGAAAGGTTACACAACGGTGAAGCCTTACCTGAGAACAACTGCTCAACCGGAACTAAAAAAGTAATATTCCGATTTATAAAAAAGAAAAGGCTGGTTAATCCCAGCCTTTTCTTTTTTTAAGTTCTATGATATGCTCCAGGTGATGTTTCCCATGCCAGGCATAATTCGCCAGGCTTTGTTTTAAACTATAACGAAAGCCAGATTCCGGATGTATAAAAGTTCTCTCGAAATCCTCTGTGCTCATATTTTCCAGCAGGATGATCCATTTCGCATGCAAAGCCTTAAGGAACCCAAGGGATAGCGTTACCGGTGTGAATTTTGAATCTGCCAGTTCTGCAAAACCTTTCTCATTGAATGCCTTGATGGTTGGCTCATCTTCAGTAAGCGCCCATTTAAAGCGCATAAATGCACTCATATGGCTATCGGCAATGTGATGCACTAATTGCCGGATGTTCCAGCCTTCAGGACGATAGACCATTTGTAATTGATCCTGATCAAGATGTTCGACTTCCTCGATCAATGCTTGTGGTAATCTCGCCACTTCATCAATATAATTTCTTATGTTTTCTACGGAAACCTGTTCCGGAATTTGAAATTCCCCGATAGGAAATTTCAAATTTTCGATCTCTTCTTCTGTACTCATATCTAAAAATAGAAAACGCCCCGAAGAATCAGGGCGTTTTTAAGAAATATATAAGTCTATATTATTTTACATCCATCAATTCCACATCGAAAATAAGTACAGCATTTGGTGGTATTACACCACCTGCACCACGTTCTCCGTAAGCAAGGTCTGATGGTATTACCATTCTCGCTTTATCTCCAACCTTTAGCAATTGTATACCTTCATCCCATCCCGGGATCACATGGCCTACACCTACTGGAAATTCCAAAGGCTGATTTCTTTTATATGAAGAATCGAAAACAGTACCATCTGCTAACTGACCTTTATAATGTACCGATACGTTCTTACCTTTTTCAGCCTGCACACCATCACCCTTCTGAATGATCTGGTATCGCAAACCACTTTCTGTAGATTTAAAACCTGCAGCAAGCTTATCTAATTCAGCAGCAGCTTTTTTCTTTGCTTCAGCCTCTTTTTCCTGTTTTTGAGCATTGAAAGAATTAAATGCCTCAGCAGCGTCGAATCCTTCAGCTTCTGCACCAACTCTTACAATCTCCAACTTTTCGATCGTATCGTTCTGCTGAATCTTATTCACTACATCCTGTCCTTCAACCACACTTCCGAAGACTGTATGCTTACCGTCTAACCAAGGCGTTTCCACGTGGGTGATAAAAAACTGACTCCCATTAGTACCAGGTCCGGCATTTGCCATAGATAATTTCCCTGGCGCATCGTGTCTAAGATCTGCATGAATCTCATCATCAAAATTGTAACCAGGTCCACCAGCTCCGGTTCCCTGAGGATCTCCTCCCTGAATCATAAAATCTGGAATCACTCTGTGGAATTTAAGTCCGTCGTAATAAGGAACTCCCTTATCTTTGGGGTCATTTTCTATCTTCCCTTCTGCAAGACCTACAAAGTTCCCTACAGTTCCAGGTGTTTTTTGAAATTCCAGTTCAGCGAGGATCTCTCCTTTAGAAGTATGGAATTTTGCGTATAATCCGTCGTTCATTGTTTTAAATTTTAATAAGCTACAAAGATAATTGCTTTAGTTCTTATAGACCTGCTCCCCTGCTACAAAAGTTGAGATCACTTTCGTATCTGGAACTTTATCGATCTCTACTTTCATAAGATCACGATCAAGGATCACGAAATCTGCAAATTTACCTGCTTCTATACTTCCTTTCTCGTTTTCTTCAAAATTTGAATAAGCCGCCCAGATGGTCATACCGCGTAAGGTCTCTTCCCTACTTAGCGCTTCATCTCTCATAAATCCACCTTCCGGAAAGTTTTTGGTATCCTGCCTGTCTACTGCAGCGTAGAAAGTAAGAAATGGATTAACCTGTTCTACAGGAAAATCTGTTCCAAGAGCTACCATTCCCGCCTGGTTTAAAAGTTGTTTATATGCATAGGCACCTTTGATCCTTTCTTCCCCAAGTCTTTCTTCAGCCCAGTACATATCGCTGGTTGCATGAGTGGGTTGGATAGATGGAAGGATATTTTTACTGAAATATTTAAAATCATCTGCATCGATCACCTGCGAATGCTCCACTCTCCATCTTCTATCTTCAGAATCACTTAAAAGTGAATCATAGGTTTTGAGAACCATATAATTAGCAGAATCCCCAATGGCATGCGTATTCATCTGAAAACCAGTTTTCGCGATACGTTCGGCAGTAGCTTTAAATTCTGAAACCGGTGAAAGCAATGCACCGTAATGACCATCACGATCTGTATAAGGTTCTTTCAAAGCTGCTCCACGGGAACCAAGTGCTCCATCTCCGTAGAATTTTACTGAACGCACGTTGAGTAGATCAGTCTTATAAGGTCCCTTTTCCAGATAATAATCAAGATTCTTATCGCTGTTACTCAGCATCGCGTACAAACGAATTTTCAATTCCCCGGTTTTATTAAGACTATCAATAAGCTCAATTACCTGCTTGTCCAGTCCTGCATCATCCACTGTAGTTAATCCATAAGAAAATGAGATTTCCTGAGCAGCCAGTAATGCTTTCTTCTGGGTTTCAATATCTGCGCGTTCGGTGATCTCTTCAATAAGCATCATTGGATTATCGACAAGGATCCCAGTTAGTTTCCCGTTTTTCTGCTCGATATCGCCACCATCAAATTCGGTATTCGTAGTGATTCCAGCTTTATCAAGTGCCGCCTGATTTACCAGCATCGCATGACCATCTATCCTGGTGATTGCAATTGGCGTATCAGGAAATAACTGGTCAAGGGTGTCTTTTACAGGAAATTCCTTTACTTCCCAGTCATTTTGATCCCATCCACGACCTACGATAAATTCTGTTTTATTTTCTTTCTGAAATTCCTCAATTCTGGCAACAACCTCAGCAAAGCTTTTAGTCTCGGTAAGATCCACACGTTGCTGCTGCATCCCAAGACCGTAGAAATGTGCATGAGCATCGACAAGGCCTGGATATACTGCCTTTCCTTTAGCATCTAATTCTTCAGAAAAATCGAATTCTTCTCTTAATGCTGCTTCAGTTCCAACTTTAAGGAACTTACCATCTTTGACGGCAAAAGCTTCCGTAGTATTAAATTCAGAATCAACGGTATAAACTACGCCATTGAACACTAATAGATCTGCCTTATGTTTTTGTGCTACGCTCGAGAACGTAATAAAAATGGCAAAAACCAGTAATAATCTTCTCATATTTTAAATTTTCAACTAAAATAATCAAAGAAGCATAAGCTTGAAGTGTAATTCACGGAAAATTAAGGAAATGCAAGTAGCAGCACGCAACCAAATATATAAATCTGTATCTTCCTACTACTATGATAAAATTAAGCACATTTAGCTGGTCACTTGTTTTTCTTTGCGCAGGTTTCTGCTGTCCTGAAGAAGATGATTATATCGAACCCGCCACCTACACTATAGAAGCTCCGGGCCTTATTGAAATTAAAGATTCAAGGACGAGCTATGCATTGAACGATACGATATGGATCAAAACTAAAGTTCCCTTGAATCTGGAACATAATGGTGAGCTCCTTGATATTTCTGAAGTAGCTGGAAATTCAGACAGGCTATATGCATATCTGGATCTATACCAGCAAACAGGTTTTGAGAATCCTACGCTACTGAGTCATAGTCCAGATGAAGTAATTATTCGTAAAGGGGAAGTTTCTACCAGTAGTGCACTCATTGCTACCGCTTTTTTAAACGGACAGAAGTTTCAAAGTGAATTTGGTATCGTTCTTAAACAGCCTGGAGAGTTTTTTATTGGCACTTACTATCAGCAACCTCTCAACCTTTTTGTAGATAGCAATAACGGAGTAATAGTTTATCTACTCACTACTATCAAAAATTCAGATGAACCCGATTTGTTTAGATTTACTGTAGAATAAAAAAAGGAACCTTTTTAGGTTCCTTTTGCTTGTATTTAGATTGATTTCTAATTAAAATCGAACTTATAGGTCACTCCTCCCAGAACCTGAATACCCTGAACGTTGTAGTCCATCCATTTCTGGTAATTATTGTTCAGCAGGTTACTTCCTTTTACAAAAGCAGACAATTGATCATTGAATCTATAACCAACATGAGCGTTGGCATCAAAATAACTATCTAGAGTAACTATTGGATCTGCAAATGTTAGGCTTAAAGACCGGTTTTCATCTTTACGCTCCCCCACAAAAAACAGATTCGCTCCAGAATACCATTTTTCAGTTATCTGATAATCTGCATTCAGACTAGCCGTCATATTTGGCAAATTCCATGCTTCTGCCTGATCATCTGTACTATAGTTTAAAAATTCAGTATTAATTCCTAGCCTGAAGTTTCTGTTCACATCTACATTTAGTTCCGCAGCAAAAGCGAGAGTTTTTACATCGTCATAAACCACATCGAAACTGTTTCCATTCGTATATGGTTCCCCATCGAGTACCATTGCATCGTAATTTCTTCGGAACAATGGTTTGTCAAACTGAGATTGATAACTAGCTTTTAGATTATAAGAGATCGTGTTAGTTAGCTTTCCTTTTCCACCAACATAACCTTTATATTTACTATCGGTTGGCCTGATCGTAAGCGTTGGTGAAATATACGGATTCGTCTGGTAGAAATTATAATATGTATTCTGTTCAAGATCACCATCAAGACCAGCATAGGCCGTAAAGTAATCTCCAGCAAGTTTATAGCTAGCATTCACGGTAGGATAGATATAAATGTCGCCATCACTGTTCTCCACATCTGCGCCATACACGAAATTCACACCAAGATTAATACTAAGATCATCTCTCAGTATCAATAAACTTGGGTTTGCATTGAAGATCATATAAGTATAATCATACCCTTCATTAGAGTCATAACGTTGCTCGAACTTCCCGTTTAGAATATCTGCTCCAACATTAGTTGTAATCAACTCTTCGGCGATCTCCACTTCAAAAAGACCATCTACATTAAAGTGATTTTCGGCAGTGGAAAATGCATCTCCGGAATGTCTGAATTTGGCCTTCGCCTTTTCGAAGAAGCTATCATATAGTTCGATCTCACTTCCAACATATACCGAATAGTAGTTTTGCTGAGGATCCAGATTAGCCAGAAATTGAGAAGTATCAGGATTTGCCGGTACATTGTATTCCGGAAGTCCGTACCAGTTGAACAATTGATGCTCAGCTCCAAACTCTGCGATCCAGGAAAGATCACGATTCCTGGTATTGTAATTTAAGTTTAACTCGGTATCGTAGAATTTATCATCCAGGTAAACATCATCGATACCACCCTGAGATGAATTATGAGTTAGGAAAACACCAAAGTTCTTACTACGATCAATTTCAATATTGGAGTAGAACTCCGCCAGAACATTGGAGTAGTTTCCGAATCCAAGGGTTGCGTAATTATCGTAGACCTTTGGTGGTCTTACTCGCTCCACTGTGGTAGCCCGACCTTTTACCGGAGTAAAAGTTGATGCCACCGGAACGGAGAATATGGAATATTTTACAGGCTTTTTTTGCAAAGTCACCGAGTCATTTCTTACCGGGCTAGCTTTTATCTTACTCGCATCGCGAACAGATGGTGTATATGGTTTAACTACGGTTACCGTTTCGCTACCTAAAGGGTCCTGGGCATATACTATCCCGCCGAAAAGGATTAGACCGAAAAACAGATTTTTCTTAATTGCTTGAAATCGCATATAGCAGTGAATCTATTAGATTATTTTTAGTTGTTGGTTTCTACTGAAGAATTGGTTTTTGCTTCCTGAGCTTTGATCTTACTTAGTTCAGCTTTTGCTTCAGAAACAATATCCGGGTACTTCTGAAAGTTCTTGATCACATTTTCCAGAATGTAAGTTGCCTGGTAAGCATCTCCAAGCGCGTAGAAGTTTTTAGCCATTAACACAAGGCCTTTTGCTCCCCACATTTTGTATCCTGAAAAGTCTTTTGCCAGGATCTGTACAGCAGCATTCGAAGCTTCAAAGTTCTTATCCCTGTTCTTGAAATAAGCATCATAATACAATGCTTCAGCACCAAGTTCTCCCGTCGCAGTTTTCTGAACCTCTTTGTAAGCAGATCTCGCTTTGGATTCATTACCAGATTTGATGGCTGCTCTCGCAACCATAATTCTCGCATCATTTCTAGCTTCGGTATCGGCTGTAGTATTGCTTAATACTTTTTCAGCATAGACATTGGCTTTTGCAAAGTTTCCAGTCTCATAATAAGACTTCATCAGGTTTTGCTGAGCAAACACTACATTTTCGTTACTATCTGCCTGTGTTTCAAGTTTTTCAAGTAAAGGAAGTGCCTGTGCATAATCCTTCTTCTCCAAGTAAATTTCAGATAAACGTGTAAGTGCCTGTTCGCTGAATTCGTTTTTAGGTTTGGAAGTCACATATCGATAATTAGCAATCGATCTGTCCACTTTTCCATCACGATAATATAGCTGAGCGAGGTAGAAATTAGCATTAATCGAGTGAATCCCGTTCGGGAAATTCTGAACATACTTTTCAAAATTCGCCATTGCCTTCGCAGTATTGTTGTTCAGATATTGATTTTCTGCTGCCTCATAAGTAGCATTATCAAGATCTGAATCACTTACTTCCACAAAGTCAATATTTCTAACCCAATCTGCATACTCATCAGTTCTACCTAAATCTACATATACATTTCTTGCGGTAGATACTGCTTGCTTAGCTTCCGGTGTATTAGGAAATTCAGCAACCACTTTTCTCAGTCTCTCCAAAGCTTTATTCCCATCATTATTGTTGTAATAAATAAGCCCCTGTCTTAGCATCGCTTTTGGAACCAGTGCACTTTCCGGCACATCACGAATAAGTCTATTATAGGATTGTATCGCCTGGTCTGTATTATTTGCAGCTACATACGTATTTCCTAACTCATACATCGCATCATCACGATATGGCGAGCGCGGGTAACGATTAATGAACCCATTCAATTCTTCCAGTTTGGTATCATTTCTATTCACGAAACCGTAGCTTATGGATTTCTGAAAAGCAGCATAGTCTGCATTGCTCACTCCGTTATCAATAGCTTTTTGATAAGCTTCCATCGCTGGCCAGTACTGGCTGGTTACATAATAGGTATCCCCAAGTCTTAAAAGTGCATCATTCTTCTTTGCACCTTCCGCAGAAGCTGAAGAGGCGAATGATTTAAAGTAGTTCACCGCCTGGGTATAATCGTTCTTCTTGAAATAAGCATACCCAATATTATAGTCCAGATCTTCATATTCCGGAGTATTTCGTGCTGCGCTCATTCCTTTAAATTCACGATATCCAAGAATGGCGTCATCCATTCTATTAATATTATACTCACTTTCAGCTTTCCAGTAAGTAGCTTTCGCAGTGATATCCTGGTTTCTAGGTTCTTTTAAAGCCTTGTCAAAGTTCTTGATCGCTTCGTAATACTCAGCTTCTTCGAAAAGTTCCAGTCCGTAGAAATAAGCAACTTTCTGGTAAGCCTGCTTGTCGCTGAAGTTTCTATTATTTTCCAGCAATCTCATCGCTTCTTCGTAATTTTTTGAAGTAATAAAGGAATCAATAAGCAGTGATTCCATTTCAGATTTATGTTCTGATGCTGGATAGGCGTTCAGGTAATTGATCAAAACCTGTGACGGACTCTCATAAGAATTCCCGATCTCATAACTAAGTTTAGCGTAGTTGAAAAGAGCATCTTCTTTGATCTTCGCATCAAACTCCATTTCAGAAGCATTTTTGAAAGCGTTTAAAGCCTGTTGCTTCTGGTCACTCTCAAGGTATGATTGCGCAAGGTGGTAGTAAGCGTTCTGTGCGATCGCATTTTTACCATCAACGATCTTATTAAATTCACTGATCGCCGCTTCATAATCACCCTGTTTGTAATAAGCGTAACCAAGCTGGTAATAATCTGTGTTATTCCATTTACCTCGAAGGCCGTTGTAACCTTTTAGATAGGGAATCGCTTCCTGGTAGTTCCCAAGATTAAAATAACTTTCTCCTATTATTTTATTCAACTGCGGAATCTCCTGTCGGTTAGCTTTTGGCAACTGTTCAAGTCCCTGTTCAATTGCTTTTTCGAAGTTTCCAAGTTTGAAGTTCATATCTGCCTGGAAATAAGAAAGATCTTCGGTGTAGCGATCGTTTCCTTTTACTTCTTCGAAATATTCGCTGGCTTCCTCATAGTCATCCCCTTCATAGGCGATATAACCAAGATAATATTTCGCCTGTGCGCCATATTCTTTGGAATCCCGAACGCGGTTCAGGTAAGTTTGAGCCTCCTCGAATTGATTGGAACGAAAGTATGCGTACCCATTGTTGAAGTAATATCTCTCCCTGTCCTTTTTGCTCATGGCATTTTCATCCACACGATCATACCACTTCCTGGAAAGCGCATATTTACCGGTTTGGAAATAATAATCGGCTACATCAAGGTAAGCCGAATTCGTCTTTGTGCTGGTAGGATACCTGGTCACGAAATTTTCCATAAGCCTGTCGGCTCCCGGTTGATTAAGTCTCACGGCAGCATTAGCGATATAATACGCAGCATCTCCCTTGATCTTTTCATCATCGGTCTCGTCCATCACCTCATCAAATAGATTCTGAGCGGCGAGATATTGCTCATTATTATACAATTCCAGAGCCCGATTGAAGTCAACCAGGTCATGAGTATAGGCAGCAGATTGCTGACAAATACCGGAAAATGAGAAGGATATGAAAACGACTAGCAGGTAAGCTTTTTTCAGTGTCATTTATGATGTTTTAGATTGGAAATCAAAGATAATTTAAAGCTTGATTCTATAACGTTGTTTAACTTCTATAATTATGTTAATGGTAAAAAAAGTATGTTGCTGCACCTTGAAAAATGTATATTTGAGCATAATTTTACCCGAATATTCAACGTTAGCAACCCATGTCTCAAACTGTACTTGAACTAAAAAACGCCGCGATCTATCAACGCGAAAGTCTTATTTTATCTGAAGTGGATGTCACCGTCTACAAAGGTGATTTCGTTTACCTGATAGGAAAAACAGGTACTGGTAAAAGTAGCTTTATGAAGACCTTGTACGGAGACCTGCCTTTAACTGAAGGTGAAGGAAGCATTGTAGATTATAATCTTCGAACATTAAAGGAGAAGGATATTCCGTTTTTGAGACGTAAACTGGGAGTTGTCTTTCAGGATTTTAAATTACTAACAGATCGTAATATAAAAGACAATCTGCTTTTTGTATTGAAGGCTACTGGCTGGAAAGACAAAAAAGCAATGGATAGTAAGATCGATGAAGTACTGGACAAAGTTGGAATGAAAACTAAAGGATTTAAATATCCTTACCAGCTTTCTGGTGGAGAACAGCAGCGTGTGGCTATTGCCCGGGCATTGTTGAACGATCCTGAACTGATCCTTGCAGATGAGCCTACCGGAAACCTGGATCCACAAACGTCTGTAGAAGTAATGGAAGTTTTACAGGAAATTAGCAAGAATGGTAATACCATCCTTATGGCTACTCACGATTACGCCTTATTGCTGAAGTATCCTTCCAAAACCCTGAAGTGCGATGGCCAGAGAGTCTTCGAAGTAGTTCAGAAATCGGTTTAATGAATTTAGGAAAAGGGGCATATATACTTGTTGTACTTGCAGGGATTTTGATAGCGGCAAACTTCTGGCTCGCTTACCCTGATAGTTTTGATATTGTTTTTTACCTGCTTACCATATCGAATCTGTTTATTCTAATTACATCCAATATTAGCATCAGGAAGCTAAAAAACAGGACTGATGCATCCAGATTTTAGAATTGCAATTTCACCAATATCTCTTGTTCACCCTAAGTTTTACTAATATAGCCATACATAACCCTTAAGCATAAAACCTTCATTATTAACAGATTAAACTTTGTTTAAAGTTTAGTTAACAACGTTAGACGATATCGTTTTTGAATCTATATTTATCTCATAATCAAAAACTTAAATATTATGAGAATTTTATCTTCCTTCGGAATTGCCCTACTAATGATTCTTTTCATTTCCTGCGAACAGGATCCAGTTTCAGATGAACTGAACACCGCAGATGCAAGTGCAAAAGCTTCTGTTGCTGCTCAGAAAAGTGACGAAAGCATTGCCGCTATCGTAGTACAGTTTGCTTCAGCTGAAGAGGACGCACAGTTCACCCTGCTTTTAGCTGCCTTGAATTACGCTGGAATCACTTCCCTATTCGCAGAATCTGATCAATATACAGTCTTCGCTCCTACCGATGCTGCTTTTGAAAGGTTTCTGGGAGATAATAGTTTAACAGACTTTACACCAGAACAGGTCGCTGCAATTCTTTCTTATCATGTTACTGAAGGGAGACGTTTCAGCAATAGTGTGGTGCCAAAGAATAAACCAAGAGAAATTGAGACTTTGCTAGGTCCTTCAATCTATGTCAACAGCTCTGCTGGAATTGACACCAACGATAGTGATATGGATACAGACGCTTCAATTCTTGTAGGTGCTGGCTTATTCGATATTCCAGCTAGCAATGGAGTGATTCACGTGATCGATGAAGTACTGGTTCCGGAACTATAATGCTCATAAAATCTACCATATTTTAAAAGTCACCTTAGGGTGGCTTTTTTATTTTTACATTTCAGATCAAATCCAAATTTAAGGTCTTGGGTATAAATTCAACTGACTCAGAATTAGACATCGTCCATAAGAATTTCAGAGATTATAATTTTCAGGAAAGAGCTGAGTAAAAACTTCATTTTTATTAACTTGTATCCTCTCAAATAAATTCATGGATATTTTAGGAATAGATATTGGCGGTTCCAGTTTAAAAGGAGCCATTGTAGACATGCAAACCGGATCTTTGAAAACTGCTGTTCACAAAATTCCGACTCCGAAGGACCGCAAACCGGAAGGTATTGTAAATGCCGTTTCTCAAATGGTTTCTTATTTCAAACATAAAGGACCTGTAGGCTGTGGTTTTCCTACCATAGTCAAAAAAGGTATTTGTCAACACGAAGGAAATCTACACCCCGACTGGGTAGAAAAAGATGTGGATCGTTTATTTGAGAGTGCTACAGGACTTGAATTTAGTGTGATCAACGACGCGGATGCCGCCGGACTGGCTGAAATCAATTTTGGTGCAGGAAAAGATCTTGATGGATTTGTTTTAATGATTACCATAGGAACAGGCCTGGGCAGTGGTGCATACCTGCGAGGCGAACTCATTCCAAATTTTGAACTGGGGCAGATCCCTTATAAAGAATTCGAGAAAATTGAGCAGTGGGCGGCTTCTTCCATTAAGACCGAAGAAGGACTTAGCTACCAGGAATGGGGTGAAAGATTTAATACCTTTCTAGAATACGTCGAAAAGATCCTTAATCCAGACACCATTATTATTGGTGGCGGAATTTCAAATGACTGGGATAAGTTCAAAGATCACCTAAAGATCGGAGTCCCTCTAATCCCCGCTGAACTTCGAAATGATTCCGGTATTCTGGGTGCAGCACTCGCAGCATATCTGAAATACGCGAGGTAAATCTCTTTCGGCAATATTTCGAAATCTTGCTAATTTCAAAAACTTCAGGAGAAAAAGAAGATTTTTATTTAATTCCGAAGAAAGATTACTCCTTTGCCTTTGCGTGCTGACTCTTCTTTAAATTCATTTGAACTACAGCAAGTAAAATCAAACCAATTCCCAGCCATTGTGCTAGATCAACCTGCTCATTCAGTAAAAAATATGCCATTAAAACAGCAGCAGGCAATTCGATAGAAGAAATTATAGCTCCAAGGCCAACATCAATTTTCGGCATTCCAGCGGTATATAATAATGGAGGCAGGATAGTTCCAAACAAGGCTAATACTAATCCCCAGTTCAGGAAGATACTGGTATTGAACTCAACAATCAGGTACGGTAGCGTAATAATACTTACTACGATAAAACCACCTAGCATCATCCATAAACTTCGTTTCAGGGAATGCATTTCCAAAGAAACTGTGTTAGAGCAATAGATCGTTCCTGTGTAGGACATCGCAGCCAGAACTCCCCAGCCTATTCCTCTCCAGTCTATCTCGAATGAATCCTTGAAAACATTTGTAGCTAGTAGCGTCCCTGCAAGAATCGCTACAACTGCAAGAATCTTTTTAGTACCTGGCCTTTTCCGTTTCATGATGGCTTCCAGTACAACACCCATCCACACACTTTGCATCAACATCACGATCCCGATAGAAACCGGTATATATTTTACCGCGAGATAATAGAAAAAACTGGTTAGGCCTAATGTTGTTCCTGCCGCGATCAATTTCAATTTACTGCGGTTCCTGGATGTTCCGGTTTCAGCATTACCCTTCTTGCGTACAAAAAGATTTATAAGTAAAAGCCCCAGTAGACCAAGTGCCATTTGTGAAAATGTAACTTCATGAGAAGTATAACCATCTTCATAGGCTAATTTTACGAAAGTGGTAAGCATCCCATAGCTACAAGCTCCAAGCGCTACCAGAATTGATCCTTTTAGTACAGATTTATCCATGTGTTTTTTAAACAAAAAAGTTTAGTGCATTCCATAGTTCGCAGAACACTCCCGCAGACAGCTCATTTTAAACTTCAGTCGAAAATTTTGCATGAAAAAGCCCACCTTACGGCAGGCTTTTCAAAAATATAGTTGATAAGATTATACGATCTTATTTCTCTTACGTTCGTTTTCAGTAAGGTAGATCTTTCTAAGTCTTAAGTGCTGTGGAGTAACCTCAACATACTCATCCTTCTGAATGTACTCTAAAGCTTCTTCTAAAGAGAACTTAATCGCAGGAACGATCTTCGCTTTATCGTCTGCTCCTGAAGATCGTACGTTAGAAAGCTTTTTAGTTTTAGTAATATTCACGGCCATATCATCCTGACGTGAGTTCTCACCAATTACCTGACCTTCGTAAATATCCTCTCCCGGATCTACGAAGAACTTACCTCTGTCCTGAAGTTTATCGATAGAATAAGGAATTGCTTTTCCTTTCTCCATAGAAACTAAAGATCCGTTCTGTCTTTCAGGAATTCCACCTTTAAGCGGCTGGTATTCTTTATATCTGTGCGCCATGATCGCCTCACCTGCAGTAGCAGTAAGCAACTGGTTTCTAAGACCAATAATACCTCTGGAAGGAATAAGGAATTGAATATTCATTCGCTCTCCTTTTGATTCCATAGAAAGCATCTCCCCTTTTCTCATTGTTACCATTTCCACGGCTTTTCCAGAAACATCTTCCGGAAGATCGATCGTAAGCTCTTCAATTGGCTCACATTTCACCCCGTCAATTTCTTTGATAATTACCTGTGGCTGACCAATTTGTAACTCATAACCTTCACGTCTCATTGTCTCAATAAGAACAGATAAGTGAAGTACACCTCTACCAAAGACCATGAATTTATCGGCACTATCAGTTTCCTGAACACGAAGCGCAAGGTTTTTTTCAAGTTCCTTGAAAAGTCTTTCCTTGATATGTCTTGAAGTCACAAACTTTCCATCTTTTCCGAAGAAAGGAGAATCATTAATTGTGAAAAGCATACTCATTGTAGGCTCATCGATAGCGATCGTCTTAAGTCCTTCAGGATTTTCAAGATCAGCAACAGTATCACCAATTTCAAATCCTTCCAGTCCAACGATAGCACAAATATCACCGGCCTGTACTTCTTCGATCTTTCTACGGCCTAAACCTTCGAAAGTATGTAATTCTTTAATTCTTGTTTTTTTAATGCTTCCATCACGCTTCACTAAAGAAACCTGCTGACCTTCTTTCAAAGTTCCTCTTTGCAATCTACCAATCGCAATACGACCTGTAAATGAAGAGAAATCCAGAGAAGTGATCAACATTTGAGGAGAACCATCAAGATCTACTTTAGGTGCAGGAATATGTTCCATTACCATATCAAGCAGCGGCTCGATATTTTCAGTTTCATTTCTCCAGTCGTCACTCATCCAGTTGTTCTTGGCAGATCCGTAAACCGTTGGGAAATCCAACTGCCACTCTTCAGCACCAAGTTCGAACATTAGATCAAAAACTTTCTCATGAACTTCTTCAGGGGTACAGTTTTCTTTGTCCACTTTGTTTACAACCACGCAAGGTTTTAAACCAAGATCGATCGCTTTTTGCAAAACGAATCTGGTCTGTGGCATAGGACCTTCAAAGGCATCCACTAATAGAAGAACACCATCTGCCATGTTTAAAACACGTTCTACCTCACCACCAAAATCGGCGTGACCAGGAGTATCAATGATATTGATCTTCGTGTCTTTATAAACAACAGAAACGTTCTTGGAAGTAATCGTGATTCCACGTTCTCTTTCAAGATCATTGTTATCCAGGATAAGATCACCCGTAGATTGGTTATCACGGAACAATTCACAGTGATACATTATTTTATCAACCAGGGTCGTCTTACCGTGGTCAACGTGTGCGATAATCGCGATATTTCTAATAGCTGTCATGAAGCCTTATTTTTAAGGCTGCAAATGTACGTCTATTTTTCGCGAATACATCGTATCTTTAGAAGATTTTAATTTGCTGATTATCAATTATTTTAATCAGTATACTATTCTGAATTTCTTCTTCTGAAATATGGAAAAAGCATAAATATTCCGGAAATGACAATTTCAAGCAAAATTCATTCAGTTTACTGCTCATCTGCAGAAGGTCCATATGTAGATGGTACCGGCAAGTCTAGTAGTCGAAAATAAACACCCAGTTGCGCCCTATGATGCGGGAATTGATTCATCACGATAGTTTGCAACACATTAAACTTTGGCATCTCCATCAAAGTCGCACCATCCTTGGTCATTTTCCAGTTCTCCTGATAAGCTTCGTCTGGTTTCTGTAAAGCTTTTATAGCTTCTTCAGAATTTTGCTGAAGTGTCGCGATGATTTCTGAAACGGTAGATCCTGAAGGTGCTTTATATCCTGAAAGATCCATACTGCCATGATCCATAGTACCGCTAATCCAGGTCGGGATTTCCGCTAGATGGTTTGCGAGCGCATTGATGCTCATAGATTTGTCATGAGGTTTCCAGTTCATTTTATCTTCTGGAATGCGCTTAAGAAATTTTAGTGTAAGTGCCGTTTCCTGTTTTAACTGCGGAATGAGAAATTCATGGATCTTCATATGCTTAATTTAATAGTTAATTCTTTCTAAATTAAAGCTTTTCCGGCTAAGATTGAGCAAAATCGGGTTCTCCCAATTTTTTGATGCGGAATTAATTGAACTATCTTTGCAAAAAACCAACGAAATGGAACTGAGTAAAATTCCGCAGATAAAATATAGTGATTCTAACAATTTCTTTCTACTTGCAGGTCCGTGTGCGATCGAAGGAGAAGAAATGGCTTTACGAATTGCCGAAAAGGTGGTGGAGATCACTTCTAAACTGGAGATCCCTTATATATTTAAAGGTTCTTTTAAAAAGGCAAACCGGAGTCGAATAGATAGTTTTACCGGAATTGGAGATGAGAAGGCTTTGAAGATCTTACGCAAGGTTTCTGAAACTTTTGAGATCCCTACAGTTACCGATATTCACGAAGTAAGCGATGCCCAGATGGCTGCTGAATATGTGGATGTACTACAAATCCCTGCATTTCTGGTTAGACAGACAGATCTGGTAGTTGCAGCGGCAGAAACCGGCAAAGTGGTGAACTTAAAGAAAGGACAATTTATGAGTCCGGAATCCATGAAGCATGCTGTTACCAAGGTAACCGATTGTAATAATGGGCAGGTGATGGTCACAGATCGTGGAACCATGTTCGGTTATCAGGATATGATCGTGGATTTTCGAGGAATTCCTACGATGAGAGAATTTGCTCCAACAGTACTTGATGTTACTCACTCCTTACAACAACCAAATCAAAGCAGTGGTGTAACCGGAGGCCGACCAGATATGATCGAAACGATCGCTCGTGCCGGAGTGGTGAATCATGTTGACGGACTTTTCATCGAAACTCATTTTGATCCTGCAAATGCAAAAAGCGATGGTGCAAATATGCTCGATCTGGCTTACCTGGAGAATCTTTTAAGCAATCTGGTAAGTATTCGAAAAACCATTAATTCATTCTAAAACTTTGAAAACCGCCCTACAGCGGTTTCTTTTTTTTTTTAAATCATAAGCGGAAAATCTTCAGATATTCCTGTAACTTAGGATAGCCTAATAAATATAGATCAATGGTTTATACGAAATTCTATCAGAGTTTGCTGGTAGCACTTACCTTATGTTTTTTCAGCTCAGGTTATTCACAGGAAAAACTTGAAGTTGATATTGGTGGGGCATTACGCTTTAATTACAACCTCTCTTCCTGGAAAGAAGGACAAAAAGATAGAGGTGGAGATTTTGGGTATGACCTATTCAGATTAAATGTAAATGGAGCATACCAGGGAATTTATGTAGATGCGGAATACAGATTTTACTCTGAAGCCTTCGGAGGAGATTTCCTGAAACACGGAGTCGTTGGCTATGAATTGAATGAAAATAGTAAGATAGAAGCAGGTCTTGCTAAAGTTCCTTTTGGAATCGAACGCTATAATTCCAACAACTTCTTTCTGAATCTACCATATTATGTGGGTCTGGAAGATGATTACGATATGGGAATCACCTATACCTATGAAAATGATGATTATGAGTATCATCTTGGGTTCTTCAAAAATTCTGAAGAATTGCGATTTGGAAGTAATTCTGAAAATTCTTCAAACCGATATTCCTATGATATCGTTGGCAGAAATAAAGAGATCAACCAGATAAATGGTAAATTCATCTGGAAACCGTTAGGTAACAAAACACACCGGGTTGGTGCTTCTGCAAAATATGGTGGCATCTATAATCTGGATACCGAAGAAATTGGTGACCGGTATGCCTTTGCGATCCATCACCAGTATCATACTGAAGACTGGCTTATAAAAACGCAAATTTTAACTGCCGGATTCAATCCGATTAATGCTCCCGGTGAACCAAGAAATAAGCTATTACTTGGAGCTTATGGTGTCCCTTATGATACTGCAGCCAAATTCGAGATCTACACTCTCGGGATTTCCAGATATATAGACATCGACACAAAGCTTTTTAAACACCTGGAAATTTATAATGATTTCGGCTTCATGGATAAAAGAGAAAAAGGTTTCACAGATTCCTTTATGAATGTCACAGGTGTATTATTCAGCTCCGGTCCTATTTATTGCTTTGTTGACTACGCCGCAGGTTACAATCATTCGTGGCTGGGAGGAAATTTCGTCGATGATTTTGGGGTTGGAGATCCTGATGCTAAATGGGAAGCGCGATTCAATATCAACATTGGATATTACTTCTAGAATATCAGAATTAACTATTAAGATATAACCATTACAGAATGTTAAAAACTACTTCTTCGAGCTTTCTATTCATGATGCTATTTGCATTCCTAAGCAGCGAGTTATTTTATGCTCAGGAAGATCCGGAATTGAAGATTGGAGGTGCGCTTAGATTCAATTATAATCTATCCTCGTGGAAAGAAGGACAGAAAGACCGTGGTGGTGATTTTGGGTATGATATGTTCCGAGTTAACGTAAATGGATCTTACCAGGGAATTTATGTGGATGCTGAATATAGATTATATTCCCGATCCTTTGGTGGAGGTTTTCTGAAGCAAGGTTGGCTTGGATACCGTTTTAATGAAAAAGAGGAAATTCAGGTTGGATTAACACAGGTTCCCTTCGGAATACAGCAATATAATTCTCATAACTGGTTTTTTAATCTCACCTATTATTTCGGATTAGAAGACGACCACGATATGGGAGTGAAATATGTTCATATTGATGATAAGTTCGAATATAATCTGGCTTTCTTTAAAAATGCTGAAGAATTACGTTTTGGTGGAACTTCTGAAGTTTCGCCAGATAGATATTCTTATGATGTCGTTGGTAGAAATAAAGAGGTAAATCAATTCAACGGAAAGCTAATCTATAAATTTGGTGATTCCATCAAAAATAGACTGGGAACTTCCGTTCAATATGGAGGTTTATATAATCTTGACACAGAAAAAACAGGATCTCATTACGGGTTAGCTTTACATTACGAAATGTTCTATAAGAACTGGAACCTGAAGCTACAGGCGATGCACATAGACCATGATCCTGAAAATTTACCAGGTGAATCCAGAGAGATCATCAAAATGGGAGCCTATGGCTTCCCTTATGAAGTAGCATCAGACTTTAATATTTACACGATTGCGGTTTCTAAAAGCATTCCGGTAGAACTTGGACCTATCAGCAATATCCAGTTCTATAATGATTTTGGATACCAGGATAAAAAAGTAGATAGTTTTGAAGATTCATTTATGAATGTCACAGGAATGCTTATCACCGCAGGCCAGGTCTATACGTATGTAGATTACGCCGCCGGTTATAATCAATCCTGGCTGGGAGGAAATTTTGTAGATGATTTCTCCACAGGGAATCCCGATGCAAAATGGGAAGCCCGATTTAATATTAACATAGGATATTACTTTTAATCAGACTTAAATTAATTTATGGCTAAAAAAGTTACCAGAAGCGACGAAAAGAAATCAATATTTGGACTTGAAGTGAACGGTCCGGTATTTTTTACTTCTACCGCTATTATTATTGCAATTATTACGCTCACGCTTATTTTCAATAAACAAGCAGAAAGTTTTTTCAGTGATCTCCAGCTTGGAGTTGCTGAAAATGCCGACTGGTTTTTTATTCTTTCCATTAATATTTTCCTGGTGTTCCTTATTTATCTGGCAGCATCAAAGTTTGGAAATATGAGAATTGGTGGACAGGGCGCGAAACCAGAATTTAAAACCGGTTCCTGGTTTGCTATGTTATTTAGCGCAGGGATGGGAATTGGACTTCTTTTCTTTGGAGTAGGTGAACCTGTAATGCACTTTAATAGTCCGCCTACTGAAGTAGCGGGGACTGCCGCCGCAGCACAGGAAGCGATGAACTTTACGTTTTTGCACTGGGGATTCCATGCCTGGGCAGTTTACGCACTTGTAGGTTTATCTTTGGCTTATTTCACTTATTCTCGTGGATTACCACTTACCATTAGATCTATTTTCTATCCATTTCTTGGAGACAGGATCTATGGTAGAATTGGTGATGTGATCGATATTTTCGCTGTTCTCGCCACTTTATTTGGCCTGGCGACCTCGCTAGGTTTTGGAGTACAGCAGATCGCATCAGGTTTAAACCACGTATTTGGACTACCAGATGGCATTACTACTCAGGTTATAATAATAGGTATAGTTACATTGATCGCCACTACTTCCGTAGTTCTGGGTGTGGACAAAGGAGTAAAAATTCTGAGTGAATGGAATATGAGAATTGCGGTCGTTCTGTTAGTACTTGCACTTATATTAGGGCCTACATTGTTTATATTCAGAAGTTTTGTAGAGAACACAGGAAGCTATTTATATAACTTCCTTGAAATTTCCACGTGGAGCGAAACCTATACCAATGGAACCTGGCAAAATGACTGGACCGTATTCTACTGGGGTTGGTGGATTGGATGGTCTCCTTTCGTAGGAATGTTCATCGCCAGAATTTCTAAAGGTAGAACGATTCGTGAGTTCATTCTAGGTGTGTTACTGGTACCGGCAATTGTCACCTTCTTCTGGATGTCAGCCTTTGGAAGTGTAGCTATTGAACAGATCATGTCTGGTAATAATGTTTTAAGCGAAGCAGTGAATGCAGATATTGCTACTGCCCTATTTGTATTTTTCCAGGATTACCCATTATCCATGGTAATTAATGTAGTCGCGATTTTACTTATTGCAGGTTTCTTTATTACGTCTTCAGATTCTGGATCATTGGTGATCGATAGTTTAACCACCGGTGGAAAAATAGATGCTCCGGTAGGACAAAGAATTTTCTGGGCAGTGACTGAAGGTGCTGTGGCAGCCGTGCTTCTTATTGGAGGTGGTTTGCAGGCATTACAGACCGCGACCATTGTCACCGGGCTTCCCTTCGCCATTATTCTTATGGTCATGTGCTATTCTTTATACAAAGGACTGAAGGAAGATCATGAGCAAATGGAAGAAAAGAAGTCTGAAAAGCAGATGAAGAATTATGAAGAGATCGTTTCTGAAATTGTACAGAAGCGTAATGTTAAGAATGAAAATAAAAACAATCAGTAATGAAGAAAGTCAACAACATTCTGGTAGCTCTGGATTTGAGCACAATAGATGACACACTCATTCAATATGCATCTTTCCTGGCCGATACTCTGAAGCCTGAAAAGATATATTTTGTACATAATATCAAGAAATATGAAATTTCTGAGATCTTTCAGGAGCAACTGAAGGACCTGGATCTGGAAACCATGATTAGTGATGAGCTGGACGAGAAGGTTGCGCAGCATTTTTCAGCTTCAACTGAATTTGAAGTTTTAATTTCCGAAGATCCTTATACCGAAAGTCTTATGAGCTACGTAGTTCATAAATACGCCATCGATCTCGTGATTGTTGGGAAGAAAAAAATTACCGAAGGTTCAGGAGGAATTTCAGAAAAACTGATGAAAACTTTAAAATGTGACATCGTCTCAGTTCCTGAGAACTCTTTAGGCAGCATGAATAACATTTGGGTTGGAACAGATTTTTCCCGCGAGTCGGTTAAATCTTTTGAAACAGCTTCTATTCTCGCAAATTACACCGGAGCCGGAGTTTCGTCTGTTCATGTGTATTCTATTCCAATTCAGTTTACACCATATATTGAGAAGGATGCGATGTTGCCAAAGATTCAAAAGCATAGCCAGGAAAAGTTCGATAAATTCCTGAAGAGATACCTTATTACAGATACTACTACAAGGATTTTTCGGGCAAAAGATGCAAGTGTCGCAGAACGTCTTGTACTGGAATCTGACAAGGAACAGGCAGATCTTATGATTATTGCCAGTAAAGGAAACAATGTCTTTTCATCATTGCTTGTAGGAAGTGTCGCAGGAGAACTTTTCAAAATGAAGCGAAATATCCCAGTCTGGATCTCGAAATAGATTTATATATTTTAATAGAATAAAGCGTATTGATTTAACAATATCAGTTATTTCATTACGCTTTATACATTTCTTCATCTAAGCCAGTGTTAATCAGCTAACAACACGCTTGCACTTCTCCTAATTTCATTTGGTATAACTAATCAAACAAATTATGAGAAACGAATTGGAAAATATTGCAGATATAATTAGCGACTTTCTGCCAGATTTTAGGTGCTTTGCTGGTCTTGTTGATCGGTTGGCTTATTGCCAAAGGCATCAAAGCAGTCATTGTGCGCTCACTGAAGAAAACTCGCTGGGATGAGCGCATCTTCGGAAAAGGTAAGATTGAAGATACGAACGTCTTTCTTGCCAACATTGTGTACTATGTCATCATGGTCTTTGTGATCCTGATTGTCCTGGAAATTCTAGGTATAGACCAGGTGCTGCCTCCGCTGGAAAATATGGTAAGTGAATTCTTTGGCTTCACTCCAAACCTGGTAGCAGCCATACTTTTTGGATTTATTGGTTATATCCTGGCAAAATTTGTCTCCAATCTAATCAATATTGGAGGAACTTTTCTGGATAGAATGGTAGATAAAACAGGTATTAAGATTCCGATAAACTGATCAATATTCTTAAGAAGGTTGTATTTATCGTAATCTTTATTCCATTCCTCATCCAGGCATTTAATGCTTTAGGACTGGACGCGATTTCGGGTCCTGCAAATGATATTCTTGCAGATTTCACAGCACTTAATTTTGAGATCCTGATCGCTGCAATTATTCTGGCTGTTTTTATATGGGGTGGAAAATATCATGCAAACTTCCTGGAAGATCTATTTAGAAGTATGGGACTGGATCGCGCTTCGGAAAAAATACAGATCCATAACATGATAGGGAAAGACCAGTCACTTTCAAAAATGGTGGCTAACCTGGTTTATTTCTTTCTCGTTTTCTCGGAATTATCACCGCAGTAGAGATCATAGGACTTACACAATTAACAGAGATCCTTGACCAGATCCTTGTTCTTACAGGAGAGATATTATACGGATTAATCATTCTTGCGGTAGGGAATTATATCTCGCTGCTTATTTACAACAGTATGAGTAAGGCGAACGGAAGCAATTTCGTAGCAAAGATAGTTCGCTGGGCTTCTTTTGCATTGTTCCTTGCAATCGCATTTGAAACTATGGGTATCGCCAATGAGATCGTAACTTGCTTTTGGTCTTACGCTTGGAGCAATTGCCGTAGCGGTAGCGCTGAGGCATGGACTTGGTGGACGTGAAGCTGCCGGCGAGCATTTTAAAGAAATCGTGCAGAAACTGAAGGATGATAACTCCAACATTCAACATAGTGGAAATACGAATCCTTCTCATATTCCAGGAACAGGCGGAATTACTGAAAATACCAGTCAGGATGAACAAACTGGAACAAGACCAGGAAATATCAATGACCCCGCAAATTCAAACAGACCAGATAATCCTTCACCTGGAAGGTCTGATGAAAACAGGTTGGACCTATAATCCAGATTTAGAATATAAAACCCGCAAATTTTGCGGGTTTTTTGTTTCGTAAAGCAATGCATAATTACCTATCTTTAATAAAGGGAATTATAATTTCAGCAAAATGAGAACTAAAGATCTAACTGTCACCTTGTTCATAGTAGCAACAATTTTACTCATTCCCTTAATGGCTATGCAATTTACCAATGAAGTAAATTGGAGTGGTTCTGATTTTTTAGTGATGGGAAGTCTATTATTTTTGAGCGGACTTGCTCTTCAGTTTGTGCGTTATAGATTAAAAAACCGAAAAAGCAGAATTATCGCAAGCTCGGCGATTCTTTTAGTACTTTTTATTATCTGGGCAGAACTGGCGGTAGGAATCCTTGGCACCCCTTTCGCCGGTAGTTAATTCCCGCCCTGGAATAGTCGAAGTGTAGGAAATATAGTAACATCCTTAATTACAAAAGTAAAAAGTATGGTCTACTGGATATATTAGAATTCTGCTTCTATAAATACCGGGAAATGATCTGAAGGATATTTAAAATTCTTCGAATCTGCTAATACAGCATATTTATTGACACTAATCTGGTCATTCACGAAAATATAATCTATACGGCGATTGATTGGTTTATCGAATTGGAATCCATTAAAAGTTCCTTCCGGTCCAAAGGTATTTCTTGCAATTTTTCTGGAATCCTGAAGTTCTTTCAAAATTTTAATCACTCCTTCTGCATCAGGTTCTAAATTGAGATCTCCCATTAAAATTACTGGCAGTTCATTCGTATTTAGTTTTGCAATTTTTTTCAGGATCAACTCAGCACTTTTAGTCCTGGCAGTCTTACCAATATGATCAAAATGAGTATTAAACACCCAGAATTTTTTCCCGCTGTTCTTAGTTTTGAAAAGAGCATACGTACAGATTCTGGGTAGTGCTGCGTCCCATCCAGTTGAAACTGCTTCCGGAGTTTCTGAAAGCCAGAAAGTACTGGATTCTTCAACTTCAAAATCATCCGTTTTGTAAAGTATCGCGGTATATTCACCTTTATCACGGCCATCTTCCCGGGCTACTCCAATCGAGTGATAACCATCGACCTCAGCAAGAAAATGCTCGACCTGAGTTTTTACAGCTTCCTGAAGTCCCAGAATTTGAGGTTCGTAGAACTGGATTTGATTAGTAATAAAATCTTTTCGCTTGGACCAGCTATTCCCGCCATCATTTTCATTGGCATATTTAATATTATAGCCCATCACGCTTACTTCCTGTGCACTACAAATTGCACTTACGAGAATTATTAAGAAACTACTAAAGATTTTAGTCATAGTTTTATTCTTTTCCATCTACAAAACCCTGTAAATAAGAGTACAACGGGGTTAATTTTCCATTTTCGGTCATTTTAGATCTTCCAAGAATAGTATCCTTATCATCATTAAAGAATGATGGAATTACGTGTTTGAGAAACATCTCTCCAAAACCTTCGCTGGCATCCTTGGGCAGTTCACATGGCAAGTTATCCACAGCCATAACCGCTAGAGCATTAGCACTTTTAAAATCTACCTCCGCATTTGTATTTAAGTCAACACCATAAAAAGGTTCCGCTATGGTGGAAGGTCGTATTGTACTTGCAACTGGTCCGGCAATATCACACGAAATATCTGCCACATATTTTATTCTGAAATCTTTATGCTGCATATCTTCTTCGGAATAAAATATAGGGGCGCCTTCTCCGTAAAAATGACCGGCAATAAAGACATCACTGGTTTTGGCGAATTTCATAAAATCAGGATCATAATTCTGTGGAACTTTATAAAATTCCATCCGGCTGCCTTCAGCCTTATCTTTTCGTTTGGCGTAATCCAGCACATCGATATGACAAAACACCGCTTCATCGAACTCATTAACAAGGTAAGTTTCTGGATCTACCTGTTTTATGTTTAAATGTTCCAGTATTTCCCTGGCCCCGTGCGCTACTTTCCCGCTTCCAGTAAGTACAAATTTGTACTTAGGTAGTTGTATCCTATCGAGTTCGTTCAAAAGTGAATCGAGATCTGGAAGATCTTCTGCTTTGGGAAGATCAAATAGGTCTTCCTTCTTACCAATCATTCGAATCCCATTATAAGCTCCAACTAAACCAGCATAACGTCCAAAGCCTATCAACCTGCCATTGTTCTTATTCGTGATGACCTCATGATCATACAATTCGATTCTTCTATTTAGAATGTTACGAAGCAGATCACGATTATATGGCTGCTTTTTGATCGTATGAGAAAAGAAAAAGTACTTTTTGTCAGGTATCAAATGGGGAATCGGAACTTCCTTTACCCCAATTAGCACATCACAATCTGTCACATCATCGCTTACCTCAAAACCAGCCTCTCTGTATTGCTGGTCGCTAAATATCCTGATATCAGAACTTTCGACTTTAAATACTGCCTGCGGAAACTGTTTCTGAGCTTCCTGTAGCATTTGAGGAGAAAAAACCACACGCCTGTCTGGTGGAGTTTTTCGTTCCCTGATTAGGGCAAATTTTATCATTGTGGTATAGCTTTTGTAGATTTTGACGTGTTTCAAAGATATAAATTAAAATGAGTATCTTTGCAGGCCCGAACTCTTTTAGAGATCGGTTATTCTTTGAAATTCTGAGTACTATTATTTGAAATATATAGTAGTTGCGTTAGGGATAGCAGCGGAAATCCTTTTTGTGAATTATGAGCAAAAAGATTGAAGCGAATAGCCCGCCGCGACGCCCAGAGCCCTGAGCTTGTCGAAGGGACGAAGGGAGGAGCGAAACGCCCAGAAGATTACAAAGGAAATGTTCATTATTTTATGGGGTCGACTTGGTTTTGACAGCGAGTCTAATTGAGTTGTAAGCACGTAGAGCGCCGGAATATAGCTCTTAAATCTCATGTTTCACACTTTTTCAAACGGCGAGAATAACTACGCCTTGGCTGCGTAACCGAATTACAGTAGGTTATACTTAGTCCCTGCAAGGCAGGGAGCCGAGATGTCTCGTGGAGGCCTTGATTTACGGCATCCACAACAGAGGCACCGATAAAGTAAATATAGGAAGCTCAGGGTCTTGATGAGTTTCTGAAACTTAACTGAGAATACGTGTAAAGTTGGTGGTTTTCGGCCGGCTTTGCATCGACAATCAAGTGAAAACTAAACGTGTAGAAAGCATCTGAATTGCTTGTTTGGACGAGGGTTCGAACCCCTCCGACTCCACAATATCTCACAGCTATGTAGTGATTTGTTAGAAAAAAATCCTGCCGAATTTATTCGAGCAGGATTTTTTTGGTTTAAACCACATTTGCCAGTAGAGAATACCATTCTGAAAAAGCGTTAACAGGTCAAATTTAAGTAGTTGCAGAACTATGATTTGTTATAGCCTGAGCCCTTTGCTGAAATTGCTCTATGTGCAGATTACTCCCTAACAGAAGAAGCCCATGGTCCATTACTTGTCCTATGGCAATTAAGCGATTAGTTTAACGACACCTATTCTGATATTTAATTGAAGGAATGTCTCAATGTTAATTTCGAAAATTTACCGCGAAGATTATATATTGATGATCGCATAAAGGCCTAAAGAAAAATAATTAACTTAAGCAGCGATCCCGCTTCAAGTGTAAAATAGTATTGAACTAAAGATTTGTCGGCTGCGGAATGCTAAATCATTCAGTTCGAAAACCTATATAAATGCCAAAAGAAATCTCCTTATCTAAAAAACTGGAAGAACGAATCAAGGAACTGTCCTGCCTTTACGAAGTATCCTCCGCAATTCGTAAACATTCAGATTCAGTTGATAACACGATGGAAGAAATTTGTGAGATTACAAAGAAAGCCTGGTTTTATCCAGACCATGCGATCGTTGAACTAAAAATGGATGAGCTTTATATTTCAACTGCAGATATACCAGAAAATTCTATCGTTCAGGAAAGCCTTATCACTCTTTTCAACGAAAATAAAGGATCGATAAAAGTGTATTATAATACTGCAAAACTGAAAAGCGCATACTTTCTGGAAGAAGAGCAAAAGCTTTTAAATAAGATATCGATCGAGATAAGCGAATTTTTTGAACGCAGAGAAATCACCAGAAAGGAAGAACTTTTAAAAAGAAGTGCGGAGCGAAACGACCGGCTTTCCATTCTAGGAGAAATAACTGCAGGGATTGCCCATGAATTAAATACACCGCTTGGAAATATTTTAGGTTTTGCTGAATTGATCAAATCAAAAACCCAGGAAAACCAAACCGGAAAAGATACAGGCAAGATCATTAAAGCAGCTATATATTCCCGCGAAATTGTAAAAAAATTAATGTTCTTTGCCTGTGAAATGCCTCAACATCAGGAGTTCGTTCAGATCAAACCAATCATTGACCAGGCATTAAAATTACTATCTCAAAATTTTTACAAAGCAGAGGTTAGCCATAAATTCAAAATTGATAATCCCGACCTGGAAGCTCAAATTGACACGATTCAGTTTACCCAGGTACTTTTTAATCTGCTTATAAATGCTATTTACGCTTCCCCTAAAAAAAGCCTCATCTCTATTCAAGTAACCAGCACGGCTTCCCATTTTATAATGGAAATTCAAGACCAGGGACCAGGTATTCCAGCCGAACTAAATGCCAGAATCTACGAGCCATTTTTCACTACAAAACCTGTAGGAGAAGGTTCCGGGTTAGGACTTAGTGTGGTTCATGGAATTATTAAAAGTCATCACGGAGAAATCATTAATTTTGATAATAAACCTACTGGAACTGTTTTTCAAATTAAGCTACCTATAAAAATGTAAGTTATGCTGCTAAAAAAGGCTAATATTCTCATAGTTGATGATGATTATGACATGCTTGAATTAGTACAACGCCAGCTTCAGGAGCAACAATATCACTCTTATAAGGCGGCTTCAGTAAAGGAAGCGATCGATATCCTAAAATTTAATGCTGTGGATCTACTAATTACCGATCTGCAAATGCCTGGTATTGGTGGAATGGAACTCATAAAATATGTAGAAGAACATTTTCCCAAAGTTCCGAAGCTGGTCATCACCGGATACCCTTCCATGGACGGTGCACTGACTGCCATGAGATCCGGTGCACTGGATTATATCGTAAAACCATTTACTGCGGAAGAATTAAAACAATCTGTTGAAAAATCAATTCCGAAAAAAACCCAGGATTCTGAGGTTACTATTCCCTCCACTAACAAAGCAACTGCTTATGCCGGAATTGTAGGTAATTCAGAAAAGATCGAACAACTTATTGATCTCATAGAACGGGTTAAGAATAACCGCGCCACCGTTCTAATTCAGGGCGAAAGCGGCACAGGTAAAGAACTGGTCGCACGTGCTATTCACTATAAAGGTACCTTTGCTGCAAACCCTTTTATCGCTGTTAACTGTGGTGCTATCCCGGGAGAACTTCTGGAAGCCGAACTTTTTGGTTATAGGAAAGGAGCATTTACAGGAGCGAGTGAGGATCGACCTGGTTTTTTCCAGGCTGCCGCCGGTGGTACTATCTTCCTGGATGAAATTGGCACTGCTCCATTAACCGTTCAAACACGATTATTGAGAGTACTTCAGGAGAAAGAGGTTCGGAGAATTGGAGAACAGAAAGCTAAAAAAATAGAACTCCGCATAGTCGCTGCAACTAATAGTGACCTCCTCCAGATGGTTGAAAAAGGAAGTTTTAGAGAAGATCTCTATTACAGGTTAAATGTTGTGAATATCGAAACCCCTCCACTTCGAGACCATAAAAATGATATCGCGCTACTCGCTAAGAATTTTCTTCGTAAATATGCTTCAGAATATGCCAGACCACGAATAGAGTTCACTCCAAAAGCCCTGGAAATACTGGAAAGATATAACTGGCCTGGAAATGTGCGTGAACTGGAAAATGTGGTTCAGAGAGCTATTATTATGAGCGAAGACTGTATCGATTTAGACCAACTTCCAGATCATCTTAAATACCCGGTCCCAGACCATAATTCTACTTCAAAGTCTTTGAAGGAAGTGGAAATGGAACATATCCTTAAAATTATGGCCAGTGTGGATAATAATAAAACCAAAGCAGCCGAAATTCTGCAAATCGATCGTAAAACACTTCGTAAAAAGCTAAACTAACGATCATATAGTACCGGTACGTTTCTTCCCAGCCGGGGCGTTTCTCCTCGATTTAAATGTAGCCAGCAGTATTCTTTTATTGAATATATCACTGATTTTCAGTTAATTAACTCCGGTTTTATAAAATTTTTTTAGCACAGGCATAGGTTTTGACTTTCTATAATTAGAAAAAATTAATCTATGACCGAATGAACCTGATCAAGGAAATAGTTACAGCCACTATTCCAAATAGAGAGCAACCTGAAGGTGTCACCCAGGAAATGCTCAAAGGCCTATGCTTCAACTGCGACAATCGCAGAATCTGTACCTGGAAAGAGGACAGAAAATCTCATTGTGAACACTTTCAATAATACAAAATGATAAACACTACAAAAGTGATTAAACAATCTATGTACGAGACCGTAATGAACCAGTTCAACAATACGGCAGATATGATAGATTTGAACCCGAATATCAGAAAGATCCTGGGTATTACCAATAATGAGATCATTGTTCATTTTCCAGTTAAAATGGACAATGGCAAAGTGGAGGTGTTCACCGGATACCGTGTTCAACATAATAATGCATTAGGACCTTATAAAGGTGGACTTCGTTACCACGATACGGTAGATATTGACGCTGCCAAGGCACTTGCCATGTGGATGACCTGGAAAACTTCCCTCGCCGGACTACCATTTGGAGGTGCAAAAGGAGGTATTCAAATAGATCCTCGAAATTATTCAGATTCTGAGCTGGAACGTATTACCCGTAGATTCACCTATGCTCTGGGCGAAAACATTGGACCGGAACATGACATCCCGGCACCAGATGTAAATACCAATCCGCAGACCATGGCCTGGATCGTAGACACCTATATGTCTACGATTTCATCTTCAGAACGTTCACATAATCAACATGTGGTGACCGGAAAACCCGTAGGAGCAGGAGGTCTGGAAGGTCGTGATCGTGCAACCGGGTTTGGGGTATATCTATCCATTAAGTTATTGCTGGAAACCGAACAGCAGGATCTAAGAGATAAAAGATTCATCGTACAGGGATTTGGAAATGTAGGCTACTGGGCATCCCACTTTTTATCTCAGGATGGCGCAAAGCTAATAGCTGTTCAGGATGCGCATGCGACAGTATACAACGAAGATGGAATAGATACTGAAGCTTTGGCTCAGCATTGTGAACCCAGAAAAGGATCGATAAAAGGATTCGATGGCGCTATGGAAATAGACGCTGATGAATTCTTCGGGCTGGATTGTGACATCGTCATTCCTGCAGCTCTGGGGAACCAGATCACTGCTGAAAATGCCTTTAAAATTAAAGCTTCGATCGTTGCTGAAGGAGCCAACGGACCTACAGATAAAGAGGGTGAAAAAATTCTGCTTCAAAATGGAGTAAAGATCATTCCTGATATTTTCTGCAACTCTGGTGGTGTAATTGGAAGTTATTTTGAATGGCTTCAGAATAGAAATGGCGAGTTATGGCAGCTGGATGAGGTGATGTCCAAGATACAGAAGAAATTAACCGAAAACTTTCATAAGATCCATAATGAAGTAAATAAGCGAGAAGTGGACTGGAGAACAGCAGCATTTATCTTGGCTATTTCCAGAGTAGAAACGGCCTACAAACAAAGAGGGATTTTTCCTTAATAGGACTGCAAATAAATAAGTAAGAAATGAAATACGGAGAATTAATAATTGAGAAAAAGGAATATGATTTTCTAAAACAAATCATGTCGCTGGCTAAATACTACAAAGACACCTCGTACAAAGCATCGATCTATAAGTTGATTGAAGAACTCAAAAGTGCCAAGGTGGTGAGCAATGCTAAGATGCCTGCAGATGTGATTCGACTGAATTCGTTTGTAAGTATTAAAACGGCCTACTCAGTAGAAAAAACCTACCAGATCGTGACTCCAGACAAAGGTGATTTGCGTAAGAACAGGATCTCTGTTCTGGCTCCCATGGGACTTGCGCTTTTTGGATACGCAAAGGGAGACAACATTACCTGGACCTTTCCACTTGGAGAAAGTCACATACATATCCAGGAAGTAAAACA
>NZ_JBLWIM010000008.1:604374-616690 GCF_048381525.1 Christiangramia qingdaonensis
GCAACATTCAGGAACACCACAGTGAAGAGGAGATAGAAACGATCAGGCTTCAAAATGAGGTTAGACAATGGAAACTCGAACTGGATTTTGTGGCTCAGGAAATTGAATTTTACCTGGATATTTTTAATACTTCACTTCTTAAAAGAACAAAGGTAAATCGTGTTGATGCTGAATATCTCTTCGATCAATTCCAGGATCTAAGAGAGGTCAATTACGGAATTTTGAAAACCTGTCAGAAATTTCTTCCCAAGCTGGATGAGATGAATGAATGTGATGATATACAGTGTGACCATGCTTTTATTAATGCTCATATCGTTTTACGTAAAAAAATTGAAAAGCACCTGAATGAGGTGCGGAATATAAAATATTCAGCCTTCTGCTTTTTGAAGGATGGGATTGAAAAGTTTTTAGATTAATTAATTCAACAAACCTAGTTGGTCCAGATAGTCATCGCCATTTTCTTCTCGTAGGGTTTAGAGAAGAAGTTAATTTTCAGCACTATTAATGCGCGGGCTATCTGGTTTTTTAAAGATCAATATTATGAAAAGTAAATTTTACAAGAGCTTGTGTTTAGTGATCGCTGCCGTTTTATGCAGGTCAATTTATCTACATCAGGAATTCTATTATCGCATTTGGGAAGAAAACCTGTATACCGTATTGTTTATTGGAGCCATTTTCATGCTATTCATTTTTCTTGTGTTGCGAATTCAGAAAATTTAAGAGATCCCGGGTTCATTTTACTATAGCCTCCTCTGTTTTTAATTCACCAACCTTTGAGATATCTTTTAATGAAAGCTTACCACAGTCATATTCTTCGGAATCTTTTGAACCTCAAAGACTTATTTTCAATTGGGTCGCAGAATCTCTTTACTTTGAATAGACCAGTTTTTATAAAAGAATTAGCCACAGTTGCCATTAAAAGAGACAGAAAAGCTCATCGTAAAACACTCATATGGTTGGATGACCGAATAGATCCCCTTGAGAAAAAAATGGATTGGCTGGCATTCAGTCCCATTGGGCGTAAAGTCAATATTGTATGGCTGAAAGAGATCACTGAATTCCAAACCTGGATCCATACCAATGGGTTGCCGGATGCAATTTGCTTTGATTACGATTTAAGCAATTCATTCAATAGCTTTGACTGTGCCGAAGTATTGATCGATTATTGCTATACTCATCAACTGCTACCGCCGCAATGGTCTTCTCACAGCACTAATCCTGATGGCAAAGCGCGTATTAACAAACTTCTCAAGAATTACCTGATCTTAGCTAATCGTATGAATTTTAAAAGTTTTACAGATTAGGAGTACAAATATTAGAAGGCAGCTGATCCTTTAATCCTGAAAGCATCTGAAACATAGTTGATCCATCGGTATCTTCAGACTAAGCACAACACTCTCAGCTCCAGAATTCTCTGTTTTTTTCTTCGGAAATATCCTTTAATAGCGTTCAGCATTCAGAATCAATTCTATCTGTCCAAATTAGAAAATATCTCCATTCTTTAAAGTCCCAGATATGTAGTATTCTGAATAAGTCTGGAGTTATAATTTCTTATGACCCGAAAAGACTTAACTTTCCTCTGAAATTTAGTCACAAAAGACGATCCTTCTAAATTTCAGAAGTACTTAAAATAAAAACATGGAAATCAGCCCATCAAGCATTCGCAAAGGATTTATTCTCGCCGGTTTAATGAACATGTCGGTGCTATTATTTTCAAAACTATTTACCAACCCGGTGATTCCTGAGTTTGACCCGGTGGTAATGTCCAATTTCGGCTTATTAATGATCCTGATATGGGGTCTGGCTTATATTTCAGTCGCCAATAATTACAATAGAGTGAAGTGGCTAATCGCGGTCTTTGCTATAGAGAAATTTATTTATGGTTTTACATGGATCAACTGGCATCTTAATAACAGCATAACAGAGGTATTCGATAAAGATCTTTTTGCGGGAATATTCTATGCGGTATATGGTCTGAACGACTGGATTTTCTTCCTGTTCTTCACTTATGTATTCTTCAATTTACTTAAAACCAGGAAGAGCTCTTAGGCCTGGAACTTAGCCGTTAATTCATCTACAATAGACTCTATTTTACTGTTCTTCTCTCGCTTCTCCAGAACGATCGCAGGCGCTTTTCTTACTTTACAGTCGGCAATAGCGCAACGCTCGCAGGTTACTCCAACATTTTTTCTTACGATATTTTGATCCTCCAGGAATTTTAGCTTTCGCTCCAGTTGTTTATTAATTAGCAAACCAATGCTGATACTTCTAAATTGATTTTCTCTAAAAGGATCTTTGGTTGCTGAAGAAAAAATAAGGTATCTGTTCTCATGACTGGGATAATTGGAGATCTGCAAATCAAATTCGTGTGAATTCTTAGACTTACTGATTTCTTTGATCACCTTTAACGACATCCAGCGCCTGCAGTAATGCTCGTTGGTTTCATTCGCACGAGGGGAATGATGGTGGGTTAAGTGCAATTCTTTGTTCAAATAAAACTTACCGCTATCCGCTTTATGCGTGATCCTTAGGAAAAAAAGGTTTTTAATGTTGAATTCCTTCGGAAGTATATTGGTAAGTCTCTGGTAGAATGTTTCCGGAGAAGCATTAAAATTATGCATCATATTCAGAAAATGAACATGATGAAAGTTTTCCTTCTGAAATAGATTTTCCAGCTGGATGGTAAGTTCATCCTTTGGTATCACTAATGCTCCTGCAAAATAAGAAGCATAAAAGTTATTTAAGACCTGATCAAATCTTTCAAATTTTATCCATGGAAAAGAATGCAGCCGATCTGAAATTTCGAGGTAATTATATGCGAGTTCCTTTGCAAATATAAAACTGCGCTGAGCTTCGTCTATTCCCTTTGCCAGCAGAAGGGTATTGGTTTTCGGAACAAAAACAGAGCGCAAATTCTCTAAAGCTTCAAATTTATCTAACTCCTCTTCATTAATTACATATTGATACTCCTCTACCAGGATCTCCTCAAGCACTTTAGAACCTGGTGATTTGGTAAGATCTACCTGGTAAGCTTTTGAAAATTTTAAAACCTGTTGCTCCAGATCATCAAAGTAATTGTTATTCGCTTCCTGGAATGAGCGCACAGAAGCCAGGAAAAAGCTTTCCCTGCTAAAGTTATAGTGCTTGGCTATTTCAATAATGGTGCTAATGAAGGCATTCACCTTTGCCGGAGCATTGGAAACTATATCGATGAGGTTACTTTCCTTGATTCCGAATAATTCTAGCGGAATTTCTTTAAGGATTTTTGACTGAAGTAATTCTCCTATTGGCGCGAGGTTCTTATCAAGCTTGAGGGACACCATTTGATCATAAGGAACCTCTAATTTATCTGATAGTAAAGCGATTTTATCAGGTTTAGGATATTTTTTTCCATTCTCAATTTCGTTCAAGTATGACTTGGAAAGTCCTGAAAGTTTGGACAATCCAAATAGAGATAAACTCTTCTCAGTCCTTATCTGCTTTAACTTTAATCCAAAAATCAACTTGATATAATCTTCCTCCATAGAATCAAATATAAACAAATCTGCGAATATGGATTTTTCGCGAATAATTACTTTTAGCGAACGTTCGCTTGTTTAATTGAGTTCTTTATTATAATATTGTCATGCAAAACACTAATACTATGGAAAACAACACACTAAACTCATTACAATTAAACTTCAGTAAAGAGGTCACCAATTACTATCCGCAGATCCTTTCCGAAGATGCACTAGAGTTTCTAATCGCGTTACATGAAAAATTCAACCACAAAAGAATTGCTCTTCTGGAGAAAAGAGATGCACAGCAGCAACATTTTGATTCCGGTAACGTACCTGAATTCCCTTCTGAAACAGCTTCCATAAGAAATGGAGACTGGAAAGCAGGTGAAATCCCAGCGGATCTTCAAGACCGGCGAGTTGAGATCACCGGACCGGTAGACAGGAAAATGATCATCAATGCTTTAAACTCGGGCGCCAGAACTTTTATGGCAGACCTGGAAGACAGCACCTCCCCTACCTGGGAAAATGTGATCGAAGGTCAGCAAAACCTTAAAGATGCAAATGCAGGAACTATCTCACTGGAAGACGCCACACGTGGAAAATCCTATATTTTGAACCCGGACCCTGCAGTCTTGCTCGTGCGCCCTAGAGGATTGCACCTTAACGAAAAGCATCTTTTAATTAGTGAAGAAGAAGCATCTGGAAGCCTCGTAGATTTTGGCCTGTATGTATTTCATAATACTAAAACGATGCTTGGAAATGGTACAGCCCCTTACTTTTACTTGCCGAAACTCGAACACTATGAAGAAGCCCGTTGGTGGAATGAGGTTTTTGTATTTGCACAGGAATACCTGAATGTTCCCACAGGAACGTTTAAAGCAACGGTACTGATTGAAACGATCACTGCCAGCTTCCAGTTAGATGAGATCATTTACGAACTAAAAGACCATATTGTTGGACTTAATTGCGGTCGCTGGGACTATATATTCTCCTATATCAAGAAATTCAGAAACCATCCTGATTTCGTTGTTCCTAATCGTGATCAGGTCACCATGACCTCACCGTTTATGGATGCTTACTCGAAACTGGTGATTCAGAAATGTCACAAAAAAGGAATTCTGGCAATAGGCGGCATGGCAGCCCAAATTCCAATTAAGAATAATCCGCGTGCCAATAACGAGGCATTGGAAAAAGTTCGAAAAGATAAGGAAAGAGAAGTTATGAACGGTCATGACGGTACCTGGGTAGCTCATCCTGCTTTAGTTGAAGTTGCGCTCAAGGAGTTCGATAAACATATGCCTGAAGCTAATCAACTCTCAGTAACCAGAGATGATTTAAAAATAACAGAGCAGGATCTCCTCAAAATTCCTGATGGAACGGTTACCGAAGAAGGGATTAGAAAAAATATCAATGTAGGCATTCTGTACCTGGAAGCCTGGCTGCGTGGATATGGTGCGGTCGCTCTATACAACCTGATGGAGGACGCTGCTACTGCTGAAATCTCACGAACACAATTATGGCAATGGCTCAAAAATGAAGTGGTTCTCGAAGACGGCAGGAAATTTAATATGGAACTTTATATTGAAATATTTGAAGATGAAATTGAGAAGATCATTACCGAATATGGCGAGTCCAATATTAAGAACACCAAATTTGAATTGGCTTTTAAACTTTTTGACACACTGGTTATTTCTGAAAGATTCGAAGAATTCTTAACGCTCCCAGCGTATAAACATATATAAAAAATGTCTCGCAACTACTGGCATAGATTGCGAGACCTAATTATCAAACTTTCTAAAAAACTTAATAATCAAACACAAAATTATGGAAAATTTATCGCAATCGAATTATCAATCTGCCCTGGAGACGGTGAAAGATCTTAAACTAAAGTACGGGGAGAGCTGGAACTCAGTAAAACCTGAACATGCCGCAAGAATGATGAGTCAGAACCGTTTTAGAACAGGACTGGATATTGCAAAATATACCGCTGGAATTATGAGAAAGGACATGGCAGCTTATGATGCCGACTCCTCTAAATACACACAATCCTTGGGTAGCTGGCATGGATTCGTGGCTCAGCAAAATATGATCGCGGTTAAAAAACATCATAAAACTACTGATAGAAAATATCTTTATTTATCGGGCTGGATGGTTGCAGCCTTACGTTCAGAATTTGGTCCATTGCCAGATCAATCCATGCATGAAAAGACCGCAGTTCCTGCTCTGATAAAGGAAATATATACTTTCCTGAGACAGGCAGATGCTGTTGAACTCAACGATCTTTTTAAGAGGCTGGAAAAAGGTGAGGATGTACAGGACGAGATCGATAATTTCGAAACCCACGTTGTACCAATTATTGCTGATATTGATGCTGGCTTCGGAAATGAGGAAGCAACTTACCTTCTGGCTAAAGAAATGATTGAAGCTGGAGCCTGTGCGATTCAGATAGAGAACCAGGTTTCAGATGCCAAACAATGCGGACATCAGGATGGAAAGGTAACCGTCCCTCATGAAGATTTTATTGCCAAGCTAAATGCCGTTAGATATGCATTTCTTGAATTAGGAGTGGAAGATGGAGTGATCGTGGCCCGTACAGATTCTGAAGGTGCCGGGTTAACTCAGAAGTTACCGGTGAGCAAAGAACCAGGAGATCTGGCTTCCAAATACCTGGCTTTTGTGGACGCTGAAAGCATTGATATCACAGATGCAAAAGAAGACGATGTCCTTCTTAAAAGAAATGGAAAGCTGGTACGTCCTGTTCGATTACCAAACGGATTATATAAATTCAAGGAAGGATCTAATATAGACAGGGTTGTTCTGGATTGCATTACTAGTTTGCAGCATGGCGCAGATCTATTATGGATAGAAACACCAACTCCTAATGTAAGACAGATCGCCCATATGGTAAACCGTGTAAGAGAGGTTGTTCCAAATGCAAAACTGGTTTACAACAATTCGCCTTCTTTTAACTGGACATTAAATTTTCGGAATCAGGCTTATGAAGAAATGCTTGCAGAAGGTGAAAATATGACTGCTTACGATAGAAACAACCTGATGGCTGCAGAATATGATGGATCTGAATTATGCCATCGTGCAGACGAGAAGATCAGAACATTCCAAAAGGATGCAGCTAAAGAAGCAGGGGTTTTCCATCATTTGATCACGCTACCAACATATCATACTACTGCTTTACATATGAACGATCTAACGAAAGGATATTTTTCCGAAGAAGGGATGTTAGCCTATGTAGAAGGTGTACAGCGACAAGAGATCAGAAAAGGTGTATCCTGCGTTAAACATCAGAGAATGGCAGGATCTGACCTTGGAGATGATCACAAAAGTTTCTTTGCGGGAGAAAAGGCCTTGAAGGCTGGAGGGGAAAAGAACACCAGCAATCAGTTTAGCGAAAAAATGGCCGGGAAAAAACTTGAACTGGTAAGCTAATTTTCAAACTATATAATAGACAGCTCCATACATTTTATTAGGATGTATGGAGCTTTTTTTATATTATCATGAGTCAAATTGTTGATACAAAAGCCGAAATTTATTCCTGTTGAATAAGTTGATATTGCATACTTTTTCCGTTCGCCTCATAGAGATATAACTTCCTCTATAATTTTTCATGCTAAGGAAATTGACGTATCTGAAATTCTGCTCGCTCTGAATGACCTGAATCACATTATCTTATTTTGAAAACCTTCAAAAAGTGGAATTCTCCAAATTAAATTCTGACTTTAAAGGAGATTATGGGATAAAAATTAAAAAATTCTGAATTATTGGAGTAAAAATTTTGCAATTTTCATCTAATAAATTTTTAGACTCCTTACCTTTGCCTAATTATAGAATAATGTAGTTATTACTATTAACATTGGTTGGCATTCATATATTTAGCAGTTCAAGCCGCTAATTTATAGTTTGAAAATCAATGCTGAATAATTGATCTGAATTTTATATATTCACTCAAATTGCTAGTTTATAACTATTTAGTTTTACATACGTATCACTAAATTAATTTAATCTCGAATAATCAAAATTATTATGGGCAGACCTTCTACAAAACCGAAAGATCTCAGAGACGGTTATTATATTGAAGTTAGAAACAAAAATAAAAAAACAGGAGGAGTTAAAGTACGCCGGGATACAGTAGATCAACTAAAATTGGCGATTGAAGAGTACCGCGATATCAAAGATGTGATCATTCTTGGGAAATCCACTAATGGTAAGTTCAGCCCTATCCCAGGACTTGAATCCTAATCTGAAAGCCTTCAGATTAACAGAATTTCAAAAGATAATTGAGCGAGTTAAACAACTTGTTACAACTCGCTCAATCCTACTTTCCGAAGCAAGCCTACATTTGTTCCTGGTATGGTAATTCCTTTCTTTCCGATTCTACTCAGATTTTACGTGTAATTCCGATTATCTTCTATCTAACTTATTGATTATCAGACCCTAAATATCGAATTCCAAATTGTGAAGTAATCTTGGTTTTAGATTATTAAAATACTTGAGAGCGAATAAACGATTTTACCCAGGATTTTCTATCAGGGCCTCGAAAAGGGCAATCTTCTATTATTTTTACTGCACTCGGTAGAGAGTAGTTTTTATAAGACCCTTTCCATTTGGATCTGGAATCGATAGAAGCTCCATTCTGGTTTCAAATTTAAAATTGAAAGGTGGTTTAGTAATTTCCAGACCACTATTCTTCTTTAACCTTGTTCCCTGACCAGAAATAATATTCTTATTGGGAATAAAATCAGATTCAGGATTATGCTCCGTTAATAAGAGATAATTATAAGCTCTAATTTTATTGAGTACACTTCGCACTTCAGAATTGGATAAATGCTGCAAAACCTGTCTCAGAATCACCACATCTCCTTCCGGAAGCTCATCTTCCGCGATGTTAAGACATCGAAACTCCAGATGATCAAACCCAAAACGAGTCTTATTGTTGTTTATCAAAGCTGGAACGATATCTACAGCTATATAATGCTTTGCATACTCCAGCAGCTGCCTTCCAATATTAAAATCACCGCAACCAAGATCACAAACACTAAGGTTGCTGCGATGTGTCTTTAAAAAATTTCCAACAACTTCTATGTATGGCTTCACCAGAACCTCATCATGTGAACCATTTCCGGAGTAAAAAGCAGTTTCTCCTTCCCCCCATAAGTTCATAGCATACACCTGCTCCATTGCTTTTTTGGTTGGCCATGGTTTTTTATTTTTCACAGTTGGAGTCAATTGTGGGTGATACGATTAGATATAATAAAAAATTTGAATAGAGTAAAATAAGGTTTTAATACCTGCATTCGTATAAGCAAGACAATAAAGAAATATTAAGATATGCTTTGATCAAAAAGAACTACTGAACTGAAAAACGTTTACTTATTGAAACTGGTTTATTATTATAAAATCCTTCAATTCTTACCTCAAAAATTCCTTCTACATCTGAAGTGTAGAACTTAACCGAACTACTTTTTAAATCTGGTTCCCAGTACAGCTGATGACGATAATCTGGCACTCTATCGTTTGTTTTCAATTGACCACGCTCTTCGTATTTAGCAAAGTAGTATTCTTTTTTACTTTCCGCAGGACTTATCTGAAAACGATTCGAAGGCAGGTTACCTGTAAAGTCGGGCTTTGACCTGATGGAAAGAATTCCCTGATAAAACTCCGGACCGAAATAGTACTTATCCCGCACAACATCCATGGAATATACTGTCGCAGGATTTAGATCATATATCGTCTGATGGTTTTTGACCATTTTACCATCAAGAAGGATTAATGGGATACCACCAATAGTATTGGTATTCCCTGAGTTTAAAACTCTTATCTGCTTTCCAACACCACCATTCACAAATCTTACACCAGTGATTATCTCCGTAAGTGTCTCTTCCATGGTACTAAATCGGGTATAATCATCTAATATATACTCCTGAGCCAGACTACCGTAAAAGTCTTCCTTTCCCTTGTATTCCATAACAGAATCTGACTTTACTATCTTATATGATTCTTCGATCTGGAAGTGTATGACTTTTTTCTTAAAATCCCCCAGGTTTTCGACTGACAATCCTTCAGCTAAACTTTTATAAGTATTTTGAAAATCAGGCCCAATTGAATCAAGAACTACTACATTATTTTCATCTTCTATAGTAAATAGCTCAAATTCCTTATAATCGATTATGTCTGAGATCTGAATATCGAAACTACCATCCTGTTTAGTTTCGAAAATTCTAACTTTTGAAGAATTCGAAGCTGGATTGAAAAACAGCGTTTTTTTTCCTGGAATTTTTTGACCAACGGAATCAATTATACTACCAGTGAAATGTCTGCCTCTATATTCTGGATAATGTTTAAGGTTAAATTCACCTGATGATGACTTATTACTTTCAGTCAGTTTTCCGGGACCGGATACTGAAACCTGTTCAAATTTATTTACAGATAATGAAAGATTTGAATAACTAATACTGTCCGGGAGATTTAATTCAATCAAAACTTTTTCCCTTTTTCCATAGGTATTCTTATCGAAATTTATCGAGCTTGAAAGCACCTTATTATTTGCTACTGAATCTTTAGATCGATTATATTTTATTTCTTTTAATTTGTTCTCCCAACCTGGGGAATAGGGATTTAGCACCACGATATCTTCCTCAAAAAACGCCGGGGTTTTATAGTTCAGCATCCAGTTCGTATATGCCATAAGCGAATAATTTCCAGTAGCTAAAGAAGAAGGTACCAGATAATCAGAATACGCAACTCCATCTTTAAGATCCAGAACATGTGTAAAGGCCCTTTCTCCGTTTTCGGAAATAAGCATAACGTGAACTATTCTACTTATTTCAGACTGCTCATTACTATTTGGATTGAAATTGTAAACCTTATAGTACAAACGTTCACCCGGTATAAGCATCGACGAGTTGTAGTGCACAAACACTTTCTCTGACAGTCTTTGAGGATTTTGTAGATCAATCACTATTTCCTGAGAGCTAAGCGTATTACTTATAAGTAAAAGAATACAGACAATATGTAAGTGTAAAATCTTCATTTAATCTATCCAGAAGTTTGGTTTTATATTTGATCCAAAGAAATTACAGTCAACGCATTGTGCTATAATCACGGAGTATATACCAGGATTTTCCTCTAGGAAAAATCTAACAGATCCTGAAATTAGAAATTCTCTCAACTCCTCATCGGTAGGCACATATTCTTCACAGGGACCATAAATAACAGGTCTGGGATTCTCTATTGGATCATAATAATCGGTATAGTTAAAAAACAATCTCTGCTCAGCAGTCGCAGCGGTGGTGAAAAAACCGGTTACCCTAGTATCGCTGCTCCCTTCAGATTCTAAGTTGCCATTTAAAAAACCTGGTTGATATTGAGAAAAGATATTTTCAGACTCAGAAAGGTTTCTAAGCGTAGTATAGAAGGCATGAGCATCTGCATTTATCTTTAATTGTTTTACCAGAATGCTATATCGGTAAGCAATTTTGACATCTTCAGAAGAAAGAAAGTTTATCAAATTACTGTTTACGCTATTTGAACTTAGTTCTGAGGTGGATGAAATAATTATAGACTGAGAAGGCAAAGTATTATAACATGTAAATTCTTCATTCTGTTTAGGTACTACTTCGAATTCTCCCTGTTCGTTAATTATAAGGTCATTAAATTTTTCATAGGGTGATTGTATTTTATAAGTTTCTTCAAATTCATACTTATAATAACTATTAGGAGCATCATTAGTAGCTGTAGCGACAATAGCGACCCCGTCAACTCCATTCACCTTAGCTTCTAGACTCTCTATATTATCTAAAGAAGTAGGTTCTTCTCCTACAACTTCAGTAGAGGTGAAAGTATTCGATGAGGTGATGACATTTAACCTATATCCAACACTAGGCCTGGCTCCAAACTCAATGTCAGATAAATAAACTCCAGGCTCCACTTCACTAAAATTAAAAGTCTCGCCTTCAGAAGATTGAACCATGACTTCTGCATTACTAAGTGCTGATGGCCCTTGTTCATCCAGTTCGTAGCTATTACTCAACAATATCTCCTGATTTTTCATTTCATCTGTCAGTATCCCTTCAATGATGACAATACTTTCAAAATTCTCAGACTCCAATTCCAGTTCTTCCACACATGAGACCAGGCTAATCGTTAAACCGAGAGCAAAGAGGATACGATATGTTAGATTTCTAAACAGACTCACGGAATTAAAATTTAAAATTATACGTAATTGTAGGAACCGGTATCGCAAATATAGAACTCTGATAGGCCTTGACTTCACCGGCATCTGTAACGAAGAATACAGAATATGGATTGTTTCTACCTAAAACATTATAAATTGAAAAGCTCCAAAAGCTATGCGCAAGTTTTTCAATCTTATGATTCCCTTCTGCATTAAAGCTGAGGTCGAGACGATAATAATCAGGAATCCTGTATTGGTTTCTGTCACTATATGCTACAAACTGAGAATTATTAAAGTCATACTTACCAATTGGAAAAGTTACCGGTCTACCCGTTTGATATACAAAATTTGTCGAAAAACTAAAGCGCTTCGTGATCTTATAGTTCAAGACTGCACTAAAATCGTGAGGCTTATCGTAGTTGGAAGGAAAAAAGTCACCTTGATTTACTCTTTGATTTACAAATTCACTATCCAATTGTATCATGGATCTGGAATAAGTATAACCCAACCATCCATTAAGATCTCCTCTGTTCTTTCTAAGTAAAATCTCCACGCCATAAGACCTACCTTTTCCCTGAATAATATCTCTTTCAATATTCTCATTCATGAAAAGTGTTGATCCAGTTGC
>NZ_JBLWIM010000008.1:616826-629750 GCF_048381525.1 Christiangramia qingdaonensis
TAAACATCTGTAGGTGAAACTAGAGTGTTATTGGAAAGAGTGTGAATGTATTGATTAGAAGTATTAAAACCAGCCTTCACAGAGAAATCGTTAGCGATGGAATATCTTGCCCCAACTCTAAATTCAAGTCCATTATATGTTTGAACAATCTCATTATTATCGTAAGTCACTGTATTGATTACATTACCCGCATTTTTTTGCTCACCCGCTCTGTACACATCTACTTGAGCAGAACCTAAAGAACTAAAAGAAGAAAATCTCAATCCTGCGTTCAGTAACAATTTATCTGATATTTCATATTCATCAGCCAGATATACTGCTAATTCAACTCCTTTCTCTTCATCCAGAGATCTTTCAGAAATTGAGGAATCATTACCAATAGGCTCTATTTTTCCAGGAGAGATGTTATATAATTTTGTAAAAAGACCATAGTTGAGATTATGCTTTTTATCAATCTTATGATCGAGATTAAATTGTAATTTGGTGTCGTTTATCTTATAACTGGATAAAAAATCGTTTTCAAACTGACTATCATATTCAATTTCAAAATCGTAAAAACTATTAGCAAGGTTAATCGAACCTTCCAGATCTTTGTTAAACTTGTGCTTAAAGGTTCCGGATATCATCCTGTTACCATAAGAATATAAAGAATCTGAAGTGATACTAAAACGATCTTTACTATAATAAGCGGTAATGCTTAAATCGTTATTATCATCAAAATCATGATTATAATTTGCTATTAGATCATAAAATGATGCTTCACTATTATTGAGCGCTTCTTCATCAAGGTTTTTTAGTATCCAGTCGGAATAAGTAGCACGCCCACCGATAATTAATGATGATTTTTCATCAATAATTGGTATTTCGAGGGACAAGTTACCAGTAACAGGTCCTATGGATCCTTCACCAGCTAGCTCCTGAGTATTGCCCGCCTTCGTCTTGATATCGAACACTGAAGACAATCTTCCTCCAAATTTAGCAGGTATATTCCCCTTGTAAATTTCCACGCTTCCAGTTGTAAATGGATTAATTGCTGAAAACACTCCAAAGAAATGATTAGGATTATAAATAATACCATTATCCAGAAGTATTAGGTTTTGATCTACTCGCCCACCTCGCACGTTAAAACCTAAGGCACCCTCACCAGCCTTAGAAATACCAGGTAGTGTTGTAGCCGCTTTTAGCAGATCTCTTTCACCTAAAATAAGCGGCATCAATTTGACTCTCTGTACATCCAATACTGATACTCCTGTGAAGGCCTCCTTGATATTTCGATCTGACTTGGAGTCTACAATAACTTCATCAAGCATTTCAAGATTTTGTGACACACTAAAGTCTAGAACCCCATCACTATACATCAAAACCCTTTTTCTGAGAACATTATTTCCCAAAGTCCTCGCGGTCAATATATGAGCACCTGGAGAAAGAGAAATACTGAAATTACCGTCTACATCAGTCTGAGTTCCCTTATTCTCATTCTCTACCAAAATAAGAACATTAGATAATGCATCTCCATTTTTAGAATCGTACACTTTACCTTTAAGCAAGTATTTATTTTTGGTCAACCGAGCATTTTCCTTCCCTATTCTGAAGGTTTTAATTGAAGTCGCATTTTCATTTACGAAAATTGGTGAGGATCCGGTAGTCTCCTCGTTTGATGTAATATCCAAAGTATCACTCGCCTCATCTGAGAAAACTGTATCGTAAATACGATTGTTCTTGGTAATTATTACCCGGTTCTCAAATATGTAGTAATTCAAAAGGGTTCCAGAAAGAATTTCCCCCAGAATAGATTCCAGGTTCTCATTCTGAAATTGCTTCGTAACCGTTGTGTCTGCTAACCAATCCTCAAGATAATAAAACTTGAAATCACTTTTAGATTCCAACTCCCAAAAAACCATTTTTAATGGTGAGTTTTCAAAACTTACACTTATATTTTTAGTATCCTGAGCAAATAAAAAATTAAAGGACAAGATAAAAATCAAGAACAGGATTCCCTTTCTCATTTTTTCAATCTTTTACACACTGAGACTTCCATTAATTGCATTAGGTTTTTCAAAAAAGCAGGATAATTGCTTCTTCTGAGTTTTCTTTGGTCCTTAAAAAGATTTTCGAATGTATTTTCTGATTGGGGAAAATGATTAATTAAATTTGAAAGTGTTGGCTCTATCAGGCTATCTTGTAGGTCTATGTAATAATTAGTTCTCTGGATTTCAAATTCATAATAAAGGCTGGATTTATCCCTTCTATCCTGTACTGATAGTTTTTCTTTTTTAATCAGTTTGAAGCAGCCAGAATTGATTAGTTCCTCATAGAAAGCGTGTCCGTCGTCTCCTGCACTACGCTTTACAAATAACTTATCATTGATCTCAAAACTTTCGATAAGTTCTGGAATAAGCTGTATAATACGATTGCCATTAACTGACCTATCGATCGATATGATAAGTTTATCAGAGAACATATCATACCTTAATTTTAGGCCGGCATAATATTGGCCATCATACATCACGGCACCGTCATGAAATTCTCTTCCATCCAGATATGGATGCTTCTCATTTAGCGTCCTATACTTCTCAAAATAAGCAGTACCGTTTAGAAGTTCCAGATTATTATATCCAAGTGAGTTATCCAAATTTGAATAAAGAGATTGAATATTTGCATCATTCTGGGAATGCAAACAAGACGAAAAAATTATGATACAGAAGATAAGTGTTTTCCTCATTGAAAGAAGGCACGCGTTAACAATTAAACAAGCAATATATTATTATTTAGAGTTAAAACGATAATATATTGAAAATTTAACCATGAATTTTTTGCGTGATAATTAAATTTTTAAATCCTTAGAATAAACGTCTATTCCAAGACTCTGCATTAGGGTGCTTGATCTTTTATGTAATGCTGACGACTAAAAAAATTTAAAAATTGAATTATTTAAGTAAACATCTAGAGATCAAGATCTTTAATTAGGTCTACTTATTCAGTTTAATCAAAAATTGTTGGCATATTAGAATTTCTTGGAGCTGGTTCAATCCCTGCACAACTATTTAGTAGTATTGAATATTTATGCAATCATAACTTTAAAACCCTTCAGCTCAAAACAAAGACAATGTACACGCTCCTATTTGTTAGAAACCGACTTCCATATCTTTTTCCCCAATCCAACTAGAGGTAAAACTATTGCTCCTACAACCAATCCAACCAAGAATTCCCCTAGAATAGTAGGTAAGGAATGTACCAGATCATGAATAAATTCCAGATTATGTACGAAGATCCCTCCAGATACCAGCATCAATGCTATCGTACCAATTAGCGCCAGTCCTTTGATCACCCATGGTAGTGCATTCACTAAAAATTGCCCTACTTTATCTGAAAAACTGTCTGTTTGCTCATTCATATTGATAAGCTTCGCTCCGAATTCGTCCATTCTTACAATTAGAGCGACTACTCCATAAACACCAACAGTAGCTACAAGTGCAATAACACTTACTACCCCAATTTGAGTTGGTAACTCCTCTCCGCTTACGGTTCCTAAAGCAATAATTACAATCTCTACAGAAAGTATAAAATCTGTAAGTATAGCCGATTTTACTTTCTCGTCTTCTCGTTCTAACATCTGTTCTTTTGAAAGATTTTCTGGAACAGGTGTCGATTTTGCATGTTTGTGAGGAAACAAGTATTCATGAATCTTCTCTGCTCCTTCATAAGCCAGGTATAATCCCCCAATAAGGAGTATGATCTTTATGGCCACCGGAATAAAGGCACTAAGTAAAAATGCCACTGGTAGAATAATGAGCTTATTTAAAAGGGAACCTTTAGTGATCGCCCATAAAACCGGCAATTCTCTATCAGAAATAAATCCGCTGGCTTTTTCTGCGTTTACAGCAAGGTCATCACCTAGTAATCCTGCTGTTTTCTTTCCGGCAACCTTACTCATTACCGCAACATCATCCATCAACGTAGCAATATCATCCAGTAAAGCAAAAAATCCTGAGGCCATAAAAAGTTGGTTTGGTTAGAACTTCGAAAGTTCTGTCATTTAATTGAAAACTGAAAATTAAATTTCGCCTGGATTAACTTATAAAGAGAAAAATCCTGCCAGCGGCAGGATTTTTCAAAAACCACAATAGTAATTTTAAATATTAGTTATCTTCAATAACACCAATTGGTAGAAGAATTTCTTCCATCTTAGCTATGTAGAGACCTTCTTTAGATGTTGTATTTAAATCATCAAGATCAACTCCTGGCGCTCCTTTCACAAGGTCATAAGTTTCTCCTACAGATGCAGCTCCATATCCAAGATCTTTTAATGAACCAGCAGTAATTCTACTTAGAGGATTCTCTCCAAGATTTATATAACCAGTCATTAGCTCATTTCTAAGGATGGATTCTCTCCAGTGACCGTAAGCAGTTCCTGGGCCACCTGTATTTTCTATTGGAAGTTCTCCAACTCCTCCTTCAGCATTCCAGAATACATTCGCTTTACGACCTGCGAAGTAAGGCTCAACGGCCGTTCCTGCAAGCAATCCTTTTCTACCCCAAAGTGTTCCGATACCTAATACGTGTCCCATTTCATGTACGATCACGTTTTCAAATAGATCCAGTCTGTCAAGAGTTTCAAGATCTGCTTTATCAAAGAACATCAAACCAGTTACCGTTAGTCCATCTGAATTCCTGGTAAACCTTGGTCCTGCCTGTCCAAGAATTTTTCCTGGTCCGTCAATGGAATCGATCACCACTTCAATCACGATATCATCAATGGTTCCATTATCGACAATTGGTGGTACACCTGCGAAAGCTGAAGGAATAGTCCCGGTAATCGATGGCACATCTTTAATTATGATCCTTTCCCATCTTGCGGCAGCAGATTCAAAAACATCCTGCTGTCTTTCAGTTGGTGGCACTAAATATCTGAGACTGATATTGTATCTCCCTCGATCATCACCTGGAGCAGTAGTTGTCTTCAATCCATTTTCAAATGCACCTTTCTGTCCAGATAGTTGTACGAAATCATTCTCATTATGCGCAAGCTCGAATGAAGTTGCACTTGGATTCATACTATCAGTATCCATAGATTCTGCAGAATCATTCGAACAGGATCCTAGCCCCAGAAAAGCAGCAGATAAAGCGATAAGTGAGAAGTTTTGTAGGTAAGTCTTCTTCATAATATAATTTTAAGTTTTTATTAAGATTGAGACGAATGTATCATTCTATATCGACCTACCCACATCCAACTTGACTCAGAAACTATATCTTAACTGTATCCACACTTTAACTATAAAGACCGATTTTAATTAACAATTGTTTATTTAAATTCTCAGCAATTGACCCTTTTATTTATTAAATCCATTGTGCAACACCTGTCTGATTCCTTCCAGATTATCGGTGAAATCCATCATTTGAGAAAGCAATTGCGCCATCTCATTTTTGTTCCCAAAACCTTTTAGCTTATTATTCTTCTGAAAAGTTTTTTGTATTGTAGTCCATCTTCTCCGTTCTTCATCATTCAAAATACCAATAAGATCTTTGTACTTTAACAAGTTTGCTTCGGCAGCTGAAGTAAGCGTTTGAGATTCACTTTCATAATGCGACAGAATGAGCGTTTGCAATTCCGAATCATTCATTACCGGAACCACTTTTGCCACCAGTTTGTTCATATCACGATAGGAGCCTTGTAATTTAAAAGATGGTTCTGTTCGATATTCATCTTCCATCGCCGCACTCTTTATATACGCTGCATTTACCTTTAGAACACTGTTCCGTATCTGTATGACCTTTTCCAGAACCGACACGTATTCCTGTACTTCCTGGTTCGAGTAATTTCCTTCCAGCTGTACTTCCTGGTTATTATTCTCGATTCTATCCAGTAATCTATAAACATCATCAAAGTTCTTGCTACTAAGCTGATGTAGAACAGGATTAGAGGTTAATGAATTTTCGATCAAACTCAACCTGAAAAGGTGAGCGGTATCACCAATAATATCACCAAGGTTGTAAATATCTGCACGGTTCGCCAGCATATCTGGAATTCGAAACTTCTCGCCGCTTTCTGTATAAGGATTCCCGGCCATGATCACGCAGAATTTCTTCCCGCGCATATCATAGGTTCTGGATCTACCGTTGTAAATCCCTTCAATTTTCCTGGTTCCGTCGGAAAGGGATATAAACTTCTGGAGGAATTCAGGATTACAATGCTGGATATCGTCGAGATACAGCATCACATTATTACCCATTTCAAAGGCAAGATTCAGTTTTTTAAGCTCTTCCCGTGCTGCCGAATTAGTAGCTGAAGATGGGTCTACTGAAGTTACATCGTGACCAATCGCCGGACCATTGATCTTCATAAAAACCAGTCCTAGCCTGTTGGCGATATACTCCATCAAGGTAGTTTTTCCATAACCTGGAGGAGAAATAAGCAACAACAATCCCATTCGATCCGTTCTTTTTTGATCTCCAACGGTGCCCAGCTGTTTGGCCAGGTTATCTCCAAATAGAGGAAAATAAACCTGATCGATCAATTTATTTCGAACGAAAGAGTTTAGTGTTCCTGGCTTGAATTCTTCAAGTTTTAGATCTTCTTTGAGCTGAAGGGTCACTTCATGCCTGGCTTTTCTAAATTCCTGGTAAGCCGGAACATCAATCTCAAAATAGTGCTTGTAAATCGATATAAAATCATGATAGTTAAAATCGAAAACTCCTGCCTGAACCAGCCGATGTTCACCTCTCAAGTTCTCAATGCGCTGAGATGGTGAAGTAAATTTTGTATTTAAAACAGATTCGTCTTCAAAAAGTATAAGCGCTGCTGCCTCGCTTACATACTTGCTTTTCAAGCTCGTTTGCTCATCTAACTTGCTTTGCAAAAATGCTTTCAACCACTGCTCGATCAAGGCTACTTTTGCCTGATTTGAACTCAGGCTTTTGAGACTATCTTTAAATTTTAGATCGGCATTTTCAGATTTCAGCATATTCAGAAAATCTTCTTTGATCCCGATGGCTATTCCGCTTTTTTGAAAATCATCATCATTTTGCAATTCTTCAAACAAATATTCAGCAACTTCAGAAGCCAGTTCTGGTTCAAATATTCCTGAGACCTGTCCAAATTCATAGATCTCTTTGGTCAGTATTTTCAGCAATGACTGGTATTCTCTGGAATTTGGAAATACCTGCAACACTTCTCCCGCAGCTTTTATATTCTGATCTAAATTTGACCGAATTTCCGCAGAAGAAAATTTCCAGAAGAATTGTGCGCAGGACCTAATTTCGGGATGAAACCGAAGCAGATCCAAGCCCTCATGTTTTTCCAGCAGCACAGAAAGTATCTTTGCCGCATCCAGATCATGGATCCCTTTCACATATCCTTCAGAATAATCTTTACTGCTTTCCTCCTGCACCAGCCTGATCAAATCTTCCTCCGTATGGTCCTTTAGTTCTTCACCAAATCTTCGGAATAATTTATAAGCAAGAAAACCGGCTCGGTATATATTCTTATTTTCTGAAATATAATCCTGACTCCAGTATTGTTCAGATTTTACAAGTGTTTCGTTCTCAATCTTCTGGTAGAAATCTGTCCCAGTGATATGATAATGTAAAGCATCATCCACAAATAAAATCGTAAGATCAAGCTCCTGTTTATTAACACCAAATTTGTGTTTTCCAAGCTTGATGACCGTATCACCATCCTCGTAAATTTCCTTTTTATCCTTCAGTTTTCGGAGAGCATCCTCGCGGGCAGACTTCAGCATAGACTGTATCTCTTCAGCCTTACCACTGTCGTCCATTTCCTGTAATTGCGAGGCAATATCTCTGGCTTTGTTCACCAGGATATCTGAAGCGAAATAAGCATTAATCTCGGAAACCTCATCAAAAGATTCAGATTTCTTACGCACACCTTTCAGAATTCTTTCTGCGGAATTTTGTAAAGTTACCGCACGTTTATTTCGTTTTTCTACGAGTGTATTCTTACGCGCTTCAAAAGCATTATAAACTTCTTCCCGCTTCTCAATAATCAGCTCAATAAATTCCTCATAATCGGCAAACTTACCCTCCAATTCTTCTAGCTGAATGGAAATCCTGGTTTGAAAATCATCACATTTTTCCGGAGTATCGGCGATATCCAGGTAGTTGATGATACTTTGATCGATAAGCTTCAATTGCGCGGCAAAGTCGGCTTGAGCTTCTGCACTTCCAAGGGATTTTCGTTTTTTCCTGATCTCTGCTTTTAACTGGTTGATCGAAGAAAAAATCAGTGTAATATTATTGATGATCTTTGTAGAATGCGAAGTATCCTCTATTTCAAGATTTGAAACAATATCAATTAATAATTCAAGATCCTCAGAAATTTTGTTGACTTCTTCCTCCAGTTTTCGAGCTTCAACTACCTTTTTGATTTCAGATAGCTGTTCTTCTTTATCACTTACTGCTTTGTGATATGGATTCAGAGCTTTCGCATCCAGCAAGAAATCCACGCATCTTCGCGAGATCTTTGTAGTTTGCTCGGCAATCTGCTCTTCGAGGTTTTCAATGAACTGCTCATCTACATAACGTACTTCTTTAAGACTTATCGCTTCTCCTCTTAATGACCTGAGCTGCGTTAATGCATTTACGAAATCATTGATATTCCGAAAACCTGAACTTTTTATCTTATTAAAGATTTGCTCGGCTTCTTTCCCTATTTCGTTAGTTTTCTGCCTAGCATTCTTTTTGAGTTCCAGCACCTTCTGAAATTCATCCATGGCAGCATTTGCAGCCTGGTTAATTTCCCGAAGTGGCTCATTTAGAAGCTGAGTTTCCTCTTCTTTCAGCCAGTAATAGGCATCCAGAATATCCTTGGAACGCTTGGAAAGATCTGCATACAAACCATCATAATTATCCTCTTTATTCAGAAGATTTACGAGTCCGTTTACCTCAGCCATCGCTTTTACAATATCCTTGTTCCCGATCTTATATAACAGGCTATCCTCATGACTGGAAGGCATAAAATCACCTTTAAGATATGGCGTTTGCCAGATCTGGATCACATGATGCTTGGTTTGTTCATTTTCGTTCTTGAAATAGCATAGTTCACCATTTTCAAGGATCGTAAAACCATTACAAATAATTGGAGTCTGGATTTCCTGGGAGATCACATTATAGCTCATCAGGTTGTAGAGTCCGTTTTCCGGAGCGTAGAATACGTACAGAAAATCCTCGCCATTTGGAGAACTTATCTTTTCCTGAAATCTTAGATTCGGAATGCTATGATCGAACAAATGATATTCCCCGGTTTGTAAGTAATACCCGGTTGGGAAAATTATTCCCTGGTCGTCTGGTAACAAAACGCAGGTATCCATGATACTGCTGATCTTTTGAACTTCCCGAAGTTTATGATTATACACAAAATAACGCGGACCTTCCTGAAATGGTTTAATTTCAAGAATAATGAGATTACCAAGGTTCGCAAATCTATACTGTGCGTCATCCAGCGTTTGGTCCCTATGCTCTACTTCTTCGGAAAAGATTCCTTTTCCATCATTGGTATTATCCTCGATCTTGATCGTAAGATCACCGCCAATGGTCTCTACAAAAACACGATCCAGAATAGAAACATGTGCATGAACTCCCTGCCTATGTTGATCTCTGGATACTTCCTGCCAGTTGAATTCATGTTGTGAGGGTAGTTTGTATTCGTGATCACTACGATTGTCTACATATTGCAAACCTTCATCTTTAATAAGCCATTTGAAGGTTTTAATATCGGTTACACTCTCACTTAACCGGAAAACCATATAAAGATAGTTTCCAATTACAGCGAATTTCGAGAAAATGGTGTTTCTGTAATACTTGTAAAGATTTTTGAAATCAGATTCGAAAACATCGTTTTTCAGGAGATCTGTATCGATCGCTTCAAAAGAATTATTCTCAAACCTATAAATACTCATTACATCATTCAAAGAGATCTCTGTACGCAAACCAAAATGCACATTGTAACCAAAAATACAGGTGTTGCCTAGCGAAACGATATCCCTCGCGATACAGTTGTTTTCGGTATTGATGCGGTCATTGGCGATAAGCCTGGTCTCCAAAGAACCAAAAACCTTCTGCCGCTCTTCATTTAATTTCTTAAGTCGGGATTGTAACTCAGTTTTTTGCTTTTGCAGTCTGCCCTGGATCACCTCATAGGTACCAACATCCAGTTTTTGCGCATTCTCTTCCTTTATGGGTTCCTTTGCCATGTTCTCTTCCTGAAGTTTGTGATGTAATTGATGTAGATTAAAAAAGAAGCCGGTGCCAGGCACCGGCATTTCCAGTTATCTAAGTTTTGAGATCGGTTTATCCTGAATTCCCAGTCCTTTCGCCAGGTTCAGAAGATTGCCGAGCATGGTTTGCTCTTCCTTATCATCAGATTTTATTTTAAGATCTGTAATAAGAGAGGCAATACTGAGGTTTTTGACATCCTCGGTACTTACTCCATATTTAGAAGCGAAGTCTCTTACTTTTTCAAGCAGATTCCCTTTTACATCTTCACTACCAAGAATGGCAGTTTTAACCTCCTGTATGTTCGTAGAGTTCTGTACTAGCCTGTCGTATCCTTTACCTCTGGTGATCTGCCCAACGATTTGATCGAAGAACATAGTTTCTCCACCAACAATATCGATCTTAGCAGCCTTCAACGCATCTCCAATTACCTGCGCCTGTGCATCTGCAATTTCCTTCTGAATATTGATATTGGCAAGATCTACCTGAAGATCTTTATTCAGTCTTAATTTGAACTCTTCGTGTTCTTTTCCAACACCATCCAGTTTCTTCATTGCCGCAGCTTTCTCCTCGATTCCTGAAGCATCAGCTATCGCTTTCTCTTTAATTACATCGGCTTCGGCAAGTCCATCTTTACGTTTAGCATCTGCTTTGGCTTCCATTCCGGCCGCTTCAGCACGTGCTTTTTTCTCGATGATATTCGCTTCTACAAGTCCCTGACGCTCATTGGCATCAGCTTTCGCATGCATTACCTGGGCTTCAGACATACCAACAGTTGCTTCTTCTTTCGCCTGGGCTTCAGCAAGAATTTTTCTCGCTTCAGCTTGTTTCTGGCTGGCTTCTTTATGAGCAAGTGCTTCGATATTGATCTCTTCGGCTTTTTGCTTGGCAGCTTCTTTTTGAGCTTCCGCAGCAATGGTCGTTTTAATAAGTTCTTCCTGGGCAGATGCTTCTGCAGTAGTAATTTTAACCTGCTTATCCCTGTCGGCAGTTTTAAATGCCTGGATATCTTTCATGTTTTCCTGCTCTTCTACCACTCCTTTTTCCAGCATCACACGATCACGAATCACATCCTGGATGTTTTTCTTCTCAACCTCTACTACTTTCTCTTTCTCGATCTGCGCAAGAGTTACCACTCTTTCACGTTCGGTAGCCTCCAGTAACCTGTCTTTTTCAACTCTTTCAGACTCCACAGCATCTGTACGCTCTTTATTTTTAAGCGCTACAATGATCTGGCGTTGCATATTCTCCTCTGCAACCTTCACTTTTTCTTCCGTAGCAATTCTGGCAGTTTCAGATTTTAGTCTTTCTTCTTCATCCACCTTAAGAGTTTCTGCATTCTCACGAGCTTTGATATTCGCAATTTCACGTTTCTGTTGCTCTTCTTTTTCAGCCAATTGCTTATCCAGTTCAAGAATTGCCTCCCTGGCTTCCACATCCTGCTTTCTGATGGTTTTTTCTTCATCACGCTTGATAAGGTTGGCCTTCATATTCTGAACTGCCGTAAGCTCGGTGATCTTCTTGATCCCTTCTGCATCCAGAATATTGTCTGGCTTTAATTCTTTTACTGAAGTCTGCTCCAGGAAATCGATCGCACAATCTTCCAGCGTATAGCCATTAAGATCTGTGCCAATAATATTTACGATCTCATCACGAAATTCGCGTCTGGCTTCATAAAGCTCGATAAAATCGAATTTTTTACCAACGGTCTTTAATGCTTCTGAAAACTTAGCTTCAAAAAGATCTTCCAGCGTGGCAATTTTAGATGCACGGTCCACACCTATGGTCTGCGCTACTTTCTTAATATATTCAATATCATTGTTTACCCGAACGAAGAAGGCAACTTTGATATCTGCACGCATATTGTCTCTACAAATAAGACCTTCATGCGCCAGTCTTTCGATCTGGATCTTCTTAACAGAAATATCCATGATCTCGGTTTTATGAAAAACCGGTACCGTATACAGACCTTTATCTGTAGCGACCTTTGTCCCTCCAAAACCGGTCCTGATGAGTGCCTGTCCCTGGGGAATTTTTTTGTAGAACATCGCGATGATCGCGAAGTAAACGATGATTAGAAATAGCAATACGCCTATTCCAATTCCAATAATTGGTAAGATTGATTCCATTGTAGTTAGATTAGTTTTATTCGTTATATGATTGTACGAGGTAATAATTGCGATCTGGAGACCGCTTGATAATAAGGACACTACTTCCATAAGGGAGCGCATCTCCGGTAAGTGATTTTACATAAATAGATAAGCTATCACCATTTACGCTCACCTCAGCATTTCCCATCCTGTCTTTTGAAATGGTCGACATCAAAGTTGCCTTTCTACCAAGATAGTCGATGGGTGCATCACCATCCTTGTTAAGATTTTTAAAGAAACCTTTAAATGGTGTGGTAAGAATCTTGGTGACGAACAGTGCCGGAAACAAAGCCAGTAGCATGATCCCAAAACCTATAAAGTTATCATAGCTTGAAGTGATCGCCGTAACCAGTGTGGTTATGAACCACCAGATAAAGATCCAGAAAGTAAAAGTGAACATGAATGGCAGTCCCACGAAATTGAAATAGATAAGAAATATTTGCCACCACTTTAAAGGTTTTCGCCTCTTCCCAACCACGTCCTCCTGGTTGATCTCAGTATTGGAAATATCTTCAAAATCCATATTTCCACCTTCGATCCCGGA
>NZ_JBLWIM010000008.1:629815-633854 GCF_048381525.1 Christiangramia qingdaonensis
CTATCATAGTGATGATCCAGTAGAGAATTAGAATCATGAGCAACACGCTCAGGATCACGTTTACCTCTGAAAAAAGTATGTTGATTAGGTTATCCAAGTTTATTCGTTTTTAGAATCTTTCATTCCAAGTTGTTCTTTAAGCTTCGCCAGTTCATCACTTGCTTTTGCTTTCGAGGTATCTGCCGCCTTATCGATTTCCTCATCGATAGATTTAGAAGCATTGGCAATATCTCCATAAGCCTCGGCCAGTGCTTCTTCCTGGGCTACTTTTTCTTTCATTCTTTCCAGCATAGATACTGTACCAGTACTATCTAGTTCAGCCATTTGCTTATTCAGGTTTTTGGTGGCATTCGATACTTTGACCCTTGCTTTTAGGGTCTTGAGTTCATTCTCCCAGTTCCCGATATTTGCTTTTATAGTCTGGATATTTTTTTGCAATTGAGCTACGTTATTATCGAATTTAACCGACTCTTCCTTAGCTCTTAGAACCTGCTGCTCTGCTGCTTCTTTTTGCACAAGAGCTTCCTGCGCAAGACGATCTGCTTCTACCTGTTCCATGTCTTTGGAATGTGCTTTCTTCAGGATGATGATCGCTTTATTCTGGTAATCGTCCACTTTATTCTGAAATTCTTCCTGGTCGTTCTTTGCTCTGATCGCAAGTGCTTTCACCTGTGCCAGTGCTTCCAGACTTTTATCCAGGTCAAGTTTCATATCTCTAATGCCCTGTTCGGTCATTTTGATTGGATCTTCCATTTTGTCCAGGGCAGAATTTGTTTCTGCCTCTCCTATTTTAAATAATCTTTTAAAGATGTTCATAATGCTGAATTTTAATATTTTGAGAATTCTATGATATGATCTGAATATTCACTCATTAATAAGCTGAGTGAGTTTAAGCTCCCTTCCAATTCGTTCAGATCCATGTTCTCAATCTGAAGTGTATCGCGGTAAATGACTTTTTCACCAGACTCGTCCAGTACAAAAGCTCCGTGTACGATATCGCGATTCTTCTGCAACAAACTTTTAAAGATCTTTTCAGACTGGTTATTGATCTTGAAAATGTACTGCTCCATTATTAAGATTGGCGGAGCAACGCCTACGATGAGATTTCTAATTCCAGAATTTTCTTTTTGAATCACTAAAAGTCCATCTTCCGGATTCTCCCGGGTGATATTAAAATTCAATTCCAGCAAAAAATCTCTCGTAATATTAAAGTGATTTTTCATAGGTGGTTATTACGGTTAGTACTACTATTTTGAGAGCCTAATAATACAAAAAAGTATTAAGACTTTGTTAAAGAAACGTGATAAGCTCGGTGGCCATATCGATAATAAATGAGATCATAATTCTAATTCTTTAGTTGGTTAATAACAGATCTCTGAGTGTTCGAACATTTCAGACTAAAAAAATTAGCAATACTGAAATGTATTTGCTAATATTGTTAGACTAATTTACAATAAATATTCAATTCTGCAAATATTATTAGCAACAAATGTCTTTATTCGGAAAAAATATCAGGAAAATAAGATCGGTTCGTAGTTTGAGTCAGCAGGCTTTTGCTGAGCTATTTGACCTTAAACGTGGTACACTGGGCGCTTATGAAGAAGGACGAAGCGAACCTAAGATAGAAACCATTATTAAGATTGCTAATTATTTTAGCATTCCTATAGATGATCTGCTTACCAGCGAACTTACGGTGAATGAACTACTGAAGTTTAGAGGCAAACCTGAGCACGATGACCTTAAAGCTAAACCGGATATTTGCAAGAAAGTGCCCTGTATCATCCCGGAACAACAACAGGATTATATTCAGCATCACACCAAGGAAAATTTTATCGAAGATCTACCCGAAATTCATTTACCGATCTATAATGAAGCAGATCTTCGAGCTTTCGTAATTCATGACCTCGAAATGAGCACAGATTCTGATGGATTTTACCCGAAAGATGTAGTGATAGGTGTGAAAGTTCAGAAGAAGCAATACCCTAATCTAGCGAGTGCATGTTTGTTCCTGGTAGTTTCCGAAGAAAAAGTATTCCTGAGAAGAATATACCAGTCGGCAAAAAAATTCATTTTGAAAGCAGATCACAAAGGCATTGAAGATATTGAGATTCCATATACCGATATTAAAGAGCTATGGGAGATCAAATATGCTTTTTACCATCGTATTCCAGATAGTAGAAATACCGACATTAAACAACAACTGAGTTTTTTAGAGGAAGAATTTCATAAACTGCGTACGTCACTCCACAATTAAATTCAAGGTTCGGTTAAAGTTGTAAGATTATAAAATTACAGGCATAACTATTGCGGTGCTAAATCTTTTAGTACCTTTTAATTCCTATACAACCTAACCTGCTACCTATGAAAAAATTGCTTTTAGGGATCTTCATCTTATCCCAAAGTTTACTATTCGCCCAAAACCCAAGCTATAAAGAAAGTTGGCTACAGATCAATTCGCTTGAGAAAGATGGAAAAGTTGAGACTGCACTAGAGCGTACCAATAACTTAATGCAGCGCGCAAAAAGTGATAAAAGTTATGATGAGCTTATTAAGGCTAAGATCTACCATTATCGCCTATACCAGATCAATCATGAGGATGCGGAGAGCTACATACTTCAGGATATCAATAATTCTATTACACAGATTCCTTTTCCATTTGATCAGGTGCTTCGAAGTTATAAAGCTGAGTTATTAAGTGATTATTATAGACAAAACCGATGGAGTCGCCGGGAACAGAAACAAATCGACGATCCAAATCAAAAGGATTTGAGTACCTGGTCTCTGGAAACTATCAAGGACAGTATACATACAGCACATAAAAATTCTATTGCCAATCCCGGCAAACTGGTCAAATTTCCCAATTCTGAAATTGATGTGCTTTTAAATGCAAAAACTATAACGAGAGATTTCAGACCTTCTATCTATGATCTTCTGGCTGGACGTTATCTGGAGTTTCTTAAGGATGGTAGCTTTTTCAATTCAGAGTTTGAAGCTGCAAAAACAGAAATTAGCAAAGAGGTTCTATTTGCTGTAAACTCGAGATTTGTAAATGCTGAAATTACTGATGTTGAAAATTCCAAGCTGCTTGCTCTACGACAGTATCAGGAACTGGAAAGAATCCATTCAAAAGACAAAGGTGATGTATCTCTGAATTACTGGAAACTACAACGTATTGAGTTTGTTCATGCTGAATTTCATAATGATTTTCAGCAATACATCAGTGCAATTGAGAAGCTGGAAAAAAACTCAAAAGACCGGAAAATTAAGGCTCAGCTAATGTTTGAACTGGCTAATGCCTATGCTGAAAAAGCTTCAGAAAGAGATGAAGAGGGATTACCGAAGTATCCACAATATAATGCTAAAGCGGTCGATCTTTTAAAACTTATTGAGTCTAACTTTAACAATACGCTTACCCGGCAGAATGCTCAGAATCTTTTGAAGATACTTACTACACCAAGTCTGGAGGCGCAATTGCAAAACATTCTCACTCAAAATGAACCAGGTCGTGCCAGGCTTACTTATATAAATATGGATACCGTCTATATGAAAATAGGTAAGGTTAGTATGAATTTCCTGAATAATGGAAATTATAGAGATAGAGCAGATATTATAAAGAAAGAAGCTGCTAAAATTTCAGATAGTTTACAGATCGTTTTACCAGGTGAAACAGATTATAATGAGCATTCTACTGAAATTGTAATTCCGGGAAAAGACTTCGGAAGGTATCTTGTTCATTTATACGATTCAGAAGGCAATCATACTTCCGGGACTTACCTGGTGACCAACATCGCCGTCTCCAGAACAGATTTTGAGAATGAAAATTTGTTTCATGTAGTTGATCGAAAGTCAGGAGAAAATCTAAGCGATGTTGTTCTAAGAGTAAAAAAGGGCAATACCACCATTCTTTCCAGAACTTCTGATCGTAATGGGGAGATAGTAATGGATAGCTATTCCGGGAATCGATATTGGGAAGAACATATAGAATTTACAAAGGGAGATGATTTCTACTCCTCCTCTTACAATCGCGGTGGTCATCGCT
>NZ_JBLWIM010000008.1:633884-656873 GCF_048381525.1 Christiangramia qingdaonensis
TACAGGCGAAGGTACTTTTCTTCCTGGATCGTGCAATCTACCGTCCCGGTCAAAAAGTACATTTTAAGGGTGTCTTTCTACAGCATAGAAATGATTCTACCAGCATAGTTCCTAATGAATATATAGACGTATTCGTAGATGACCCGAACGACAATGAAATTCATGAATTTAGATTCAAGACCAATGAGTACGGATCTTTTACCGGTAGTTTTGATCTGCCAGTCAATAATCTTACCGGTCAGTTCTCCATTTATGCCGAAGAATATTATGAAACCGATTCAAAATTCTGGGATGAATTGGATGACTTTCAGGATGATTACAAATATTTTAGTGTAGAAGAATATAAACGACCAACTTTTGAAGTAAGTTTTGACACCGTAAATAAAGCTTACGAGTTGGGTGAAGAAATCAAACTTAAGGGTTCTGCTGAAGCTTATATTGGTGCCTCGCTTCCAAATCTTAAAGTTGCCTACACAGTTACCAGGGAACAAATGCACTATTCGTGGTGGAGAAGCTATTATTCAGAACCTGTTATTATTAAAACTGATACTACTGAAACAGATGAAAATGGGAATTTTATTATTCCTTTTGAAGCCAGGGCAGACCAGAACAATAATCTTAGTGATCTTGTTTATCGCTACTCCATATCTGCCTCTGTGACCGATGTGAGTGGAGAAACGAGAGATGCACAGCAGTCGCTTAAAATCGGGAATAAGAATTTTCTTCCAAAGCTTGAAATCGCAGAAAAGATCTATGTTAACGATACGCTGAAAATTGATCTGGCTACAAGAAATCTGAATGACCAAAAGGTGCCTGCGACGGGTACTTATAAGATCTATAGGCTCAAGAGTCCTGAAAAGCATTACCAGGAAAGATGGTGGGAGGCTCCTGAATTTGAACTTATTTCTAAAGATGAATTCGAAAGACTATTCCCGAATGAACCTTACCGAAAGCTGACTAAACCAGAAAACTGGGAAAAACTTGAGACCGTGTACGAATCCAGTTTTGATTCAGATGGGAATTTTGAGGATGAGATCGCTACCAGAAATTGGAAAGCCGGTAGTTACTTATTAAGTTTCGAACTCCGACATGAAAATAAAAAAGAAGAATTACTTAAGGTGATTAGTATCCAGGACCCTAAAAGTAATAAGGCCTTTACCGATCAGGATCTTCTCGTAACTATTATCAATAAGGAAACATTAGCTTCAAATGATCACGCACAGGTTGAGATCAGTTCTCCTATAGATAATTTGCGAATTCGTGTTTCAGCATTCAGAAACGGTCGAACTTCTATATTTAGAGAATACTATAAGCTTGATGGAAAGTTAAAATTAAAGATTCCGCTTAAATCTCTGGAAGATCCGGAATTTAAACTCGTTGTTTCCTCAGTAATAAACAACAGGCAAATTGAATTCAGCGAGGTGGTAAACTTCAGAAAAGCTTCCGAAGATCTCGAAATCTCTACGGAAACCTTCAGAAATAAAATAAGACCTGGACTTGAAGAAACCTGGAGTTTCAATGTATCAACTCCTAGTGAGAAAAAGGAAGCTGAAGTTCTGGCTTCTATGTATGATATTTCGCTTGATCAATTTAAAAAGGATGAGTGGAATACAGATACTGGTTTTAGTGCTTACAGATCTAATTATCCATCCTTATATTTTGATAATTTAGGTCGAAGCACCAACCTGTATAGATATTTTGGTAGAAATAATTATTATAGACGAGTTAATCTTCGTTTTGATCAGCTTTCTCAATTTGGCTTTGATTTTGGTCAGCCCAACAGTTACCAGTACAGGAATTATCTGAGCACATTAAAAGTTAGCAATAAAGCGGATTCCGGAGCTCGTGTGCAGGGAAGAGTAGTAGACGAGAATGGAGAACCACTTCCAGGAGTAAATGTGACGGTCAAAGGTTCGAGTGTTGGCGCACAGACAGACTTTGATGGTGAATTTGGAATCGATGCTCCTAAAAACTCACTTCTCACCTTTAGTTTTGTAGGTTTTGTAAGTCAGGAATACCAACTTGGTGATGAAACCGAAGTGTTTATTGATCTTGAAGCAGATTCTTCCAGCCTGGATGAAGTCATAGTTACAGGTTATGGCGAGGCAGCGGCAGAAGTTGTTGAAGATGCCGATCAGGAAAGTGAATCTGTTGCCTTTTTAAAAGGTAATGTTGCTGGAGTACAGGTTTCCAGAACTGGGGCGAGCACCGAATTTAAAATTAGAGGTAGCTCAAGCATAAGTGGAAGTCCGCTGTTTATCGTAGATGGAAAACCTGTTGAAGACTACGAATTAGATTCAAAAGATATAGTAAGCGTCGAAATTCTAAAAGGTGCTGAAGCTACAGCAATTTATGGAAGTAGAGCGGCTGATGGTGTTGTGATTATCACCACCAGCAAATCTTTGGAAGACCTTGAAAATGTTGATGCTAGAACAAATCTACAGGAAACAGCTTTTTTCTTCCCGGATTTAAGACTGGATGAAAATGGAAGTTTATCCTTTAGCTTCACCACTCCGGAAGCACTAACGAGTTGGAAATTACGATTGCTGGCTCATAACAGTAACTGGAGCACCGGTGAATTGCAGAGAATTGTAACTACAAGCAAGGATCTAAACATAGTACCAAATGCACCAAGATTTTTAAGAGAGGGTGATAGTATCATTTTTAAGGCGAAAGTAACCAACCTTTCCAGTGAACCAATGACCGGTAACGCTGTACTGAAGTTGTTTGATGCCGTGACGATGGAGCCGGTAGATATTCCAATGGGAAATACTGAAACGCTGCAAGCTTTCCAGATCCAGGAAGGAAAGACCAAGGTGGTAAGCTGGAAACTTTATGTTCCGGAAACTATTCCTGCCGTGACCTATAGAATCCTTGCGAAAGCTGGAGATTTTAGTGATGGAGAAGAAAATTTACTTCCTGTTCTAAAGAATAGGATGTTGGTTTATGAAAGTATACCGCTATTTGTTAGAGCAGGAGAAACTGAAAGCTTTGAATTTGAGAATCTGAAATCAAATGATTCTGAAACCCTGGAAAATCATCAGTTTACATTTGAATATACTTCCAATCCCGCGTGGTTTGCCTTGCAAAGTTTACCATATCTCATGGAATATGAGCATGAATGTTCTGAACAGATATTTTCGAAGATTTTCGCTAATTCCGTTGGTCAGAAAATTGTGAACTCAAAACCTGAGATCGCTGAAGTTTATGAAGCATGGAGAAAAGATTCCAGTATGGTGAGCAATCTTCAGAAAAATGAAGAACTCAAGAGCCTTTTGCTTGCTGAAACTCCGTGGGTACAGGATGCTGAATCTGAAAGTTTACAGCAACAACGAGTAGGATTATTGTTCGAAACCGGGAGAATCAACAAAGAACTAACTTCTATGTTGACCAGGTTGCGCAGAATGCAAAATTCTTCGGGAGCTTTTCCATGGTTTGCCGGCGGTAGAGATAATTATTATATCACATCTCATATCATCGAGGGCTTCGGAAAACTGAAGAACATGAAAATTGAGCTGGACGATCGCAGAATTCTTGCCAATGCGATTGCTTATCTGGATAAGGAATTGATGGAGCAGAAAAGAAGAAGAGAGTCCGGAAATTCAACCGCGTTTTATAAAAGTTACACTGTACTTGCCTATGCAAAAACCAGAAGCATGCACCAGGAAGAGTTTCCAATTCTGGCTGAACAAAAAGACCTCATTGACAAAGCTCTGGAATATCAAAAGGAACGCTGGACAGATTATAATCTTTCAGAAAAGGCTGAACTGGCAATAATATTAAATCGATTTGGGCACTCCGCAAAAGCATTGGAGATCATTGAATCGCTGAAACAGACCGCAGTAAAATCTAAAACTTACGGCATGTACTGGAAGGAAAATACTGCGAGCTGGAGATCATTTAATACTCCTGTTGAAGTACAAGCCCTAATTATTCAGGCTTTTGCTGAAGTTTCCAAAGATGTAGAAACAATTGAAGAACTTAAGATCTGGTTAATTCAGAATAAAAGAACCAACTACTGGGAAACTACTAAATCTACCACTGCAGCGGTCTACGCGTTGCTAATGCAGGGAATGGATATACTTCCAGTGTCCTCGAATACTCAATTCATGATTGGCGGAGAGAAGCTGGATATGGAAGCACTAAGTAATACACCTGCTGAAGCTGGGTCTGGCTATGTGAAATCGACATGGAAAGCCGGAGAATTTTCAGAAGATTTCAGAAATATTCAAATCGAGAATCATAACACTACCGCCGGATATGGTGGCGCTTACTGGCAATATTTTGAAAATTTGGATAAGATTAAAACTCATTCTGAGAGTCCGCTTAATATCGAAAAAGAGTTATATCTGAATACTGGAAATAATGAACTAAAGAGAATAAAATCTGATACACCACTAAAAGTAGGAGACCTGGTAAGTGTTCGATTAGTCGTACGAACTGAGGCAGATATGGAGTTTATTCATTTGAAGGATATGCGTGCAAGTGGTTTTGAACCAACAAACGTGATTAGTGAACACAAGTATCAAAATAATACCAGCTATTATGAAAGCACCAGAGATGCTGCTACTCATTTCTTCTTCGATAAATTACGAAAGGGAACTTATGTTCTTGAATATACCGTAAGAGCCAATAATGCTGGTTCCTTCTCGAATGGAATTAGCACGATAGAATCTATGTATGCTCCTGAATTTTCCGGACATACCAGCGGAATTCGAGTGGAGATCATAGAACAACAGTAATAAATTTAAGCAGTAATTTGGGGTTTTAACAAAATATTTAGATATTGAAGCACCCAAATTAAATGTCATGGACAGATTGAACGAAGACCATGAATTTACTGAGAAGATCGAACGTTTAGAAAAAAGCTACAATCTAATGAAGTATGCTATTCTAAGTACTGGGATAGGAATCATGATCCTACTCTATCTGTTTCAGTAAATCAAAAGAAAAAGCTTTCGCAATGCGAAAGCTTTTTCTTTTGAACCTCAACCACTTAAGCTACAAGCCTCAAAATTTTATTTAAAATCATTCTAAACAATTTTTTATTTTTTGAAAATCTGAATACATTTGCGCCTTGTTTATAATTAGTCTAAATAAATACCAGTGCGAAAACTACTACTTCTACTGCTCGCAATACCGTTTCTAACATGGGCTCAAAGCGAACCAGATATCAAAGGTCAAATACTTCATAATTCTGAATCGGTTCCATTTGCAACCATTATTATTAAAAAAATAAATAAAGGAACTTCGGCAAACGCGAAGGGCGAATTCAGATTTTACAATTTACCAGATGAAGAGCTTCAACTTACTATATCTGCCATTGGATACCAGACTACCGAAGTAAAGGTTGACTTCAGGGATAGACCGGCTGTATTGAATATTGATCTCGAAATTGATGATCAATTGCAGGAAGTTGAGGTTTTTGGAAACAGGTTTAGCCATCCAGATAAGATCGAGGCCCTTACCCGATTGCCTTTAGAACCTTACGAACAGATCCAAAGTATCTCAGTAATTTCAGATAAGCTCATCAAACAACAGGGAGCACTAAGCATTTCAGAAGCAACAAGGAATGTTCCCGGAGTTTACACATTTGCTACTTACGGAAACCGAAGTGAGAGTATTTCTTCCAGAGGTTTTCGTGGAATTCCGATCTTAAAGAACGGAGTGCGCGTACATTCAGATTTTAGAGGAACAGGAATTTTAACCGATATGCAGGGTGTTGATAACATCCAGGTTCTCAAAGGCGCCGCGTCCATTACACAAGGAGTTGCCACCGACCTTGGAAGTCCCGGCGGTGTTGTGAACATTGTTACCAAAACTCCAAAATATCAGTTTGGTGGCGAAGCTTCGATGAGAGTTGGCAGCTACGGCTTGGTTAGACCAGCTTTCGATGTTTATGGCCCTCTAAATGAACAGAAAAATATTGCCTTCAGAATAAATGCAGCATTAGAAAGAAAAGATTCTTACCGTAGCGGAATTTCTGGCGAGAGCTTCTACATCAATCCGTCGCTGGAATGGAAGCCAGATGATAAAACAGAGATAACTCTTGAAATGGATTATTTCTCAGATAGCAGAACTCCAGATGCAGGAACAGTTAATCTTGCTGAAAATGATCAAAATGCGATTTACGACCTTCCATACGATGTCTTTTTAGGTTTTGAAAACGATCGCAATAATACAGAAAACACTACTTACGCCATTAGAGTCAATAGGGATCTAAGTGAAAAACTTAGCCTTCGTGCCGCCTATTACAGGTCTAATCTGGATCTTGATAACAAGGGTGCCAGTTTTGGAAATGTGGTAATGGAAAACGATGTACCCGTCTATAATCAAAGAACTCGTGGCTACGGAATAAGCACTCGTAGTGATAAGAACAGTGTGGTACAATTTGATCTAATTGGTGACGAAATCGAAACCGGCGCCATAAGTCACACTTTTCAGGTTGGTTTTGATTATCGTACAACCAATTACGAAACTTTCAGCAAATCTGCTTCAGCAGTGGACACTATTGATGTATTCAATATTTCAAATAGCCGTTTATTACCTCAGAGAATTAATTTCGCAGCAGCAAATGAAGGAGCCGCCAGGTCTAAAGCAATAGGATTTGTTGCCCAGGATGTGATCACTTTTACTGAATGGTTCAAGACATTTTTAGGAGTACGTTACTCTTCCGTAGAAACCATTACCGGTGAAGAAAATAATAGAAGTGATTCTTTTAATCCGCTTGCTGGAATTATTTTTTCTCCCTTTGAAAATGTAAATCTATTTGCTTCTTACACCAATAGCTCTTACCCGAGAACAGCGGCAAGAATTGGAGAAGATGGAGAAGAACTGGGGAATGAACGTTACGATCAGGTAGAAGCAGGTATCAAAACGAACTGGCTCAACAGCAGGTTGCGTTTTAACCTTACCCTCTTCAGAATAAATAATAAGAACATCAACCTTCCGGTGTATGACGAAAACTGGATCGCGACTGGCTTTTATCAACAAGGTGGAAACGATCAACGGCAGGGTATTGAAGTAGAACTTACGGGGCGGCCATTGCAAAATCTGGAAGTGATCGCCGGATATTCCTATATAGATGCTCAATATAAGGATCACACTTCCTTCGTATATGGTTCTGCACCTCTAAATACACCAAAGCATACTTTTAACACCTATGCAAATTATTCATTTTCAAAGCATCTTGAAGGACTTTCTCTTGGTGGAGGTGTATATTACACGGGTGAGAGACCTGTAAATGACTGGTCTGCCGGAGCAGTAACTCACCAGGGTATCGTGCCAAATCAAAAACCTTTCGATGTGGAAAGCCTTACGCAGGTAAACTTACAGGCTGCATACAGGATCGATAAGAACTGGAATGTAAGAATTCTCGCAAATAATATATTTGATGAAATTGGTTACAATGCCTATAGAACCAGGTTTATCAATCAAACGGACCCTAGAACTTTTAGCGGAGTAATTTCCTATAGGTTCTAATTAAACGATGTAAATAAATAACAATCTAATCAGCGTGGTTCCTAACTATAATTATTAAAAATGAAAAAAAAGAAAGCCTATACTTTTAGAAAGTTTATGACAGATGTCCATCTCTGGCTGGGTCTGGCTAGCGGAATTATTCTATTTCTGGTTTGTTTTAGTGGAACCATGCTGGTTTTTGAAAAGGAGATCGAATCAATTTTTGCTGAAGAACTTCGCGTTGTTCCTTCTTCGGAAAAGTTGTCAATTGATGAATTAACCTCCAGAATGTCGGAAAAAGGTACTGTTTCCTCTGTTTCGATTCCAACTGAAGCTTCTGAAGCCTATGAATTTCGAGTAAAAACATCACCGAATGATCGTCGTGGAACCACGTTTATGATGGATCCGTATTCAGCTGAAATACTAAAACCTGAGCCTTCACCTCTGGATGAATTTTTTAGTATAATGTTTAGAATGCATCGCTGGCTTCTTTTGGATACGAGCATTGGAAGACCCATTGTAGGTGTTGCGACAATTATCTTTTTATTTCTATCCATCAGTGGAATTATTATTTGGTTTCCGAAAAAATGGAAATGGAAAGCTTTCAAACCAGGATTCAAGATTAAATGGTCTGCAAACTGGAAAAGAATTAATCACGATCTTCACAATACTCTTGGTTTCTACTCCTGTATTTTTTTAGTGATCATGATCCTCACAGGACTTTGCTGGTCTTTTGAATGGTATCGGGAAGCAGGTAGCCAGGTTCTGGGAACAAAGATCTTTGGAGGAAGAGGTGGTCCCGGTATCACTTCTGAAGAGCCAGGTTCTGAGATAATTTCACTTTCAGAAGCCTATACTATTTCCAATTCAGAGTTGACATATGCGGGCAAAACAAATATCAGTATCCCGCAAGAAGATACCAACGTGTTCGAAATCAGAAAATATGGTGATGACAACTGGTCTCCATCAACTTCAGATCTGTTAGTTCTGGACAGGGATGGATCTGTATTAAAAAAGAAACTTTTTGACGATAAGGATTTAAATGTACAGGTCGCATCTCTCATAAAACCTTTACATACTGGCGAAATTTTTGGAACTCTATCAAAGATCATCTATTTCCTGGCTTGCCTGATTGCCACTTCCCTACCCGTGACTGGAACCATCATCTGGCTGAATAAAATGAAGAAGAAAAAACAGAGATAATAGCCTGAGCTCAAATGCTCAAATTATTAACGTTTTTGGATTAATTCCATTAGTTTGGATTTTTTCCTTTATTTTTTCTGAAGATTGTAGTAATTTGCAGCCATGGAGGAGTTGAAATACGCGGTTGTTGATATTGAGACTACCGGGAACGGTATCAAAGGAAACAGGATCACAGAGGTATGCGTGATCATTCTGGAGAATGGTGAAGTCACAAAGACCTTTACATCCCTTGTGAATCCCAGCCAGTCCATTCCATTATATATAGAAAGTCTTACCGGAATCAATGATGAAATGGTAAGCAGTGCACCGCAGTTTTCTGAAGTCGCAGACGAGATCATGCAAATCACAAAGGATTGTATTTTCGTCGCTCATAATGTGAACTTCGATTATAATATACTGAGGGCTGAGTTTGCGATGCTTGACATGGATTTTAAGAGAAAGCGTCTTTGTACCGTAAGACTTACGAAGAAATTAATTCCAGGCTTGTTTTCTTACAGTTTGGGAAATATCTGTACCTCCATCAACATTCCTATTTACGATAGACATCGTGCTCAGGGTGATTGTGAAGCAACGGTAATCTTGTTAAAACGTTGTCTTTCGCTGGATCCGGAACTCGAAGTTGTCACCGAATTTTTGAACAGAAAAAGTGGTGCAGAATATTTACCGCCACACTTTAAAAATGCCGATTTTGAAAAGCTTCCGAAATCTACCGGCGTTTACTTTTTCAGGGATAAGGACGGTATTCCATTATATATTGGTAAGGCAAAAAATATAAAAACCCGAATAAAATCGCACTTCCAGGAACGTAGTAATCGCAAGTACCGGTTGATGCAGGAAACCTATAGCATCGATTATGAGCTGACTGGTTCTGAATTTCTCGCGCTCCTTCGTGAAGCCGAATTGATTCTGAAGTTTTATCCGAAATATAATAAGGCTCAGAAGAAATTTTCGAGACCTTATACGCTCACCTCCTATCATAATCAAAAAGGCATTGAAGTATTTGCATTGCACAAGAATAAAATTGCACCGGTAAGCTGGATGAAATTCTATACCCGTGAAGAAGCGGTAAGTTTTTTAGAAAACCTGTGTAAGGATTTTGATCTCTGCCCTAAATATACTGGCTTGCAAAGCGCTACTTCCGCTTGTAATCATTACAAACTGGAAGCCTGTAGCGGAGTTTGTAAAGAAGGGATTTCAGTTACTGAATATAATACCCGGGTCGCCAAAGCAGTAGATTTTATTGGCACTTATGATGAGTCCTGCCTTTTGATGGAAAAAGGTCGAACTAAAGGTGAAAAAAGTTTTATTTATCTGGATAAAGGAAAGTATGCCGGCTATGGGTACATTGGACCTTCAGATGACTTTAACCATCCTGATGAATTCCGGAACTTTTTGGTTCCAGCTAAAACTTCCAGCTATGCAGATCGCATTGTAAGTCGGTATTTGAACACGAAGAAAAATCTCTCTCCAGTAAAATTAAATTCTTCCGAAGAATTGGTGGAAAATGATCTTTGGTTTGGATAGATGCCTGATTACCGTTGAGACATTTATATTTCGCCTATTTTTACCTCCTGAAAAGAATTTATGCATCCAGATAATCCTCACAGGGAACAATACGATTTCACCGAATTAGTTAAGGTCAATAGCGAACTCAAACCTTATGTCTTCAGAAATAAATATGATAATCTAACTATAGATTTCAGTATTCCTGAAGCTGTACTCAATTTAAACAAAGCACTCTTAAGCTACCATTACCAGGTGAAGAAATGGAGTATTCCACAGGGATATCTCTGTCCTCCAATTCCCGGAAGAATGGATTATTTGTTACATCTCAAGGATTTTCTGGATAATAAGATTGGTAAAGAATACTATTCAGGACTGGATATTGGTGTGGGAGCCAGCAGTATTTACCCCATTCTTGCTGCAAAACATATGGGCTGGAAAATGCTCGGTAGTGACATCGAAATTAAATCTATTGAAGCAGCAAAGAAAAACGTCATCAACAATAAGCTTCAATCCCAAATAGAAATTCGATTACAGGAGGACCGTGGATCCATCTTGAAAAATGTGATCAAAGAAAAAGAGTCTTTTGATTTCAGTATGTGTAATCCACCCTTCCATGACTCCGCAGAAGAAGCTAATAAAGCTAATTTCCGAAAAAACACCAATCTTGGAATTAAGACCAGAAGATTAAATTTTGGAGGACGTTCCAATGAGCTTTGGTGCCGTGGCGGAGAAGCTTTATTTCTAAAGAGAATGATAAGAGATAGTGTAAGCGTGAACAAAAAAGTTCAGTGGTTCACTTCACTGGTTTCAAAACAGGAAAACTTACCAGGAATAGAAAAACAGTTAAACAAACTCAATGCAGATTTTGAAATAATTTCCATGAATTTAGGAAACAAAAAGACAAGATTTGTAGCCTGGAAGTTTTGAAACTTAGAGACTTTTCAAGTATCAAACTGTTCGCAAACAATTATATTTTAAGTGTAAACCACTATTAGATATTTCCATAAAAAAGTCTAAATTTAAAGCTTAAAGTTTTGGTTATCGAGTAAGTATAGCATAGGTGTATAATTACCTTATTCTTTAACTAACCAACCGAAAAAGGGATAACATAGTTATCCCTTTTTTATTGTATGCTGATATAGCTCTTACATATATCGAATTAATTTTCGTTATTGTAGCAAATACGATGCTCTTAAAATGATAGAATTAGCTACAATAGACTATATCCTTATTTTCTCTTTTTTCGCGCTTACCCTGGGAATTGGGTTTTATGTTTCTAAAACCTCCGGTAAAAGTTCCAAAGAATATTTTCTATCTGGCAAGACGATGCCCTGGTGGCTACTCGGTGTTTCTATGGTGGCGACCACATTTTCTACTGATACCCCAAACCTGGTGACTGACATTGTTCGTAATAACGGAGTTTCCGGTAACTGGGTCTGGTGGGCATTTCTACTAACCGGCCTTCTTACTGTGTTTGTTTATGCCAGATTATGGCGTAAATCCAATGTTGATACAGACATTGAGTTCTACGAATTAAGGTATGGTGGTAAACCTGCGAAGTTTCTAAGAGGATTCCGTGCACTATATTTAGGTATCGTTTTCAATGTGATGGCCATGGCAGCAGTAAGTCTTGCTGCTATTAAGATTGGCCAGGTGATGCTTGGTCTTTCTGCCATCGAAACTTTGGCACTAGCTGGAATCGTTACAGTTATATTTAGTACTCTCGGAGGATTCAAAGGAGTAGTTTACACAGATTTCATACTTTTTTTCACAGCAATTATCGGTGGTGTTGGAGCAGCATATTATTGTGTGAACTTACCTGAAGTGGGCGGACTTGAAAATTTGCTAACCCACGAAAATGTCTCAGGTAAACTTAGTATGCTTCCAGACTTTTCCAACACTGAAGCACTGATCACTTTATTAATTATTCCACTGGCAGTTCAATGGTGGAGCGCCTGGTATCCTGGTGCAGAACCTGGAGGTGGTGGTTACGTAGCCCAGAGAATGCTGGCTGCGAAGAATGAAAATCATGCAATTGGTGCTACCTTCTTTTTCAACGTGCTTCATTACGCTTTAAGACCATGGCCATGGATTCTCGTGGCTCTCGCTTCTCTGATCGTTTATCCTGATCTGGATAGCATTCAGTTAGCCTTTCCTAATGTAAGTGAAGATAAGCTTGGACAGGATCTGGCCTATTCTGCAATGCTAACGAAATTACCAGCAGGCCTATTAGGGTTGGTCATTGCTTCTTTGGTTGCTGCATACATGTCTACTATCTCCACACATTTAAATTGGGGATCCTCTTATATTGTGAACGACTTTTACTCCCGATATATTAAAAAGACTGCTACAGAAAAAGAACTTGTTAACGTTGGAAGAATAAGTACTGTAGTACTCATGCTCATTAGTGCATTCATGGCCCTGGTTTTGCAGAATGCGCTACAGTTATTCAATATTATACTAATGTTTGGTGCAGGAACCGGCCTCATCTTCTTACTCCGCTGGTTCTGGTGGCGAATCAATGCCTGGAGTGAAATTACAGCCATGTTGGTTTCAGGAGTTATTTCGGTAGTTTTCAATTTTACCGGTGTAGGTATTTATATGTTTGGAGGTGTGGATAATGCCACAAACACCAAATTAGCAGGTTTACTCCCTGGTTGGGCAACATATCCCGTTGTGGTTGGCTTCACTACCTTATCCTGGTTATTGATTACATTCCTTACAAAACCTGAGAAAAAAGAGGTCCTCATTAACTTTTATAAACGTACACAGCCCGGTGGACCGGGATGGAAAGCAATAGGTATGGATGGAATTGCAGATGGTAAGAATAATTCCTGGAATGTTCCATCCGGAATATTAGCTACCATACTTGGTTGTTTTGTAGTATACAGCGCACTATTCAGCACCGGGTACTGGATCTACGGCGAATACTTCAAGGCAGGTATTACCACTAGTATTGTTCTAATTCTAGCATTTGTCTTAAGAAGGCTTTGGATTAAGATCCGAACACAGGTACTATAAAAAAAGGCTCCAATGGAGCCCTTTATAATTTTTATGTTTTATCAAATTAGAAATAACAACCGCCTTTTCTTCTACCAGGATTAGCTGAACTATCGAAGATTTTAAAGCCGATACTCAACATGATCTGGTTCAATCTCGTATCATTAAAAGTAGCTCGATTAATTCCATAATCGGCATTTACTATATCTACTTCCTGATTTTCTTGTGAAGATAAAGAACGATCATATCGCAAATCAAGTTCAAATCTTCCGAATGAGCCTTTGATCCCTATCTGCCCACTAAGCGGAGAGTTCTGCGCAACTATTTCCAGATCTGGCGGTTCAGTTCCTTCTAAGGATGAGTCCAAAATGTTCTGATAAGCCGGTCCTGCGTATATATCAATTGGTCCCCAAACGTTATAACCGACCAGCAAGGGTACACTAATTTTATCAACTGCGTATATTGAAGGTGCTGTTGGAAAAGGAAATTCCGTTTCCATGGTGCTGTAAATAAATTCTGGTCTAAGTAGGAATTTTCCGAATCTTACTTCGAAAAAGGCTCCGGCGTGAAAAGTTATCTCAGATTCAGCTTCCACTACACCGTCAAAATATAATCCATTCGAACTATTTCCGGTGATAGTACCACCTGAGGAGTAACTAGGTCCTCCCTTTATTCCGAAGCTAAAATCCTGGGCTGTTAGACTCGTAGCGAACAATAGCGCTGTAATTAAAAAAGATAAAGATTTATTCATGATGCTTTAATTCGAGGTCAATCGGGGTTAAATATATCAATTAAATAGACTAATCAAATAATCCGGTTTAAGTTTTTAACGCATAAACAGGTGTTTCAGTATTACTGAAAATGAAAAAGCACCAACAAGTGGCGCTTTTAATCTGATTCTGAATATTTTAATTTGTCTCCTTCTCGCCTTCCCATTCCGAGAAACCGCCAGCAAGATTATAAGTTTCTGCGAAGCCCATTTGATCTAGTAAGGTACAGGCCTGAGAACTTCTTTTTCCAGAGCGACAGTATATATAATAGTGCTTGTCACGATCAAGTTTATCTACTTCATCCACAAATTCCTGACCTTTATATATATCTATATTCTTAGAATTTGGAATGAATCCCTCATCAACTTCTTCTTCTGTTCTCACATCCAGTAGAACTGCCTTATCATCATTTTGGGCTTTCTTTTGCCATTCATCCTGTGATAATTCTTTCATGTTACTTAAGTTTTTGGTTACCGTAAAGATAGGATTGCTTAAAAACCAAAAAGTCTTCCATCCTACTTTTAACAATATTTTATTATCATGTACGAACAAAAATATTATATTTGTACATACAAATGTTGTAACAACAAATGAAAATAGAGAATCTTTTAAAAACTTCCGGTCAGATTTCTGAAACCAAAAAACTGGTTCTTAATCTTATTGTGACTGCGAATCATTTGAGCGATCAAATGCAGGATGTTTTAAAGCCTTTCGGTATAAGCCCACAACAATTCAACGTTCTAAGGATTTTAAGAGGTCAAAAAGGTAAACCTGCCAACTTAGGTACCATTCAGGAAAGAATGGTGAGTAAGATGAGCAATACCACTAGACTTGTGGACAAACTGATCGAAAAAGGATATTGCCAGAGAATTACTTGTCCGTCTAATAGAAGGAAAGTTGAGATTACCATTACTGAAACTGGACAGGAACTTCTAAAAGAGATTGATCCATTGGTAGAATCAACGGAGAATAGATTTTCAGAAAATTTGACAACAAAGGAAATAACAGATTTAAATAATAAATTAAATGAGCTTAGAAACACAGAGTAAAACAAGATTCAACGAAGACCTGAATTGGAGATATGCTACAAAGAAATTTGATAGCGAGAAAAAAATTAGTAGCGAAGACCTTGATCAATTATTAGAAAGCGTTCAATTAACCGCTTCGTCCTATGGCTTACAGCCTTATGAGGTAATTGTAGTTGAAAATCCAGAGCTAAGAGAAAAACTAAAAGCCGAAGCCTGGAATCAAACCCAAATCACTGAAGCATCTCATCTTGTAATTTTCGCAAATCTTACTAAGGTAACTGAAAAGTATGTTGACACTTATTTAGATAATATTGCGGCAACACGAAACATGTCCCGGGAAGATCTTAAAGGAATGGAAGACATGATTAAGAACACGACGCTTCAATTGCCTCAGGAAAAGCAGGACTTATGGGCTGCGAAACAAGCTTACATAGCTTTAGGTAACTTACTTTCCGCAGCTGCTCATATGAAGATAGACGCCTGCCCAATGGAAGGTTTCAATGCTGAAAAGTTTGATGAAATTCTTCAGCTTGAAAATAAAGATCTAACTACCGCAGTAATCGCTCCTATTGGATATCGTAGCGCTGAAGATCAGTATCAGCACCTTGCAAAGGTTAGAAAATCAACTTCAGATCTAATTCATTTCATATAATTTAATAACTCACATCATGAAAAACAAATTAATTAATTCAGTAGTAATTATGGTAGTAGTTTTGACTACTGTAGCATTTACAAATTCAAAAAAAGAAGTAAAAACCTCTGAAAGCACTATAACCTGGACCGGGGAGAAAGTGACTGGATCTCATGAAGGAACTATTCAGCTGGAAAGCGGATACCTGATGATGGAAGATGATAAGATCACTGGAGGAGAGTTTGTAATGGATATGAGTACTATTACAGTGACCGACCTATCTGGTGACAGTAAAGAAAAACTTGAAGGTCATTTAAAGTCTGATGATTTCTTTGGAACGAGTGATCACCCTACAGCCAAACTTGTAATCACCAGCGCTGCATCTAAAGGTAACGGAAAATATGGAATTGTAGGAGACCTTACTATTAAGGAACAAACACACCCCTTAACTTTTGATCTTACTATGAACGGTGATACGGCTACTACACAGGTAACTATTGATAGAACCAAATATGATGTTCGTTACGGGTCAGGTAGTTTCTTTGACAATCTTGGAGACAAGACTATCTATGATAATTTTGACCTTGATATCAATTTGAAATTCTAAATTGACTCCCAAAGTAAATCTTTGGGATTCTTTTTAAAATTTAGTTTGATAAGAAATAATTGATTTCTATCTTTGAAGCTATGTTTATAACGAATACACATAACTGGTGGTGGAGCAACTTACGCAATAAATCGTGAGCTGATACGCCATTTCATATATAGATATATAAGGCTTGTCTCACGACAAGCCTTTTTTTATTTAAAAAAATTAAGATTCAATGTTCGAATTAAAGACAACTTCAAAAAAGATCCTTGCAGATACTATCACTCCGGTAAGTATCTATTTGAAGCTTCGCGACCGTTATCCAAACAGTCTTTTGCTAGAAAGCAGTGATTATCACGCAAGTGATAATAGCTTTTCATATATCTGCTGTAATCCTATAGCTTCTTTTAAGGTAGAAAATGATGTTATTACTGAAAGTCTGCCAGACGGTACGGTTCAAACTACTAAAATCGATAAAACCGTTTCAGTTCCTGCTGCGATACAGAAGTTCTCAAAGCGCTTTAAAGCTGATGCTTCAGATTTTAAGTTTATTAATAATGGCATATTTGGTTATATAGGATATGATGCCGTTCGGTATTTCGAAAATGTTGAGATCAACCGTAAAGAAAAGGATTTAAAAATCCCGGATGTTTATTATGCAGTATATCAAAACATTATCGCGATCAACCACTTCAAGAACGAAGCGTATATCTTCGACCATAGTTATGAATCTGAATCCAAACTGGAGGAGATTGAACAACTGCTGAAGGTTAAGAATTTCGCATCGTATAATTTTTCCAGAACCGAGCAGCCCTACTCTAATCTGAACGATGATCAATATCGTGATGTTGTAGAAGCTGCTAAGGAACACTGCCAGCGTGGTGATGTATTCCAGCTGGTACTTTCAAGACGTTTCTCTCAGAAATTTAAGGGAGATGAATTCAATGTTTACCGGGCGCTAAGGAATGTGAACCCTTCCCCCTATCTCTTCTATTTTGACTACGGAAATTTTAAAATCTTCGGAAGCTCACCTGAAGCCCAATTAATAGTAAACGAGGGTCGAGCTGAAATTCATCCAATTGCCGGAACTTTTAAGCGTACCGGGAATGATGAAAAAGATGCAGAGCTTGCCAAAGAACTCGCCGCAGATCGCAAGGAAAATTCGGAACATGTGATGCTTGTTGATCTGGCACGTAATGATCTAAGCCGAAATGGAAGCGATGTTGTCGTTGAGAATTACCGCGAAATTCAATTCTTTTCTCATGTTATTCATTTAGTTAGCAAAGTCACCGGAAAGATCGCCGCCAATGTTCCAACACCACAGATCGTTGCAGACACTTTTCCTGCGGGAACTTTAAGCGGTGCTCCAAAACCAATGGCATTACGACTTATTGAAAAATTCGAAAATGTGAATCGTTCAGCTTATGGAGGCGCGATTGGTTTTATGGATTTTGAAGGCAATTTCAATCATGCGATCATCATTAGATCTTTTGTAAGTAAAAATCACGAATTGCATTACCAGGCAGGTGCCGGAGTCGTTTCAGAATCAAAACCTGAGAATGAATTACAGGAAGTATATAATAAACTGGGAGCACTTACCAAAGCTCTGGAAATAGCTGAAGAAATTTAGAATGGAAAAGATGAAAAAGATCCTTGTTATAGACAATTACGATTCTTTCGTATATAATCTTGTTCATTATCTTGAAGAACTGGATTGTAAGGTGACCGTGAAGAGAAATGACCAGCTTGACCTGGAGGATGTGGCTGATTATGATAAAATATTGCTTTCCCCGGGTCCGGGTATTCCAGATGAGGCAGGGCTTTTAAAGCAAATCATCATGGAATATGGCGCTACTAAAAGTATTCTGGGGGTTTGTCTCGGTATGCAGGCAATAGGCGAAGTTTATGGTGGCACACTATTGAACCTTAAAGAGGTTTATCATGGCGTCGCTACCAGTATTGAGATTTTCGTCGAAGATGAATATTTATACTCAGGACTGGAAAAAGAACTGGAAGTTGGAAGATACCACAGTTGGGTAGTTGCGAAGGAGCTTCCACCACAGCTGGAGGCTACCAGTTATGATATAAAAGGTGAGGTCATGTCTTTAAGACATAGAGAATTTGATGTTCGGGGAGTTCAGTTTCACCCGGAATCTGTATTGACACCAAATGGTAAAAAGATGATAAAAAACTGGGTTGAACATGAATTTTCACCAGAAACACTTCAGAATAAGGAAAACGAGCAAAAAACTTCATGAAAGATCTTTTAAACAGGCTAATTAGTCACGAAACTATAACGACCAGCGAGGCAAAACAGGCTATTTTTAATATTTCTGAAGGGAGATATTCAGAAACACAGATCGCAGCATTTCTTACGGTTTACATGATGAGAAGTATTACCATCCAGGAACTGGAAGGTTTCAGAGATGCATTGCTTGAACTATGTGTAAAGGTAGATCTCAAGGATTACAACACCGTGGATCTTTGTGGGACCGGAGGTGATGGAAAAGATACTTTCAATATTTCAACAACTGCCTCATTTGTAACTGCAGGCGCCGGAGTTAAGGTCTCCAAACATGGTAATTATGGTGTATCTTCAGTAAGTGGAAGCTCCAATGTCATGGAATATCTTGGCATCAAGTTTAGTAGTGACCAGGGATTTCTTCAGAAAACTCTGGAAGAGGCCAATATCTGCATTTTACACGCTCCACTATTCCATCCCGCGATGAAAAACGTTGCACCGGTAAGAAAAAGTCTGGCTGTAAAAACATTCTTTAATATGCTCGGTCCTATGGTAAATCCAGCATTTCCCAAGAATCAACTGGTAGGGGTTTTTAGTTTGGAGCTGGCGCGAATGTATGCGTATCTTTATCAAAATACCGATAAAAATTACACGATTCTCCATGCTCTTGATGGTTACGATGAAATTTCGTTAACCTGTGAGACCAAAAGCATTCGGAACGATTCTGAAAGTATGTTGAAGCCAGAAGATTTTGGAGTTTCAGAATTGCAACAATCACAAATTGCAGGAGGTGGTTCGATTAAATCTTCCGCAGAAATTTTAACCGATATTCTGAAAGGCAATGGAACACAGGCCCAAGAGAATGTCGTATGCGCAAATGCCGGTATGGCCATCGCTACTGTCGAAAATCTAAGTGCCCAGGATGGTTTCGCCCGTGCAAAAGAATCCATTGCATCGGGAAACGCGTTTAAATGTTTCAAAAAATTACAGGACTTAAGTAAATAATAAGCTGAGATTATGAATATTCTAGATAAAATTGTTGCTGATAAACGTAGGGAAGTGAGCCTGAAAAAGTCGATTTTCCCAGTAGAACAGCTTGAAAATTCGATTTTATTTCAAAGAAATCCGGTTTCACTGGCAGACAAACTAAGAAATTCAAGCAGCGGTATCATTGCGGAACATAAGAGAAGATCACCTTCCAAGCAGGTCATCAACCACGATCTTAATGTACAGGATGTGGCAAGTGGCTATCAGGCTGCCGGAGTCTGCGGTATGTCTGTCCTTACTGATGGTAAATATTTTGGAGGTTCTCTGGAAGATCTTTTATACGCCAGAGCTGTTGTGGAAATGCCGGTCTTGCGTAAGGATTTTATGATAGATGACTACCAGATTCTTGAAGCGAAGGCTTTTGGAGCAGATGTAGTTTTGCTTATTGCGGCGGTATTACCGACTGAAGAATTGAAACGTCTGGCGACTTTTGCGAGAAATCTTGGGATGGATGTTTTACTGGAAGTACACGATCTTGAGGAACTGGAGAATTCAATTGAAGCAAACGTAGACATGATTGGGGTGAACAATAGGAATCTCAAAACATTTGAAGTTAGCATCCAAAACTCCAAAGATCTATCCAGACATATACCAGACGAATTCGTGAAAGTATCAGAAAGTGGAATTAGCGATCCAAATATAATCGCAGAACTTAAAGATTTTGGATATCAGGGTTTTCTAGTTGGAGAAAATTTTATGAGAACAGAGGATCCCGGGAAGGCTGCGAAAGATTTTATAAACGAAATTAACAGGAAGTCATAAGTCACATTATGCAGGAACAAAACTTAACAACACCGGCCTCAGGACAAAGTTCTGGATTGAGTCTTAAAGTTTGCGGGATGCAGCAACCTGGAAACATGTTGCAGGTAGCAGATTTAAAACCTACTTACATGGGTTTTATTTTTTACGAAAAATCTCCCCGCTATTTTGAAGGAAAACTTCCTGAACTCCCTGCTGAGATCAAAAAAACAGGAGTTTTTGTTAATGAAGAAGTTTCCAGGATCCTGGATATTGCAAAGCAGCACAATCTTGATGCAATTCAGTTGCATGGGGAGGAGTCGGCAGAATTCTGTCAAAAGCTGAAGAATCTTTTTCAGCAACATGGCAGCACTCCAGAGTTGATAAAAGTTTTTAGTGTTGGCGACCATTTTGATTTTCAGAAGATGCAGGCATTTGAGGGTATCGCAGATTATTTCTTATTTGATACTAAAGGAGTTTTACGAGGGGGTAATGGCAAGGAATTCGACTGGCAGATTTTAAAAGAATATCCTTCTAACACACCATTTTTCCTTAGTGGCGGTATTGGGCCCGAACATGGGGAAGCAATTGCCGAATTGAAAAATCATTTCTATAGGGAAGGAAAACCAGACCTTCTTTATGCCGTAGATGTAAATAGTAAATTCGAATTGAAACCCGGATTAAAAAAACTGAAAGAATTAAAAGAATTCAAACAAAAAATAAATTCATAAGATGAGCTATCAGGTTGATGAAAAAGGATATTACGGGGGTTTTGGCGGAGCTTATATTCCTGAAATGCTGTATCCTAACGTAGAAGAACTGCGTTCAAGGTATATCGAGATCATGCAGGAGGATTCATTCCAGGAAGAGTTTTATGATCTATTGAGAGAATATGTAGGTAGACCTACCCCCTTATACTATGCAAAACGCTTTAGCGAGCATTATGGAACCAAGGTATATTTAAAACGTGAGGATCTGTGCCATACTGGTGCGCATAAGGTTAACAACACAGTTGGGCAGATCCTCATGGCGCAAAAACTTGGAAAAAAGAGGATCATTGCTGAAACCGGAGCAGGACAACATGGTGTCGCGACGGCAACAGTTTGCGCTTTGATGGGAATGGAATGCATTGTCTATATGGGCGAGGTGGATATTGAAAGGCAGTCTCCAAATGTTGCCAGGATGAAAATGCTAGGAGCTAAGGTGGTTCCTGCGAAATCCGGTAGCCGTACCTTAAAGGATGCAACTAACGAAGCAATTCGTGACTGGATCAATAATCCTGTAGATACTCACTATATCATTGGCTCGGTAGTTGGACCACACCCCTATCCAGACATGGTAGCGAGATTTCAAAGTGTTATTTCTGAAGAGATCAAGTACCAGTTAATGGAAAAGGAGAATACAGAAGATCCAGACTATGTTATCGCCTGTGTTGGTGGCGGTAGCAACGCTGCCGGAGCCTATTACCATTATCTCGATAATCCAAAAGTAGGGATCATCGCAGTGGAAGCAGCAGGAAAAGGAATTGATACAGGGGAAAGTGCTGCAACCTCAGCATTGGGAAAACCCGGAATTATTCACGGTAGCAAAACGCTTTTAATGCAAACCGGCGACGGACAGATTACTGAACCTTATAGTATTTCAGCTGGCCTGGATTACCCGGGAGTTGGACCAATGCATGCCAACCTTTTCACCAGCAAACGAGGAGAATTTATCAGCATTACAGACGAAGCAGCTATGAAAGCTGGTTTAGAACTAGCTAAACTGGAAGGAATTATCCCCGCTATAGAAACTTCCCATGCCCTGGCTGTTTTTGAAAACCGAAAATTTAAGAAGGATGATATCGTTGTGGTCAACCTATCAGGCAGAGGCGACAAGGATTTGAACACATATATTGAATATTTCAATTTATAGAAAATGAATAGAATTCAGGAGAAATTAAAAGAAGACAAAAAACTTCTTTCCATATATTTTAGTGCAGGCTTTCCAAACATTGATGATACTGAACAGATCATTGTTGACCTTGAAAAAAGCGGTGTTGACTTTATTGAGATCGGACTTCCCTTTAGCGATCCACTGGCAGATGGGCCTACTATCCAGGAAAGTTCGACCAAAGCTCTGCGAAATGGGATGACCACTCAAAAGCTTTTTGATCAACTCAAAGAGATCAGGTCTAAAGTTGAAATCCCCTTGATCATTATGGGGTATTTTAATCCTATGCTACAATATGGAGTGGAAGAATTTTGTAAAAAATGTGCAGAAATAGGAGTTGACGGACTTATTATCCCAGACCTTCCAGTAGATGTTTACCATGAAGAATACCAGGCGCTTTTCGAGAAATATGGATTGATCAATATTTTTCTTATCACTCCTCAAACTTCAGAAGAAAGAATCAGGTTTATTGATTCCATTTCTAATGGATTTATCTATATGGTGAGTAGTGCAAGTGTCACCGGATCTACTTCAGGCTTTGGAAATGAAACTACTGATTATTTCCGAAGAATTCATGAAATGGATTTAAAGAATCCTCAAATTGTAGGTTTCGGTATAAAAGACCGGGAGACTTTCAAGGCAGCAACTCAATTTGCCAAAGGTGCAATCATTGGTAGTGCTTTTATCAAACATCTTGATAGCGAGGGAACCTCAAAGATTTCAAAATTCGTTGAACCTATCAAGCTTTAACCTAATTGTAACAGCTTCTTGGCAGCTTTTTAGACTACATGTCCTTATCTTAGAGTAAATCATAAAAATTTTAGTTATGGCAGGACCAATTG
>NZ_JBLWIM010000008.1:656908-701381 GCF_048381525.1 Christiangramia qingdaonensis
AATCCAACAAATCCAACCGGAAATCGAAACGAGGAAACCAATAAGGTGGATATAGATGAAAAGACCATCAAAGATCAGCAAAACAAAAAATAAATGGGTAGAGGTGATAAGAAAACTAAAAGAGGTAAGATCGCGATAGGAACCAGTGGGAAGCTAAGACCAAAACGTCGCAAATTTAAGATCAAACCTACTACACTGGCTAACCAGGATAAAAAAGAATTGCAGTAATCTAGAAAAATTCTTTATACTGAAGAACCCTGAAATCAAGAGTATTGAATTCAGGGTTTTTCTTTTTCAATTCTTTGTAAAGTTCAGAACTGCCAATGGAAATATTCGCAGCACCAGAAGGTGCAATTAGCGATACAGTCTTGATTGATCGCCCTTCCAGAATAAACTGATGAACTCTGGGTGATTTATTTGACACGATCCTTAAGTTCACCTCTGCCGACTGTTCTTTGAGATATTTTCTAAAGAAATATTCTGGTCCGTTTTTAGAATTACCCCCTGTGAAAAGTAGCGTATCGATTTTTGGATACTTCCGAAGAATTTCAAGCATATCACGCAGCTCCACTTTTTGCATTCCCAGATCACTTGCATCGATCTTTTCGCGCCGGCTACTTTCCACTATATCGCAGATCCCAATTTTTCTACTTTTCAAAAAATCCTGTCGTTGCTGTATCGCTTCTGAAGTATTCTCATATTTCAGATCTAGCTGAAATATACGATCCAGCACTGGCCACAATAAGCCATCCCTGCTTCCGTAACAAAAATCGACATCATCTGGCTTTAATTCCCTACGCGTAAAACGTGGAGGCGGCAGCGTACCAACAATAAGTTTTGTGGCGGTTTCAGGAATGAATGGCGGAAATGGATGTGTGTGATGAAAAAGCTCCAGAATATTATCTTATAAAGGTTGGCTGATCTTCTTTCTCCGTATGTTCTTCACTAAATCGATAATCATCGTAATCGAATCCTTTGATATCTTCCAGAGTTTCACAATTCTTGTCGATGATATATCTTACCATAGAACCACGGGCTTTTTTCGCATAGAAGCTAATGATTTTGAGCTTACCGTTTTTGTAATCCTTGAAAACTGGTGAAATAACCGGAACTTTTAGTTGTTTCGTATCAACTACCTTAAAATATTCATTACTTGCAAGATTCAGGAACAACTCATTCTCCTTCAACTCATCATTCAGCGATTGCGTGATCTTTTCTTTCCAGACTTCATAAAGATTATCCTTTCTTTCGATTCCAATAGAAGTACCCATTTCCAGCCTGTAAGGCTGCATTAAATCTAATGGTCTTAAGATCCCATACATCCCGGAAAGAATTCTTAAGGTATCCTGAAGTTTATCAAGTTTATCTGTCGAAATAGTATATGCATCCAAACCTGTATAAACATCCCCATTGAACGCATACATCGCCGGTCTTGAATTCTTTTTGGTATGATCTTCTTCGAATTCCTGGTACCTCGTATAATTCAGGTCAGCCAGTTTATCGCTAATGCTCATTAATTCTGAAAGATCTGACTTAGTCTGGCGAGATAACTTTCTATTAAGCTTAGCAGTGGTTTCCAGAAATTGCGGCTGTGTACCTCGATCGCTGGGTAGTTTTGAATCGTAATCCAGACTTTTAGCTGGGGAAACAACAATTTTCATTTTCCTGTTTTTCCCAAATATAAGCCGAATCACTAAAATTTCTGAAACCTATTAAAATTAGTTATCGATGGATCAATAGAGAGCTTTTATCCTAAAGATTCTCAGGCTGACTTTTGGCATAAGATCTCCATTTATCCACGCAATTTTGAATATCCTCAGGTATTTCAGTATCAAAGCTCATCCATTTTCCTGTTTTTGGATGTGTAAAGCCTAAGGTTTTTGCATGCAAGGCCTGCCTTGGAAGTATTTTAAAACAGTTATCTACAAACTGTTTGTACTTGGTAAACGTGGTACCCTTAAGGATCCTATCTCCTCCATAGCGCTCATCGTTAAAGAGCGTATGTCCAATATATTTCATATGAACCCGTATCTGGTGGGTTCTACCAGTTTCCAGTTTACATGAAACTAAGGTTACATATCCCAGTCTTTCAATCACTTTAAAATGCGTTACCGCTGGTTTTCCTTCTTCTGCAAGGTCTCCTTCGTAAACTAAGTTCTGCAATCTATTCTTTGGGTTTCTTCCAATATTTCCCTCTATTGTTCCTTCATCTTCCTCTATATTCCCCCAGACGATCGCTATATATTCTCTTTCGCTCGTCTTGTCAAAAAATTGCTTTGACAGGTGAGCCATCGCTTCTTCGGTCTTGGCGATCACCAGTAGGCCGCTCGTATCCTTATCGATCCTGTGAACCAATCCCGGGCGATCACTACTATTATTTGGTAAATTATCAAAGTGATGTACAAGTGCGTTTATAAGAGTTCCACTATAGTTACCATGACCGGGATGCACTACCATTCCAGCTGGTTTATTAACTACCAGCAGCGTATCATCTTCATACTCAATATCAAGTGGAATATCTTCAGGCACCAGTAAGTATTCGTAAGGAGGATGCTCGAACATCACCTGCACGGTGTCTCCAGCTTTTACCTTAAAATTTTGCTTTACGGTTTCCCCATTTACATAGATGTTGCCGCTCTTAGCCGACTTCTGAATTTTATTACGGGTAGCATTCTCGATGAAATTCATCAGGAATTTATCCACTCTTAGTGGTTTTTGACCGGAATCTGCTACGAACTTATGATGTTCATAAAGACTTTCATTCTGGTCGTTATCTTCAATTTCGTCGTTCTGGTCTATATTAGAATTCATCTACTTCGCTTTCAGTTTCCTGTTGAACATCCAGACTATCGTCTTCAAGTTCTCTATATCTTCCACTACCATCGCCCAGTACAAGGTCTAATACAGAAGTTTTCATTAATTTCTCACCAGCTTCCACCAGCTTACCTTTATGTCTAATTTCCAGCACAGCATCTTCAGCAATGTCTGGCTTGTAGCTTACATCACCAATCTCAAAACCTAAAGATCTTAAGGTTGGTTCTACCTGTCTGCGGGTTTTTCTGATCAAATTCTCTGGAATTTCAACTTTACGATATCCGGAAGGATTCAGGGTTAAGTAGATCTTACGGTCTTCCTTTACAAATTTACCCGGTGCAGGTGCCTGTTCTATTACTGAATACCTTGGAAAATCCGGATTAAAATTCGCAGAATCGAGGATTTCGAAATCAAGATTAAGTTCATCCAGGCGATCCTCCACAATATCAAGATTCATCTTGGCGAGGTCGGGAACTTCGATTCGCTGATCCTGGTTCGTGGAGTAATCCAGCCATTGCATAGCCAGAAAAGCAAGTACAACCAATACAATACCGGCAAGCACCAATTGAATTAAAAAGGTCTTGCTGAAAATAAATCGAAAAAATCCCATAGCTTCATGATAATGGACAAAGATATAAAACCCTTTGGTTTTGGTGACTGCCCTATTAAGTGATATTTTTGTTTAACGCCTTCAAACCGGAAATATTGAATATGAAGAAAACTATCGCCATCGCTATGGGCGGTTATTCCAGTGAATACCGCATTTCGATAAACAGTGGTAACATCGTTTATAAAAATCTTGATCGTGACCTTTACGAGCCATACCGTGTTCATATTCTGCAAAGCGAATGGTTCGTGGTAACAGAAGATGACACCCCTTATCCTATCAATAAAAGCAACTTTACGGTTACCATCGATGACAAGGTTATTAGCTTTGATTGCGTTTTTAATACGATTCATGGTACACCGGGAGAAAACGGACTACTTCAGGCATATTTAGAGCTTATTGGAGTACCTCAAACCAGTTGTGACTACTACCAGTCGGCACTGACCTTCAATAAACGGGATCTTATTTCGGTTTTAAGACCTTACGGAGTCAAAACTGCCACAAACTATTTTCTGAATAAAGGCGAGGATATCGACACAAAGGCTATCGTAGATCGCGTTGGTCTACCATGTTTTGTGAAGGCTAATCGTGCAGGAAGTAGTTTTGGGGTAACTAAAGTTAAGACCGAAGAAGAAATAGTTTCCGCGGCGAAAACTGCTTTTACTGAAGATGATGAAGCGATCATTGAATCATTTCTGGATGGAACTGAAGTCTCTGTTGGCGTGATCATGTACAAAGGCGAAATTGTCGCTTTGCCGGTTACTGAAATCGTTCCAGATGGGGAGTTTTTCGATTATGAGGCCAAATACCTCGGGAAATCCCAGGAAATTACACCAGCTAGAATTTCCGAAGAAGATACTTTGAAAGTACAGGAAATTGCCAAAATGATCTATCGTAAACTGAAGATGAAAGGTTTTTCAAGATCAGAATTTATCTTTCATGATGGAGAACCACATTTTATAGAAATGAATACTAATCCTGGAATTAGCCAGGCAAGTATTTTACCTCAACAAGCCGAAAAAGCAGGAATCACACTAAAAGACCTATTTGGCAGTGCCGTGGAAGCAGCATTGAATCAATAGGAATTAAATCGCGAATTATGAAAATAGCAGTTTTCCCAGGTAGTTTTGACCCGCTAACCTTAGGTCATACAGATATTATCGATAGAGCTCTGCCTCTTTTTGACAAGATCATTCTGGCAATAGGCACTAATTCCAGTAAAAAATATATGTTCAGCCTGGAAGAAAGATTGCATTTTCTAACAGAAACTTATAAGGACGAAGCAAAGATTCTGGTAGAAACTTACAGCGGACTTACCGTAGACTACTGCAAAACCAAAGATTCAAAATTTATTTTGAGAGGTTTGCGTAATGCCCAGGATCTCGAATTTGAAAAAGCGATTGGTCAAACGAATTACAAAATGGCGGGTATTGAGACCATATTTTTAATATCCAGTTCTGGTCTCGCTCATATTTCTTCCACCGTCGTAAGAGATGTGATGCGTCACGGTGGAAGTTATGAATTTATGGTTCCTGAAGTCGTAAAGACCCGGTCTTCTTAAAGGCTTAGTTTTAAATTTAGACCAGCGTAATAATTTCTTGGCATTCCGGGGTAATAATAACGTGGGGCAGAACCTCCAAAACCTACCGCGTTGGTTACAATACTTGAAGCATAGAGCTCATCTGTAATATTATTGATTCCAAAGCTCGTACCTGCCTGCAAATAACTGGTTAATTTCGTATTGTAATTCATTCTGAAATTCAGCAATTCGTAAGCTTCAGTAAATCCGGAATTTGAATCATCCAACGCCATTTCTCCAAACATCTGGTAATTTACATTGGCTGAAAAGTCCTTATAATCGAATCCAATGGTTGGTGTCACCATATATTCCGGAACACCTGGTAATTCATTTCCAGAATAATTTTCTCCCAGATCCACGAATTTATCAAAGGTATAATTGGTAATATTCGCATTTAGCCTAAAGTTCAACGAGACAACATTCGAAATTGGTTGTTGGTAAACTGAAGTAAATTCCAGCCCATAGTGATCAGACTTTCCTGCATTGACTCCCACATAGCGATCCCGGTCAATTCGTCTGACTACCAGAAGATCCCGAATCTGTATAGAATAAGCGTTCACTTCAGTATATAACCTATTTTCAAGCCAGTTACCCTTAAAGCCTAATTCGTAGTTCCAGCCAGTTTCTGTTTGAAGATCTGTGTTAATATTTCCTTCCGGAGTCAAGGTTTGCGCTACCGTAGGAGTGGAAAATCCATGACTTGCTGATGCATAAAAGTGCTTCCCGGCAAAAGCTTCATAGCTTAACCCCAATCTAGGAGAAAGCACTGCATCAAAACTATACTCTCCGGACTGATCTTCTGAATCCTGATTAAAATTATCCTGTAAATCGTAGGAAGTAGTATTAAAATTCAATCCAAGATCGGCAGTCAATTTTGATGTTAATTCCAGCTGAACCTGTCCGAAGAAATTGATATAATTTCGATCCTGTTCATTATTGCTTAGACTATTCCCCTGAACGCTGCCTTGATTCTCAAAATCCTGATATAGGTTCTGGTAGGTTTGAACTTCGTAGAACTCCAGCATCCCTTCAGCTCCAAAACTGATTTTCGCAGGCATACTGGCGATAGAAGTTTCGTGATTGAAATTGGTTCGCAGACCAATAGAATTCCTGTTTTCATCAAGAATATCAAACGGTCGTGGTTCATATCCATCCCGGGAATTCAGAAAAACCGTGGTTTGATTCTTCCAGCTTTCAGAAAAATTGTGGGTATAGGCTAAACCAAGGATATTTTTATCATAAGATTCATAACCTTCAGCACTTTCCCATGTGAAAGCAGCCTTTGTGGGTGAGTTCAGGAAATCATCCTGATTCAGAGAACTGGGAATAAAGGCTTTTAGATTGGTATAATTGTAGAAAAGATCCCAGCGATTTCCTTTTTTATTTAGCAAACCAGCTGTCACTACAAATGAATTTCGATCGTAAGCGCCGTTATCACGATACCCATCGCTATCCAGTTTATTATAATTGATCGCAATGTCAAGACTATCTTCTACGTAGTTCACATTTACCCCCGTTTTCATAGTATTAAAACTTCCGTAGCTAAAACTCGTCTTTACAGAGCGCTGATACTGCCTGTTTCGTTGAGTATAAAGATTGATGGCACCTCCTAATCCGGCCCCAAATATGGAAGAAACCGGTCCTTTATAAATCTCAATCCGGTCAAGGTACGAATTGTCAAAATCGTCCAGCGTTAGTTCACCTTCAGCAGTGGTGAGAGGAATTCCATTGATATAAGCTTTGATACGGTTCGTACTGTATTGAGCACGAGCGCCAATTCCTCTAATATCGATCTTATTGGTATTCAGCGCACCCTGACTTACGAAAACGCCGGGTACATAATTGAGATTTTGCACCAGGTTGAAATCATCTGCTCGTTTAAGGACTTCTGCTGAAAGCAAACTCACCGCCGCTGATTCCTTCAGTAATTTCTGCGGAATATTGGAACTACGTAAAACAACTTCAGACAGAACATCTATATCTCGCTGTAGTTCAATAATTTTTCCTTCTTCTGAAGCATCAAAAATTTCAGTAGTGGTCTTATAGCCTATAAATGAAAATTTCAGCTTCAACGGAAAACTGATTCCGTCAAAACTGAAATTTCCATTCCTATCTGTTACCTGGATTTTTCCTGATCTTACAGCAGTCACCGTAACATCATTCAGAATTTCTCCAGATTCGGAGTCCTTTACTTTCGCTCTAAAATTCTGTGAACTTACTATAGCAGAACTGAATAGCAAGAAAGCAAGGACTAAATGTAGTTTCTTCAAATTTTCTAATTATTCTGCGGAGACTCTCCAAATTGTATTCCCGTCGTCATCATTCACAAGTAAAGATCCATCAGGAAGCGTTGTTACACCAACTGGTCTACCATAAACCTGGCTTGAATCGTTGCTGGCAATAAAACCAGTAAGGAAATCCTCCGGTTCCTGCGGGTTTCCGTTCTCATCGAATGGAATAAATACTACTTTATATCCTGCAAAATTCGATCTGTTCCATGATCCATGCTGACCTACAAATGCTCCATTATGATACTTCTCTGGAAATGCTTCTTGAGTATAAAAAGTCAATCCAAGTGATGCTGTATGAGCACCCACTGGCACATCTGGAATAATAGCCTTTTCTACCAGCTCATTATGTGGATCATTGGCCCATCTTGGATCTTTGATATCACCATAATAAGAATATGGCCATCCATACCAACCACCATCTTTTACACTGGTCACATAATCTGGAACCAAATTATCACCAATCTTATCTCTTTCATTCACGGCTGCCCAAAGTTCGCCAGTAATTGGATTCCAATCCACACCTACTGGATTTCTTAATCCGGAAGCATAAATTCTTTCACCACTACCATCAGGATTGATCTCGATTATATTCGCTCTGCGTTCTTCTTTCTCCATCCCGTGTTCACCCACATTACTGGAACTACCTACAGTGATGTATATTTTCTTATTATCAGGACTGGCGATCATATTTCTAGTCCAGTGGTGATTGTAACCACCTGCAGGAAGCGCATAAACCTCTTCCTCTTTTTGATCAATAGCATTCTGTCCCTCCTTATATGGAAAACGAACTACGCCGTCTACATTGGCTACATAAAACCAGTCTCCCATTACCAGCATTCCGTATGGTTGATTCAGGTTTTTAAGAAAACTGTATCTTTCATCAGGTACTCCATCCTGATCTTTATCACGAAACATCGTAATCTTATTCGCACTTTTCTTGGCGTCATCAGACTCTACTACGAAAATATCATGATTTGGAGCGACATAAGTTCGTCTTGGATGTTCCAGACCTTCGGCGAATTTTGTCACTTTAAAACCAGCCGGTGCCTTAGGCATCTCTCCTTCTGGCCACTCTACTAGCTTGCTCTCCTTACTTACAGATTCAGTTGAAAACGGCGCTGGTAGTTTTAGTTCCCCAACGTTAGTTTTAACGATATCTGGTCCAGATTGAGCCAACTCATTCTTTTTCTCCTTACTCAGATTTTCAATAGCCTGACCCATCATATTTACCGAAAATAGGACGGTACCGGCTAAACATAGATTTCTTATATTCTTTCTCATCTTTCAGTTTTCAACAAAATTAACCTGTTTTTTATAGCTGCAGTAAACTGGGGAAGGGATTAGTTTTAATTTAACATCGACCTGTAACCTGCTAGAAATGCTCTCATTTTTAGCAATAGTGTCAGTTTTTGAGTAAGTTTACGCTTCCATTTTTAGAAATATTTATGAAAAAATTGTGGTTGATATTGGGGCTGGCAATCAGCTTTAGTTCTTGCGACTTTTCGAAATACAAACTGGTTAAGGATTTCGATTTCGAAACGCGTTTCGAAAAATCTGGTGGTAAGGAAACTGGCACTTACGAGGAAGTTATTAGCTATTACGAAAAACTCGCTGAAGCATATCCTTCCGTAGACCTTATTGAATTTGGAAGCACAGATAGCGGCTATCCTTTGCACCTGGCCATTTATAATGCCGATGGAGAATTTGACCTGGACAAAATACGTAAGTCGCATAGTTTTATTCTTATCAATAATGGAATTCACCCTGGTGAAAGTGATGGTATTGATGCGACAATGATGCTCTTCAGAGATATGGCTGGAGATTCCATAAATTCACCAAAAAATACGATCGTTGCTACAATTCCTATTTACAATGTTGGTGGAGCACTAAATCGTAACTCCGGCACAAGAACCAATCAAAATGGCCCAAAGGAATACGGTTTCCGCGGAAATGCCCGTAACTATGATCTTAACCGGGATTTTATAAAAGCCGACACTAAAAATGCTCAAACCTTCTACGAGATTTTTCACTACGTAGACCCGGAAGTATTTATAGATAATCACGTAAGTAATGGTGCAGATTACCAGTATACGCTTACCCACCTTTTTACTCAGCATGACAAACTTGGAGGGAATCTTGGTAAATATTTAAATGAAACCATGATGCCCGCTCTGGAAGATTCCTTAAAGAATAAAAATTGGGATATCACGCCTTATGTAAATGTTTTCAACGATGTTCCAGAAGCAGGTTTTGCTCAGTTTATGGATTCTCCCAGATACAGCACAGGTTACACCACTTTATGGAATACCCTGGGAATGATGGTTGAGACACATATGCTGAAAAGATATGACAAGCGAGTTTACGGAACCTATGAATTGATGCAGTCCATGATCAGGATCACAGACAAAGAATCATCAAGGATCAAAGATTTACGAAACCAGGCGAAAAGAAAGTATTTGACAGACAGACATTATATCCTGAAGTTTAAAGTTGACGAGGAAAACCCAAGCAAAAGAGATTTTAAAGGTTATGAAGCTGAAAATATTGCTAGCGAAGTCACAGGTGGTGAACGCCTGAAGTATGATAATAGTAAAGAATTCACTAAAGAGATAGAGTATTACGATAATTTCAAGGCTACTGAAGAAGTAGAGATCCCTCGAGCTTACGTGATTCCACAAGGTTGGTGGCAGGTTGTGGACCGTCTTAAAATGAATAATATTAAGATGGAACCGCTAGATCGTGATACATTGATCCAGGTGGAAGTTTATAAGATCGAAGATTACGATACTTCAAAGAACCCATATGAAGGTCATTATCCACATAAAAATACGAAAGTAAGTAAGACAGTGGAAGAAGTCCGTTTTAGAAAAGGAGATTTCCTCGTAACCACTTTTCAGGATGGAGCCCGATACCTTCTGGAAACTCTGGAACCTTCTGCTACAGATTCTTTCTTTAACTGGAATTTCTTTGATACCGTTCTTCAACAGAAAGAAGGCTTTTCTCCTTATGTTTTCGAAGATAAAGCGAAAGAATTGCTGGACAATAATGCTAATCTTCAGAAAGAATTCGATCAAAAGAAAAGGGAGGATGCAGATTTCAGAAATAACTGGTATGCGCAGCTGGATTGGTTACATAAGCAATCTTCAAACTACGAAGAAGCACATTTACGCTATCCTATCTTTAGATTGCCCCGCTAAATAACGTTCAGGAAAAAGCATTAAAATATTCGCATAGGATTTTGTGAGTGCCTTCTGGGTCTTCTCATAATTCTTCCATTTGGCTTTTTTAATTCCTTCTTTAGCTTCCGGAACTAATTCACCTTCATATTCAGTATACATTTCGTACCAGTAAGTTTCCTTTAAGCGAAGTTTGCCATTCCTTTTAAAAATATGAAAGGTCCTGGTGATAAAACGTTTGATCTCAAGTCCCTGAACACCGGTCTCCTCCTCTACCTCACGAATCGCGGAGTCCTCTATACTTTCATTTTTTTCTGTTTTCCCCTTTGGAAGGTCCCAACGATTATTGCGATAAATAAATAGGATTTCTTCTTTGGAATTGATCACCATTCCACCAGCAGCAGTAACTACCTTCATTTTCTTCAGAAGAAGATCCAACAACTTGGTTTCATCCTTATTATAAAGATTTACGTGGGTGAGTCTGCCATCCAGGATCTTCCGGACTATTTTTTTGAGACGAACTGTTTTTAATCGATAGTTCTTATAGTTTCCTCCAAAATCCTTTCTCGTAGAAATTATTATGGGGATATCATTCACAAAAACTTTATACATTTGTATCTATGATTTTGAATAAGGAAACAGCAAAAAAGACCGCTGAGCTTTTAATGCAAATTAAAGCAATAAAATTAGAACCGCAAGAGCCTTTTACATGGGCTAGCGGCTGGAAGTCGCCAATCTACTGCGATAACAGAATTATCCTTTCCTACCCTAGCATAAGAAACTATGTTAGAGAGCATTTCGCCAAGCAAATTGAATTGAAATACGGCAAAGCAGATGTTATTGCTGGAGTTGCGACCGGTGCAATAGGGATTGGAATGCTGGTAGCAGAATATCTAAGTCTTCCATTTGTCTATGTACGGCCTGAACCAAAAAGCCATGGTAGAAAAAACCAGATCGAGGGAAATCTGGAGCCAGGACAAAGCGTTGTTGTTATCGAAGACCTTATCAGTACTGGTAAAAGCAGTCTGAATGCGGTTAACGCGCTAAAAGAAGCTGGTGCTAATGTCAAGGGAATGTTCGCTATCTTCACCTACGGTTTTGATGCTTCCGAAGAAAATTTCAAAGCTGCAGAAATAGAACTACACACGTTGAGCGATTACGATCATTTGATAGACACTGCTCATAACACTAATTATATAAACACTGAGGAAGCCGGGATTCTTAGAACCTGGAGAAAAGATCCGGCAAACTGGAAACCATAATATGAAATTAGAAAGTCAAAAAGTACAAGCGAATAAAAGTCAGCAGGAAATGTTCAATTTCCTGACCAATGTTGAGAACTACGAAGAAATCATGCCGAAGAGTAAGGAAAAGTTCGTAGTTACTGCTGAGGATACCTTTATTTTTCAACTGAAAGGTATGCCAGAGATCAAACTGAAGATCACTGAAACTAAGGAACCGGAATTAGTGGTTCTGGGATCAACTTCAGATAAGTTTCCATTTAGTTTGAATACCCATATTTCTTCTGCTGGTGAAAATAGCAGTGAAGTGCACATGGATTTTGTAGGAAAATTTAATGCGATGATGGGTATGATGATCAAAGGCCCGCTGCAGAAGTTCATCAATTCTCTTACGGAGAATATTGGTAAGCTCTAAAATTTTTAAAAGCCGGATTCAATTCCGGCTTTTTTAATATAGTAATTTGATTTCCTTAAGATCATAAGTCTGGAATAACTTTTCTTCCTTTTCTACCTCCAGTTTTCCTTCGGAAGTGACTCCTCTAATAATACCGTTAAACTTAGATCCATTAGCTTCAAACGTGGAAATAACATCCTTTCGGAATAAGTTCCGCTGATACTGATACATAAGTTGCTCTTCACTCATTTTGCTTAATGCCTTCAAGTGAAGGTCAAGGGTTTCACAGAGCTCATGAAGCAGTTCATCAACATTCCAGTGAATACCGGTAACGTTCTTTAGAGAAGTAGCCTGAGGCAGATTATCAAAGTTGGTCTGATTCACATTAATCCCAATCCCGATGATACTTGCTACGATCCCTTCGGTCTTGACGATATTTTCGATAAGAATACCACCCAGCTTTTTTCTTTGTGACATAATGTCGTTAGGCCATTTAACCTTAAGATGAGGTATATTTTTAGATCCAAGTACCCCTAAAATAGCCAGAGATATGCAGATGTTGAGATTAAAATATCTCGATATATTGAGTTCCCGTTGTGGGTAAAGTATACTAAAAGTGAGATTATGACCGGCTTGGACATCCCAGTTAGCACCTCTCTGTCCCCTACCGTTTGTTTGATGAGCTGCACTTACGCACACCGGTTCAAAACGACCTTTATTGTCATAGAACTTACGCACGAAATTGTTCGTAGAGTCAATGGCATCAACTTTGATTATACGCATGTTAGTTATAAGAGATATAGGCGTTAAATCTTCTGTAAGAATCTCTTCGAAAAGAGCAAAAAATGATAAATTTGCATAAATAAATCAAATTAATGTCAGAAAAGGAAAAAAACAGCGATCAACTTATTGCACATATTATTAAAGGGATTGAGGAAGTAAAGGGTAATGACATTGATATCCTTGATCTTAGAGAAATTGAGAACACAGTTTGCGACTACTTTATAATCTGTAATGGTACTTCAAACACACAGGTTAACGCCATAGTCAATTCCATACAAAAAACGGTTAGTAAAGAATTAAAGGATAAACCCTGGCACATCGAAGGTAGCGAGAATGCCGAATGGGTGCTAATGGACTACGTCAACGTTGTTGTACATGTTTTCCAGAAGCATATCCGGGAATTTTACGATATTGAAAGCCTTTGGGGTGACGCGAAGATCACTTCTATCCAAACAAGTTATTAAATTTAATTTTTAGCAAGACATAATGGCGAATCAAAAAGCGAAGAAAAAACTCGATCCCAGAAAACCTAAATTCAGTGCTTACTGGATTTATGCTGCGATCATTATTATATTTCTTGGTCTCAATTTATTCGGGGACGGTGGTTTCTCTGAACCTGCAAAAACGAACCCGGCACAATTTAAAGAATATCTTAAGAACGGCGATGTAGAGAAAGTTGAGATCATCAATCGTAATCAAGCACGTGTATATTTAACTCAGGAAGCAAAAGAGAAAGAAGTACACAAGAAAAACATCGATCCAGACCTTTTTTCAACCGGAGATTCTCCGGTATATTCATTTCAATTTGGTGACCTTCAGAATTTTGAAGACGATATTGATGAGATCAAAAATGAAAATAATCTAGCAACTGTAGTTACTTACGATACAAGCAGCGACATTCTGGGAGATCTATTCCTCACTCTCCTTCCGTTCATCCTGATTATTGGTGTCTGGATATTTATCATGAGAAAGATGAGCGCTGGAGGTGGCGGTGGAGCCGGTGGACAGATCTTCAACATTGGAAAGTCAAAAGCAAAATTATTTGATCAGAATACAGACGTTAAAACTTCTTTTAAAGATGTTGCTGGTCTTGAAGGTGCCAAGGAAGAAGTACAGGAAATTGTAGATTTTCTTAAGCAACCAGAGAAATATACTGCACTAGGAGGCAAGATTCCAAAAGGAGCATTATTAGTAGGACCTCCTGGAACAGGAAAGACCTTATTAGCTAAAGCCGTTGCCGGTGAAGCTAAAGTTCCTTTCTTCTCTTTATCTGGTTCAGATTTTGTAGAAATGTTTGTAGGTGTTGGTGCTTCCAGAGTGCGTGATCTATTCAAGCAGGCTAAAGAAAAATCTCCTTCTATCATATTTATAGATGAGATCGATGCTATAGGTAGAGCAAGGGGAAAAAGCAATTTCTCCGGCTCTAATGACGAAAGAGAAAATACTTTGAACCAGCTGTTAACTGAAATGGATGGTTTTGGAACGAATACGAATGTTATCGTAATTGCTGCAACTAACCGTGCAGATGTTCTTGATAAGGCATTGATGCGTGCAGGTAGATTTGACAGACAGATTTATGTAGACCTTCCAGATCTAAATGAAAGAAAAGAAATATTCGAAGTTCATTTAGCTCCTTTAAAAAGAGTTGCAGATGAACTTGACACTGAATTTTTAGCCAAGCAAACCCCAGGATTTTCTGGAGCAGATATTGCGAATGTTTGTAATGAAGCAGCCTTGATAGCTGCAAGAAAAGGAAACAAGGCAGTAGGGAAGCAGGATTTCTTAGATGCTGTAGATAGAATCGTAGGTGGTTTAGAGAAAAAGAACAAAATTATCACTCCTAGTGAGAAGAAAGCTATTGCATTTCACGAAGCTGGTCACGCAACCGTGAGCTGGATGTTAGAACATGCTGCCCCACTGGTTAAAGTTACTATCGTCCCTCGTGGACAATCTCTTGGAGCTGCATGGTATTTACCGGAAGAACGTTTAATCGTTCGTCCAGAGCAAATGCTGGATGAAATGTGTGCTGCTCTTGGTGGTCGTGCCGCAGAGAAAGTTATTTTTAATAAGATATCTACCGGAGCACTTAGTGATCTTGAAAAGGTTACAAAACAAGCCAGAGCGATGGTAACCATTTACGGTTTAAATGATGCTGTTGGAAACCTTACCTATTACGATAGTTCAGGACAGGGTGAATACAACTTCACGAAGCCTTACAGTGAGAAAACTTCAGAATTAATCGATAAGGAAATTTCAAATCTTATTGAAGAGCAATATAAACGTGCGCTTGATCTTTTAGAACTTCACAAGGATAAGCTTTCTCAATTAGCTGATATTCTTCTTGATAAAGAAGTTATTTTCAAAGATGATCTTGAAAAGATCTTCGGAAAAAGACCTTACGAAAGAGAAGAGCCAATTGGAAAACCGGTTAAAGAAACAAATACACTGCCTGAGGGGAATGATGTTTCAAACGAAACTATATCTTCTAATGATACAGCTTCCAAACCGAGTGATCACCTCGATCAGGATTCGGTTAATAAGTAGTGTAGAACTATAGCTAAAAAATCTGAAATTGAACAAGGGTTAATTTCAGATTTTTTAACTTTGATAAAATGTCTAAGAATCAGAACCCAACCCCATGAATCTATTCAAAAGGTTTCTTAATCCCAAGGCGAGAGCAGAGCAGGATCAGGACACGCCTGAGAAAGCAGACCGCGGGAAATATATGCCAGAGGTAAAACTACCTACTGACGAGCGATTTATGCTCAATTTTAAGAATAACGGGGGAAAATTCTTATACTGCATTGATGAAGCTGAAGTACAGGAAGCTTTCGACAATATACTTCTTGAAAACGACTGGTATGAAACAGAATGCTGTTGCTTTGATGATAACCTGAAAGAAAAGTTCAAGGGATTCAATCTTGAATTCAACCATTCAGCGAAAGCAGAATTCTATCTCTCTACTTGTGAATTTCTTGTTGCCAATGATGGTTCGATTCTCATATCATCCAACCAGATCAAGGAAAGAAAACTTCACGACCTTCCTGCTAATTTCATCATCCTTTCGAGTACAAGTCAGTTAATTGACACTATCGGAGAAGGACTAAGAGGAATCAAATTTAAAAACAAGCAGCAAATCCCTTCAAATATTACTACTATAAAGAATTTCGAAACTCAGAAAGAAGGTGATTTCATGAGTTACGGAAGTAGTACGAAGAACTTATACTTACTACTGCTGGAAGATCTGTAATTTATGAAGGAAACCATTATACGTACTGTATCAGGACTATTGTATACAGCCATTTTGGTTGCTTCGATACTCTCTTCAGAATTAATATTTATAATTCTCTTTTATCTGTTAAGCCTGGTCTGCCTTGTGGAGATGCAAAAACTGCTCCGACTCAAAAGCTACGCTCTGTTCATTTTACAGGCGGTACTGTTCTACCTGTTCAGTTTCCTTAAGTTTAACCAGGATGCAACTGTAATGTTATTATTCATAACAATCTTTGTGAATCTTTTCTTGGTCAAGGATCTTATTATCGTCAAAAAAATCCCGGTCTTCGAGAAGAAGAAATACATCATCATCATATTCTACCTTATTTCCTCTACGATCTTCCTAACCCTTATTCCCACCATAGAAGGTGTCTTTATTCCGAAGCTGGTCATAGGAATTTTCTTTTTAATATGGACCAACGATACTTTCGCTTATCTCGTAGGTAAAAACTTCGGAAAACATAAGCTTTACGAAAAGATTAGTCCGAATAAGACAGTGGAAGGATTTCTGGGTGGACTGGTATTTAGCTGCCTGATGAGTTATGCAATCTGGTATTACAGCCCTTTATTTCCAACCACCCTCTCTGACTTCAGCAAGTTTAATACACCACTCATATGGTTAGGAATGGCGATCATATTGAGTATTTTCGGAACATTAGGAGATTTAATCCAGTCAAAATTTAAGAGACAGGCTGGGGTAAAGGATAGTGGAAAATTGATGCCAGGACACGGCGGATTGTTTGACAGACTGGATAGTATTATATTTGCAAGCCCATTCGTCTATGCATATTTATATATATTGAATTATGTTTCATAAAGAAGGATACAAAATAATGATACTTACTGCGCTGATCCTAATTGCGATCAACGTAGTAACCTATAGTTTAATTGACCTGTATTGGTTGAAATTCGCGATTCTGGTAGCCTCGGTACTTTTCTTTTTATTGATCGTTCAGTTCTTTAGAAATCCAAAGAGACCTACCATTCATAATAATGAACATGTAGTCTCGCCTGTAGATGGTAAAGTTGTAGTAATTGAAGAAGTTTTTGAAAAGGAATACTTTAAGGATAAACGATTACAGGTTTCAATCTTCATGTCGCCATTAAACGTGCATGTTACCCGTCACCCGGTTGGAGGAAAAGTGAAATTCAGCAAATATCATCCTGGTAAATTTCTTGTCGCTTGGCATCCTAAATCCAGTGAAGAAAACGAAAGGACTACCGTGGTGGTAGAAAATGAAGTTGTTGGAGAAGTTCTATACAGACAAATCGCGGGAGCACTTGCAAAACGTATTGTGAATTATGCTGAGGAGGGAACAGAAGTAGTTCAGGGAAGTGATAGTGGCTTTATTAAGTTCGGTAGCCGCGTAGATGTATTTTTACCTATTGGGACCAATGTCAAGGTTGGAATTAATGATAAAGTAAAAGGCGGCGTAAGCGTAATTGCTGATGTTATATCATAACCAAAAGATGGCAGAAGAAAATATGAAATTTCTTAAAGCCTATGAAATGGCCAGTAAGACTGAGGAGCAATTTCCTCCAGATGTCATGCTGCATTTCTACGCACTATACAAGCGAGCTACGGAAAGGAATGGCTTTTATATTCCGCCAGGCAATCAGGGTGATCTAAGAAGCGCTTTTAAGATTAATGCTCTGGTACAGGTGAGAAAACTTAGCAAACAGGAAGCAGAAGAAAAATATATAGAACTGGTTGAAGAATACATAGGTAAGATCAACTAGCGTTAAACAAAAAAAGAGGATCAAATGATCCTCTTTTTTTGTACATAGTTTGATATATATCTAGCTTAGATTTTTAAGACTGGCTTTCAAAGCCTCGATTTTAGCTTCTGCGTCTGCCTTTTTGGTCTTTTCTATAGCTACCACTTTTTCTGGAGCGTTGTCTACAAATCGCTTATTAGATAATTTCTTATCTACAGATTTCAGAAAACCTTCAGTATAAGATAATTCCTCCTGGATCTTAGCCTTTTCAGCTTCTACATCGATTGCTCCAACGATAGGGATATAGTACTCGTTGCTTCGCACTCTAAAGGACAATGCACCTTCAGTAGCTTCCGTTACATAATTATAGCTAGATATATTACCCATTTTTGATATAACAGAATCAAAACTATTGCTGGTATTTTCATTATTCATAGCCATCAATTCTATCTGATTCTTAAAGGCAATATTCTTGTCCTTTCTAATCTTTCTTACTCCGGCAATCACTTCAGAAGCGTGAGCGAACTCCTTGATGATAGTTTCATCAAAAGAAGTTTGTTCCGGCCATTTTGCAATAATCAGTGCTTCTTCTGAAGATCTTTCAGTAATAGTTTGCCAGATTTCTTCAGAAACGAATGGCATGAAAGGATGAAGTATTTTTAAGTTGTCTTCCAGAATTTCGATGACCTGATTGTAAGTAACCGCATCAATTGGATCTCCGTAACCAGGTTTCACCATTTCCAGGAACCAGGAACAGTAATCATCCCATATCAATTTATAGGTAGACATAAGCGCGTCACTTATCCTGTATTTCGAATAATGGTCTTCGATCTCTCTAAGACTAAGCTGAAATTTCGCTTTATACCACTCGATCGCTTTCTTAGCAGTTTCCGGTTGCTCGATCTCTTCTGAAATCTCCCAGCCTCTCACTAGTCTGAAAGCATTCCAAATTTTATTTGTAAAGGCACTACCCTGCTTGCATAGATCTTCATCGAACATAAGGTCATTCCCAGCAGGAGAACTCAATAGCATTCCCACACGAACACCATCTGCTCCGTATTGCTCGATCAAAGCAAGTGGATCTGGTGAATTACCTAAAGATTTAGACATCTTACGACGCTGCTTATCCCGAACTATTCCTGTAAGATATACGTTCTTAAAAGGTTTTTCTCCACGGTACTCATAACCAGCCATGATCATACGTGCCACCCAGAAAAATAAAATTTCAGGCGCTGTTACCAGGTCATTGGTAGGATAGTAATATTGTATTTCTTTGTTTTCCGGCTCCAAGATTCCGTTAAAAACGCTCATTGGCCATAACCATGATGAGAACCATGTATCCAATGCATCTTTATCCTGAGTAAGATCTTCAGCTTGAAGTGATTCATTCTGAGTAACTTTCCTGGCTTTTTCCAGTGCCAGTTCAGCAGTTTCAGCTACTACAAAATCCTCCTTTCCAGTTCCGTAGAAATAAGCTGGAATTTGCTGTCCCCACCACAACTGACGGGAGATATTCCAGTCCCGAACATTTTCCATCCAGTGCTTATAAGTGTTCAAAAACTTTTCTGGCACCAGGTTAATATCGTCACCTACTACAGCTTTGATAGCAGGCTCTGCCATCTCTTTCATTTTCAGAAACCATTGATCGCTAAGTTTCGGTTCGATCACGGCACCTGTTCTTTCACTGGTTCCCACTTTATTCACGTGATCTTCCACTTTTGAAAGATTACCAGAAAGTTCCAGTTCCTCTACAATCTCTGCACGAACTACGAAACGATCTTTACCTTCGTAATGTAAACCATAATTGTTCAGGGTCGCATCATCGTTCAGGATATCAATAACATCAAGATTATGCTTCTCTCCTAGGTTCTTATCATTCTCATCATGCGCTGGAGTAACTTTTAAACATCCGGTTCCAAACTCCATGTCCACATATTCATCCTCGATAATTGGAATGCTTCGATTGCAAATTGGCACGATCGCTTTTTTACCTCGAAGATGTGCAAAACGCTCATCATTCGGATTAATACAAATTGCGGTATCTCCAAGGATGGTTTCCGGTCTTGTCGTAGCAATGGTAAGATAATCATCGCTACCTTCTACTTTATATTTTAGATAGAAAAGCTTTCCATTACGCTCTTCATAATTCACTTCTTCGTCTGAAAGTGTTGTTTTTGCCTGAGGATCCCAGTTCACCATACGGTAACCACGGTAGATAAGACCTTTTTCGTAAAGATCTACAAAAACTTTAATGACTGAAGCAGACATGTTATCGTCCATCGTAAACTTTGTACGCTCCCAGTCACAGGAGGCACCAAGATGTTTTAATTGCTGTAGAATGATCCCACCATGCTTATGAGTCCAGTCCCAGGCATGTTGTAGAAATTCATCACGGCTTAAGTCATTCTTATCAATACCTTCCTCCTTTAATTTAGCTACAACCTTAGCTTCTGTAGCGATGGACGCATGATCTGTTCCCGGCACCCAACAGGCATTATAGCCCTTCAATCTTGCTCTACGAACCAGCACGTCCTGAATGGTATTATTCAGCATGTGTCCCATATGAAGAACTCCCGTTACATTGGGTGGCGGGATCACTATCGTATAAGGTTCGCGCTCATCTACTTCAGAGTGAAAGTAGTTGTTCTTCATCCAGTAGTCATACCACTTATCCTCTACTTTTTTCGCATTGTATTGTGAAGCAATTGCCATTTCTTGGTCTGGTTTTTGAAATAATGGCAAAAGTAATTATTAATGAAGGATTATGAAAGCTGCTGAAATGATTAAAATTTTGAGAGTTAAGGCATTTCAGCTTATATTTACTAATCCGATTAAATAACTGAATTATGAGAAAATTGATTGCAATCGTAGTTTTCGTACTGGCAGGATTTGCTACTACCCAGGCGCAAAACTCGGCTAAGTTCGAGTTTGAGTCTGAAACGATCGACTATGGTATTATAAAAAAAGGTAGCGACGGAGTGCGTGTCTTCAAATTTAAAAATGTTGGAGATGAACCACTTATTGTTGAGGATGTGAAATCGAGCTGTGGCTGTACGATTCCTAAAAAACCAGAGAAAGCTGTTATGCCTGGTGAAATGGGTGAAATAGAAGTGAAGTATGACACCAAAAGAGTTGGACATATCAGGAAAACTGTTACAGTTTATTCTAATGCTGAAGAACCTATAAAAGCATTGAAAATCAAGGGTCAGATAATAGATGACACAGAAAGCCAATCGTAGCTTCTGTAATTAAGTACCTAAGCCTCCGTGATGGAGGCTTTTTTTTTGCTGAAATTTAACTGCTTAGGCAGAACAATTCAGGATTGTTTATTCTTGATTCAGGCTTTATTTTTGCAATTTTGCAAACCTATAAAAGAACTATCATGCCAAAGATTTCAAGTAAAGGGCAGCAAATGCCTGAATCACCTATAAGAAAATTAGTCCCTTATGCTGAAGCGGCTGCTGCAAAGGGTAAGATTATATACCAGTTAAATATTGGTCAGCCTGATATAAAGACTCCTGAGATAGTCCTTAATGCTGTAAAAAATCATGACATTGAAGTACTGTCTTACAGTCATTCTGCAGGGTTTGAAAGTTATCGTGAGAAGCTAGCTTCTTATTATAATAACACCTCTCTTCCGGTTGAAAAGCAGGATATTATCATTACCACCGGAGGATCTGAAGCGCTTCTTTTTACAATGGGAAGCATCACAGATCAGGGGGATGAAGTGATCATTCCAGAACCATTTTACGCGAACTACAATGGCTTTGCAACTGCTTCCGGAGTAACAATTAAACCAATTCAATCTAAGATCGAAGATGGCTTTGCATTACCTCCTATTTCAGAATTTGAAAAACTCATCACTGAGAAAACTAAAGCTATACTTATTTGCAATCCTGGTAATCCAACAGGATACCTGTATACAAAAGAAGAAATTCAACAACTTGCCGATCTTGCACTAAAACATGACCTGTTTATTGTTTCAGACGAGGTTTATCGCGAATTCGCTTATGATGGTGTGAAACACCATTCTATTATGAGCATTCCTGAGCTGGCGAACCATGCAATCATGGTAGATTCAGTTTCGAAAAGATATAGTATGTGTGGAGCACGAATTGGTTGCCTGGTATCCAAAAACACCGAAGTGATTGCAACCGCCATGAAATTTGCGCAGGCAAGACTAAGCCCACCTACTTTCGCTCAGATTGCAAGTGAAGCTGCCCTTGACACACCACAGAGCTATTTTGACGAGGTGATCGAGCAATATACTTTTAGAAGAGATCTTCTTGTAAAAGGGTTAGAAAAAATTGAAGGTGTTAAGGTGGCAAACCCAAAAGGCGCTTTCTATTGTATCGCTGAACTACCTATCGCTAATGCAGATGATTTTGCAAAATGGTTACTGGAAGATTTTGAAGATCACAATGAAACCATCATGGTTGCACCAGCAGCAGGATTTTACTCCACTCCGAATACCGGACTAAACCAGGTTAGAATCGCATATGTATTGAAAAAAGAAAATCTTGAACGTGCACTTGTGATTCTTGAGAAAGCATTAAAGCAGTATAACAACAAAGCTTAATGCAGGTTATTCGTAACTTTTCACTAAAGGATTACAACAGTTTCGGCATCGATGTTCGAGCAGATAAATTTGTATCGGTTTCAAGGATCGACGATCTAAGACGTCTTCTTAAAAAAAGTTATTCTTCTGAATTGTTTATTCTTGGCGGTGGCAGCAACATGCTCCTTACTCAGGATATTCATAAAACGGTAGTTCATATTGCCCTGAAGGGTATAGAAGTAGTTTCAGAAAATGAAAATGAAGTAATTCTGGAGGTTGCTGCCGGAGAAAACTGGCATGAACTAGTACTTCATACTATAGAAAAAGGTTACGGCGGATTAGAGAATCTATCGCTTATTCCTGGCAACGTAGGAACCTCTCCCATCCAGAACATTGGCGCTTATGGAGTTGAACTTAAAGACTGTTTTATAAGTTGTCATGCGATGAATATTCAAACCATCGAAGAGAGAGAGTTCACTCGCAAAGAATGCAATTTCGGATATCGTAATTCAGTTTTCAAGAATGAATTGAAAGGTCTTTATATTATTACCTCTGTGCGTTTCAGGCTAACTAAAAAAAATCATCAGTTAAATCTGGATTACGGGGCAATTCGCAATGAACTGGAGAACTCTGGAATAAAAAACCCTGGAATCAAGGATATTTCGAATGCAGTTATCGCTATTCGAAGATCAAAATTACCTGATCCTAAGGAAATTGGAAATAGTGGTAGTTTCTTTAAGAATCCTGTGATCACCAAGGATCAATTTGAAGAATTACAGCGGGATCATCCTGAAATTCCTTCTTATCATGTATCTGAAGATGAAATAAAGATCCCCGCAGGCTGGTTAATTGATCAATCTGGGCTGAAAGGTTACCGTAATGGAGATGCCGGGGTTCATAAGAATCAGGCACTGGTGTTGGTTAATTATGGTGAAGCTACAGGAGAGGAAATTTTAATGCTGGCTAAAATGATTCAGGATAAGGTTTCTCAGAAGTTTGGAGTTCCTCTTGAAGCTGAAGTCAATATTATAGAATAAAAAAAGGAGCGCAAATGCGCTCCCTTTTTTTTTTTTTTCGTTGTCGAATTATGCTTTCTTCATCACTACTGCATCAATGATGTGCACAACTCCATTAGAAGCATCAACATCAGCCTGTACTACAGTTGCTTTATTTCCATTCTCATCAGTAAGGATTACATTTTCACCTTCTAAAGATGCTGTAAGCTCTCCTCCACCAACGGTAGAAACTGCATAAGTTCCATCATTATCCTGGATCATTTTAACAAGATCTGCAGCCATAACTTCACCTTCCACTACATGGTATTTTAAGACACCAGCTAGTTTATCTTTATTCTCTTCCATCATTAGGCTTTCCAATGTAGCCTGATCTACTTTAGAGAATGCGGCATTGTTAGGTGCAAATACAGTAAAAGGACCTTCTTCTGTTTTCATCATTTCTGCTAATTCAGCAGCTTGTAGAGCAGATACTAATGTACTTAAAGTATCGGTAGCCATAGCTTTAGCTGCAATGCTGTTGGATTGCATTTCCTGCTTTTCTTTTTCAGCTTGCATTTCAGCCTCTCTTTCTTCGGCTTCCATTTGCTCCATTTTCTCTTTTTCTTCCTGCTCTTTTTTGTTACCATCTTCACATGATGTGAAAACGACTGCTGTAAGTGCAAGAGTTGTAAATAACATTTTAAATTTCATATTGTAGTTTTTTCGTGGTTAACGCTGCAAGATATCTCTGAATTAACTGATAGCGCTACTTATTCGATTAAAGTTTAGTTAAATAGTGTAAACGATATACTAATGATACGACCAATTTTCAGTTGCCTGTTTTTATTATTATTTTTGCAACAGAATTCAAAGTCTATGAAACTATTTATAATCAGTTTAGTCCTGCTAGGTCTTGCATTTGCAGGAATCGCAATTAAAATATGGGGTAAGAAAGATGGAAAGTTCGCTGGTACATGCGCGAGCCAGAATCCATACCTTAATAAATCTGGTGAACCATGTAGTTTCTGCGGAAAGTTGCCAGATGAAATGGAAAATTGTTCAGATACCGCCAAGACTACTTAGATTAAATGGAGATAATTTTATTTGGCCTGTTTATACTCACCGGTATAATCAATATCCTCTATAACCTAAGTTTTTTTTCATTCACATCTGCTTCTTCGGAAAAGTCACAAGCTTTAAATCTTCCCGTTTCAGTAATTGTTTGTGCAAAAAACGAAGAAGACAATCTTCAAAACTTTATACCAGGAATTCTTGAGCAGAATCATCCAAATTTTGAACTTATCCTTATTAATGATGCTTCCGCAGACAATAGTCTGGACGTTATGGAGCATTTTCAGAATATTGATCCAAGAGTAAAAATTGTGAATGTTCAGAACATTGAAGCATTCTGGGCAAATAAAAAATACGCACTCACTCTAGGTATCAAAAAAGCTTCGAATAAGTATTTATTATTTACAGATGCCGATTGTGTTCCTCAATCTAAGGATTGGATTACAGAAATGACAAGCCATTTCACCACCAAGGATATCGTTCTTGGATATGGTGGTTACTTCAAACAAAAGAAATCAATACTGAATAAGTTAATTAGATTCGAAACATTACTAACAGCTATTCAGTATTTCAGTTATGCAAAATTAGGGATACCATATATGGGCGTGGGACGAAATCTCGCCTATACCTCTGAGAGATTTTACGAATTGAAAGGCTTTGCAAGTCATCTACATATAAAATCTGGCGATGATGATCTATTCGTTAATGAAGCTGCGAATGATGAAAATACCGCCATCTGTTTTTCTGAAAATTCTATCACACGGAGTGTTCCCAAAAAAAGTTTTTCAGAATGGACAAAACAGAAGCGCAGACATGTTTCTACCGCTAAACAATACCAACAGAAGCATCAGGTTTTGCTTGGCGTATATTACTCGGCAAGATTACTTTTCTTGCTACTTTTTATTCTACTTGCAGTCCTTCAGATTTACCCTATTGCTGTTCTATCGATTCTGGTCATAAAATTGATCTTCGACGGAATTGTCTATTATAATGCTGCGGAAAAACTAGATGAAAAGGATGTGATCTGGTTCTATCCATTCTTCGATATATTTTTAATATTTTTCCAATTGGCTATATTTAGCTCCAATCTCATTTCAAAACCAGGACAGTGGAAGTAAATCCCAATCAGCTCTCTGAGAAAATTAGTGGAGCCAAGAAAGGAAGTCAGTCGGCATTCAATTACCTGGTAGACAGGTTCTGGGGAGATGTTTATGGTTTTCAGCTTAAAAAGACCCAGAATGAGTATGAAGCTGAAGATATTACAATTCAAACCTTTTCCAAAGCCTTTAATCGTATAGAGACCTTTGATGACAATTATTCCTTTGCTACCTGGCTTATTGCGATCTCCAAGAATATCCATATAGATCAAATAAGGAAGAAAAAAGCTTCTATTAGATCTAAAACCTCTATGCAGGATGAAGACCAGGTCTACCAGATCGCAGATGATACGCCGGGAATTGAGGATAAACTTATTAAGGAACAAAATCTCGAGCAATTACTTTTTGACATTAAGCAATTGAAACCTCATTACCAGGAAGTCATCAATCTTAGATTTTTTCAGGAGAAATCATATAAAGAAATCGCAGAATTCCTGGACGAACCCATGAATAATATTAAGGTAAAGCTGCTGCGTGCCAAGAAGTTACTCGCCGCTATAATTGAAAGCAGAAATAGCTAAGTAAGGAATGGAATTGGCAGGAGTCTAATTTATGCAGTTCAGCTTATTATTGTATCTTTGAAACAGAGATTTATTGCTATGAATACAGACGTTGCTCCAGTTAAAACCAAAACACAAAGAACTCCAAAACCAAAGTGGTTGCGAGTGAAACTTCCTACCGGTAAGAAATATACCGAGTTGAGAAGCCTGGTTGACAAATACGATCTACACACCATTTGCACTTCTGGTAGTTGCCCAAATATGGGTGAATGCTGGAGTGAAGGGACCGCTACTTTTATGATTCTTGGAAATGTATGTACGAGATCCTGTGGATTTTGCGGTGTGAAAACCGGCCGACCAGAAACTGTAGATTGGGATGAACCTGAAAAGGTTGCCAGATCCATCAAGATCATGGGAATCAAGCATGCGGTAGTTACCAGTGTGGACCGTGATGACCTTAAGGATATGGGTTCAATTATCTGGGCAGAGACTGTCAAAGCGATTCGAAGAATGAATCCTGAAACTACACTGGAAACATTAATTCCCGATTTTCAGGGAAACGAACGTAATATAGATCGTATCATCGAAGTAAGCCCGGAAGTAGTTTCTCACAACATGGAAACCGTTAAGCGTCTTACCAGAGAAGTGCGTATACAAGCGAAATACGATCGAAGCCTTGCTGTTCTAAAATATCTTAAGGACAATGGAATTCGAAGAACCAAGTCTGGAATCATGCTAGGACTTGGCGAAAAGGAAGAAGAAGTATTCCAGACCCTTAGAGATCTGCGCGACGCAGGAGTTGATGTTGTGACTATTGGGCAATATCTTCAACCAAGTAAGAAACACTTACCTGTTAAGCAATTTATCACACCAGATCAATTCAAGCGTTATGAAGAATATGGTCTCGAGCTAGGTTTCAGACATGTTGAAAGTAGTGCTCTGGTAAGATCTTCTTATAAGGCTCAAAAGCACATAAATTAAGAAGTTTACATGGCGAGTCCTGTAAAAATTGCCATTAACGGCTTCGGCCGAATTGGTAGAAACCTTTTCAGACTTTTACTTAGTCATCCCGGGATCGAAGTTGTTGCCATCAATGATATTCATGATGCCGCCAGTCTCGCACATTTACTTCGGTATGATAGTATCCACGGAAGAATATTCAATGATATTTCTGCGGGCGACAATGAGATAATTGTTGACGGTCGCTCTATTCCTTTGCTGAATTTCGAAAAACCCGCAGATATTCCCTGGAATAATTTTGGAGTAGAATTAGTAGTGGAAAGTAGCGGAAAATTCAAAACTTCTGAAGCCCTCCTACCTCATTTGAAGGAAGGGGTAAAAAAGGTGATACTTTCAGTTCCGCCACAGGACGATGATATAAAGATGATCGTACTTGGGGTGAACGAACATATACTTACAGGTGAAGAGAAGATCATCTCGAATGCTTCCTGTACGACTAATAATGCAGCTCCTATGCTCAAGGTGATCCATGATCACTTAAAAGTTACTCAGGCTTACATAACAACTGTCCACTCCTATACTTCAGACCAGAGCTTACATGATAAGCCGCACAAGGACCTAAGGAGAAGTCGGGCAGCGGCACAATCTATCATTCCAACTACCACAGGAGCTGCAAAGGCTTTAACAGGAATTTTCCCTGACCTGAGTGAAGTTATTGGTGGATGCGGAATTAGAGTTCCAGTTCCTAACGGATCTCTAACAGACATGACACTTAATGTTGCAAAATCAACGAGCATTGAAGAAGTAAACCGACTTTTCAAAAATACTGCAGAAAATGAGATGTCCGGAATTTTGGAGTATACAGAAGATCCTATAGTATCTGTAGATATCCTTGACAATAAATACAGCTGTATATTTGACGCTGGAATGACTTCAGTCATCGATGGCACACTCATCAAATTAATAGGGTGGTATGACAACGAAATAGGCTACTCTAACCGTCTTATCGATTTAATTTCACTTGTTAACGATAAATAGCTATATTTAACAACTTATTAAAGCTGCCAGCTATTTTTCCATAAATGAAAAACTTCAAGCGTTTCATCCTCTTAGTATGTTGCTTCGCCATCTTTGGATTCCAGGAGTCCAAGATAGATGAAGAAAACCCAAAACCGGAACAGATAAAAAAGCTGTTGAATCAAGCCGAGGTTTCTATCAATACCATGAATTTTGATAAAGCCCAGGAACAACTGGATCTTTCTCTCAAATTATCCAAACGTATAGACGCTAAGAGTTACATTGCACTTACCAGCACCATACTTAGTCGTATGTATCATGTAAGACACGAATATGACAAAGGTATTACGCAACTTGACAGGGCCATGTCCATTCAAAGAGAGATCAATGATGATGCAGGCCTTAATTATTCCTATGTGCTGTATTCAAAAATACTTACATCTAAAAGAGAGTTTGACCGTGCCTTAAACTACCTGGAGCTGGCAGAAAAACACTATACCCAGCAAGACAACCGGGAACAATTAGGAATCATTGCGCTGAACAGGGCTGTTATCTACTTTAACGATGAGCAAACCAAACCCAGAGCACTGGCCGAATTGAGAAACGCTGAGATCTACCTTAACGATTCGAACAATCAATACGAAAAGTCCAGATTAAATTACTTCCTCGCCCGTGCATTTTTAAACGACGGAAATTATGAACGTGCGGAGCAGTCAGCTAAAAACTCTCTGGACATCTCCAAAGCAGCTGGTTATACTGGCATGATCATGTACAGCTACAATTTGCTAAGTGAAATTGCTCAGGAAAGAGGGAATTATGCGAGCGCACTCGAATTACTTCAGCAGGGAAATCTAATTAGAGAAACGATCTTTGACGTAAATAAAGAGGCCCTTGCTACTGAAGCTAACGCGAGGCTAGGTAATTCTGCTCTAAAATCTACGGTAGATCAGCTTACGGCACAGCAGGCAGAAAATGAAAGAACTTTAAAAGTTAATAAGCTTACCACCATACTTAGTGTAGCTCTTATTACAATACTATCTCTACTTACCTTAAGCCTATATAAAAACAATAATCTTCGTGCTAGAGCGAACGAGTTGCTTCAGAAGAAAAATTCAGAATTGATCCTGGCTAAGGAAAATGCTGAAAAAGCATCCTTAGCAAAAGCACAATTCTTGACCACCATAACCCACGAGTTAAGAACACCCTTGTATGCGGTGACAGGATTAACCCATTTATTATTAGAAGAAAGCCCTACAGAAAGTCAGAAAGAGCATCTTAATTCATTGAAGTTTTCAGGAGAATATCTGCTTTCCCTGATCAATAACATACTTGACCTCAATAAGCTTGAAGCGAACAAAGTGGAGATCGTTAAGACTAATTTTGATCTTGAAAAGCGTATTTCAGATGTGTTGATCGCGTTGAAGAATTCCGCAGATGACAGGAACACGAAATTACATTTCTCTTATGATAAGGACATTCCGGCTAAACTGATCGGGGATCCTCTTAAAGTCTCTCAAATTCTCATCAATCTTATAGGAAACTCTATTAAGTTTACAGAAGATGGAGATATCTGGATCGCGGTAAATAAAACCCGACAGGATGGGAAATTTGTTTCTCTTCTATTTGAAATAAAAGATAATGGTGAAGGAATTGGAAAAGAAAAACAAAAGGCTATTTTCGAAAACTTTACACAAGGTTCTACTCAGATCAATAGAAAATTTGGAGGAACGGGACTTGGTTTATCCATTGTCAAAAACCTATTAAGTCTTCTTAATTCTGAAATTGAACTGGAGAGCGATCTTGGGAAAGGATCCACTTTTACTTTCGAATTGCAATTTGAAGCCGAAACTCTGGAGACTAAACCAGCTCAAACAGTAGCTCCATCTAAAGATATCGTTCTAACCAACGATATTATGAAGGATAAAAACATCCTTATTGTTGAGGATAATAAGATCAATCAAATGATCACACGGAAGATTCTGGAGAAGAACAAAGTTATCTGTGATGTGGCAGACAATGGTACTATTGCGATCGAGAAGGTTCAGAACAATGATTTTGATCTAATTCTTATGGATATTCATATGCCTGGAATTTCAGGAATAGAAGCTACTATAGAAATTAGAAAATTCAATCCTGATATTCCAATCATTGCGCTAACTGCGGTAACACTTGACGATAATCTGGACGAATTCTATATGAACGGTTTTAATGATATTATACCCAAACCTTATAAGACCGAAGAGTTCTTCCACAAGATCAATAAGTATCTAGCTGCCAGAGAGACAACAGTTTAAAAGAATGGCACAGCCTTTGTAAAGTATATGCTAGTAGAATTATATTGAAGATAACAAACATATATAATTTGAATTAGCCGATAAAATGAGGTGCTTCGCACCTCATTTTTTTTGTGCGTAACTTAAAATAAGTTCATCAAATCTTTCAGCATCAGAAATTATTCTGGTTTGAATAGGTAGATAGTAAAGCTTACCGGCAAGTTTAGTATTTTTCAAACGCATATAATCTTTCTCTGTTGTTAGTATCCTTTTGAAAGTGTTTAGCTTTTCAATTTCATCCTTGGAAAAACTATGATGATCTGGAAACTTAAAATGCTTCAGTTCGATATCCATTTCAGCCAGGTATGAAATCATTGGAACGGGATTGGCAATCCCCGTAACAAGCACGAAATCTTTCTGTTCGATATCTTTTAGAAGCATATGCTCTTTCTCTGTGAAGATCATTTCAGAATATATGATACTACTGAAGAAAACAGGACCATTGAAATAAGTTTTGATCTTTGACTGAATTTCATCCTGTTCAGCCTTAACAAGATCCTGCGGACATTTAGTTACCACCACAACATTCGCCCTACGCGCACCGTGCCGTGACTCTCTAAGATTTCCTGCCGGGAGTACAAAGTCTTCCGTGAATAGGTCAGTGTAAGAAGTAAGTAGAATATAAAATCCCGCCTCAACTTTTCGATGTTGAAAAGCATCATCCAGCAAAATAAGATTGGAACCGGACTTTACTAACCTGTTGATACCTTCTACCCTATTTGCATCTACAGCTACCGCGATCTCTGGGAATTTATTCTTAAACTGTAGAGGCTCGTCCCCGCTTTTACTAGCAGCGTCATTGATTTCTACAATCTGGAACCCTGAACTCTCACGTTTATAACCTCTGCTTAAAGTCGCAAGCTTAGCATCCTTCGAAAGCAGATTAATTAGATATTCGATCATAGGAGATTTTCCGGTACCTCCCATATTTAAATTGCCAACCGCGATCACAGGAATATCAAATTTCATGGAATCGAAAATTCCCTGATCATATAATTGATTTCGAACTCCAGTTACAGTTTTATAAACTATGGATAATGGCAAAAGCAATTTTCTGGGATTCGGCATAAACGCTTAATATAATTATCTTTGAGTCTGAAGTCTAAGAAATATGCAAACAATTCATTTTTCAGGCTTCAGGCAAAATTATCAAAATATGCTTATTAAAGAAGTAATTAATATTATAGAAGAATTTGCACCGCTTAATTATGCTGAAGATTTCGACAACGTAGGTTTGCTGGTAGGTAACGCTTCCGAAGAAGTCAACGGAGCACTTATAACTCTAGACACCCTGGAAACTACCGTAGATGAAGCCATTGCTAAAAACTGCAACCTGATCATAAGTTTTCATCCAATCATATTTTCAGGTTTAAAAAAACTAACCGGTAAAAATTATGTGGAGCGTACCGTTCTGAAAGCAATTAAGAATGATATTGCGATCTATGCGATTCACACTGCTCTAGACAATCAGCACAAGGGTGTCAACGATATGATTGCTGAAAAGCTCGGACTGGTGAACAGGCAGATCCTCATCCCTCGTAGCGATAGCATCAAAAAACTGCAAACCTATGTTCCGGTTTCCGACGCTGCTAAGGTTAGAGAAGCTTTATTCCGGGCAGGTGCTGGTAATATTGGAAATTATGAGAACTGTAGTTTTAATGTTCAGGGCTCCGGAAGCTTCAAAGGAAACGAAGATTCGAATCCCGTAGTTGGTGAGAAAGGTACAATACATTATGAGGATGAAGTTCAAATTAGTGTAACCTATAAGAGACATCTCGAATCCAGGATACTGAAAACCTTGCTTCAAAGTCATCCTTACGAGGAAGTCGCCTATGAAATTCACAGTCTTGAAAACAGGAATCAACAGCTAGGAATGGGCATGATCGGGGAACTCGAAACTCCTGTAGACGGGAAAAGTTTCCTAACTCAAGTTCAGGATACATTTAATAGCAAAGGAATTCGTCACTCTGAAATACTCGAAGCACCTATTAAAAAAGTTGCTGTCCTGGGAGGTAGCGGAGCCTTTGCCATTGAGAATGCCAAAAGCGCTGGTGCAGATATATTTATCACGGCAGATCTAAAATATCACGATTACTACAAAGCCGAGCAAAAGCTGGTCGTCGCAGATATCGGACACTATGAAAGTGAACAGTTTACAAAAAATTTACTATATTCTTTTCTTAGCAAAAAAATTAGTAGTTTTGCACTTATTTTAGCAGATACAAATACCAATCCAATACATTACTTATAATATGGCGAAAAAAAACGATGTTACTGTAGAAGAGAAGTTAAGATCACTGTACGATCTTCAATTGGTGGATTCACGAATTGATGAGATTAGAAATGTACGTGGAGAACTTCCTCTTGAAGTTGAAGATCTTGAAGATGAAGTAGCAGGTTTGAACAGACGCCTGGAAAAACTGGATGCGGATATCGAAGTGATTGATAATGATATCAAGAACAAGAAGAACCAGATAGAGGAGTCTAAGACGACGATCAAAAAATATTCTGAGCAACAAAAGAATGTTCGAAATAACCGTGAATTCAATGCTTTAAGTAAAGAAGTTGAATTCCAGGAACTTGAAATAGAGCTTTCAGAAAAGCATATTAATGAGTACAAGGCGAAGATCGAGCAGAAAAAAGAAGTTATTGCTCAAACAAAAGAGAAATTAGCTGAAAGAGAAGCTCACCTTAAGCATAAGAAGAGTGAACTTGACGAAATTTTGAAGGAAACTGAGAAAGAAGAGCAAGCACTTCTAGACAAATCTAAGGAATACGAAAAGAACATTGAAGACAGGCTTGTTACTGCTTACAAAAGAATTCGTACAAACGTAAAGAATGGTTTAGCAGTAGTTCCTGTAGAAAGAGGTGCATCTGGAGGATCTTTCTTCACTATTCCACCACAGGTGATCATGGAAATTGCTGGTCGTAAGAAGATCATCACAGATGAGCACAGTGGTAGAATTCTGGTAGATGAAGAACTAGCTAAAGAAGAGCAGGAAAAAATGGAGTCTATGTTCAAGAAGTTCTAATACTTCTTAAGCAACACTTTAAACTGCCTGGAGAATAACAGTAAGATCTTAGGATCTGAAGCAAAAGTTTTTCAGGCAGTTTTTTTATGCCTAAATTTCAAGCCATTCTCCTATTTACACCAGCTCCTGGATTAACATTCATTTTACAATTTTCAGTGAATTATAGTCTAACTTTAACCCGTTATGAAACTACTCACTGCATTTAAAACCTGTACCATCTGTCTGACTATGCTGACTATTACAGGTTGTAAGGATTCTACCAATTCTGAAATCGAGAATAAGGCAGAAGACACCATTACTACTCATAAAAATGGTTTTAAGGATTTGAACGAACAAAGTTCAGATCAAGCTGAAGAAGCTAGTATCACGGGCACTACGTCTACAGCAGAGAAAAAGAACACAGACTACTCTGGAACTTATACCAACCTCGCGTTTGCGGAAGAAAGCAACTGCGAATGCTATTGCCTGGAAATCGAAGCTGGAAAAAGTTCAGAAATTTGCCTGAAGCCCGGCGAGTTATATATGGAAGCCGACTTTAGAAAAGTAGGTAACGAAATTCATGTTTTCTACAAGGGAGCTTCAGTTAAAAGCAAACAGAATGATATTCCATGGAATGATCTGGATACTGGCACAGCGGTTGCAACATTTAGCAAAGTAAGTGCAAACCAATACAAACTTGACTGGAAGGGTTTTCAAATCGACGGTAAGACTGCCGTAGACTATGCTTTGTTAGGCAAGAAAACTCTTGAAGGAACTTATAAACTTAAATAACATGAAGCTATTATTTATTAATTTCGTAAGCCTCGTACTTCTGGCTTGTGGAAATCAAAACACACAGCAAACTGTGACTAAACCTGAAATTGCAAATGCTACTCCGGTAGAAGTTGAGATGCAGGACGGGATGAAAAAGGCTTATTTCGCCAGCGGTTGTTTCTGGTGTGTTGAAGCTATTTATGAAAGTATTGAAGGAGTGGATGAAGTGATAAGTGGTTACTCGGGCGGACATACCAAGAATCCCACCTATGAAGAAAGCAATACTGGTAGAACAGGTCATGCAGAAGCAGTAGAAGTGATTTATGATCCTGAAGTTGTAGATTTCAGAACCTTGGTTCAGGTGTTCTTTGGCTCTCAAAACCCAACGCAGGTGAATGGGCAGGGACCAGATAATGGATCACAATACCGTTCGATCATATTCTTTCAAACAGAAGAACAAAAAAATATTATAAACGAAGTAAAGACTGAAGTTGCAAAAAATTATCAGAAACCACTAGCCGCAGAAATCCTCCCTTTTCAAAAATTCTGGGTAGCGGAAGATTACCATCAAAATTACGAGAAAAACAATCCTCAGAATCCATACATTCAGAATGTATCGATTCCAAGACTTAATCGATTTAAGGAGAAGTTCCCGAACATTCTTAAGGAGAATGCACATTAAAAAAAAGCTGCCAAATGGCAGCTTTTTTTATTTGTTAAGTAAATCTTTGATCTTGAGTTCGACTTCTTCAGAATCCCAGGTTTCTTCAATTCCAGGAATCTTCATGACCTCATCCATGATTCCTCTCTGGTAATCTCCGATATCCAACGCATCTGAATAAGCTTTGTCTGAAAATGTTACCCGTGAGTACAAAGGCACCCATAATTCAGGATATTTCAGAGCGAACTTCTTTTCTATTTTCTTCCGCAGTAAAAATGATGGATCTGCCGTCTTACTACTCATTTCGACAAAATTACGGTAACTCAATTCTGCGATCGCATCTGTATTAGGTTTTCGCTCTCTTTGATATTCTTCGAAGATAATTTCCCAGTTATCACCATGCTGACTCATCTTTTCATTTAGAACTGATATATCTTCGAATCCCGCATTCATTCCCTGTCCGTAAAATGGAACGATTGCATGAGCCGAATCTCCCACTAGAGTGATCTTATCAAAATAAGACCATGGATAACATTTGATAGTAACCATTGCACTGGTAGGATTTTTGAAAAAATCCCGCTTTAAATTCGATATTTCGTCCTTAATATCTGGAAAATACTGTTCGAAGAACTGATCTGCCTGTTGTTCTGTCTGTATACTTTCAAAAGAAATATCTCCTTCAAAAGGCATGAAAAGCGTACAGGTAAAACTTCCATCCAGATTAGGCATTGCGATCAACATAAAATTACCTCGAGGCCAGATATGGAAAGAAGCATTATCTAGCTTATGGGAACCATCGGGATTAGCCGGAATAGTTAGTTCTTTATATCCTACATCAATAAAATGTTGGGAATAATTGAACCTGCTCTGTCTCTGCATCTTGTGACGAGTTCTTGAAAACGCGCCATCTGCTCCAAAAATAAGATCGAACTGATATTCTTTCCAGACGCTTTTTTCAGATTCACCTGTATACAACTTTGCATTAGGCAAATCCACATCCCAGATCTTCTCTTCAAACCTGAATTCTGCCCCAGCTTCTTCAGCAAGATCTATCATTTTACGATTAAGAATTCCTCTGGAAATCGAGTAGATCGCTTCCCCATCTTCTCCGTACTTCTGGAAGTAAACTGGTTTGTCATCTACATGCATTGCCCGTTTATCCAGCGGTAATGCCAGCTTCCTGATCTCATCTTCTATTCCAGCTTCTCTTAAAGCTTTCCAGCCGCGATTGGACATAGCCAGGTTTATAGATCTTCCAGAAAATTCTACCAGACGAACATCGGGACGTCTATCGAAAATAGTTACTTTGTGACCTTGTTTTCTAAGAAAAATGGCTAATAAAGATCCCACGAGTCCGGATCCTACAATAGCTACTTCTTTTTGATTTTGCATGAAGTATAAACTAATTCCTGGCAAGCAAAATACTCTCCAGTAATATATTAATTAGATTCACGAAATTACTTAATAATATTCAATTCACTGGCAGTCACAACGACTTAGAGCCGCTTTTGACCATCTAATTTTGATTTACCAGTTCATTAACACCCCAAAATCCTTGAAACTGGTAATTTTAGTAAAAATTGAATTATGACTATGGAAAAACAAGCTTTACTACAATCCTACCAAATGGGAGACCTGAATTTAAAGAATCGTGTAATCATGGCGCCAATGACCAGAAGCCGTGCCGAGAATGATGCAAATGCTCCTACAGATATGCATGTGACTTATTACACACAGCGTGCAGGTGCCGGTTTAATTATTTCTGAAGGTTCTCAGGTATCATCCCGGGCTGTTGGGTATATAAATACTGCTGGAATTCATTCTCCGGAACAGGTGGAAGGATGGAAGAAGGTTACTGAAGCAGTTCATAAGGAAGGTGGAAAAATCTTTATTCAGCTATGGCATGTTGGTAGAATTTCACATCCTAAATTTCATAACGGAGACAAGCCACTTGCTCCCAGTGCTGTAAATCCAAATGCAGATGTATACACACCAGATGGCCAGGAAAAAACCGTTGATCCAAAAGCAATGAGTCTACAGGAGATACAGGAAACTGTGCAGGAGTTTAAATCTGCAGCTCAGAATGCCAAAGATGCTGGCTTTGACGGAGTTGAAATTCACTCTTCCAATGGTTACCTTATACACCAGTTCTTCAATAAAAATGCTAACCAACGTACCGATGAATATGGAGGAAGCATTCCAAACAGAGCAAGATTCTTTTTTGAAGTTCTGGATGCTATCAATGAAGTATGGCCTGAAAACAGAATTGGTTGCAGATTCAATCCTTCTCTTCATAAAATCTTCGGAATTGTAGCTTCAGAAGAAAGCATTGAAACCTTTGATTACATCATGGAGAAACTTAATGCTTATGACCTGGCTTATATTCACCTTTCAGAACCATTCTCAGATGTTAGCGACGTGCCTTATCTTATAACTGATATTGCGAAACACTATCGAAAGATCTACAAAGGAACTTTGATGATCAATGCTGGTTTCGACCGAGAATCTGGAAACAAAGTTATCGAAGAAGGGAATGCAGACCTTGTGAGTTATGCAAAATGGTACATTTCCAATCCAGATCTTGTAAAAAGATTTGAAAATAAATGGCCTCTGGCCGAATATAACGAGGATACTTTTTATACGCCTGGGAAGGAAGGATACATTGATTACCCTGCTTACGAAGAGCAACAGGAATCCTAATTTTTTGATAAAGCTGTTCTAAAAGCTGTTAACTGGCAAGGCTTCATTAAGGCGAGGTAGTATATTAGATAAACTAAATTTAATATTATGGATCAGGAGAAACTAGACCACATGAGGTCTACATTGAACAAACTGGAGGATATCAAGAATACTCAAAGTAGTATTATCGATAAAATTAACCATGTGATCACAGATTTGTTCCAGCATCCAGACAAGAACCTGGAGAAGGTTATGGAAGATGCTCACCAAAAAGCGTCAGACAATATAGATGCGGTAAGAGAAGCAATGGAAGAATATGAGATGGCCATCAATAAGATGGAAAATCAGAGTTAATTTAAAAATCCATTAACAGCTTTATAGTAAAGCAATCAATAACTTGAGGTCAGTCTAAAAAACTGACCTTTTTTTATGAAACATATCAAAGCCTCAGACATTGAGGAAATGGAAAAGATCTATCGCCTGAATCTTGTAAACAGTTGTACGGGATATAAATCTGCGAATCTTATAGCTACCAGATCTAAATCTGGGAATCCCAATGTGGCCGTATTTAGCTCGGTAACTCATATTGGCAGCAACCCTGCAATGCTTGGGTTCGTGACCAGGCCACTGAGTGTTGCGCGAAATACTTATAATAACATTAGGGATACTGAGTACTTCACCGTGAACCATATCAAGGATAAAATGATCGAGCAGGCTCATCAAACTGCGGCGAAGTATGATGAAGAAATTTCAGAATTCAATAAAACAGGTCTGGATGAGGAATATCTCGATGGATTCCACGCTCCATATGTCAAGCAATCTGAAGTAAAGCTAGGATGTAAATATGTCAATGAATATCATATCAAGGAAAATGACACTGTACTTGTGGTTGCATCCATTGAACATATCTATTATGATGAGGGTATTCAAATGCCAGATGGGTGGTTAAGATTGGACGACGCTGGTACAGTAGCAGTAAATGGTCTGGATGGCTATTCCCTGCCAAGCCTGCTTGATAGATTTCATTATGCCCGCCCTGGACAGGAGGTTAAATCGTTCTTTAGTAAGGATGGCGAATAAAACGGTTAAGAAATCTGATTTACCTCAAAAGATCTGTCCGGTTTGCGAACGTCCTTTCTCGTGGCGTAAGAAGTGGGAAAAAGATTGGGAACAGGTACGGTATTGCAGTGATAAATGCAGAAAAAACAAATAATGAGTACAGGGTTAATTTGGTTTAGAAATGATCTTAGAACGCAGGATCATGAGGGATTATCAAAAGCAACAGACAATCACGATAGAGTAATCGCTGTGTACTTTTTCGATCCCAGGCATTATAAAGAACTGGACATAGGCTTTCGAAAAACAGGAAAATTCAGAGCAAAATTTCTGATAGAAACTATTCATCAACTGCGGAATAATATTCAGAAGATACATATTCCATTTTTTGTTTTTCAGAATAAACCGGAAGTTAAAATCGCGGAACTCGTAAAAGAGCATCAGATAGACACCGTTTACTTTCAGAAAGAGTGGACAGATGAAGAGAAGGAAGTTGAAAGAAATCTGAAGGAATCTATCCCGGATGTTGAATTTAAAGATCATTATCAGCAATTTTTATTTCATCCTGATGATATCCCTTATGATTCCTTCGATGATATTCCAAAGGTCTTTACTGAATTCAGGAAAGAATGTGAGAAGAAAACAGAAGTTAGAGAATTACTTACCAATTCATCAATCGCATTTGAGTTTGAAAATGACACTAAAATACCGAGTTTAAAGGACCTCGATTTTACCGAATTTGAAACCGACGAGCGATCTGCCTTCCCATTTCGCGGTGGAGAAGATGAAGCTTTAAAAAGAGTTGAACAGTACTTTTTTGAACAAAGGAACCTTGAAACGTACAAAGAAACCAGGAATGGTTTGATTGGCACAGATTACAGCTCTAAACTCTCAGCATGGCTGGCCAATGGAAGCATTTCACCCAGACAGATCTATTTCAAGGTCAAGCAATATGAAAAAGAAATTAAAAGTAATCAGAGTACATACTGGCTTGTTTTTGAACTCATATGGCGCGACTTCTTTAAGTATATTTCCCTTAAGCATGATAACAAGATCTTTCAGCTAGAAGGAATTCGAGGAAAATCTCATGAATGGAATGATGATACTGAAACTTTCAGAAACTGGATCGATGGAAATACTAAAGAGGATTTTGTCAATGCCAATATGCTGGAAATCGCCCATACCGGTTTTATGAGCAATCGCGGAAGACAGAATGTGAATAGTTATCTCGCGAAGGAACTTAAACACGACTGGCGAAAAGGCGCTGCATATTTTGAGAGTCTGCTCATAGATTATGATGTACATAGTAACTGGGGAAACTGGATGTACAATAGCGGAGTTGGAAATGATCCCCGTGATAGAAAATTTAATATTAAAAGTCAGGCAGAACGCTACGATCCCGATAATGACTATCAAAATTTATGGCTGAAGTAAAAAAAACGCTGAGACTTATTTTAGGTGATCAACTAAATCATCAACATAGCTGGTTCAAGGACGACCTTGAAGACGTGACATATCTTTTTATGGAAATGCGACAGGAAACCGATTATGTGAAACATCATATACAGAAGGTCGTAGGTTTTTTTAGTAGCATGCGAAATTTTGCCAGCTATCTGGAAGAGAGAGATCACCGCGTCATCTATTATGAGATCGATCATGAGGATAATACTCAGAATCTTGAAAAGAACATAAAAGACCTGATCGATAAACATGATTTTGAAAGTTTTCAGTATCAATTACCAGATGAGTATCGTCTTGATGAGCAACTGAGAAATTTGTGTGAAGATCTGGAGATCGAAACTAGCAATTTTGATACTGAACATTTTTTCACAACCCGTACTGACCTGGAAAAGTTTTATAAAGGCAAGAAGCAAATGACCATGGAATATTTCTACCGCGATATGCGGAAGAAAAACGATATTTTAATGATCAATGCTAAAGATCCTGAAGGAGGGAAATGGAATTTTGATAAGAGTAACCGGCAGAAATGGAAAGGCAAGCCTGAAATTCCCCACGAAAGAGGTTTCCGTAAAGATGTATCTGATCTAGTTGAAGAAATTAAAAATGCCGGTGTAGAAACTTTTGGATCTATTGAATCGAAAAACTATAACTGGCCAACCACTCGCGAAGACTCACTTTCAGTACTAAATTATTTCTGTAAAAACCTTCTTGTACATTTTGGCGATTACCAAGATGCTTTGCATACCGATGAAGCTTACCTTTTCCATTCGCGATTATCCTTCAGCATGAACACAAAAATGCTGAGTCCAAAAGAAGTCATAAACTCTGTTCTGGATTACTATTACGACCATAAAGACGAGATCGATATTTCTCAAGTAGAAGGATTTATACGGCAGATCCTGGGATGGAGAGAATATATGAGAGGTATTTACTGGAAAGAAATGCCGGGATATCGCCGTACTAATAAACTTCGAAATCAAAATAAACTTGCTGGATTCTACTGGGATGCAAAGACCAAAATGAATTGCCTGCATCATGCGATCAAAAATAGTCTGGAAAACGCATATGCACATCACATCCAGCGACTTATGATCACTGGTAATTATGCTTTGTTAACTGAAACTCACCCAGACGAAGTCGACCAGTGGTATCTGGGAATTTATATCGATGCCATTGAATGGGTAGAGATCACTAATACTCGTGGAATGAGCCAGTTTGCAGATGGTGGAATTGTAGCAACGAAACCCTACGTTTCCAGTGGCAGTTACATTAATAAAATGAGCAACTACTGCAAGGATTGCCACTATAAAGTAAGTAAAAAGACCGAAGATGATGCCTGTCCATTTAACAGTCTTTATTGGAATTTTCTGGATTCCAACCGGGAACATTTTGCTGGAAACCAGAGAATGAATATGATGATGAGCCTACTGGAAAAGAAGCTTCCGGAAGAAATGCAGAAAATAAGGAATCGCGCGGCAGAAATTATTTCTAATCCAAACCGCTTTTAGTACTTATAGTTAAATCAAGGTTAAATGAAAACCAGTGGGTTAATGCTTTGTCTAATTTAGTCCTGAAATTATTAAACCACCTAACTAAAAATCATTAACCAAAGGCAGGATAAAACCAGTCTAAAACCAGAACATTATGAAAGATTTAATTTGGCTTATTATCGTATTACTAGTAATTGGATGGCTAATTGGATATTTTGCATTCCCAGATTTAGGAAGCATCATACATATCCTTATCGTTGTAGCTGTAATATTAATCCTGTACAAGTTACTTACAGGACGTAAACTATAATAATTAATATAATTGATACTAACCCTTTGAGCGATCAAAGGGTTTTTTGTTTAAAATCGAAATATGTGGAGATTAGAATCAAAAAAGGTATTGGTAACCGGTGGAACCAAGGGAATTGGAAAAGCGTGTGTAGAACAGTTTCTGGAGTTGGGTGCAGAGGTACTATTCACTGCAAGAACATCGAGTGAAGTGGATGATCTTGAATATGAACTGAAAGATCAGGGCTATCAAGTGAAAGGCCTGGTCGCTGATGCTTCAAAATTATCTGATTCACAAAGTGTTCTAAAATGGATTTCTGAAAACTGGCGCAGATTGGATGTACTTGTAAATAATGCCGGTATCAATATCCGGAAAAAGGCTCATGAATATTCTGAAGAAGAGTACAAAAAAGTTCTGGACATCAATCTGATGGCTCCTTTTACGCTCAGCCGACTCCTATTTCCTCTTCTGAAAATTTCAGATGCATCAACGATCATCAATGTAGCATCTTCCGCAGCACTTCAGGATGTAGGCACAGGAACTCCTTATGCGATGTCCAAGGCAGGTTTGTTACAGCAAACCAGAAGTCTTGCTGTAGAATGGGCTTCAGAAGGGATAAGAGTAAACGCAGTTTCACCGTGGTTTACGAAAACACCATTAACTGAAGGCTACCTGCATAACGACGAAAAGATGAGATCTATTATTTCCAGAACTCCGCTTAAGCGCGTTGCAGAAGCAAAAGAGATTGCCAGCATTGTAGCATTTTTAGCGATGCCAGCTTCCTCATTTGTTACCGGACAGAACATTGTTGCTGATGGTGGAATGAGCATAAACGCACTATAAACAAAAGAATAACTATATTTAAAAAACTAAAACTATGAAAAAACTACTGCTTACATTTCTTGCCGGAATTACCCTTATCTCCTGCAATGAAGACAAAAAGAAAGAGGTAACTCCTGAAGAAAATCCAAACCTGGAAGTTCACGAGAAGATCGCGATGGTCAATGGCTTTGAAGAATTTGATAGTATTAAAAAGGTCAAATTTACCTTCAATGTAAAAGTGAACGATTCTATAAGATCTGAAAGACGATGGAACTGGAATGTTGATACGGACAAGATTAGTCTAACCGAAAATGACTCAGTGATGAGTTATACCAGAAAAGACAGCCTGGCTGACGATAAAAAATATATAGATCAGCGTTTTGTAAATGATTCCTACTGGTTATTGTTTCCTTTTCAATTAAAGTGGTCACTGGCAGATCTTAGTGAACCAAAGAAAGCAACAGCACCAATTAGCGGAGACGAAATGCAGATGCTTACAGTAAGTTACCCAGAAGATGGTGGTTACACCCCGGGTGATAGCTACGACATCTATTTCGATGATGAATTCATGATTCGCGAGTGGGTTTACAAATCTTCAAATGGAGGTCGTGAAATGGCTACAACCTGGGAAGACTATAAAGATTTTAAAGGAATCAAGATTGCTACTATGCATAAATCCAAGGATGATAGTTTTGAGTTATTCTTTGATGACATTTCCGTAGAATAGAAAAAATAAGTCATAAAAAAAGGAGGCAAATGCCTCCTTTTTTTATGACTTATTTTTTGAGAGTATTCCCTCTTTTAAGATCTGACCAAATCTATAAATATCTTCATAAGAACAATAAAATGGTGCCGGTGCCAGCCTGATCACGTTCGGCTCACGCCAATCCAGCATCACTCCATTCTCCATTAGATAATTAAAGATCTCTTTCCCTTCACCGTGTAGAAAAACTGAAAGTTGGGTTCCTCTTTCCTTCTGTGCTGAAGGAGTAATGATTTCAAAAGTACTGTCTACATCCTTGTCTATTTCGTGCAATACGAACTCAAGATATGCAACAATATTGTCTCTTTTCTTTAGCAAGCTATTCATTCCAACCTCCGCGAACATTTCCAGGGAAGCAAGATAAGGCGCTAGCGCAAGAACCGGTGCATTGCTAATTTGCCAGGCATCTGCATTAGATTCCGGTTGAAATTCTGGCTCCATTAAGAATCGGCGTTCTTTATTATGTCCCCACCAACCTTCAAATCTGGGAATATCTTTTTTGTTATGATACTTCTTGTTTATAAAACATCCTGAAGCATTTCCAGGGCCTGAATTCATATATTTATAACTACACCAAGCAGCAAAGTCTACATTCCATTCGCTGAGTTTTAGTTCTATATTTCCGGCTGCATGAGCTAGATCCCAACCAACGAAGGCTCCAACTCTGTGACCTGCTTTAGTGATAGTATCCATGTCCATGACCTGACCAGTGTAGTAATTCACTCCACCAATAAGCACAAGAGCACACTCCTCTCCTACTTCATTAATTTTACTAAGAATATCTTCTGTTCTAAAATTATGCTCTCCATCGCGCTTTTTGATCTCTACGATGGCATCTTCAGGATCAAATCCATGAAAACGAACCTGGCTGGAGATCATATATTGATCGCTGGGAAATGCTTTTTCTTCACAAATGATCTTATAACGCTTTCCTTCAGGTCTGTAAAAACTTACCATTAAAAGGTGAAGATTTACCGTAAGCGTATTCATGACGGTCAC
>NZ_JBLWIM010000008.1:701471-740238 GCF_048381525.1 Christiangramia qingdaonensis
CTCAACTCCCAATTCGGCCCAATCCTGCATGATATCATCTACATACTTTTTGGCAGATCTTGGTTGCAGACCCAATGAATTTCCGACGAAATATATAGCGTCCTTACCTTTGATTTTCGGGAAGATAAATTCATTCCGGTAATTTGACAGTTCATCTTCCTTATCCAGGCGCTGAGCAAATTCCAGTGAATTTTCAAATTTCATAACTTGTGTTTTTTGTAAAAATACAATTTCGTTTTCAATACTTCGGGACCCGCAGGAAAGAGAAAATCCATATTTTTACCCAAATTTTGAATATGCATTTCCTACCAGAAAATATAGACGAGTATATAGTAGCACATTCTCAACCAGAACCTCAACATCTGGAAAAATTAAATCGCGAAACCAACCAGAAGGTTATGCAGCCCAGAATGCTAAGTGGTCATTACCAGGGCAGGGTTTTAAGTTTACTTTCCAAAATGAAAAATCCTCGATCTATACTGGAAATTGGTACATATACAGGTTATTCTGCCCTTTGCCTGGCTGAAGGTCTTAAAGAGGATGGAATCTTGCATACGATAGATATAAATGAAGAACTGGAAGACTTTCAGAAGAAACATTTTCAGGCTTCGCCATATAGCGATAGAATCGTACAGCATATTGGTGATGCCACAGAGATCATTCCCAATATTGAAGAAAATTTTGATCTGGTATTTATTGATGCTGATAAACCTAACTACCCGAAGTATTTCGAGCTTATTATTGATAAAATGAAGAGCGGTGGAATTATACTTTCAGATAATGTTCTATGGAGTGGTAAGGTTGTGGAAGAACTTAAAAAAGACGACCTCTCTACAAAGGCTCTACTGGAATACAATGCCCTCTTAAATGAGGATCCGCGGGTAGAAACTGTGATCCTGCCAATTCGTGACGGTCTCACACTTTCAAGAGTTAAATAGCTAATAAATCCTGGTTCCTGCTCGGTTATAGAGACTAAAGAAGAGAAAGGCCATTATGATTCCAACGATCATCCCTACGATGATATCGCCTGGAAAATGAACTCCCACATAGATCCTGCTCATTACGAAAAGGAATGGCAAGATATAAGCAAGATATATCCATTTACTCCATTTGCTCAGTGCGAGAACAATAAAGGTTGTTGCAGCAAAAGAAGTTGAAGCATGACCAGAAAAGAAACTATAATTGGTTGGCTCCTGTAATATTCTAATAAGTTCTGCTAATTCAGGTGTATTATTAGGCCTGTTACGCACAGCCAGAGCTTTAACCAGATTCGTAAAACCATAGGTGACAGCCACAGTTAGTAGTAGAAATAAACTGGTGAAAAGTCCTTTTTTCCAGTGAAATGCTATAAAGAAAAGTAGAAAGAAAACTATAAAAACCGGGATCCAGTGTGCCGGATTGGTAACGAAGATCCAAAAAGTATCATACTTTTCTATTCCAAGGTTGTTCAGGTATACAAATAGTTGCCTGTCCCATTCTTCGATCTGGTCCCACATCGATTACATATTATAGCTTACGACGAACAGAACCTGTGATATCATCGATATCCTCCTTAACCTTGTCAATCTCGCCCCGAACGTCTTTCGTGAAGTCTGTATCTATGCCTTGTTTTTCAGCGCTTCGCTGAATTTCAGTTTTAATATCATTAGATGCGTTTTTTACCGCTTTCATTCCCTTACCCAGCCCTTTGGCAATATCAGGAATTTTATCAGCTCCAAAAACCATCACCAGGATGAACAAAATAAAGCCTATCTCAGCTCCGCTAATAAATAATGGTAACATATGCATAGTAAAACAAATATATATACAAATCTAAGCATAAAAAAAGCCGACTCGTTAAAGTCGGCTTAAATATTATTAGCTTAAAACCTAGTCCTGAGCGGAATCTTTATATTCATCGAACTCACTTTTATTTTCATTCTTAGGCCAGCTGTTATTGTTCACATCCACATCTGCTGTTTCAAGATCTGGGTCCAATGTGATCTTAGTAATCTCTTTATTAGAAGGAATTACCTTGCTTACATTACTATCATTCTTTCTCCAGATTTGAACCGGATAAGTAACTTTTTCTGAAGTCCCATCTTCGTAGGTCAATTCTACAATGATAGGCATTACCAAACCACCTGGTTTTTCAAAAGTCACCTGGTAGAAATACTTAGGCGCCTGAAGATTTTTACGCTCTTCCTCGCTAAAGTTATCCATCACGTAAGCCTGTAAAGTTTCAGAATTTTCCATTAAGGATTTACCTTTCATCTCTTCTGAAAAGGCTTCATCATCTTCGGAAACTACATAAAGTGCTTTAGTTTCTTCAGGAGTTGTTCCATATCTCTTTAGCATTTCTCTACCGGCTTCAGTAGGATTGTCTGTTACGTAATACTTCTGAACATCCTTAATCCCAATATCTACATTATCTGTAGTATAGAACCATCCTCTCCAGAACCAGTCAAGATCTACGCCTGAAGCATCTTCCATCGTTCTGAAGAAATCCTCCGGAGTTGGATGCTTGAACATCCATCTTTTAGAATAAGTAGCAAATGCGTAGTCAAATAATTCTCTACCCATCACTGTTTCCCGAAGAATATTCAACGCAGTAGCCGGTTTACCATAAGCATTATTCCCTAATTGATAAACTTGCTCCGGATTGGACATAATTGGAGAAATATAGTCCTGGTTTCCTTTCATATAAGGAACGATCTTACTTGGCGCTCCTCTTCTAGAAGGATAATTTGATTCTGGTGCAATAGCTTCCGGATGCTTTTTCCCAAATTCCTGTTCTGCAACATACTGAACAAAGGTGTTGATACCTTCGTCCATCCAACCCCATTGTCTTTCATCAGAATTTACAATCATTGGAAAAAAGTTATGTCCAACTTCGTGAATAATCACACTTATCATCCCGAATTTAGTACGGTCACTATAATTACCATTCTCATCAGGACGCCCATAGTTCCAGCAAATCATTGGATATTCCATCCCTTGATTCTTAGCATGAACAGAAACTGCCTTGTGATAAGGATACTGGAAAGTATGTTCTGAGTAGCTTTCTAGGGTTGCAGCAACCGCTTTAGTAGACCATTCTTCCCAAAGAGGATTCCCTTCTTTAGGATAAACTGAAACAGCCATAACATCTTTACCCATCACGTCTACCGCCATCATATCGAGAATGAACTTTCTTGAAGTTGAAAAAGCGAAATCACGAACCATATCTGCTTTGTAAGTCCAGGTTTTAGTTTTTTCTGAAAAGTTCTTTTCAGCCTTTTCAGCCTCTTCCTGAGTTACAATCATTACCGGCTTGTCGTAACTTTTCTTAGCCTGCTCATAACGCTTCATCATTTCTTTAGAATAAACTTCTTTTCTATTCTGAAGTTCACCTGTAGCTTCCATGATATGATCTGCAGGTACAGTAATATTTACCTCATAATCCCCAAAAGGAAGTGCAAATTCACCATTCCCCCAGAACTGGTAGTTCTGCCAACCTTCAACATCGTTGTAAACCGCCATTCTCGGGAAGAACTGAGCAATCACATAAGCCTTGTTGCCATCCTCAGGAAAGAACTCATATCCTGAACGCGCACGATTGGTTACGTGGTTATTCACATTGTAAGACCATTTGATATCGAACGTATAAGTCTCCCCAGCCTTTAAAGGCTTTGGAAGATCAACTCGCATCATAGTCTGGTTGATCGTATATTTAAGATCTGATCCATTCGCAGAAACTTCTTTAATGTCGAAACCACCATCAAAAGGAGTTTCCAGATATTTATTAGCGAAACCAGCAGCAGTTGCAACCGGAGCCAATCCATCTCCATCTTTTTGAGGCGCATCTTTTTTCCTGATGTTCTGGTCTAATTGAACCCATAGGTATTCCAGGTCCTGTGGAGAATTATTATGGTAGGTGATAGTTTCCTCACCCGTAAGCACAGAGTTCTTATCGTCAAGAACGATATCCATTTTGTAATCTGCCTCGTTCTGGTAATACGCTGGTCCAGGAGCTCCAGAGGCAGTTCTATACTGATTTGGAGTTGCCATTTCCTGGTACATTTGCCGGAATTTGTTTTGATTGGTATGGCCTTGCTGCCGTGGCTCCTTTTGTTCAGTTTCCTGTGCGTTGATACCTGCAAAGACAAACATCATGAACACGGAGGTCAACAATTTTAATCGCTTCATTTACTAAATTTTAATTTATAGGTTGCTAAAAATAAGATATTATACGTCAATGAAAAAGTTTTCAGAAATTAACTGTATCACTACCTTTCGCTTTCACCAGCAGCATACTTTCGATTACATCACCATTCTTCACATGAACAATATTTTTTTGTGTATCGAATAGATCTGTAAGCACAAGGTTTTCCACTACTACGGTTTTGAAGCTTTCTACATTGTTACCTTCCAGAAATAAGACAATTTGATCAGCATCAAATTTGCTTCCCAGTAATTTCAATGGAATATCCTGATTCTTTACTTTGATACTTAATTTTTTTGAATAGTATTTTTCGAGAAGACCCTTATTGGCTGAAAGATCCTTTTTATAGGCAAGGCTAACCTCTTTACCAAAACGTTTGGTAAGTACATCTTCCATATCATCGATAAACACCCTGGAGATCACCTGCACCGACTTGCTATCCTGTCGGTATTCAATTTCTGTAACACTTAAGTAGGTCTCATGATCTTCACTGCTGAAGGAGCTGAATATAAAGAAGCAACATAGACTCAAAATGAGGTTTTTCATATATTTTTTTCCGAAGATAAAACAATTACTGCGCCATCCATAGAGATTGAGCAGTCAGCTTTTAGACTTTGAAATAAGTAAATGGTTTAATTAGAGGATTTAGCCAGGAAGCTGTCTTCCTGAGTTGAGGTTTTCAGCTCTAAGTTTTCTGAAGGATTCGATCCTGGTTTCAAAATATTCAATTAAAACCAGCGCATTATTATCAAGAACCAAATTCTCGAAATTATGATCTCTATCACAGTATAGAAGGAAGTTGCAAATTTCATTCGCATCAAGATCAAGATCTTTTCTAAAGAACTCCTCTCCTACTATTTTCAGACTAAGATTGGCAAGTTCCTTCGGACTATAAACTATCGGAGTCTCCTTATTTCTGGATAGCTTCTCAGCAATAGCCATGGCAATTTTATCGATTCGAATACCTTCGGTCATACTAGGCTGGTAATAGGGATTGAGTTCCCTGTCTTTCCGTATGAAGTCATCAAGATTCTGTTGTAACCTATTTTTGGTCTCCACTTCCTTGATGGAAATTAAATTAAGATCATTTGCGAGGTAACCGCTTAGCTCAATATCGTCTATAAAAACTTCAGAAAGTTCGTTCATGGCTTCGTAAAGCTCGATCTTAATTTGTCCGCTTTCGATCATATTCTGACGTACAACTATTGTTCTATTCTGAAACTGAACCGAGGAAATAAAGAGACTATCATTAATTGCAGCACCAATAAAAAATTCCCCTTTTACATCACTGGTAGTTCCGGTTTCCTGAGTAAGGTTTACAATATGAACATTCTGAAAATCTTTATTTTCAGAAACAATTTTCCCTTTAAGCATGGCCGTTTCCTGTGCTTCCAGATTAATAGAGAATAAGAAAAAAATTAAAACGGCGCCCAGGTATTTATATAACATATGTATTCTAGTGTCGTACTTCAACGTTCAGGATTTAGGAATAGTATTATTCAAGCTGCCTTCTTGATTTAAATTCCGGGAGTTTCTCTTCAAAAAATTCCATGAGTTCGAATATTTTTGTCTCATCAAGCAGAGCTTCAAAGGTGGGGAAATTGACGCAGTAATAAAGGAAATTGACGACCTCATTTTCAGGTAATCCTAATCCGTTTACGAAATAAGCTTCCTGCATACGACCTCTTGCACGATTGACGAGCTTGGTTAATTCCGCATTCTCTTCAGCCTTTTTTAGTTGCTTGGTAGTCCCATTAAGCATATTGATTACCTGTGAAACCGGGTCATTCGTATTTGCCTGCATGGCGAGTTCAAGGCTTGTTCGCCTGGGTTTGGGAAAGGGAATGCCGAGTTTTTCGTAAATACTTTTAGGCATCCTGGTGATATCCTGATCAAGCACTCCCGAAAGTTTAATATTATCGAGCTGAACTTCAGCAAGTTCATTCATTTTAGCATATAAAAGTTTGGTCCAGCCATTCTTCAGCTGCTGTTCTCCAATCACTTTAAATTCATTCTCGAATTGTACCGATGAGAAATAAATACTGTCACCTAACTTCAGCATCATATCAAACTCACCCTTTTCATTGGTCACGGTGCCTTTTTCCGCAGTAATATTAATAACGTGAACTCCGCTTTTATCAATGATACTGTCACTAACAATTATACCTGAAACAATTTCTCTTTCCTGTGCTGTTACTTCGGAAGCAATGCCTACAAGAAAAACCAGCAGAGCATACATCGTAATTTTTCTTTTACTTCTATTCATCCTGAGTTCTCATTCTTCGGAATTCAACAATATTATTTTGAAAATATTCGATCATTTCAAGCTCTTTTCTATGTTCATACATCAAACTGAAATCTTCATCTTCAAAAGAATAGTAGATAAAGTTGATAATCTCGTCGCCGTACAGATCTAAGTGTTCGTTGAAAAATTCCCTTCCGAAGAGATCGATAGCCGCCTGCACTTTCACTTGTAGTTCGTCCAGTTCTATCATCTCCCGGAGGTATTTGGTTTTCCCATTGATATCGTTTATTAAAACATCGAGTGATACACCGCCCAGAAGAATCCCAATGTATGACCACCGGCTCGTAATACCTTCGCTCGCAGTATAAAGCCTCAATTCGTTAGGAGTAAGTTTTCTCTCTGGATGCGGAATATGATATTGATCTCTATCGAAATATTCTATTTGGTTGAGATCGTTGTTAAGGTAACCGCTAAGTTGCTTTTTACCGACTTCAACTTCTTCCAGTCTATTGGCATCTGTGACGATGACTTCGATAGATCCGGTCCTCAAATGTTCTTCGGAAACCTCTATTTCTATTTTTTCGAACTGTACAGAAGTAAATAAAAGAATATCGCTCTGGCGTACAGAAATTTTGAAAATTCCCGAATCATCTGAAGTAGTACCGGTCCTGGAATTAATATTAATTACGTGAACACCTGACAGTGGCCGGGTTCCAGCTAGAATTCTACCGCTGATCATTGCGGGATCCTGTGCAATGCAATTCAGACTAAAGCCCAGAAAGAAGAGCAATAGCAGGTATCTCATACTACTACAAAAAGTAATTTTCAAGTTGGTTAGTTGGTTTCGGTTTAATCATAACGTTCCAAAACTAAAATTAGCCTTTATTAACTCTGTAAACTTTTGTTAACGTATTCGATTCTTTATTTTTACCTTAAAAAGGTATATGAACGCAATACTAGCCAGCACCTCTACCCTACATTCTCAGGACTATCTTGAATACTTGATTCCGCATTTACCCAAACTTTATAAGGATGTACCGGAAGTCATATTTATTCCTTACGCCAGACCAGGCGGAATATCTTTAGATGAGTATACATTACGAGCAAAGGATGCTTTTGCAAAAGCTGATATTCTAATAAAAGGTATTCATGAATTCGAAGATCCTGAAAAAGCCATCCAGAATGCTGAAGGCGTTTTCACCGGAGGTGGTAATACGTTTTTACTGGTTTCAGAATTATACAGAAATCGGGTGATGGCCGTATTGAAGCAAAAGATAAAAAGTGGAACTCCTTATATGGGAACAAGTGCCGGAACCAATATTGGTGGCTTAAGTATGCAAACTACTAATGACATGCCAATTGTTTACCCTCCTTCCTTTCAGACTTTAGGTCTAGTTCCTTTTAATATTAATCCGCATTATCTAGATCCAGATCTGAACACAAAGCATAAAGGAGAAACCCGCGAAACACGAATTAAAGAATTTCATAATCTTAATTCACCGCCAGTAGTGGGACTTAGAGAGGGAAGCTGGCTGGAGTTAAGTGATAATAAAGTTACGTTAAAAGGGGATCTCACTGCCAGAATCTTCAAGAAGGATAAGGTACCTTTCGAAATAGAAACAGAATCAGATCTTAGCGACCTTAATTAATATGGAATACCAGAAAATTTTAGATACGATATACGATGAGATGAGCTACCGGGATGTTTCTGGGAAAGTCGCATCCTATATTCCTGAACTTGCCAAGGTAGATCGACGCAAGTTTGGAATGCACGTTTATTGTGGAGATAATCAAAATTTCAATTTTGGAGATAGCAAAGAGAAGTTTTCGATTCAGAGTATCTCTAAGGTCTTCACTTTGGCGATGGGTATGCGTTTGATGGGAGAAGATCTATGGGATCGTGTTGATGTTGAACCTTCAGGTGATCCTTTTAACAGTCTTACTCAGCTTGAATACGAAAGTGGAATCCCCAGAAATCCATTTATCAATGCTGGCGCACTGGTAATTTCAGATATTCTGGTAGATCAATTAAAAGACCCAAAGCAGGAACTACTAGATTTCGTACGCGAGATTACAGGTGACGACGATATTCATTACGATGAAACCGTAGCTGCATCAGAACAGGCAACTGGATACAGGAATGTTGCTTTAGTAAATTATATAAAGGCTCTTGGAAACATTAAGTGTGATGTACAACCTATTGTAGACTTTTATTTTCACCAATGTTCGCTTGCCATGACCTGCGAGCAACTTTCAAAAGCTTTTATGCTATTTGCCAACAGAGGGCGCATCCTGGAAACCGATAAGAAAATTCTGAAACCGAAAACAGTAAAGCGTATTAATGCCTTAATGCAAACCTGCGGCTTTTATGATGAAGCGGGTGAATTTAGTTTTCAGGTAGGGTTACCTGGAAAAAGTGGCGTGGGCGGTGGCATTGTAGCCATACACCCAGAGAATTACTCTGTAGCCGTCTGGAGCCCTATACTTAATGAAAAAGGAAATTCAGAATTAGGAATGAAAGCGTTGGAAAGACTAACCACCCTTACTGGAGTTTCTGTTTTTTAGAGAATTTAAGTTTAATGCACAAAAAAATGCTTTCCGAAGATCGAAAAGCATTTTTTTATGAATTGAACACTGCTAAAATTATAGTGCTGCAACGTGCTTAGCCATGTTAGACTTTAGGTTAGCAGCCTTATTATCATGAATGATATTTTTCTTAGCCAATTTATCTATCATAGAAATTACAGAAGGCAACATAGCCTCAGCCTCTTTCTTATCGGCCTCACGCAATTTCTTGATCGCGTTTCTTGTAGTTTTATGCTGGTAGCGATTTCTAAGACGCTTAGTCTCATTGCTACGAATCCTCTTCAACGCTGACTTATGATTTGCCATTACAATTATTATTTAAATAAGTTTTAAAAGTAGTCCGTAGGGGAATCGAACCCCTGTTACCAGGATGAAAACCTGGCGTCCTAACCCCTAGACGAACGGACCATTATCTATTTCAAAGCGCAACTTTCAAGTTGCTATTATCAAAACATCACTGCGATGTTTCTTTAGTAGTCCGTAGGGGAATCGAACCCCTGTTACCAGGATGAAAACCTGGCGTCCTAACCCCTAGACGAACGGACCATTTTGTTTCAAATGCGGATGCAAAAATACAACTTTTTTGGAATGCCGCAAATGTTCTACAAAAATTTTTAAATTTTTTAATAGGCTTTTGCAAAAAGCACTCTTCCTTCAGATGGATTACCGGTCAAAACGCAATTTCCGGCTTCCTCTTTCCTGTCAAAAGGAATACATCTAATAGTAGCTTTCGTAAGTTCTTTGATCTTATTTTCAGTTTCCGGGCTACCATCCCAGTGTGCCGATATAAAACCTCCCTTATCTTTTAATTGCTTTTTAAATTCATCAAAAGTCTCTACCTCGGTAATATGAGTATCCCGGAAGTTCTTAGCCTTAGTATGTAGAGTTTCCTGAATTTCATTCAATAATGCAGGAATCTTACCTACTACCTCATCTCTGTTCATGAATTCTTTTGACAACGTATCTCTTCTGGCAAGTTCAACCGTACCTTTCTCCAGATCTTTAGGACCAATTGCAATTCTTAATGGAACTCCCTGTAATTCATACTGAGCGAATTTCCAACCTGGTTTCTGATTATCATTATTATCGAACTTTACAGATACCCCTGCTGCTCTTAGATCTTTAACCAACTCATCTGCAACTTCTGAAATTTGAACTAATTGCTCTTCTCCCTTATATATTGGAACGATCACAACTTGCGTGGGAGCCAGTTTTGGAGGTAAAACCAGACCATGATCATCACTGTGGGTCATAATCAATGCTCCCATCAACCTTGTAGAAACACCCCAGCTCGTTGCCCATACATGCTCTAAACCACCTTCCTTAGTAGCGTATTTCACATCAAATGCTTTCGCAAAATTTTGACCTAAAAAGTGAGAGGTCCCAGCCTGTAAAGCCTTTCCATCCTGCATAAGAGCTTCTATACAATAAGTCTCTAACGCCCCCGCAAAACGTTCGTTTTCAGTTTTCGCACCTTTTATCACTGGAATTGCCATGAAGTTTTCGGCAAATTCAGCATAAATATTATTCATCAATTCAGTCTCTTCAAGCGCTTCAGCCTTGGTTGCGTGCGCGGTATGACCTTCTTGCCATAGAAACTCAGCAGTTCTTAGAAACAAGCGGGTTCTCATCTCCCATCGAACCACGTTAGCCCATTGGTTGATCTTTATAGGCAAATCTCTATAAGACTGGATCCAGTTTTTATAAGTATTCCAAATGATCGCTTCTGAAGTTGGCCTTACAACGAGCTCTTCTTCAAGTTTTGCATTTGGATCTACTTTTAATTTACCAGGATTATCTTCATCGTTCATTAATCTATAATGAGTAACGACAGCACATTCTTTGGCAAAACCTTCAGCATTCTTTTCTTCTGCTTCAAACAGACTTTTAGGTACAAAAAGCGGAAAGTAAGCGTTCTGATGTCCTGTTTCTTTAAACATTCTATCCAATTCGGCCTGCATTTTCTCCCAGATCGCATATCCATAGGGCTTGATAACCATACAGCCTCTAACTGCTGAATTCTCAGCCAGATCTGCCCTGACCACCAATTCGTTATACCATTTTGAATAATCTTCGCTCCTGCTTGTTAACTTCTTACCCATAGTTTGTAATTTGGCACAAAACTTGTGTCTTTAAGGTTAGTCAAGTACTAACCGTTCGGGCAAAACTAACCATTTTTAGAATGCCCAACAATAAAAAGAATAACCGATGAAAACTTACTACCTCTTACGAAACCGGCTAAAACTGCTGTTTCTTCCTGCTATAATTTTAAGTCTTGGAGCATGTTCATCTTACCAGTATTCTGGATATGAAACTGATGGGATTTATGGGGAATCCAGACCAGGAATATGGGAACAGGCAGAAAACGAGCAAACCCAGGTAAAACCGAATAATCAGAACACTTATTATAAAAACATGTTTGCCCAGCAATCTGAAATGGTTGGCGAACTACTTGAGAGTGATGTTTTCACAGATGTAGACAGTTATTCTTCTAATGATGGATATGATAATTATTCTGAAGTTGGTGGAGATGTAGCTTATGTTGGAGGGAATGCACCATGGGGTAATGATCCGGATACTTACACCGTAAATATTATAAATAATGGTCCAGGCTTTGGATTTGGATTTGGAAGACCCTTAGGTTGGGGATATGGAGTAGTTAATCCGTATTTAACTTTTTACGACCCATTTTATGATCCCTTCTTTAATCCTTATGTTCAGAGAGGATTTGGCAGATGGGCATTTGGCGGACCTTGGGGTTATGGTGGATTTGATGGACCCTGGGGTTATGGCGGGTTTGGTTATGGCTGGAACTATGGATATAATATTGGTTTTGGAAACCCATGGTTCTTTAATCATGGATGGTATGGATACGGAATCTATCCTTATCATAACAGGCATGGTTATCAAGACAGGTATGGTAATGTTGCCTATAATCGCGGAAGAAGGAATACTAATGATTATAGATCATCCAATGACAGAAGAAGCGGTTATTCGCAAAGCATAAGAAGTATTAGAAGTGCTCAGGCAGATGCTGCTCGATCCAGATCTAGAGCGAGAGGTACCAGTGATGGTTACGATCGCAACAATGTATATTCACGTACTAGTAGAAGAACTGAAAGAAGTGGATACTACAATACTTCGAATACAAGAACTTCCAGTCCGGTTTATAGATCTACGAGATCTAGTAGTAGCAGATCAACACAAACTACTTCGCCTTCTAGAAGAAGTTCGTCTAATAGTAGAAGTGTTCGTAGTTCTAGTAGCTCATCCAGAAGTTCCGGAAGCTCAAGCCGTAGCTCATCCAGTGGTTCTAGTAGAACCTCTCGCGGCGGTAGAGGCGGAAGATAAAATTTCAAAATATTTAAGCCTTGTTAATTAATTTTAGCAAGGCTTTTTTTATCCTTTATAGTATACAAAATGAATAAGATATTTCTAATATTCCTGTTAGCTTTTGCAGGAAATTTATGGTCACAGAGTATTGATGATGCTTATCGATACTCCAGATCAGAACTTAACGGAACTGCAAGATATATAGGAATGAGTGGTGCGTTTGGAGCTTTGGGTGGAGATATTTCAGCAATCTCCAGCAACCCCGCTTCATCTGCAGTTTTCCTGAATAGCATTGCAACTATTAGTTTGAAATCCAGAAATACAGATGATAATCTCAGGTATCATGGTAGCACTTCATATTCCAAGAGTGACGAGATCGATTTAGGAAATGTTGGTGGAGTTTTTGTTTTCCAGGGAAGCTCAGACAAAAAGCTAAGTAAATTCAGTCTTGGTCTCAATTTTAATACAACCTCGAATTTTGATAATAATTTTGTTACCGGCGGGATATCCCGTCAATCTGTAGATACCTACTTTCTTCAAAAAGCTAACGGAATTCCACTGGACCAGCTTCAGCTTAGAGATGATGAGAGTATAGCCGATCTGTATTCTTTCCTTGGAGAAAACTTTGGTTTTGATGAACAACAGGCCTTTTTAGGTTACCAGGGCTATGTCATAGAAGCCAGCCAGGACAACCCCAATAATACTGAGTATTTTTCTCTTGTAGAAGACGGGAGCTTTGATCAGCAATACCGTTACAATACAACCGGACTTAATGGGAAATTGAGCTTTAATATCGCAACTCAGTACGAAGATTGGTTATATCTTGGTCTAAATTTGAATAGTCATTTTATTAACTACGATAAGTTCACAGAGATCTCTGAACTGCATTCCAATACTTCAAATGATCCCAATGCTACTTCCAGAATTGATTTCGGAAACAATCTACGCACTAATGGAGATGGTTTTAGTTTTCAATTAGGTGCTATTGCAAAAGCTGGTGATTATGTAAGACTTGGTTACACCTACCAATCACCTACCTGGTTTAACATGTTTGAGGAGACTTCGCAATATTTGGAAACCTACAGCAGTACAGGTGAATTCGTTAGTGTTTCTCCAAATATTATCAATGTTTATCCCGAATATAATTTTCAAACTCCTTCTACTCATACTGGTAGCGTCGCCTTTCTATTCGGAAAAAGTGGATTAATAAGTGGAGATCTAAGTCTAACCGATTATGGTAACGTTCAGTTTAAACCAAAGAACGATCTGTTTTTCCAAAATTTAAACGATGCTATATCTGAAACAATGAAGATGGCACCTGCTTTCAAAGTTGGTGGAGAATACCGGCTGAAGGCATTAAGTTTTAGAGCTGGATATCGCTATGAAGCCAGTCCGTTTGAGAATGAAGAGATTCGTAGTGATCTCAATGGTTACAGTGCTGGTTTAGGTTATAACTTTGGATCTGTAAACCTGGATATAGCTTATGAAACTTCAAATTACGAAGAGCAGATTCGCCCACTTAATTCTGGTGTTCTTAATCCTGTTAGTTTAGACAGAGATCTATCTCAATTTGTGGCAACTCTAACTATAGGCTTGTAAAATCATTAAAATATTCTATGCGGAAAAAGAGCTGGTCTTAAGACCAGCTCTTTTTTTATCTAATAAGACTGAAATTAGCCATGAACTCTTCCCGAGCTTTGTCACTAGTACTGAAAATTACTTTGAACCAATAGTCAGTTTCCGGGAGTGGCCTACCGTTAGTTGTGCCATCCCAGGAAAAATCTTCTCCAGATTTAAGTTCTATAATAGATTTCCCGTAGCGATCAAAGATCATCACTTCGTGTATCTCTATGTTCTGATCTGTTATTAATTGCCAGTCATCATTAAATCCATCGCCATTTGGAGTGAAAAATCGCGGATAACCAACCAGAAAAAATGATGCACTATTGGTTTCTCCGCAGCCATTCGTTTCTCGAACATATGCTACGTGATTTCCAGGTCTCACGTCTTTGAATCTTGGCGAACTTCTCCAGTCTCCTCCGTCTAAACGGTATTCGTAAGATGCAAATTCCTGTCCGATACCCCCAATTGCTTCAAGGTTGATCACATATCCATCTCCAAAATCTGATCCTGAAATGTTTACTTCAAGAGTTTCAGGTCTGGAAACTAGTTGTATTATTGTAGAATACGCCTGAAAACAACCCGATTCATCATGAATGATATTTTGCTCCAATATGCCATTGCCCGGCAACTCTGTTAAAGTGTAGCGAGCTTCTGTACTAACAATATTCCCATCCAGGATCCATTCATATTCATATCCTTCACCAAGATCTTCTCCCAGGATTGACCTACCGATCGCAGCCCCAGAGAGATTGACACACAAGACAGTTTCTTCAGCTAAAGAATATTCAGGGAAATCAAAAATAGTCAGGTTAAACGATTCAATTTCAGATAGACATCCAGACACATTATGCATTACCCGAGCAAATACCTGTTTCCCTTCCTCAAACGGAAAGTTTCGAGGATTTGAAATTGCATCATTTTCGCCTGCAGCCTCGGAACTTTCGTAGAAATTTACTGTGAAATCGGATATTTCAGTACGATCGCCAAGCAATTGCGAGTTTCTTAATGTCAAGTCTACAGTATCACCCGAATCACATTTGGCTAAATCTTCCGCAGGAAAAACTTCCGGAACATCATAAAAGGAAACATTGATCTCATCCTCTTCAGTTTTATCTTCCAGAACATCAGTAACAATCAGCTTATAATCTCCTTCTTCGGTAACCAATAAGGTTGGTCCGGTTTCATTCGTGAGTTCAACATAATTCATCGATGATTGATCATACTTGAACCATTGGTATTCTGCATCCTCATCTGAAGTTCCATCCAGCAAATATTCATCTTCGCCGCAAACTGCAATATCTTCACCTAGATCGAATTCTAGAATGGAACAATCTGTTGAACCTTCTCCAGAATTTGTCTGCTCCAGACTTATAAAGCCCGGCACCTGATCAAAATTAGTGATAACCACCACATAGATCTCATTCTCCCTGGCATTCGGAATGGTCATGGTTTCTATAGAATCTGGCAAATAACTACAATCCACCTGGTTCGATGCACTTAGGTTTGCTGCACTACAATAATCTTCGCCTCTTTGAAATGGTCCCCAAACTACAAAATCCACATCCAGAGGCACACCCCTTCCATCCTCTCTACTATTCTGACTTATTCTGAATCTCAAATTTCCATTGTCCTCTACCTGAAGGAAGAACCATGCAGGATATGGCTGTTCTTCCAGACAACCATAGTCGGGACCAAATTCCCCTGAAATTTGGCTGCTGTTGGTAGAATTTGAATTAGGGAAAGTAAGGCGTTGGTCTCCTGCGCAGAAAGGTTCAATATTCGAACAAATTGACCCCTGAGCAAAGGCCGAAAAACCCGCAATAATAAAAAGAAAAATAAATAACTGAAATCTGATGTTCATACCTTCGGGCTGCCTCAACCAAACTAGTGCAAAATATGAAAATATAGGCAAACAATCTCCCACCTTCATTTGATTTTGCAGATTCTGTAAACCTTATAAATTATGTATCTTTGCAAGCCAAAACAGTTTTGACCGACTATTATTGCAAAACGCATGAAAGTAGATAAAATTTTGAACGATATAGATGAAATGGGTGATGCACACGCTGGTAGCAGCGCTGTAAACCCCCTTAGAGATGACGCCTTCGAAGTTAGTGACGATGAAAAGATCGAACTTATCAAGAAGGATGTAAGAAATATACTTGACACTCTTGGTCTGGACCTTGAGGACGACAGCATTAAAGGGACTCCGCAGCGGGTTGCCAAAATGTTTGTTAACGAAATATTTTCAGGGCTACATCCTAAGCGCAAACCCAAAGCTTCAGTTTTTGAGAATAAATACAAGTATGGAGAAATGCTTGTGGAGAAAAATATCACCGTTTATTCTACTTGCGAACATCACCTTCTGCCTATCGTAGGAAAGGCTCATGTTGCCTATATTTCTAACGGTACAGTAATAGGTCTATCCAAGATGAATAGAATCGTGGATTATTACGCAAAAAGACCACAGGTTCAGGAAAGAATGACCATGCAGATCGTTCAGGAATTGCAAAATGCCCTTGGAACACCAGATGTTGCGTGTGTTATTGATGCAAAGCATTTATGCGTGAACAGCCGTGGAATTCGTGATATCGAAAGCAGCACCGTAACCAGTGAGTTTGGTGGAGCTTTCAAAGAAAAAGAGGTTCGCAGAGAATTTCTTGACTACATTAAACTAGATACTTCTTTCTAAGAATTAAAATTTTTCTTCATGGCGCTATACCAGAAACAAGGACTTAAGTTTTACAACTCTATGAGCGGCGAAAAAGAGATTTTCACGCCAATAAACGAAGGTAATGTTGGAATGTATGTTTGTGGACCTACTGTTTACAGCAATGTACATTTAGGAAACTGCAGAACTTTTATTTCCTTTGATCTTGTTTTCAGGTATTTGAAGCATCTTGGTTACAAAGTTAGGTATGTAAGAAATATTACCGATGCCGGGCACTTAGAAAATGAAGCGGATAGTACCGGAGAGGATCGCATCGCGAAAAAAGCCAGACTGGAACAAATTGAACCTATGGAAGTGGTCCAGAAGTATACTGTCGATTTCCATAATATTCTTCAGAAATTCAATAACCTTCCCCCTAGTATCGAACCTACTGCAACGGGTCATATTGTGGAGCAGATCGAGATCATTAAAACTATACTTGAGAACGGTTATGCGTACGAAGCAAACGGATCTGTTTATTTTGACGTAATCAAATTTAATAAAGATCATCAATACGGGAAATTGAGCGGTAGAGCGATAGAAGATATGATCGCAAACACACGTGAACTTGCCGCGCAAAGTGACAAACGCAGTCCTCAGGATTTCGCATTGTGGAAAAAAGCTGAACCGCAACATATCATGCGATGGCCTTCACCATGGAGCGATGGTTTTCCCGGATGGCATCTGGAATGCACTGTCATGAGTACCAAGTACCTTGGAGAGGAATTTGATATTCATGGTGGCGGAATGGATTTAAAATTTCCACATCATGAATGTGAGATCGCTCAAGGAGAAGCTGCCAGCGGTAAGTCTCCGGTAAATTATTGGCTACATGCCAATATGCTGACCCTTAACGGGAAGAAAATGGCAAAAAGCACGGGTAATTTTATTCTACCAGAACAAATTTTTAGCGGGAATAATGATGTGCTTAAAAAAGCCTTCAGCCCTAACGTGGTTCGATTTTTCATTCTTCAGGCTCATTATCGTAGCATCCTCGATTTTAGTAGTGATGCACTTATGGGTAGTGAAAAAGGTTTCAACAGGTTGATGGATGCATATAATAGTCTTGATGAGATTCCAACTTCAGATAAAAGCGATTTTGATCTTTCAGCGTGGAAACAATCCTGCTATGACGCCATGAATGATGACTTTAATAGTCCGATTGTAATTGCCAAACTCTTTGATGTAGTAAAGATCATCAATAATATCAAAGAAGGTTCTGTAAGTATTACTTCGGAAGACAGGAAGGAATTGAAGGACACAATGAAGGCCTTTATGTTTGATATTCTAGGCTTAAGCGAAATGAATTCTGAAGCGGAAACAGATGGCGATAAGCTAAGTGGCACGATCGAATTACTGATCCAACTTAGAGCTGAAGCACGCGCAAATAAGAATTTTGCCTTGAGCGACCAGATCAGGGATCAGTTATTGGAGATGGGTATTCAGCTGAAGGATGGAAAAGAAGGAACAACATTTAGTTTAAATTAAAATGTTACGCGAAGCTTTGTCTGCATTTTTGATCGCACTGGTCAGATTCTACAAGGCTGTCATTTCTCCACTAACTCCGGCTACCTGTAGATATACACCATCATGTTCCACTTATGCTGTGAAAGCTATAGAAGTACATGGGCCGGTATATGGAGGTTGGCTGGCTATTAAAAGAATCTTTAGCTGCAATCCATGGGGTGGACATGGTTATGATCCCGTACCGCCAAAATCGGACTCGAAAGAAGGTTAAGAATCTTCAAATATGTATATTTACCGCTATTCAAATTAATCTCTATGTTACTTAATGCTATACACTGGAATCCATCAGAAGGATTGGATCTGGGCTTTTTCAATCTGCACTACTATAGTGTAATGTTTATCATCGCGTTTTCTCTTGGCTGGTACATCATGAAAAAGATCTATGTTCGTGAAGGAATAGACATAGAGAAACTAGATTCCTTATTTATCTACACAGTACTAGCAACTTTGATAGGTGCCAGATTAGGACATGTCCTGTTCTATGACTGGGAGTATTTTCAAAATAACCTGCTGGAAATTTTCTTGCCAGTAAGATTTGAACCAGAATTTCAATTTACAGGGTTTAGAGGACTTGCGAGTCATGGAGCTGCCATAGGAATCATAGTGGCCATGTATCTATATGCTAAAAGAGTACTTCAAAAACCAGTTTTATGGATCCTGGACAGGATCGTAATTCCGGTGGCCAGTGGAGCTATCTTTGTTAGAATTGGAAACTTTATCAATTCTGAAATTATAGGAAAACCAACTGGTACAGATTACGGAGTTGTATTTGAAAAATTAGGCGAAGATTTCGCGAGACATCCTGCCCAACTTTATGAATCTGGCTGTTACTTGCTTATATTTCTACTTCTCTGGTTCATTTACTGGAAAACTGAAAAACGATTAAAGCTTGGTTACATTTTCGGACTCTTCCTGGTATTATTATGGACAGTTCGATTCTTTGTTGAGTTCGTAAAAGAACCGCAAGTAGGTGAACGCGCAAACTGGTTATTGAATACCGGGCAATGGTTAAGTATTCCATTCGTAATCGCAGGGCTTTACTTTATGTATCGCCCAGTCAAAAAATAGATCATGAGAACAGGTTTTTTTTGTAATGGACTCTTGGCTATCACACTTAGCTTTGGTTTTATTTCCTGTGATAATTCTACGGAAAAAGAGGAAGCTATTGAAACCGACACTATAGTATTTAATAAGGAAGCGGAAGTGTATCTAATTCATTCTAATGGTGACACGCTCCGAAAGATCGATGTAGAACTTGCAGAAACTGATTATGAAAAGCAAACGGGACTGATGTACCGTGAAAGCCTGGGAAACGACCAGGGAATGTTATTTGTTTATGATAGCGAGCGTATAAGGAACTTCTATATGAAAAACACTTATATACCTCTGGACATTCTCTATTACAACAAAGACAGCACTCTGGTGAGTATACAAAAGAACGCGACTCCGCGTGATGAAACTAATTTACCTTCAGATGGACCAGCGCAATTTGTTCTAGAGATCAATGCAGGTCTTGCCGATGAGTGGGGAGTTACTTCAGAAAGTACGTTTAGTGTAGTTAGAGACTAGTGATTTCTAATATTTATTCATTGCTTCTGAGCAGTGACGCGTAACGAAAGAATTTCTCTAAAATGGATGCATCTTCAAATACGAATTCTGGAGTGAATGACAGAAAAGCAATCAAATTGATCTTTTTAATTGTAATCAGTTCAATAATTGTTCTAATCATAGTATCACTTGCCGAAGTCCTAAGGAACAATATAAACCTTGACAATCCTTTGATCGACCAAGAATTAAAGGCAGAAGTTAACGCTCCTATTCTCAAAAATGTACTGACCAATATTTCAGGTTTGATAGTGGTGTTGCTTCTTTACTCCTTCAAATTTAAAAGACTAGCAATCATTGTAGGTATTATGACTATTGTCATAAATTTTCTAATTGACTACACCTGAAAAATTTTATCGCTGAAAAGGAAGGCAAACTACCAGCTTGAATAGAAGGTAGCAGTCAGCTTTAAAGAATGCAACTAATCTAACTTTACGAATTATTACAAAGTCAATAGATAAGCTTCTTCCACAACCTTAGTGAGCGATATCAGCGTCCATACATTTCCAGCAATAGCTTCTTGTGAAGAATTGTCCGCTTAGTTCGGAATTGAGGTTTACAACCTGATTTAGAATGATATTCAGGATTATCAGCGAGCTTTTAACATATTCAAAATCTCCATTCTGCTTATTACTTCAGAAGAAAGTTTGAAGTTCGCCTTCGCGAAGTGATTCTAGCACAACAAATTCAGAAATGATTCAGAAATGATTCAGCATAAAAAAAGGCTTCCACAATGGAAGCCTTTTTCAATATATATTCGGTTAGTTCTAAACTGTAGTAGCTTCTTCAGTAACCGGTTCTTTCTTAGATTCTAAAGAGGCTTTCTTCTTTACACTATCAAACATTACCGGAGTAGCTATAAATAGCGAAGAATAAGTACCTACGATTACACCAATAATCAATGCGAACATAAATCCTCTAATACTTTCCCCTCCAAAAATAAAGATAGCAAGAAGCACTACCAAGGTAGTAAGGGAGGTGTTTAAGGTTCTACTCAAGGTACTGTTAAGCGCTGCATTTACCGTCTTTCCTAATGGCCATGTAGAATGCTCGTTCACGAATTCACGAATTCTATCGAACACAACCACCGTATCATTCAGAGAGTAACCAATAACCGTCAAGATCGCCGCTATAAATGCCTGATCGATCTCCATATTAAATGGCATTACTTTGTATAGTAAAGAGAAGATACCCAATACGACCAACACATCATGGAATACCGCAGCCACAGCTCCTAAACTAAATTGCCATTTTCTAAAGCGCAATAGAATGTAAAGGAATACTACGATTAAGGATCCTAATACTGCCCAGAATGAAGCGTTCTTGATATCATCTGCAATGGTAGCCCCTACTTTCATAGACTGCATAACACCAACTTGCTTATCATCAGCTCCATCAACAAATTCTTCATAGGTAATGTCAGCTGGAAGGTATGATCCAAGTGCATCAAACAAAGATCTCTGAATTTCTTCATCAACCTGAGCACCTTCTTCGTCAACCTTATACTTGGTGGTGATCTTTAATTGATTATCCGGACCAAAAGTTTTAGCTTCTGCACTTCCAAATACTTCAGTAAGATCCTTCTCTACGGCAGTTGGATTTACATCATCAGCAAATCTTACTGTATAAGTTCTACCTCCAACAAAATCTACACCTTCGTTAAGTCCCTGTGTTAGTAAAGAACCTAAACTGAGAACAATAAATATTCCTGAAACGATATATGCGATCTTTCTTTTCTTAAGAAAGTCGATATTCATGTTAGTAAACAAATTCTTCGTTATAGAAGTTGAGAAATCTAAAGACTTCCCTCTGGTTCCATATCCGTCAATAAATAATCTGGTAATAAAGATCGCTGTAAATAAAGAAGTAGCAATACCAATTAATAAGGTAGTAGCAAATCCTTTAATAGGACCAGTACCTAATAAGAATAGGATAAGACCGGTTAGACCTGTAGTAATATTGGCATCCAGAATAGAAGACAATGCATTCTTAAATCCATCTGCTATTGCTTCTTTCTGAGCCTTGCCTTTGGCAAGTTCTTCCTTGATACGCTCAAAAATAAGTACGTTCGCATCTACGGACATACCTATGGTCAATACGATACCAGCAATTCCAGGTAGTGTTAATACCGCTCCAAGACCTGCAAGTATACCAAAGATGAACAAGATGTTCACGATCAAAGCGATATCTGCATAAACTCCCGCTTTACCGTAGTAAAGGATCATCCATAATAATACCAGAATAAGTGCGATACCAAATGACATGATACCACTATCGATAGCTTCCTGACCAAGAGATGGTCCTACAACTTCACTTTGAATAATATCTGCTGAAGCTGGAAGTTTACCTGCTCTAAGTACGTTCGCTAAATCCTGCCCTTCAGTAATTGTGAAATCACCAGTAATTTCACTTCTACCTCCAGCAATAGCTCCGGTAGAAACACCTGGTGCAGAATATACGATGTTATCAAGAACGATCGCGATCTGGCTTTGTTCTGCAGAAGCTTTTCCTGTCATGGTTTCCCAGATCTTAGCTCCGGTTCCATCCATTTGCATACTCACCGCAATACGACCTAACTGATCGTAAGTTTGTTGTGCATCTGTAATCACACCTCCACTAAGTGGTGGCTCCATGTTACGGTTACCTTTCAATGCATATAATGCAGCAGTCTCTGTGTCTTCATCTGCAACACCCCATACAAATTTAGCATAACGCATTTCTGAGGGAAGTAAGGATCTTACTTGAGGCATTTGAAGGTAATCCATAACCTGCGCAGTATCCTGAACATTGAAGTTTGCAAGAACCGGCCCACCTTGAAAACCTGGAGAAGCCATTAGATCAAACAACGGATTGTTTCCAGTTTCAACACTAGTGCTATCTTCAGCATCTGCAAGTAGATCATCGATCTCATTGTCACCTGAAGTTGCTGCTGAATCTATTTCTTCTTCGGAAGTAACCTCCTCAGATTTTTTCATTTCAGCAAGACGATTGTTCGCCTGAACCAGGAATCCACCTAGCTCGTTGCTTTTGTAAGTATGCCAGAATTCAAGTTGTGCAGTAGACTGAAGTAAATTCTTCACCCTGCTAATATCCTTAGCACCTGGCAATTCAACAAGAATTCTTCCTGAATTCCCTAAACGCTGAATGTTTGGCTGAGTTACCCCAAACTTATCGATACGCTTTCTAAGTACTTCAAAAGCTGAAGTAATAGATTCATCAATTTTCTGTCTTATAATTGGCTCAACTTCTTCATTGCTCATGTTGAAGTTGATCTCACTACTTAATGCTTTGTTAGCAAAAACATCTGGAGATGCAAGCTTAGCGTTAGGAATATTATTGAAAGCCTCGAAGAAAAGATCTACGTAGTTCTCCTGACTATCGGTTTGAGCTTTATCTGCTTCAGCGATCGCCTTTCTAAAAGCTGGATCCTGAGAATCATTCGCCAATCCGCTTAAAATATCTCTAACTGAAATTTGAAGAATTACGTTGATACCACCTTTAAGGTCCAATCCTTTGTTCAGTTCTTTGTCTTTTGCTGAATCGTAAGTGATCCCGGCGATGATTTCATCATCTCCAATAGAATCAAGATACCTTGCTTCTGCCTGGTCACGAAGTTCTGAGTAGTTTTCTACATCCTCGCCAACCTTCTGCATGGCAAATTCCTCCGCATCACTCTCAACGTTGTTTGTCAAAAAAGTAAATGACAACTGATATAGACATACCAGCCCAAACAAAATTGCAAAAACTTTAATCAGTCCTTTATTCTGCATTATTCCTCAAATTATTGATTATTAGGTCTATTTTAAAAACGGACAAATATAGGACTTCATAATTCAAATCCCAATATTTTTTTTTGGATAATTTTAACTTTTAAAAGCATCAAAAAAGCCACATAGAATGTGGCTTTAGAGTAAAGTCGGGAAAGTTTAATATAGACTTAAACGTCTAGCAATCCGTTGGTCTTTTTTACACCTTCGGCACTTTCTTTCATTTTGTTTTTCTCAGCATCGTTCAGCTCAATCTCAACGATTTTTTCAATACCGTTCTTACCTAAAATAACCGGCACTCCAATACAAAGATCATTTAATCCAAACTCACCTTCTAATAAAGCTGAACATGGGAACATTTTTTTCTGGTCGCAAGCAATCGCCTGAACAAGACCTGAAACTGCAGCACCTGGCGCATACCATGCGCTGGTTCCAAGAAGTTTAGTTAAGGTAGCTCCACCAACCTTTGTATCTTCTGAAACCTGATCAAGACGATCTGAATCTAGAAACGCCGATACAGGCACAGAATTTCTTGTAGCAAGACGAGTTAGCGGTACCATTCCAGTATCACTATGTCCACCAATCACCATACCATCAACATCTGATGGTGGGCATTCAAGAGCCTCACTTAATCTGAATTTAAAGCGAGCGCTGTCTAATGCTCCCCCCATTCCAATAATTTTATTTTTAGGTAGTCCCGTAGTTTTATGAACCAGGTAAGTCATGGTATCCATTGGATTACTAACCACGATTAGAGTTACATCTGGAGAATGTTTAATCAAATTCGCAGATACTTCTTTTACAATTCCTGCATTGATCCCGATCAACTCTTCTCTTGTCATTCCCGGCTTACGAGGAATACCACTGGTAATTACCGCGATATCACTGTTTGCTGTCTTAGAATAATCATTTGTGCTTCCACTAATTTTGGTATCGAAACCGTTTAGTGTCGCCGTTTGCATTAGATCCATTGCTTTTCCCTCAGCGTATCCCTCTTTGATATCAAGCAATACTACTTCTGAAGCGAAATTTTTTATGGCTACATATTCTGCACAACTGGCACCAACTGCACCTGCTCCTACTATGGTAACTTTCATGTTAAAATTATATTTAATTTCTATTAATAATGACTGCGAAATTACGAATTACGAAGCAATTTTAATAATAAGGAATGGTTAAATCAAGTATTGCCTAAAGGATGAAGTGCAAGCCAACATTAAGATTTACATACTTTCCAGCAGTAGCCATAGTACTAACTTTAAAACTGTTGAAGTATAAATTGAATCCTATATCTCCTTTGAACTGAGCTTGTGAATCATTGAGTCTGGAAATCTCATCATTCACCAGATTTAAAGCTAATCCACTACCCCCGAATTCATATTCGAAGTCTGATTGTGCAATACCAAGCGCACCAAATATTTCAAAGTTTTCGTATTTTTTTGAAGCCATGACCTCAGCCATCCATACCCCTGAACTTACATCGATCAAATTCAGATTAAGTAGATTAGGCACAGAAATTTGCTCAAACTCATATTTCACATCAAAAATATCATAGGCAACTATAGCTGCCACTTCTAGATCATCATCTCTGGTTCTTCTTCTACCAAAATACTGACTCAAATTATGCTTTAAACCAACTCCATAAGTGCTGAATTCAGATCCACTTACCTCTAACGCTGGCAAAGCTCTTACTCCTAATTGAAAACCTAAAGGCAATCCAACAGAAACCTGTGCGAATGGATACATCAAAGCTCCGGTGTCTATCCCCTCAATCGCCTGAAACGCAAATTCCTGACCAAGAAAGTTCCCATTAAACATCACATCTGAATCACTACCAAAGGCAGTTGGCACAACCGCACCATTACCACCGCCGGCGATAGTCAAATTCGAAAAATCATTATTATTTATAGTAAATTCTTTCTTACTTGAAGGAACGAAAAGAGCATTTGCATGCAAGGAAACGTCGACCTTCCATGGCTCCAAAGCTTTAGCAGAAGTAAACCAGCTGGCTGTTGCCTGATAAGCTGCACTCTCAGCTGCAGGAGTAGCGAATCCATCTGCAATAAATAAAAGATCATCAATGATCTCCTGACCTTCTGCAGGTACCGATTGAGCGTGTGCCATTCCGCCGTTAAAAACAGCTAGGAGTAGCATTATAATTTTAAAATTTTTCACGTTAATTGATTTAGGTTAAATTATAGGTGTTAAGGTTTGTAAAGATAGCAGTCCCATAAATATTAAACGAAAAAAACCCACACTTAGTTTTAGTGTGGGTTAAGATCATATTATGTTAGTGAAAATTATGCATCGATATTCGCATATTTAGCATTCTTCTCGATAAAGTCACGTCTTGGCGGAACTTCGTCTCCCATTAGCATAGAAAAAATCCTGTCGGCTTCTCCTCCATTATCGATATTCACCTGTCTTAATTTTCTGAATTCAGGATCCATCGTGGTATCCCAAAGCTGCTCAGCATTCATCTCTCCAAGACCTTTGTATCTCTGGATCTGAACACCTCCGCTATAACTTTCTGCGATTTCATCACGCTCTTTCTCGCTCCACGCATAACGTTTCTTCTGTCCCTTTTTCACCAAATAAAGTGGCGGAGTAGCAATATAAATGTGACCACTCTCGATCAATTCGCGCATGTATCTAAAGAAGAAAGTGAGGATTAAAGTTTCAATATGGCTACCATCTACATCGGCATCACACATGATGACTACCTTATGATACCTCAGTTTTGAAAGGTTTAAAGCTTTACTATCTTCTTCGGTACCTATAGTTACCCCAAGTGCTGTATAAATATTCTTGATTTCCTCGTTCTCGAAAACACGATGAGACATCGCTTTTTCAACATTCAGAATTTTACCTCGCAATGGAAGGATCGCCTGAAATTTACGATCTCTACCTTGTTTGGCTGTTCCACCTGCCGAGTCTCCCTCAACCAGAAACACTTCACATTGTGCCGGATCCTGCTCGGAACAGTCAGATAATTTCCCAGGTAAACCGCCAACACTCATGACAGTTTTACGCTGAACCATTTCACGGGCTTTTTTCGCGGCATTTCTAGCCTGCGCAGCTAGGATTACTTTCTGAACGATGGTTTTAGCATCATTTGGATTCTCTTCCAGGTAGTTTTCCAGCATTTCAGAAACCGACTGAGATACTGCTGAAGTAACCTCACGGTTACCTAATTTTGTTTTAGTCTGACCTTCAAATTGAGGTTCAGCAACTTTTACAGAAATGATCGCGGTAAGTCCTTCACGAAAATCATCTCCGGTAATTTCAAATTTAATCTTATCCAACAGACCAGAAGCATCTGCATACTTCTTAAGTGTAGTTGTCAAACCACGTCTAAACCCGGAAAGGTGGGTTCCACCTTCATGAGTATTAATATTATTTACGTAGGAATGCAGATTCTCACTGAATGAAGTGTTGTAGATCATGGCAACCTCAACAGGAATATCATTCTTTTCACCTTCCATCGAAATTACATGACTGATAATTGGCTCACGATTGCCGTCCAGAAACTTTATAAATTCCTTTAGTCCTTCTTCAGAATGAAAATGATCCTGAACATACTCGCCATTGTCTTCTTTATTCCTCTTATCGGTAAGACTAATTTTAATTCCTTTGTTTAGAAATGCCAACTCTCGCATACGACTGGCCAAAGTATCATAATTATACTCCAGAGTTTGTTGAAAAATGCTAGGATCTGGCTTAAACGTAACAATTGTTCCACTTAAATCTGTTTCCCCTGTAGGCTTTACAGGATACAGTGGCTTTCCAAGTTCATATTCCTGCTGCCAGATCTGGCCATCACGATAAACAGTAGCCGTAAGATGCTCAGAAAGTGCATTCACACAACTTACTCCAACTCCGTGTAGTCCACCGGAAACTTTATAAGAATCTTTATCGAATTTACCACCGGCACCAATTTTGGTCATTACAACCTGCAGTGCAGAAACTCCTTCTTTTTTGTGTAGATCAATAGGTATACCTCTACCATTATCTTCAGTAGTGATCGAGTTATCCTCGTTGATAGTAACTTTTATATTATCACAGTGACCGGCAAGGGCCTCATCTATGGAGTTATCAACAACCTCATAAACCAGGTGATGCAGTCCTCTAACCCCAGTATCTCCAATATACATGGAAGGCCGCATTCGAACATGCTCCATCCCCTCCAACGCCTGAATACTGTCGGCAGAATAATTATGTTTCTTAGCTTCTTCGCTCATATTATGCTAATTAATTTTGTCTCTTTTGGATAACGAACAAATATAACAATTCGCATACTTTTAACAGGTTGTAGACCTGCGATGAGGCTCGAAGTTATCAACAAATTATGTGGAAAAACCCGAAATGTTTAAGATTATTTTCACATTTCGGGTTTTGAGGAAAATCAAATATTTGAACGAATTTTACACAGCTAATTTTTTCATTCCAGGAGCTACGTGAGTTTCGTTGGCTCTTCCACTAGGATCAAGATCTTTCTGCCATTTTGGGATCCATCGTTTTACTGTTTTCGCTGCGGAATCCTGAGGAAAATGCTGCTGAAAGATCTCACGGTAGAAGTAAGCTTCTTTTGAAGTTGGCGTGTTCACCGGAAACCTAGTTGCCGCAGTTTCCATTTGAACGTCTGTCACCTGTTCTGAAGCATGATCAATTAGCTGATCGATCCAGTTGTAACCCACACCATCACTAAATTGTTCTTTTTGTCTCCATAATACTTCTTCTGGCAGAAAAGGTTCTTCAGGAGTATCGAATGCCTTTCTCAAAATAAATTTTTCAATACCATCATAAGTAACCGGCATTTTTTCTTCAGGAACTATTTCCATAGCGGTTTTCAAAAACGCTTTATCCAAGAAAGGCACTCTTGCCTCAAGACCATGCGCCATCGTAGACTTATCGGCTCTAAGGCAATCTGCTGTAGCTAATCGCTGTACTCTTCTAATGGTTTCTTTCTGAAACTCTTCCGCAGAAGGCGCATTTTTAAAATACAAGTATCCACCAAGGATCTCGTCTGAACCTTCTCCAGACAATACCACCTTGATCCCTTTTTCAGCAATGGCTTTAGAGAGGAAATACATTGGAGTGCTGGCGCGAATTGAAGTAACATCGTAAGTTTCAAGATGCCATACAAGCTTTTTAAGAATAGAGATACCTTCCTCTACAGTGAAATGAATTTCATGATGCTCGGTACCCAGAAAGTCTGCAACTTTTCTCGCAGCAATTAGATCTGGTGCTGCTTCATCCAAACCAATTGAAAAGGAATGCAATGTTTGACCACTATCTTTCATCAATCTGGCCGCGATAGAACTTGTTAGTGAAGAATCGAGTCCACCACTAAGCAATACTCCAAGAGGCACATCTGCCATCAATCTCTTTCTGGTCGCTTCGATCAAACTTTCACGTAGCTTTTGTAAGTCTGCAGGCTGCGTAGCAACTTCAGATTCAAACCACTCTGGAGAATAATATCTTACGAATCCGGTTTCTGGTGTATAATAATGTCCAGGAGGAAAAGCATGAAATTCAATACAGCTATCTGCAAGAGATTTCATTTCACTGGCAAACCACATGGCACCTGCTTCGTCCTTTCCATAATAAAGTGGCTTTACTCCAATTGGATCCCTGGCCACCATAAATTCATCACCATCAATGATCACAAATGAGAAGACACCATCTAATTTGTCTACGAATTCAAGACCATACTTTTCATACAAATGCACGATTACTTCAGAATCTCCGGTAGTTCTGAAAGTATGATCCTTTAATTCGTTATTTCGAAGTGACATGTGGTTATAGATCTCTCCATTGTGTACCATCCAGGCAGATTCAGTTCCTTGTATAGGCTGAATACCTGTGGTGAGATCTACGATTGATAGGCGTTCGTGAGCTAACACATAACCTTTTTCAGTAATTTTCAGTCCGCTTTCATCAGGGCCTCTATGAGACATTCTTTTTGAAAGATCAGCGATCTTCTTCTTGTCAAGATCTTTTCCGATAACTGCTAAAATTCCACACATGACTTATTTTGTTTATTATTATGAGACAAATATGGACTGAAGCTATCTAAATGAAAACATAATGGCTAACAATAATAATACTTGAAAAGTTTAAACTAAAAATTACATACCAAATGGTAGTATATAATTATAAATTTTAAACTTTTCTTCCATTTGAAAACCTCAGCTAAAATTTTAACAGCATATTGGTGCTTCTTTAACAATTCACACCTCTATGCGTCTTATCTTTATACTAACTAAAATTCAAATATTAGAATTATGAAAAAATTGATCATAGGTGGTTTAAGTGCAATGTTTTTCTTCGTTGCAAGCCCTATTAACGCACAGGATGACGATAAGGTAAACTACTCAAAGGAAGAACTTAAATTTTCCAAAGTAGATGCCAGTCCAATGGATCTTGCACTTTACAGAGACCAGGATGACGCCGCGGTGGCGAGGGTAATTTATAGCCGACCACAAAAAAGAAATCGTGAGATCTTCGGTAAACTGGTGCCTTATGGTGAGGTATGGAGAACCGGCGCAAATGAAGCAACTGAAGTTACTTTATATAAGGACATGAAAGTTGCAGACGCTACGGTAAAAGCTGGGAATTACACCTTATACACGATACCAGGCGAAAAGGAATGGACTGTTATTCTTAACAGCAAAACCAATACATGGGGTTCTTATGAATACACAGATAAGGAAGATAAGGTAAGAATTAATGTGCCGGTAAGAAAGGCTCCTAATACCATCGAATCTCTGTCTATGGCTTTCCAGGAAGCTAAGAACGGTGCAGACCTTCTAATCGGATGGGATAACAGCTATGTAAAAGTTCCATTCAAGAATGCTAACTAAAATTTAGTACAGCAGCTTATAATTTAAAAAACGCCCTATCGGGCGTTTTTTTTATGGTATGTTCAAATATTTATGGGTTTGTAGCGATACTTTCCACCGCGGATTTTCCATTACATAATCAACGATCATCGGGATCACTTTATCACGGTTACTCCATTCAGGTTGTAAGTATAAGATACAGTTCTCACTGACTTTCGCTGCCTGCTCTTCAGCAAACTTCAGGTCATGTCTATTAAAAACAATAACCTTTAACTCATTGGCCAGAGGATAGATCTCCTCGGTTGGCAATTTAATTTTCTTTGGAGAAAGACATATCCAGTCCCAGGTACCCGTAAGTTTATAAGCTCCTGAAGTCTCAATATGAATATCACAACCTTGGTTTTTAAGATTTTGAGTTAGAGCTGTCATATCCCAGGTTAATGGTTCACCTCCCGTGATAACAATAGTTTTACTATGACGGGTAGCATTCTCGACGATTTCCCCAATATGCGTAGGCGGGTGCGTACTGGCATCCCAGCTTTCCTTCACATCGCACCAGTGACAACCTACATCACAACCACCAATCCTAATAAAATATGCAGCCGTTCCTTTGTGGAATCCCTCACCCTGGATCGTATAAAATTCTTCCATGAGTGGAAGCATTATTCCTTTATCAACCAGGCTCTTTGTCTCTTCTGAAATCATAGCCGGCAAAGATAATCATTATACTTCAGGATAAATAACCTTTGTTTTTTGAGTTTGCGATCCTTCGGTTTAATTCTAAGTACCAGAAAGTATATATTTAAATCAAAATTTTTAATATGCGTCTGAAGGTCTTCTTAGCAGTTTTATCCATTCTCGGCCTGAGTTCATGTACTTCAGCTTTATTGCGGAAAACAACTGAGTTTGAAAAGATTCACCATGGATTTACCGGGATCATACTTTTAGATGCTGAATCAGGCAAGAATATCTATCAGTATAATGCCCACAAATCTTTTACTCCAGCTTCCAACACCAAAATATTGAGCCTCTATTCCGCTATAAAATCTCTCGAGGACAGCATCTTTACATTTAGATACCGGAAAACTGAAGATTCTCTCATTTTTTCAGCTACCGGAGATCCCGGATTACTTGACCCAGAAGTGTCTTCCAAAATACCTTTGCAATTTCTAAGGAATTCTAAGGATTCTATCTATTATCAAAAAGCTAACTGGAAGCAGGAGGTTTATGGTGCTGGATGGAGCTGGGATGATTTTGAATACGCCTTCTCTCCTCAAATATCTGCAATGCCGATTTATGGGAATACAGTAAGTTTTACAATGGTGAATAAAGATCTAAAAGTATCTCCGGGATTTTTTACCAATTACACCCAAACTATTAATTCTGAAACACTGGAAAAGCTTAAGGGTACGAATCAATTCAGGGTTCCAAAGAAACTTCAGAAGAACGATACGCTAAGAATTCCTTTTGAAACTTCAGAAGACTTAAGCATCAGGATCATTGAACAAGAAATTGGGCGAACTATAAAAATCATTCCACCAGGACCAAAAGCGAATCAAGTTATAAAATCAACAGCCTCCGATAGTCTTTTCAAACAAATGATGCATACCAGCGATAATCTCATTGCGGAACAATTACTAATCATGATTTCAGAAAAGATATCGGATACCATGAGTACAGAGATCGCTATAGACTATGCTAAAAATAATTTTTTCAAAGGACTGCCAGATGAATTTCAATGGGTAGATGGCTCTGGATTATCAAGATATAATATGAACACTCCTGCTAACTTGGCGACCATTCTGAAATATTTATTAGGTGAAAAAGGTGAGGACTGGGTTTCGACCATTTTCCCCACGGCTGGCAAGCATGGAACTCTTACAAACTTACTAACGGACGAAGAAGCATTTGTATTTGCAAAATCAGGAAGTTTAAAAAATAATTATAGCCTTAGCGGCTATCTGAGAACGAATAACGACCGACTTCTAATTTTCAGTATTATGAATTCCAATCATATGAATTCTCCTGAAGAAATAAAAGCTGAAGTTTCAAAGCTTCTTATTCACATTAGAAACAACTATTGAATTTTAGAAGTTCCAAATATTCCCTATTTTCGAGACAGTATATATACCTATGAAAAGACGCAATTTCGTTTACGGCCTGGGACTTGCCGGTTTAAGTATTCCCCTACAATCATTTTCAGGAACTGCAGAGCGGCAGATTTCAACTAATAAAAAACTACTTCCGAAAAGACTTTCTGAAGGAGATACTATTGGAATAACAAGTCCTGCAGGAGCAATTTTTGACAGTGAACCTTATGAGATCGCCCGGGAAAACCTGGAAGCGATGGGACTAAAAGTAAGATTTGGAGAATTTGCTAAAAGCAGGTATGGTCACCTCGCTGGCACCGATGAAGAACGCGCTTCAGAATTGAATCAAATGTTTGGTGACCCTGCAATTGATGCGATCATTTCACTTCGGGGTGGTTCGGGAGCTGCAAGAATCATAGATAAACTTGATTATGAGCTCATTCGTAAGAATCCGAAGATTTTCATAGGCTACAGTGATATTACAGCATTGCATCTTGCGATCTACGAAAAAACGGGTCTAGTGACTTTTCATGGACCCATGGCAAGCTCTTCATGGAATACATTTAATTACGATATTTTTCGCCAGTTGCTATTCGAAGGAAAAAAGATCGAATATACCAATCCTGAAAACCTGAATTTTCTGGAAGTCCAAACCAACAATAGAATAAGAACTATCAATAATGGTTACGCGAAAGGGGAATTACTAGGTGGAAACCTCTCTGTGCTTACTTCGATTATGGGAACACCCTATTTTCCTACTGACTGGTCGAATAAGATCCTGTATCTTGAAGATATAGGAGAAAAGATTTATGCCGTAGACCGGATGATGTCCCAACTTAAACTTGGTGGTATACTGGATAAGATCTCCGGATTTGTCTTCGGAAAATGTACAGGCTGTGATCCTGGTGGAAGTGGCTATGGCTCACTTACCATGGAGGAAGTTGTAGACCACTATATAAAACCCCTAAACATCCCGGCATTCTCCGGTGCGATGATTGGTCATATAGACGATAACAGCACCATCCCTAACGGAATTGAAGCTGAAATAAACAGCAACACCGGTACTATCAAATTATTAAAACCTGCAGTTAAATGAACACATCAAAAAAGTTTGTAGATCACATATCTTCGGAATATAACACTAAAGGTGATTATATCTATCTGGGCGCAGGAATGCTTGACGAACAAGTCTTTGCCGATGCTCCAGTTAAGATTCCGTTGAAAACAATGAACCGGCACGGACTAATTGCAGGTGCTACAGGAACCGGAAAATCAAAAACCCTGCAAATCCTTGCTGAAAACCTATCTCAGAAAGGAGTGCCGGTTTTACTGATGGACGTAAAGGGAGATCTAAGTGGAATCGCGAAAGCTTCAGAAGGTGCCACTTTTATCGATGAACGTCATGAAAAACTTGGATTTCCATTCACTCCAGATGCTGCACCGGTAGAAATGCTAAGTCTCTCAGAACAGGATGGAGTGAGACTTAGAGCTACAGTAAGTGAATTTGGCCCAGTGCTTTTATCCAGAATACTGGATTTAAATGATACCCAATCCGGGATCATGGCGATCATATTCAAATATTGTGATGATAACCAACTGCCACTTCTGGACCTTAAGGATCTCAAAAAGATGCTTCAATACACTACTGAAGAAGGTAAGGAAGAGATCAGTAAGGAATACGGTAGAATTTCAAGCGCTTCCACAGGTGCTATTCTTCGGAAGATCATTGCACTGGAACAACAAGGCGCAGAGCAGTTCTTTGGAGAAAAATCTTTTGAAGTAAACGATCTTTTAAGAAAAACATCAGACGGAAAGGGATACGTGAATATTTTGAGGCTTACCGATATTCAGGACAGGCCAAAGTTATTCTCAACATTCATGCTTTCATTACTTGCTGAAATTTATTCAACCTTTCCAGAGAAAGGCGATATGGATAAACCGGAACTTGTCTTATTTATAGATGAAGCACATCTTATTTTCGATGAAGCTTCAGATGCATTGCTTGATCAAATTGAAAGTATCGTAAAACTGATACGTTCCAAGGGCGTAGGACTTTACTTCGTTACTCAGAATCCAGCCGATGTTCCTGAAGAAGTTCTGGGACAGCTGGGACTTAAAATTCAGCATGCTTTAAGGGCTTTCACAGCTAAGGACCGAAAGGCGATTAAACTTGCTGCTGAAAATTATCCGATTTCAGAATTTTACGATACCAAAAATATGCTAACCTCGTTAGGTATTGGAGAAGCCATGGTTTCAGCATTAGACGAAAAAGGAAGACCTTCTCCTCTGGTAGCGACCATGTTGCGCGCACCAATGAGTAGAATGGACATATTAAGTGATTCAGAATTAAGACAAATCAACAAAAATTCTGAACTTGCCCGTAAATATAACGAGGAAATTGACCGCGAAAGTGCTTACGAGATACTGAATAAAAAGATCGAAGAAGCAGATCGTGAAGAGGCTAAACAACAGGCTAAAGAACAGCGAGAAAAAGTAACAAAAACCAGTAGCCGTCGTAAAAGTGGACGTTCCCGTGAAGGTGCGATCATCAAAGTGCTAACCAGTGCAACTTTTATACGCGGCGTAATGGGAATATTGAATAAATTTTTAAAATAAAGGAAACCGAAATCTATGTATAAAAAAGCTCTAATCTTTCTAGGCGTTTGCGCCGCGATGGTATCATGCACGAGTGATGAAGAAAATCCATTTCTAATAACTCCAACGCAAGTGGGACCTTTGAAAAAGGAGGTTAAGATCAACCAGTTAGATAGTATTTTTCAAAATGACAGTATCGTAAGACAAACGAGCGGTCCTGATGACTTTCGTTCTACAGACGAGATCAAGATTTTCGGTGAGGATGGCTCAGCGTTAATGAGTCTGGAACCCTTGCAGGAATTCGACTCAACCAGTACCATTGGATATATTCGCATACTTGATGCTCGTTACGAAACTAAGAACGGACTTAATGTGAATAGCACCTTCAAGGATATCATGGAAAATTATACGATCTCAAGGATCGAGAATACGATAAATTCTGCCGTAGTATTTCTGGATGAGATCAATGCTTACATTACAATAGACAAGACACAGTTACCGTCCAATCTCCGTTATGATACGGATAGTAAGATCATGGCTTCGCAAATTCCAGATGATGCAAAGATCAAATACTTGATGATCTACTGGAACTAGAATGAGAAAGTGCCTGCTTATTCCTATTTTGATATTGGTTGCATCCTGCAAATCCAGGCAGGACCTGTTGACTACCAGTTTACTTTCAAAAAATGGGAATTACCAGGCAGTGATCGAAATACCGGCAGGCACTAATGCCAAAGTAGAATACGATAAGGACTTAAGACTTTTTAGTACTTCCCTTCGTAATGGTAAGGAAAGGATCATAGATTTCCTGGCTTACCCTGCGAACTATGGGTTTATACCTTCCACTTATTCAGATCCAGCGAATGGAGGTGATGGCGATGCCTTGGACATCATGATACTTAGTAGCACACTGAAATCTGGGGATATCGTGGAATTCATTCCAATTGGCATCATTAAAATGATAGATGCCGGTGAGGAAGACTTTAAAATTATTGGCGTCCCAGCCAGAAGAGAATTAAGAACAATACAGGCTGAAAACTACCAGCAACTATCCGAGAATTACCCGGGAGCACTTAATATTCTGGAGACCTGGTTTTCAAATTATGACCTGGAAGACAATACGGTAATTCAAGGTTGGGGTAATGAAAAAGATGCAATCCAAGAAATAGAAAGGCTTCGGCTAAAATTGTAAAGTTTGTTAATATTGATTTGTGAATATATTAAATAGATACTTTTAATTCTGATAACCAATATTTTGACATCTTATGATTAAAGTTTTAGCAATGATTATGACCATTGGTGGTGCGATAGCACTGGTAATGGGAGTTTTAGGAATCTTTGGCAGTATAGCTTTTATGTTAAGCCCCTGGGCACTTACCATCCTGGGATTTGTATTCTTCGTAGCAGGAATCTCCATGCTTAAATATCGAAGAGATACAGATGAAGTTCCCGTACGTAAGTAATTAGTTCGCAAAATCTGAACATAAAAAAAAGCTGCCCTTAGGCAGCTTTTTTGTTTAACCATATTGACTCTTAGTCAACATTATCATGTAGGAAAGAGTTGTTCTTTCTAAAATGTAATTCGTTATTATCATCCTGCTCGATACTGGTTCTTGAAAGTTTACTTTCACCAGGCTTCGAATTATTCAACTCAATTCCTGCTCTTTTATAAGCTGGCTGCTTTTCAATCTCATCGATCTGAGCTGAACCAGTTCTAAACTTGTAATTGAATTCCTTCATCTTCGCTTTACGCTCTGCCGTACGTTGACGCACAACTTCAGAAGAAATTGGATTGTCGAATGGATCATGCTCATCGTTGTCATTCTCTCTTGAAGGAGCCGGCGCTACAGTCTTTTTTTCAAAAGCTACTGTTTCGTCCTTCTCTTCCTCCTTTTCCGGAGCCTTGGAACTTTCAAGTTTCTGCTCGATCTCCATATAATCATCAAGACTATATCGCTTTACTCCCTTGGCAGAATTTTCGGTTACGGGAACGATCTCTACATGTTCGTTCACATGAATATTTCTTGTAGACTCCTCCTCTTCATCATTTAAAGAATGTCGCTTTACCTCTTCTTTCTTTTCTGAAACCTGCTTCTTCTCTTCTTTCTGATTCATTGGGATATCGAAAGTAAACATAAACTGTTCTTCGCTTTCAGATTTACCTTCTTCAGATTCTTTGAAATTTTCAGTATCCAGTGTTTCTGAAGTATCATTGATGATAAACTCTTCAGGATTCACTTCCTCGTAGACAACATCAAGCTTTCTTGCGAAATCTGGTGTTTTATAAATATCTTCTACCTTTTTCTGAATTTTACCAACCTCGTCTACTTCCTCTACATTTTCATCAAGAGTATGAACGATCTTTTCTTCCTTTTTAGGTGCTTCAAATTCTATTTGCGCATCTTCAATATCATCATTCCTGTCCTGAGCTACTTCAGAAACAGAACCAGTTCTTTTAGCGATCAACTCCTGCTCGGCTCTTTGCTCGTCTTCCAGGGTATGAATGATCTTTTTAGTTTCAGTATTAGTGATCTCATTTTGCTGTTCTACATCGAACCCAGTAGCGATAATAGTCACGGCGATAGAGTCTTCTAAAGATTCGTCCTCACCAACACCCATAATGATGTTAGCGCTATGCCCAGCTTCAAGCTGAATATGGTCATTGATCTCTCCAATTTCATCGATAGTGATCTCCTCGTTACCAGATACAATAAGCAGTAAAACATTTTTGGCTCCGGTGATCTTATTATCGTTCAATAATGGCGAATCAAGTGCTTTCATGATCGCATCTGTAGCTCTACTGGCTCCTGAAGCCTGGGCAGAACCCATAATTGCAGTTCCAGAATTACTCAATACAGTCTTCGCATCGCGAAGGTCAATATTCTGAGTATAATGGTGCGTTATAACTTCTGCAATTCCTCTGGATGCAGTGGCCAACACTTCATCAGCTTTCGAGAATCCGGCTTTAAATCCAAGATTTCCATAAACCTCACGAAGTTTGTTATTGTTGATCACAATTAGTGAATCTACATGCTTACGCAGTCTTTCAACTCCTAATTGTGCCTGTTCGTTTCTGTTTCTTCCTTCGAACTGAAATGGAATGGTTACGATACCAACCGTTAAAATATCCAGTTCTTTTGCCTGTTTTGCAATTATTGGAGCAGCACCAGTCCCGGTACCACCACCCATACCTGCAGTGATAAAGATCATCTTGGTATTGGTATCCAACATTTGCTTTATTTCCTCAAAGCTTTCTACTGCCGCTTTCTCACCAATCTCAGGATTCGCACCTGCTCCAAGTCCTTCAGTTAAAGTTACCCCTAACTGGATCTTGTTTGGAACCGAACTGTTCTCCAAAGCCTGGGAGTCGGTATTACAAACAACAAAATCAACCCCTTTAATTCCTGCCTGGAACATATGGTTAATGGCGTTGCTTCCTCCACCTCCAACTCCAATCACTTTGATGACGTTCGATTGGTTCTTTGGTAAATCGAATGAGATGTCTCCAAATTCTGTACTGCTCATAAACTCTGTTTTACTGGTTGTATTGTATCTATTTTATTCTGCATTGTCTAAGAAATCCTTGAATTTCTCTGCCCATTTATCAAAGATGCTTTTTCGTGCAACCTTATTGGAAGAGGGCTCTTCCCTGTAAGTA
>NZ_JBLWIM010000008.1:740288-755700 GCF_048381525.1 Christiangramia qingdaonensis
TACCATTTGGTTTTTAGAGAGCACAACTTCCTCCTGATACTTGTTATTCCCTTTTTCAAGGCTATTCATTACCAATCCAACTGCCGTAGCATATACCGGACTGGTGGTTTCTGAATCATTATTCCCGGCCAGATGTTCGTTAGGATATCCTATTCTGGTATCCATTCCCGTAATATATTCTACCAGTTGCTTGAGATGCTTCAACTGAGCACCACCTCCGGTAAGAACAATTCCAGCGATCAATTTTTTCTTTTGCTCATCATGACCGTAATTCTTGATCTCCAGGTAAACCTGGTCGATGATCTCTACTACTCGTGCGTGGATAATCTTGGAGAGATTCTTCAAAGTGATCTCCTTCGGCTCCCTTCCACGTAAACCTGGGATAGAAACGATCTCATTATCCTTGTTCTCACCCGGCCAAGCAGACCCAAATTTGATCTTGAGCAATTCTGCCTGCTTTTCAATAATTGAACATCCTTCCTTAATATCTTCAGTAATCACATTTCCACCGAAAGGAATTACCGCGGTATGTCTGATGATTCCATCTTTAAAAATTGCAAGGTCTGTTGTACCACCACCTATATCGATAAGTGCCACACCTGCCTCTTTTTCCTCCTGGCTAAGAACTGCATTAGCTGAAGCCAGAGGTTCCAGGGTAACTGCTGAAAGTTCCAAACCGGCGCTTTTCACGCATCGACCAATATTTCTTATGGAAGAAACCTGTCCCACAACTACATGAAAGTTGGCTTCCAGTCTTCCACCGTACATCCCGATAGGTTCTTTGATCTCCGCCTGCCCGTCTACTTTAAATTCCTGCGGAAGCACATGAATGATCTCTTCTCCCGGCAACATAACCAGTTTATGAACCTGGTTGCACAACGTATGAATGTCTTCAGAATCTATAACCTCATCAGGATTTTGCCTGGTAATATAATCACTATGCTGAAGGCTTCGAATATGCTGTCCTGCAATTCCAACTACCACTTCACTGATCTTTAAACCGCTATCGGCTTCTGCTTCCTGTATTGCCTGCTGGATAGACTGGATCGTCTGGGTGATATTATTCACCACTCCGCGATGTACGCCCAGGGACTTTGATTTTCCTATGCCTACGATCTCTACTTTTCCATACTCATTCTTGCGGCCGATCATAGCCACAATCTTGGTAGTTCCAATATCTAATCCTACTGCAATATCGTTCTGTTCCATAAACTATTTTTTCGTGCACACAACCTGATCTCCAAATTGTAGGTTCACTTTTTTGTAGGTATTTAATTTCTTATCCTTGGTAGCCTTTTTGTAAAAGGCCTTAAAATTGTTAAACTTGAGATCTATCTCCGTAGTATCTCCAAAATAAATTTGAAAATCATCCTCTCTAAGTTCTAAAGCATAGGCTTCAGCGTTTAAACGAGTAATTCCCGTTACATGTTTTCTTAGAAAATCATCATTCTGAATATAACTTACGATCCCGTAAACTTCAGCTACAGTACTTCCATCGAAACCGAACATTAACGGCACTCTAGCCGAGTAATATTCTGATAATGGCATGATCTCCCCATTTCTATCCAGGTAAAATGAAGAATTTCCAGCTACCCTGCCTATTGGCTTTCGCTGACTCACGGTCGCTTTCAGTTTTCCGTCGAGTGTTAGAAATACTTCTGCATTTTCAATCATGTCATGATCGTTCAGCATAGCCTCCACTCTATTCAAATCTAAAGTTTCTTTATCTATGCTCGAGACACTGTCGTTAGATTGTATTAACAATTTATTAACCACTTCCTCAGTGACATAGAGGTTCTCAGTCTCGGTAAAACTTACCTTGATATCGGTTAATTTTCTGTTCTTATGGCGATGTTCTGCAAAACCATAAAGCCCTCCTACTAGCAGGATTAAAATTAGAGGTTGTATAAACTTTAGACTACGCTTCATCCTGCAATGAATTTTGAACAGATTCAACTTCATCTCCAATATCGCCAGCGCCCATCATTACTACAACATCTGCATATTCAGACCTTATAGAATCAATAAGATCATGTTTGCTAACAAGTCTCTTGTAATCATTTTCTAATTGTTCCAGTAACCAGGCTGAAGTGATGCCTTCGATTGGGGTTTCTCGTGCAGGATAAATATCCATGAGAAAGACCTTGTCAAATTCTGAAAGGCTGGAGGCAAAATCTTCAGCGAAGTCACGGGTACGGCTAAACAAGTGGGGTTGAAAAACCGCAAGAACAATTTTATCGGGGTACATTGCACGAACCGCCTGATGTACTGCAGAAATCTCTGTAGGATGATGAGCATAGTCATCAATGAGCACCAGTTTATCGGTTTTAATCTTATAATTGAATCTACGTCTTACACCTTTAAAGGAATATAAAGCCCTGGCCAGATCGATGGTTGGGGATCCGTATTCGATCGCCATCGCCAGGGCTGTTATAGCATTCAGCAAATTATGATTGCCGGGTAGATTAAATCTTAAATTTTCTATTGTTTGAGATGGAGTCTTTAGATCAAAGACATAAGTACCATTCTCAATCTTTACGTTCTTAGCCGAATAATCACTAGCATCATTTATGCCAAGTGTAGTTCCGCTTAGAGATAATTTGTTATTTACGAATAAAGTGCCGTTTTCAGGTATTTTTGCTGCAAATTCATTAAACGATTTCTCCAGTTCTTCCTTACTTCCGTAGATGTCAAGATGATCTGCATCCATAGAGGTGATCGCAGCGATGTTAGGAGAAAGTCGAAGGAATGAGCGATCAAACTCATCTGCTTCTACAACTACGACCTCATCGCCCTGCATGATCAGGTTGGACTGAATATCTTCACTAATTCCGCCCAGGAATGCAGTTACTTTCGCACCAGTTTCTTTAAGCAAATGACCTAAAATAGCTGTTGTGGTAGTCTTTCCATGGGTACCGGCAACGGCCAGGCAGTATTTATTAGCGGTAACCATCCCCAGTAATTCAGATCTTTTCACAACCTGGAATGCTTCCTGCTGAAAATAACCAAACTGTTTATGATCCTTTGGAACGGCAGGAGTATACACCACGAGACTATTTTCCACATCCTCTAAAATATTTTGTGGAATAGTCTCAACCTCATCTGCATAACTAATAACAATCCCTTCCTGCTCCAGTTCTGCTGTAAGTTTTGAAGGTGTACGATCATAACCACAAACCTTTGCACCCTTCGCCTGGAAATATCTGGCGAGCGCACTCATCCCAATTCCACCGATACCGATGAAATAAAAATGTTCTATGTGATCAGGATTCTTCATTAGTTTCTTTCTACAAGCTTTTCTACTTCGTTTACAATGTCTGATGTTGCGTTGGGCAGAGCCAGTTGTTTTATATTTCTTGAAAATCTTTCCAGTCTTCTTTCATCTTTTAAAAAGCTGAAAAAGCATGGATCAAATTTTTCTGTAAGTTCATCTTCAGTAATCATTAATGCCGCATCATGATCTGTTACCGCCATGGCATTTTTCGCCTGATGATTTTCAGCAACATTCGGAGAAGGGATAAATAACACCGGTTTTCCTACTATGCATAATTCTGAAACGCTTCCAGCTCCAGCTCTTGAAATGATCACATCTGCAGCGGCATACGCCAGGTCCATACGATTGATATATTCTTTCGCCACCACCTTATCTGAAGCGTACTTCTTATAATCTGAATAATATAGTTTCCCAATTTGCCAGATCAATTGCACATTTTCCTGTTCGAATCTTTTCAAATAGGTTTCAATAAGTTTATTGATTCTTCTTGCTCCCAGGCTTCCGCCTAAAATTAAAACCGTTTTCTTTCCAGGCTTCAGTTTAAAGTATTCCTGCGCTTCCTGCCTTAGTGTATTCACCTTTAGTAAATCCTGTCTTACAGGGTTCCCCGTGATGACAGTTTTTTCCGCAGGGAAAAAATCTTTTACCTTCTCATAGGCTGCACAGATAACACTTGCATTCTTGGCTAGTATTTTATTGGTGATACCTGGAAGACTATTCTGTTCCTGTACCAGCGTAGGTATATTCCTGGAGATCGCTACACGCAGTAATGGTCCGCTGGCAAATCCGCCAGTTCCAATGACAACATCTGGCTTAAATCTCTTTACGATCTTTCTCGATTTTGAGATACTGCTGATTAACTTAAAAGGAAAAGATAAGTTTCTTAAACTTAAGGAACGATCGATCCCAGTGATCCACAGGCCTTCGATCTTATAACCAGCCTGAGGTACCTTCTCCATTTCCATACGGTCCTTTGCACCTACGAATAATATTTCAGCTTCTGGATGACGACTTTTGATCTCATCTGCAATAGCGATCGCAGGATAGATATGTCCACCTGTTCCGCCACCTGATAATATAACTCGCATGTTCTTCTTCATATCGCTTCACTCAAAATATCCAAAGGATTCTCTTCCTCACCATTAAGGCTTTCATTTTCGAATTCTTTAATTTCTTCTCTTCTAGCACTTACACTCAGTATAATTCCAAGTGCGATGCAGGTCATCCAGATAGAAGTTCCCCCACTACTCACCAGAGGCAAGGTTTGTCCCGTAACCGGAAATAATTCCACCGCAACACCCATATTAATCAGCGCCTGGAAAACTATAGGTAACCCTACGCCCATTACCACCAGTTTACCAAATATGCTGCTTGCTTTTGTAGCAACAATGACAATCCTGAATAACAGAAGCAAGTAAGCCAACATAACTCCGAAAGCCCCTATTAATCCCATTTCCTCCACGATTATCGCGTAAATGAAATCTGAAGAAGATTGGGGTAAAAAATTTCTTTGCACACTTTTACCAATTCCAGTTCCTGTAATACCACCCTGAGCGATCGCAATTTTAGCTTTCTCTACCTGATATTGTTCATCTGCTTCCTCTCCATCGAAAAAGGTTTCAATTCGGCTGGACCAGGTATCGACCCTGTTGGGTAACAAACCTGGAAAAGCTTTAGCTGTAAGCACGAAAATACCCAGCGTTACTATACCAACACCAACAATTGCTGATAGGTATTTAATAGGGTAACCTCCTAAGAACATCAGTATCAGCGTCATGACAAAAATGATCGCTGTTGTGGAGAAATTGGCCGGCAAAATTAGCACTAATACTGCGAATACAGGCGCCCATAGCGGAATTATTGTCTCCTTAAATGTTACTTTTTTCTCGGTGACCTTGGAGAGATATCTGGCAACATAAACCATCAAAACGACAGAAGCCAGAGTTGAAGACTGGAAGGATACATTTAATACCGGGATACGTATCCACCTACTGGCATAGGCACCGTCAATAGTAGTTCCCTGAGCAATGGTGAAAATCAACAAAACAATTACTATAGGAAGTAGCAAAATACTTATTCCACGAAAGTAATGATAAGGTATTTTATGCACCGCGAATAATAGGCAAAAACCAAGTAGCAAATGAAAAAAGTGCATGATAAGAAATCCGGTAGTACTACCATCTCCATGGAGATAGGCCAGGTTACTACTGGCACTGTACACCGGTAAAAAGGAAAAGATCGCCAGCAAAGCTGCTACCGCCCAGATCACTTTATCACCTTTTAAATTTGTAAATACGTTGCTCATTATACGATATTCAATACTTTTATTAATGCTTATAGATTACGCACGGCATTCTTAAACTGTCTGCCTCTGTCCTCATAATTTTCGAATAGATCGAAACTTGCACATGCCGGAGACAACAATACATTATCACCTTTATCTGCCAGCCTGTATGCCATCTTAACCGCCTCATCCATAGATCCGGTTTCTACCAGATTCTCCACGATGTTTCCAAAAGCTCTTTTAATTTTCTCATTGTCAACTCCCAAACAAATGATTGCTTTCACTTTTTCGTTCACTAAAGGAAGCAGGTCATCATAAACATTGCCTTTATCCACGCCTCCAAGGATCCATACCGTTTCAGATTCCATACTTTCCAATGCGTAATAAGTTGCATTTACATTGGTCGCTTTGGAATCGTTGATATACATCACATTGTTGATCTTTAGCACCTTTTCAAGACGATGTTCCACACCCTGAAAATTAGCCATGCTTTCTCTAATAGTCTGCTTTCTAATTCTTAGCAATTGAGAAACGGTAGCCGCAGCCATTGCATTCTTGGTGTTGTGTTTGCCCTGTAGGGATATATCTGATGTTGACATAGTAAACTCGGTATTATTTATTTTTATAACAATGTTTTTATCTTCTAGATAAGCGCCGTTTTCAAGTTTTTGTTCCATTGAAAATGGTAGCTTTTGTGCTTTCACAGGGTTTTTCTCAAGCCATTCTGTGATCACTCGATCATCTGCATCATAGATGAAATAATCTTCGGCTGTTTGATTCTTTGTAATTCTAAATTTTGATTCTATATAATTTTCAAATTTGTAATCATAGCGATCTAAATGATCTGGCGTAATGTTTGTTAAAATGGCGATATGCGGTTTGAAATCTTCGATTCCATCCAGCTGAAAACTGGATAATTCAAGAACGAACCAATCATTCTCGTCTTCAGCAACCATTTTCGCATAGCTGTTTCCGATATTTCCACCCATTCCTGAATTCACCTCGCCACTCTTCAGTAAATGCTGTATCAGGTTGGTCACTGTTGTTTTACCGTTGCTTCCTGTAATCCCTATCACGGGAGTTTCAGAAAACCAGGAAGCAAATTCAATTTCTGATATAACTGGAATATCATTCTTCCGAAGTTTCACAACAAGTGCGGCAGTATCAGGAATACCAGGGCTTTTCATCACCACATTCGCATTCAGAATTTTTTCTTCTGAATGTTTCTCATCTTCCCAATTAATCTCCAGTTTTGTAAGAACATCCCGGTACTTATCCTTGATCCTTCCTTGATCTGAAAGAAAAACCTCGTAGCCCTTCTCTTTACCAAGAATTGCCGTACCAACTCCACTTTCTCCACCTCCAAGTATGACCAGTCTTTCCATCCTAGCGTACTTTTAAGGTGACAATTGTAAGTATCGCCAGGAAAATTCCAATAATCCAGAATCTAACTACGATCTTACTTTCATGTCTGCCTTTTTTCTGATAATGATGATGAAGAGGCGACATCAAAAAAATCCTTCTTCCCTCACCATATTTTCTTTTAGTCCATTTGAACCAACCTACCTGTAGTACTACTGAAAGATTTTCCACCAGGAAAATTCCACATAGTAATGGTATTAGCAATTCCTTTCTAGTGGCGATCGCAAGAACTGCGATAATTCCTCCAATAGTCAAACTTCCAGTATCTCCCATAAAAACCTGGGCTGGATATGTGTTATACCAAAGGAAACCGACTAAAGCACCGGCAAAAGCCGTTATAAAAATCGTCATCTCTCCAGATCGTGGGATGTACATTATATTCAGGTAATCTGAAAATATGATGTTACCCGAAACCCAGGCGAAGATTCCCAGTGTTAGCACGATAATAGCCGATGATCCAGCGGCAAGTCCATCGATACCATCAGTAAGGTTCGCACCATTAGACACTGCCGTTACGATAAAGATCACGATAGGTATAAATATTAGCCACGCATAGTTTACCAGGTCTGCATCTATCCAGCTTATTAAACTGGAGTATTCAAATTCGTTGTCCTTAACAAACGGAATAGTTGTACTGGTATCCTTTACTTCCGGCCCCATATCCACAACCTCAGCTCTGGCAATCACATTTTCAGTAGGATTGGTTTCGGTCATTACTTCCTTTGTAGTTATCTGTGGATGAAAATACATGGTACATCCTACGATAAGACCAAGTCCAATCTGGCCTATTACTTTAAAGATTCCCTTTAATCCTTCTTTATCCTTCTTAAATGTCTTGATATAATCATCCAGGAACCCGATCGCACCCATCCAAAGTGTGGTAATGATCAACAGAATGACATAAATATTTTCCAGCTTGGCGAACAATAAAACAGGGATTAGCGTCGCAACTATAATGATCACACCCCCCATGGTTGGTGTACCTGCCTTTTCCGTCTGACCTTTTAACCCAAGATCTCTAACGCTCTCACCTATTTGTTTAGCTCTCAGGTAATTGATAATATGTTTACCATAGATCGTAGAAATTCCCAGCGATAATATGATCGCCATTGCAGACCTGAATGACAGGAACTCAAATAACTGGGCTCCCGGCAGCTGATATCTATCTTCTAAAAATTTAAACAGGTAATACAGCATTATTTATCCAGAGTTTTTAGAAATTCCTTTACAATTTTGAGGTCATCAAAATCAAATCGTTCTCCGTTTACCTCCTGGTAGGTCTCATGACCTTTCCCGGCAATTAATATAATATCGTTGTTTGTAGCCATTTGGCAGGCAGTTCTAATTGCCTGTTTTCGGTTGGTTACACTCATTATCTTTTTGAAGTTCTGTGGCTCTACTCCTGCTTCCACATCCTCGATGATCTTATCTGGATCTTCGGTTCTTGGATTATCGCTGGTAAAGATCACTTTGGTACTTAAAGCAGACGCAATATGTCCCATTTTTGGTCTCTTAGTACTGTCTCTATCACCACCACAGCCTACCACCGTGATCAAATTCTCATTTCTTGTACGAATACTGTTGATGGTCTCCAATACATTCTTCAATGCATCGGGGGTATGTGCGTAGTCAACAATTGCTGTTACCTTCTCTTTTTCTGAAATTACATACTGAAACCTTCCACTAACCGAATTCAGTTCACTTATAATCCGAAGTGTTTCCAGGGTTTTTAAGCCTAATAATTCCGCAGTTGCATAAATCGCAAGAACATTGTAAGCGTTGAAAGTACCTATCAGTCTGGACCATAATTCCTGATCTCTTACTTTCAGAAGTAACCCTGTAAAGTTATTCTCAAGGATCTGAGCCTGGTAATCTGCATAGGACTTTAAAGCGTAACTGTATTTCTTCGCTTTTGTATTCTGAAGCATTATATCACCATTCTTATCATCGATATTGGTAAGTGCAAAAGCTGAAGCTGGCAATTCATCAAAAAACCTCTTTTTCACATCACGGTATTCTGCAAAGTCTTTGTGATAGTCAAGATGATCGTGCGAGAGATTCGTGAATATTCCGCCTTTAAATTTAAGAGCAGTCGTACGATGCTGATCAATTCCATGTGAACTCACTTCCATAAAGCAAAATTCTACCCCGGCATCGTTCATATCGCTTAGGTGAGAATTGATACTTATGGAATCTGGAGTCGTTCGAATGGCAGTACGTTCTTCATCTCCAACCATGATCTTTACGGTAGAAAGTAATCCGCATTTAAATCCAGCCTTGGTAAACAGGTCATATAGCAAAGTCGCAATGGTTGTTTTCCCATTGGTACCCGTAACTCCAACTAATTTTAAATTTTCGGAAGGATTCTCGTAATAATTAGCTGAAATATACGCCAGCGCTCTCTTGGAGTCTGCTACTTCAATATAAGTAACGCCATTTACTTTTTCCTTCGGAAGCTCCTCACATACAATAGCAAGTGCACCCTGATTTTCAGCATTTTTGATAAAGTCATGACCATCACTTAAGCTTCCTCGAATCGCGATGAAAACATCATTTAGAGAAACTTTTCTGGAATCAAAATGAATATCACGAATGGTCACCCCGGTATCTCCGGAAACCGACTTAATATTCACCTTATAGAGTATGTCTTTTAAAACCTGCATTAACTCAATTCAAGATTTACGATGGCGTTATTATCTATTTTTTTTCCTGCTGAAACAGACTGTCTTTTCACTACACCCTTTCCATTTAATCTAACCTGTATTCCAAGATTCTCCAGGATGGAGATCGCATCCATTGCCGGCATTCCGGTAACATCTGGCATCAGCATTTTTTCATCCTGTATGCTTGCGTAGTAAGTGTCATAGTCGGCTTGAATATCCTCGTCTTCAAAATCAAGATTTTCGAGCTCATCCATCACTGGTGTATCGGTATAAATCTTCCTGGCGATATCTTTAAAAACCGGTGCCGCTACGATATTTCCGTAATATCCTTTTCTTCTGTTTGGCTTATGAATCACTACGATACAGGAGTATTTAGGATCTTCCGCAGGAAAATATCCGGCGAATGAAGCTATATATCTACCAGGTTCTATCCAGTATTCAGTCTGGCATGTTCCCGTCTTACCAGCCATCGAAAAGTTTTCAGTATAGATATTGGCAGCTGTGCCGCGCTCAACCGTATTCTTCATCATCTCACGAACCTTGGCAGCAGTTTCTGGAGAACAGATAGATGGGTTCATCACCTGCTTATCCATAGTTATAATAGACTTGTCCCGATCTTTCACCGCCTTAATAAATCGCGGCTTTATCATTTCACCATCATTTGCGATCGCGTTGTAAAAAGTTAGCGTTTGCAAAGGCGTAATTGCCACCCCATAACCAAAAGCCATCCAGGGCAAGCTTAAGCCATTCCATGATTTGTCCTGAGGGTGAGGAATTCGGGGAGAGCCCTCACCTTTAATTTCAAGACCAATCTTATCATTGAGACCCATGTCGTATAATCTGTCCACAAATTTCGACGGATCATTTTTATAGCCTTCAGTGATCATTTTGGTAAATGCGGTGTTCGAAGACAATTCAAATGCCTTCGCAACCGAAATTTCACCATAACCACCATGATGTGAATCACGTACAGGGCGACCGTAAAACCGCACCACACCTTTTTCTGTATCAATAACCTGGCTGGTATCCACTACCTCATCCTCGAGTGCAGCCACCATCGCCATTAATTTAAAAGTAGATCCAGGTTCGTGGGCCTCGTAAACTGCGTAATTTCTTTTTTCGAAATAAGTACCGTCTTCTGTACGTCCCAGATTTGACATTGCTTTGATCTCACCAGTTGCGGTTTCCATAACCACTACAGTTCCATGATCTGCTTCAAAATATTCTAATTGTCGTAATAGTGAATGATGCGCGATATCCTGAATATTAACATCGATAGTAGAAATAACATCATAACCATCTTTTGGCTCCATTTCGTTATTATCACTAATAGGTTTCCATTGTCCTTTGGCGATCTTCTGCTTTAAACGACGACCATCTGTTCCTCGCAGGTAGTTACTAAATGCGCCTTCCAGACCAACGCGAGTAAAATACCCATTCTCATCTCTACGCTCATAGCCTACGGTTCGTTCCCCCATTTTACCAAGTGGATGCTCTCTAACCGTGGTTTGTTCGGTGATCATTCCACCTTTAAAAGCACCGAGATTGAACATGGGGAAACTCTTGATCTTCATGTATTCTGAATATCCAAGATTCTTAGCGATCAATACGTAGCGCTGCTTGTTTGCGCGCGCTGTTCTTAATTTCTGGGAATAATAAGAAGCAGAACGTCCTAGCATTTTGGAAAGTTTAGCGGACAACTCTCCTATGTTCTCTTCAAAATTTTTGTCTGAAACAGTTACAGCATCAAATCGAATGTCATATTTGGGAACTGAAGTAGCCAGTAGATTTCCATTAGAATCATAAAGATTCCCACGATTCGCAGGAATTTTGAAATTTCTTAGAGTGCGCTCTTCCGCAAGACTTTTGTAATGTTCACCATGAACAAACTGAATATTTAGCAATTTCACCCCTACCGCAATTGCGAAGAGGAACAGGCAGCCGGCCACGAAATACATACGATTCAGGATGCTTTTTTCTGTTGTTGCCATTTAAGGTTTATTCTTTTATGATAACTCTAATTTTGTTCGGTGGCGTATCAGACGGCCCAATACCTTTACCCGACATAGATTCGGTGATAGTGGATTCCATTTTGATCTTCATTAGATCTGATCTTCGTTCAATATGCTCACTTCTCAACTCCTTGACTTCTGTGCTCAATCTTGCGATCTGGTGCACCTTCTTTTCTGCATTGTGAGAACTGGCGATCATGATAATTGCCAGAACGGTACAGTAAACGATGAACCGCCAGTTTTTTACAGCATCTTCGCTAATAAGAAAATTAGCCTTAAGTATATTGTAAAACCCTTTCTTCATAATTCTTAAAGCTTACGCGCCACTCTTAATTTGGCACTTCTCGCCCTGTTATTTTGTTTTATTTCATCTCTCGATGGAATGATGAGTCCGCTGGTTTTTCTGAACGGAACATCTATATTGCCATACATGTCTTTCTCTGGTTCTCCCTCAAACAATCCACTCCTTATATATCGCTTCACCAACCTGTCTTCAAGAGAGTGGTATGAGATCAAACTCAACCTTCCGTCTTTCCGGATCACCGCTTCAGTTTGCTGAAGAAATTCTTTGAGCACTTCAATTTCCTGATTTACTTCTATACGAATTGCCTGATAGATCTGTGCTAGTATCTTATTTTCCTTTCCGCGGAATAAATGCGGCTTCAATAGATCCTTTAGCTGCTCACTGGTTTCTATAGCTCCGTTCTTTCTTTCTTCCACGATGGTACGGGCAAGTTTGGGTGCGTTTTTCAAATCTGCATACGCATAGAATAACTTCTTTAGTTGCTCCTCTTCGTATTCATTAATGACTTCATATGCACTTAACTTATCTCCCTGGTTCATTCTCATATCCAGCCTGGCATCGAATCTGGTTGAAAACCCTCTTTCAGCTTCATTGAACTGATGCGAGGAAACACCAAAATCACCTAGAATTCCATCAACTTCCTTAACACCATAGAATCTTAGAAATCTCTTCAGAAATCTGAAATTTTCATTAATAAGTGTAAAACGCTCATCATCTATCTTATTCTCCAACGCGTCCTTGTCCTGGTCGAAGGCATATAATTTCCCCGAAGGTCCAAGCCTGCTTAGAATCTCCCTGGAATGACCACCACCTCCAAAAGTTACATCTACATACACTCCATCTGGCTGGATATTCAAGCCATCAACAGATTCCTTCAAAAGAACAGGATTATGATAGTCCATCAATATCGTCGTTACCCATCACTTCTTCAGCAAGACTTGCAAAGTCATCATCTGAAGAACCTTCAATGGCGTTTTCATATTTATCTTTATCCCATATCTCTACGATGTTAATCGCAGACGAGAGGACGATCTCCTTCTCAATACCGGCGAAACCTATTAGGTCCTTCGGAATTAAGAGACGACCATTCGAGTCCACTTCCACTGTCTTAACACCGGCAGTAAACCTTCTTATAAAATCATTGTTTTGCTTTTTAAACCTGTTCAGTTTATTGATCTTCGCCATCATTATATTCCATTGTTCCATAGGATACAATTCCAGACAAGGCTGAAAAACTGACCTTTTAATCACGAAACCTTCCTGCAACATTGGAGACAATTGCTTTTTCAATGCTGAAGGAACCATTAACCGGCCCTTAGCATCTACTTTACATTCGTATGTCCCAATGAGATTTACCACGCTTTGACTTTATAAAGTCAAATATATTGAAAATAATACCACATTTTACCACTTTCTACCACAATGTTGATAAGTTTTACCACCGTATGTGATTGAAAACCTACGAAATAGCTCTATTTCCTTATTATTCAGACTCTTGAAAATTCGTGGGAAAAAATGGAGCAATTAGTTTAGTTTTTAGCTGAAATCTTATATTCCCACTTACCAGAAATGAGTTTGCAGTTAATCAAAAATGATTATACTTGTATCGAAATCGCTATATTTGCGATTGCTAACCGCAAAGGCTATCAATGAAAGATCACTTAAGGCAGGAGGGGAAATTCACATATCTAGAAAAAGGCGAAGGCACCCCGATTGTTATTCTTCACGGACTTATGGGAGGCCTAAGTAATTTTGACGGAGTTGTAAGTTACTTTCCGGAAAATGGCTATAAGGTGTTAATCCCGGAATTACCACTTTATTCAATGTCTCTTCTCAAGACCAGTGTAGGTACGTTCGCCAAATATCTAAAGGAATTTCTGGACCATAAAGGCTACCAAAAAGTAATTCTGCTTGGTAATTCCCTTGGAGGTCATATCGCATTGCTGGCTACTAAAATGTTTCCTGAAAGTGTAGAAGCCCTGGTTATCACTGGTAGTTCTGGATTATATGAAAACGCCATGGGCGAGAGTTATCCAAGACGTGGTGATTACGAATTTATCAAGAAAAAAGCTGAAGCCGTTTTTTACGATCCTCAGGTTGCAACTAAGGAAATCGTGGACGAAGTATATGAAACAGTAAGTGATCGAAATAAACTGGTAAAGACACTGGCTATTGCCAAGAGCGCAATTCGACACAATATGGCGAAAGATCTCCCAAAGATGCAAACGCCTACCTGTATTATCTGGGGGAAAAATGACACTGTCACTCCTCCTGAAGTTGCTGAGGATTTCCAGAGATTATTACCAGATTCAGATCTGTACTGGATCGATCAATGCGGCCATGCCGCTATGATGGAGCATCCCCAGGAATTCAATGAAGTGCTTCACGCATGGCTTAAAGAAAGAGCTATCTAAAAATCTTTTATTATGAAGATCAAAACTGCAGAATTCGTTATAAGCAATTCCAAAGTTGATCATTGCCCAAACAGCTCCCTGCCGGAATATGCATTCATTGGCCGTAGTAATGTTGGAAAATCGTCACTTATCAATATGCTTACGGGCAGAAAGGCTCTGGCAAAAACTTCAGCGAAACCTGGAAAAACCCAGTTGATCAATCATTTTTTGATCAACAAGAACTGGCACCTGGTGGATCTACCGGGATATGGTTATGCCCAGGTCTCAAAATCTACTAAAAAAGTATTTCAGAAATTCATTACTGCATATTTCGAACAGCGTAAACAAATGGTGTGCGCATTTGTTCTTATTGATTCAAGACATTCCCCTCAACCTATAGATATGGAGTTTATGCAGTGGATGGGAGAAAACGCGATTCCATTCTGTATCATTTTCACTAAAGCTGATAAGCTTAAACCGAAGGTTCTTGACAAGCATATTGCTAACTATAAGGCTGAAATGCTGGAAACCTGGGAAGAGATGCCGGAATTTTTTATTACTTCAGCATCTGCAGGTTTAGGAAAAGATGAAGTACTGGATTATATTGAAAGTATCAATGAACAGTTGAATAATAAATAGAGTTTAGGCGGAATGAAATACCTAATTCTCATTAGTATTTTCATTAGTTTTCAAACTAATTTACTTGCTCAAAAAGTAGACAGAACCAAAGATATTTTCATTGATGCGGAAGGTAAATCCATAAGTCAGCAAAAATTCAGAGAACAATGGAGAAAGAGTTCAAGATGGGATTCGATAAATAGCAATAACATTCGAGTCAATACACTAAATAAAAATTTATTTCTAGGGTTTGATTCAGATCAGGGAACTATAGTTACTGAATTATCTAAGATCACTGGAAAGACCTTTAAGACAAACGCCCCTATTTTACTTGTTTTTAAATTCAAAGGAGACCTCTGTACCAGTTCACATCCAGAGGAGAAGTGGAGTAAAAGTCGCATTCGAAGACGCAAAAGATTTTTAAAACCATTCTGGGAACAAC
>NZ_JBLWIM010000008.1:755768-800213 GCF_048381525.1 Christiangramia qingdaonensis
GATGACCCGAAAGAGAAATTTTATATTGATCAAGAGAATTTCTTCAGAAACAATATTTTCATTCAACCAACGCTCTGTAATTCTTTCGCAGCTATTAAACCAAATGGTCAAATATTAGTCAGGAACGGTGAAAGTAGAATTGATTTTTTCGCCAAGTTCTTAATGGATGAAAACTGGTCACAATTTTTTCCAGAAAATCAGAAAAATTAGGTTCTTTGCTTAATTCTTGAAATAAGCTCCTCAACCTCCGTTATTTCCGTCAGTTCTGAAGTTGATACTAAGACTTCCAGACCTTTCTGGTTCTGCGCGAGAATGATAGGAAATTCAAACTTATGTCCGAATTTTGAAGCATAGCTTTTCAAAAACTCATCTTTGTGCAGGAATTCCATATCAAGATCTCCATTTTTACGAAAGTCCCTCCAAGCCTTCTTTTCATCAAAAGCACCGTAAGTAAGTTTGCATAAATTACAGTCGTAGGAAGCGGGATTCACAATCTTTTGAAATGCTCCAATAATCGATTTCAGCTTCCCCGAGTCGGCATTATAAACAAAGATCAGTTTTTCCAATTAGCTCTTCTTGATTTCGGTTTTTTCAGCAAAATAATCGCAGAAATCTTTCATGGTATCACGCATTTTATCATCCTGTGTAGCGCGATAATATGTGTCACTCATAGAAACTAATGTCTGATGAAAGAATTTTTTCATCTCATCTACCGGCATTTCCTTGGTCCAAAGGTCGATTCTTAAAGTTTCCTGATCTTTACTATCCCATACAGAAAGCATTAGTGCTTTTGCATCTTCTTTATAGACATTCCCATCTTCAGCACTCCACGTGATATTCTCAGGCACGTGATTATCGTCTGTTACAACTTCTATATTGATCTCAGATTTTTTAAATTCTGGCATTATTTCTTCGGTTTAAAATTGGCTTTATTGAAAATTTCTTCAGCAGATGTATTTAGCATTCTGTCCAGAGATACGTCGTTCTTTTCCATGTATGCTTTCACGATTCTAAGGCCAATATATTGACCTAATCTGGCTGGACTTTCAGCATCCAGCTGAAGATAGAATTTTGAAAATGGTGCAGGAAAGAGAAAACGTGTCTGCAACTGGTTATCTGTATCGTAAATTAGTTCATTCTCTACAAAGTATCTCCAGATCTGAGATTCATTGCTTTCCGCGAAGTCAAATTCTTCTTCAGTATAACCTATTCTTCTTGCAGGGTCAAGCATTGGCAATAGCTTTTCCTTCAAATACTGGATCTTGCCGTAATACACCATATGACTTAAAAAAGTGCGGGAATCTGGACGTGGAACGTATTTTTTTGAAATCTCTTCCGCAGCATCTACTACGATCTGATCTTTTTTAAAGTTCTTTTTCAAATATTCCTGAAGACCTGTATAAAACTGGTGCTCTGTACCTAAATACGTATCGAGAGAGACAAATAAATAATCTCCCGTATAAATTATTTTGTTCTTATAATCTACTTCGGAAGTTACCGTGATCACCACAGGTACTTCAAACTCCGGAAAGTAGTATTTTATATGCTGAAAAAGTGCATATAATTCATCCTCCTGGTTCGAGAAATCTGAAAACTCATCTTCCACAGCCTGATTAATCTCCAGCTGAAGGGTATCAGATAACTTATCTATCCAAACCGAATCTGGAAACTGCTCAGGAAACAGAAATGGATATTTCTGTTTTAATTCAGGTAACTGCTGAGGCTTTGTACTGGCAAATTCCTGTTCAAATCTTATGACTTCCATATCTACAGCGATCTTATCGATCTTCTCTTCGGTTTCTGACTGATTATTACAGGAAAACACCGAAATAATCGTAATTAAGAATAGGATCTTTTTCAGCATAACTGGCAATTAGGAAGGCTTTAACGCAGCCATCTTTTAAAAATTGGCTTTTAGTGTTAGATTTGTGAGGCAAAGGTATTACTTACTAATTAAATCACCCAACATTATGCAAACCGAAAAAGTCGCTGATCATATCATAAACTGGTTAAAAGAATACGCTACAAAAGCGAATATGAATGGGTTTGTAGTTGGAGTGAGTGGTGGTATAGATTCTGCAGTAACCTCAACGCTTTGCGCAAAAACCGGAATGCCTACACTGTGCCTGGAAATGCCTATTCACCAGGCGAGCAGCCAGGTTACCCGCGCCAGAAAACACATAAGCGAACTGGAACATAATTTTGCGAACGTTAGTAATCTTGAAGTAAATCTCACCCCGGTATTTGAACAATTTAAATCTGCCATGCCCCAGGAAAGACAATCTGCTTCTTTGGATCTTACATTAGCAAATTCAAGAGCCAGACTTCGTATGTCTACTCTTTATTATTTCGCTGGATTACATGGATACCTTGTTGCAGGCACCGGAAATAAAGTGGAAGACTTTGGAGTTGGATTCTACACAAAGTATGGAGATGGCGGTGTTGATCTTAGTCCGATTGCAGATCTTATGAAAAGTGAAGTCTATGCGCTGGGAAAACACCTCAACATCATCGATGATATTATGACGGCAGCTCCAACCGACGGACTTTTTGGTGACAGCCGAAGTGATGAAGATCAATTAGGAGCATCGTATGATGAACTTGAATGGGCCATGAATCAAAAAGAAGCTGGAAAAACTTCTTCAGATTTTGAAGGCAGGCAGCGTGAAGTCTTTCAGATCTATTCCCGTTTGAATGCTGCAAACACACATAAGATGGTACCAATACCGGTTTGTGACATACCCGTTCATCTGCTGAAATAATCATCTTATCGAATATGTGTAGCTGATTTCCCATATCAGGGGTCAAAGCAGTATTTTTAAGTTAAAGAAACCAAACTCAACGAGTTACCCCCGGACTTGTTTTTAACTTAGAATCATGTATCGAGTATTAATTGCAGACCATCATCCAATAATTTTTGAAGGGATCAAATGCGTACTTCAGAACAATCCGGCACTACAGGTTACAGGCAGAGTAAGCAGTGGCACCCAATTGTTCAGTCAGTTAGAAAAGAACGCTCCCGATGTTTTGATCGTGGAACTGGATCTTCCGCAAATCAATGGTATCAACGCTATTAGAAGGATCAAACAGGAATTTCCAGAGGTAAAAACACTTATTTTCAGTTCACATCCGGAAGAAATGTATGCCTTGAGCGCCATTAAAGCTGGAGCCGCAGGTTATATTTCCAAACATACAGATAGTGAGACTCTGGAGAAGGCAATCTACCAGGTTGCGAGAGGTGGAATCTACTTAAATCGCAAGATCACGGAGAAACTAAATTCTGGTATCACCAGAGGTAAGAGTTTGATTACAAAATTCAAGAAGCTTTCTACCCGCGAAACTGAAGTATTAAATTTGCTTTCTTCCGGAAAAAGAAATAAGGATATTGCTGAAGCGCTTGACATAAACGAAAAGACAGTTAGCACCTACAAAACCAGGTTGCTGAAAAAACTAAAAGTGGATAATGTTGCAGATCTTATCACGCAATCCAGATTATTACAACTAAACACTACATAACCCTTCCCAGGCGGTCTGAAAGAATCGTACTCAAACTGGTATAGCTCATGATCTCCTGGATCTTTTCTGTACGCTCTTCTTCTGAAGATACTTCACGTATTTCTTCCATAAGTTCGTTGATCTTACGACCAACCAAAAACCTACGTAATGATAATATAGTCTGGGTAACAAATTGTGCAACTCCCTGAGTTTTGCTTTTTACAGGAATATCATGCCGCTCCCAATCATGAAGTTCATATTGCTCGTCTTCCATTAGGATATCTGTAAGTTCAACAGCCTGAGATTTCTCAAGGTCATTGATAATCATTTCCACTCCAAATTCATCTTCAGAATTTAGTCTTTCTATAAGAAGTGAAAATAGTTCTCTGAAGTCTTTATTGGTAAATTCAATTTCATCATCCTGAAGATCCAGGTAAATTTTTTCGAATACCTTGGCCTCCTGCACCTCAGATTCATAAACCGGATCGCCCTGGTCATTATGTTTCAAAATAACATCGTGAAATTCACCTTCCTGCCTTCCGTAGAGAACAAGGAGACTAATGATTTTTCTCTCAAGAATATAAAGCTGATCTACTTTTTTGACTGGAGCAGCTTCTTCATTACGAACAACCTGCATGGGTTTTTTCTCAGCCCTTGCCGGAGTTTTACTGTCTTTTTTTTCTAATTGAGCTAAGGTTGCATACAGAACGTCTTCAGAAATATCCATGATCCGGGAGCATTCCTTTAAATAAACTTCCTTCTGAATATTATCAGGAATTTTCGCAATACTCTGTACCATATCCCGAATAAGATCGGCCTTCTTTACGGGATCATTTTTGGCTTCATCCATAAGCAGGGAAGCTTTATACGTAATGAAGTCGTAAGAGTTTTCCTTAAGAAACTCCTCCAGTTCTGCTTCAGAATTCGAGCGGGCAAAACTATCCGGATCCTCACCCTCAGGGAATGGACAAACCTTTACGTTCATGCCCTGTTCCAGAATTAGATCAATCCCTCGCATAGAGGCCCTGGTTCCGGCGGCATCACCATCGAATAACACCGTGATATTTTTGGTCAACCTGTTGATCAACCTGATCTGTTCTGAAGTTAGAGCCGTTCCGGAAGAGGATACCGTATTTTCTACCCCACTTTGATGGAATTGTATGACATCTGTATACCCTTCAACGAGGTAACAATTATCTTCTTTAGCAATAGACTGCTTGGCGTGGTAGATTCCGTAAAGAACTTTACTCTTATGGTAAATATCGCTTTCCGGAGAGTTGAGGTATTTAGCTGCTTTTTTCGTGTTCCCAAGGATCCTTCCTCCAAAGCCAAGAACCCGTCCAGACATTGATTGAATTGGAAACATGACTCTTCCTTTAAAACGGTCAAATGTCTTCTCATCCCTAACAATACTGAGACCTGTTTTTTCTAGAAATTCCAGTTTATAACCATCGCCTAGCGCATTCTTCGTGAAAGCATCCCATTCATCTGGAGAATATCCCAGATCAAACTTTTTAATAGTTTCAGAAGTAAAGCCACGTTCCTTAAAGTAGCTTAATCCTACGGCCTGACCTTCATCGGTCTTATGCATTTGCGTCTGAAAATATTTACTGGCATATTCTGAAACCAGGTACATACTTTCACGCTCATCGGCCTGCTCCTTCTGCTCGTCAGTCTGCTGCGTCTCCTCTATTTCAATTCCGTATTTTTTCGCGAGATATTTGATCGCTTCAGGGTAATTGAAGTGCTCGTGCTCCATTAAAAAAGCAACGACATTACCTCCTTTTCCACTACTAAAATCTTTCCAGATTTGCTTTACAGGAGAAACCATAAAACTAGGAGAGCGTTCATCGGTAAAAGGACTAAGCCCTTTTAGATTACTACCAGACTTCTTTAATTGTACAAAATCCCCAATCACCTCCTCTACACGGGCGGTTTCAAAAACATTATCTATGGTGGTTCTGGAGATCAAATTTTCACAACTATTAAATGGAAAAATACAAAATGAAAAGGCTTCAAAAAAGCAAGGGCTTCAAAAGCGATTACATACTTTTGAAGCCCTGCAAAACTAAACTATATTGGCTAATTAATCAAGGTCGAAACGAATTCCAAGAGAGACATTATTCAACTCTGGGTTTGGATCTTCAAAGATCGGGTTAAGATCATATTTTGCATAGAGCGAGGTATTTCCCCATCCTACATACGCGCTCAATCCATATATAAAATCGTTCGTGTTATAATCAGATTTCAATTTTTCCTTGGTTCTGTCACCATCCTCTTTATATTTCAGTTTCTGCCTTTCACCTAAACTGAAACCGGTATATCCTCCAAGACCAACTTTGAACTTTTTATAAGTTGAAAACGTATAGCCACCATCATTTTCAATTTTCTTTGATGGTCCAAATTCAAAATGCACCGGAATAACCAGGTTATCCATTCTAAATTTTGACTTGTTCAGGTCATATTGAAATTCTTGCAATTCTGTAATTCCGTTATTGTCAACCAGGAATCTATTATCTGTAGGTTTGAGTCCGTTGAACTGAAAAGAAACTCCGTATTTAAGTCTTAACCAGTTCGATTCCTCAAAAACTCTTGTTCTCCAAACCCAACCAATTTCGAAAAACCGACTACCGCCTATCTTAAAATCTGAATCATTGAGAGACTGTCCATCTAATAGAGCATTATTGAATCCTGCAGCAATCATTAAAGTAGAAGTAGTTCTTTCATCCTCATAATTGGGATCTTCTTTATCGTCCTCATCCTTCCAGGAAAACACAAATGTTTTGTCGCTTTCAACTTTAGACTCCTCGTTTCTTTCCAGAAGTGCGATCTTATTATCAAGGATAGCTAAACGATTTTCGATGTTCAGCGCATGTTTTTTAGCGGCTTCCTCTTTCAGCTCATCAGCTTCCTGCATGGAAATTTCTTCGTTGTCAAGCCGCTCATTGATGGCTTCTACTTCTGCCTTTAGCTCTTCCTTTTCCTGTTTGATTATGTTTTCTCGCTGTTTCTTTAGAACTTCGATCTTGTTTCCGTTGGTGATCTCTACAGTTTGTGCGTCACATGGACTAAAGCTGAGAATGCATAAAGCGAATGTAATTAGTAATGATTTCATGATGTTTGGTATTTAGTTATTGATTGATGAATGACCCTGATAGGGATAATTATTTTTCTTCTGAATGATCAAGTTTGTTCGACACCGCCACCGCAGCTTTCTGGTAGCCTGTTTTAACGATCTCAAAAACCTTTTCTTTAAATGATTCGTACACTTCAGCTTCAACATCGGCCAGTAAAGCATCTGCTGAAATTTCGCTCGATTTTTGCATATTTTCATTTTCTATAGTTGCAATGGCTTTGTTGAGCAGTGCTTCCACTTCAGTGTCGCTCACATCTCCGTTTTGAGACTCTAGCCTGGAAACCTCAGCCAATACTTTATTAACCTCTTCGGAAATTTTCAATTCCTGAAAACTAGCCGGTATTGCAGTTTTTAAAGGCTCCCTGTTAATTATTTCCTCTACTTCAACTGATGCGATCTGCTCTTTATTGTTTAACGTAGATCTTGAATCTTCGGAAGCTGCCTTCTGAATATATTGCGATTTTGATTGCGGCTGAGCCTGGGATTCTTCAGTTTTTTGCTGTTCTGCCACTTGCACGGGATTCTCGAATTCTTCGGCTGCATTTTCAGAAGGCCTCTGAATTTCCGGAGTGTTCACTATATTGCTTTCAACACTTCTATTCATATTCAGGTAAATAATTCCGCAGAGAGCAAGCACAAAAATTGCAGCTATTGATGAAATCCACCATATATTATTCTTCCCCGAGCTTTCCTTTTTATCTAACTGCTCATTAAGTTTATCCCAACTTCCAGCTGATGGACTAATCTCCCGGCTATCCAGTTTTTCCCTGATATGTTCTTCAAATTTAATTGGCGCCATAACTAGATGTATTATTAGATTTAATTTTTTGCTGAAGCATCTTTCGAGCTTTAAACAGCTGGGATTTTGAGGTCCCTTCGGTTATCCCAAGCATCTTAGCAATTTCACTATGCTTGTATCCTTCTACGGCATACATTACAAATACCGCCTTATAACCTTCTGGCAAACTATCTATAAGCGATTGTATGTCTGCCACGTCCATTTCAGAATTTATATTATTTGCCACTTCATGACCAAATTCGTCATCTTCCTGAAACTGTAGTTCTTTGAACTGCCTTAAAAAGCTAATGCTTTCTCTTACCATGATCTTTCGAATCCAACCTTCAAAACTACCTTCGTCCTTGAAAGTATCCAGGTGAGTGAACACTTTCATAAAACCTTTTAGCATTGTATCTTCTGCGTGATGCAGATCCTTTATATACTGCCGGCAAACACTTAACATTTTTGGAGCGTGCTTTTCATAGATCTGCTTCTGGGCATCCCTATTTCCTGCTTTTGCTCTTTTAATGAGAGAGGATTCGTTTTTAAAAAGCTGTATTACTTTTACCATTTTCAAAAGGCCTTCTATTTATATAGACGAGAGAAAGTTACGAAAGGTTGCCTGAGCTTTTAAAAATTTTATTTTTTTTCAAATTCCGGCGTCCCGATTGTATCTATTATCTTTGTGACATGGCAGAAGAAGTTCGAATTAATAAGTATTTGAGTCAGTTAGGATATTGTTCCCGAAGAGAGGCAGACAAATTAATTGACCAGGGTCGCATCACGATAAATGACGTAGTTCCAGAAATGGGAACTAAAGTAAAACCGGGCGATGTGGTAAAAGTAAACGGAGAACCTGTTTCCAAGGCCGAATTAAAAGAACCTAATGTCTATATCGCTTTTAATAAACCTGTAGGTATCGTTTGCACTACAGATACCCGGGTTGAGAAAGACAATATTGTTGACTATATCAATTATCCAAAGCGAATATTCCCTATCGGCCGTTTAGACAAACCTAGTGAGGGTCTTATCTTTCTTACCAATGACGGAGATATCGTGAATAAGATCTTGCGAGCACGTAATAATCACGAAAAAGAATATGTAGTTTCCGTCAACAAACCGGTTACATCAGATTTTATAAAGAAAATGTCTTCCGGCATACCTATCCTGGATACCGTAACTCGTGAATGCGAAGTGGAAAAACTTGGCAAATACACTTTCAAGATCATTCTTACACAAGGTCTGAACCGACAAATTCGTAGAATGTGTGAATATTTAGACTACGAGGTGACATCTTTAAAAAGAGTTCGAATCATGAATGTGTCCCTGGATATTCCGGTGGGTGAATGGCGTGATCTTACGAAGGAAGAGCTTGATACTATAAATGGTCTTACTGGCGAATCTACCAAGACTGAAGAGGGTTCTCTTCTTGATGATATTCAAATTGGGAAGAAAAAGCGTCCCAGAATTTCCAAATCTTAACACAGAATTAGGCTGTTTCGTGTATTAATATTGGTAGTTCTTGTTAATTTTAGATCATGAACCTTTTGCGTTCACGATTTTGAACCAACCAATCTTAATTTTATGAAAGTACAGCCATTTCATTTAGCGATCCCAGTATCTGATCTGGAGTCCTGTAGAAAATTTTACAAAGAAACTTTAGGTTGTGGCGAAGGCCGTAGTAGTGATCACTGGGTGGATTTCAATTTTTTTGGGCACCAGTTGGTAATACATTACCAGGCCCCACAAGAAACTGCCAGTTCGACTTCCAATCCTGTAGATGGAAAGGATGTTCCAGTACCTCATTTTGGGGTAGTTTTACAATGGGAGGTTTTTCATGAATTTGCTGGTCTTCTAAAACGAAAAAATGTTGATTTCGTCATAGAGCCTTATATCAGGTTCGAAGGCAAACCAGGCGAACAGGCTACCATGTTCTTTAAAGATCCTTGCGGAAATGCATTGGAATTCAAGGCATTCAAGGATATGAGTCAGTTGTTCGCGAGTTAATAACCTTTATTCATCACCAACCAACCAAATGGATAAACTGAAACCGTCACTTGTACGGCAAATTTTTGTATTACTATTAATACTGTTTCTTTCAGTATTGATCTTCAAGGAGGTCGTTCCCTACCTCTCTGGGGTTCTAGGGGCGGTTACACTTTACGTACTTATGAAAGGTTGGCAAAGAAAACTGGTGCTTCGAGGTTGGAAACCAGCTTTAGCAGCTACGCTTTTAATGACCGGAAGTATCATTGGCATTTTAGTCCCAGTTACTCTAATTGCAATTATGCTTACCAGTAAAATAGGCAAAGCCGTTGCGAATTCTGAACGTGTATTAAGTGCTCTAAAAGATCAATTATACATAGCCGAAGAATACATAGGTTACAACATTAGCGAGAGTATAGATACTTCAGCAATTACAGGATGGCTTTCTTCCAACTTGCAAAATCTCGCTGGTGGAACATTTGATGCATTTATTGCGATTGGGATCATGTATTTCATGCTTTACTACATGCTAATGAATCAGAAATCGATGCGACATTCCCTGATCGATTATATTCCGCTAGGAAAGGATAATATTCGGGTGATTGGAGACGAAAGTGATCAACTGGTTAGAAGTAATGCATTGGGAATTCCATTGGTAGCCATCGTGCAAGGTGTGATCGCGTTAATAGGGTACTTGATATTTGGAGTTCCAGATCCTTTCTTCTGGTTTGTGATCACTGCGATTGGCTCGATGATACCCTTTATAGGTACCGCCATAGGAGTACTGCCCGCAGTTATTCTTTTATTCGCACAGGGAAATGACTTCCAGGCAATAGCTCTACTTATTTACGGACTAGTCGTTGTAGGCTCGACTGATAATATAATACGGCTTTATGTACTTGAGAAACTGGCAAGTGTTCATCCATTGATCACGCTTTTCGGGGTGATCGTGGGAGTACCGTTATTCGGATTTATAGGACTAATATTTGGACCTTTACTGGTATCCTTATTTTTATTAATTCTGAAGATCTACAAGAAAGAGTATGGAAATGCTCACCATAGATTATAATTAAAAGAAAAAAATATGTTCGGAAACTTAAAGAAAAAAATAGACGAAGATTACTTTAAAACTGAAGTAACAAAGATCGAAGACAATGATGTAAGTATCGCAATGGATAGTCAGGATAAAGTCGATGATAAGATCAACAATTCCGGGTTATTGCAAAAATATAGCGAGCTGGCGAAGCTAATGTACGGGATGCTGAAGGATTATAGAAAAGGAGTGTATAATAAGGTACCGTGGTTCACTATTGCCACTATCGCATTCTCCTTTCTTTATATTTTAAATCCACTGGATATAATACCAGATTTTATTCCAGGTCTTGGGTATATTGATGATATGGCCATCTTTACATTTGGATTGAGATTTATAGAATCTGATCTCCATAATTATCTCGACTGGAAAATTGAAGAAGAAGCTTAAAAAAAAAGAGGGAATTAAATTCCCTCTTTTTTTATCGTTCTAACAACTTAATATCTGCTCTTTTTTTATGTCTCTCCCTTGCAAGTAGTGTATTCTTAAGTAACATCGAAACTGTCATTGGCCCTACTCCACCAGGAACCGGCGTGATGTAAGAAGCCCTTTTGCTCACGTTTTCAAAATCTACATCTCCTTTAATGACATAACCTTTTTCAGTATTGTCATCTGGTACCCTGGTAATTCCAACATCAATAATAACAGCATCGTCCTTGATCATTTCAGCTTTGAGAAAATCTGGAATTCCTACTGCGATGATAATGATATCTGCTTGTGAGGTTACCTGTGTAATATTCTTTGTAAACTCATGAGTTAAGGTTACCGTAGAATTTCCTGGAAACCCACTACGACCCATTAAGATACTCATAGGTCTTCCTACGATATAACTTCTTCCTATAACCACTGTATGCTTCCCTTTCGTAGGGATATCATAACGTTCCAGAAGTTCCAGTATTCCAAATGGAGTTGCAGGAATAAAAGTGGTCATATCCAACGCCATTTTTCCGAAGTTCGTAGGATGAAATCCATCCACATCTTTATCCGGATCAACTGCATTTAGCACCTTTTGCGTATCGATCTGTGGTGGTAAAGGGAGCTGAACAATGAATCCGTCAATATCATTATTCTCGTTGAGTTCCTGAATCTTATCCAGTAGCTCGATCTCGCTTACAGTATGCGGCATTCTATAAAGTGAGGATTGAAACCCTACTCTTTCACAGGCCTTTACTTTACTGTTCACATAAGTTAAGCTTGCTCCATCCTTTCCTACGATGATCGCAGCAAGATGAGGTACTTTCTCTCCACGAGATTTTAGTTTGGTAACTTCAGCAGCGATCTCATTTTTGATATCGTTACTAACCTGTTTACCATCGAGTATTGTCATTGTGTGTTGTGTTTGCGTTGTATTAAAAAAAGGGAATTAATTCATTCCCTTCATCATTTGCATCATTTTACGGCCTCCGCCGCCTTGCATCATCTTCATCATCTTACCCATTTGATTAAATTGCTTGAGTAATTGATTTACTTCCTGTACTGATGTACCAGAACCTTTAGCAATTCTTTTTTTACGGCTTGCGTTGATCACCTTTGGTTCACTTCTTTCTAATGGAGTCATCGAGTGAATGATCGCTTCGATTCCCTTGAATGCATCATCATCAATATCTACATCCTTCAGCATTTTTCCAGCGCCCGGTATCATTCCTAAAAGATCTTTCATAGATCCCATTTTTTTGATCTGCTGAAGCTGATTCAGGAAATCATCAAAACCGAATTTATTTTTAGCAATTTTCTTCTGAAGTTTTCTAGCTTCTTCTTCATCATATTGCTCCTGAGCTCTTTCTACAAGCGAAACAACATCTCCCATACCAAGGATCCTGTCTGCCATACGCGAAGGATAGAATATATCGATCGCATCCATTTTCTCTCCTGTACCAATAAACTTAATTGGTTTGTTTACAACAGATTTAATAGAGATTGCAGCACCACCACGAGTGTCACCATCCAGTTTAGTAAGGATAACACCATCAAAATTAAGGCGCTCGTTAAATGTTTTTGCCGTATTCACAGCATCCTGACCCGTCATGGAATCCACTACGAATAATGTTTCCTGAGGCTCGATCGCTTTGTGAATATTGGAGATCTCAGTCATCATCGCTTCATCTACAGCAAGACGACCCGCGGTATCAATGATGACCACATTATGACCATTCTCTTTAGCATAGGCAATTGCCGCCTTAGAGATCGCCACCGGATCCTGATTCCCTTCATCTGAGAACACCTCAACTCCAATCTGTTCTCCAACAACGTGCAGCTGATTGATCGCAGCCGGACGATAAACATCACAGGCTACCAATAGAGGTTTCTTAGTTTTTTTATTTTTAAGGAAATTCGCTAATTTACCAGAGAAAGTGGTCTTACCACTACCCTGCAAACCAGACATAAGGATAATAGATGGATTACCGCTTAGATTAATTCCTTCAGCTTCACCACCCATTAACTGGGTCAACTCGTCCTTTACGAGTTTCACCATTAACTGGCCTGGTTTCAACGTCTTTAATACATCCTGACCCATCGCCTTTTCCTTCACTGTACTGGTAAATTCCTTGGCAATTTTGTAGTTAACATCGGCATCAACTAAAGCACGTCTAACCTCTTTAAGGCTTTCTGCAACATTTATCTCGGTGATCTGCCCGTGTCCTTTGAGGACGTGAAAGGCACTATCTAACTTATCGCTTAAATTATCAAACATAATTTTTCCTGTGGTTTTATTCTCTTGCTGACTGGCAGCGAATTGCAAATTTAATGATTTGAAGCTGAAGTATAAAGTCCATCTTCTTAAATATCGCTACTACACGATTACCATTACATACGTTCTGGCACTTCGATTCCAAGTAGCTTGAAAGCCGATTTAATTACGCTGGCTACAGTTCCTGAAAGTTGTACTCTGAAAACCTTTTCAGCTTCATCATCAATACCAAGTATCTGTACATTTTGATAGAATGAATTGAAGGATTTCACTAGTTCATAGGTGTAATTGGCAATTAGCGCAGGTGAATGATTATCTGCCGCTAAGGCAATGGTCTCCGGGAATAATTGTAGTTGCTTAATCAACTCCTTCTCTTTTTCATGAAATTTAAAATCTTCGGAAAGCGCCGCTGTAGTATCGAATTCTGCTTTTCTAAGGATCGACTGAATTCTCGCATATGTATACTGAATAAAAGGACCCGTATTACCCTGAAAGTCTACAGACTCTTCAGGATTAAATAAGATTCTTTTTCGAGGGTCTACTTTCAGAATATAATATTTGAGGGCACCAAGACCTATGATTCTATAAAGCTCTTCTTTTTCTGAATCTGAATAACCATCTAGTTTACCAAGGTCTTCAGAAATATTACGAGCAGTTTCAGTCATTTCCTTGATAAGATCATCTGCGTCTACGACAGTTCCCTCGCGGCTTTTCATTTTACCACTTGGAAGATCCACCATTCCGTAACTTAAATGATATAGAGCATCTGCCCAGTCGTAGCCTAATTTCTTCAGAATAAGAAATAGTACTTTAAAATGATATTCCTGTTCGTTACCAACTGTATACACCATTTGATTGATATCGAAATCCGCAAATCTTTGAATAGCTGTTCCAATATCCTGTGTCATATAAACTGCAGTTCCATCGCTTCGGAGTACAATCTTCTCATCCAGGCCTTCATCGCTTAGATCGATCCAGACACTGCCATCAGGCTTCTGATAGAAAACTCCATCTTCAAGGCCTTTCATGACGTTATCCTTACCTAAAAGATACGTTTCACTTTCATAATAGTTCTTATCGAAATCCACTCCCAGGGCATCGTAAGTTTTTTCAAAACCATCATAAACCCATTGGTTCATGGTAGACCACAATTTCACGACCTCAGGATCGTTCGCCTCCCAGTTTCGTAACATTTGTTGAGCTTCTACAAAAATTGGAGCTTCAGCCTTAGCTTCGTCTTCAGATTTTCCCTGCTCCTTTAATTGAGCTATCTCTTTTTTATATTCCTGATCGAACTTCACATAATAGTTCCCTACCAGTTTATCACCTTTTAAACCGGTAGACTCAGGTGTTTCTTCATTACCAAATTTCTGCCAGGCCACCATAGACTTACAAATGTGTATTCCACGGTCATTGATCACCTGTACTTTGTGCACCGTATTACCTGCAGCCTTCAAGATCTCGGCTACAGAAAACCCTAAGAGATTATTTCGAATATGACCAAGATGTAAAGGTTTGTTGGTGTTAGGGGAACTATACTCGATCATGATCCCGCTGGCATCACTTTGAGGCAACAATACTCCAAAATCTGCTCGATCTCTAATTTCATTAAAGAAATTGATATAGTAAACATCGCTTATCACGATATTAAGGAATCCCTTTACTACATTATAATCTGCTACTTCAGTCACCTCTTCCTTTAAATAGCTACCAATATTTTCTGCCAGCTGAGCCGGATTGGTCTTTATTTGTTTCAGCATTGGAAATACAACCAGGGTAATATCTCCTTCAAAATCCTTGCGTGTAGGCTGGAACTCAATGGTTGGAGCTTCCACCTGATAATGTTTGGTAACTGCTTCATTAACTTTTGCTGCAAGAATTTGTTCTATGGTCATTTTCAATGCTTTTAGGCCTGTTTTGTATTCTATTAAGTGCGCAAAGATAAAAAGAATTGAAGTTCCGGTCGCCAGCCTTTTAGCGCAAATCCTTATATTTAGGAAAAAAGAAATGCTAATTAATATCTCTTACAATCGTCCTGCGATCTCAGAAAAGATTAGTGCTGAAGTAGGAAAACCATTTACGCTGATGGAACGGGTCAAACTACGTGGCTCAGGATCTCCTAAATTACAAATCACTTCCTCAAGTATAGATATTCACAACCTGCTCATTTTAGATAATAATGCAAATATTTGCAATGTGGAAATGAGAGGCAGCGGAATAATCGTAATGTTTAGGTCACTTCTTGAAACTTACGCTCTCGTGATTCCTTATTACAAGTTAAATCTATATAAAGGAAAAGCTGAAGAATACAGTATTTACAGGGATCATCATTTTATCAAGGTCAAAGCAGACAAGCCAGGTATTCATAAGTTCTTCCAGAAGATCATCAATTATAAAACTGATAATGCTCCTACTCAGATCGATGATCTATAAATAAGTAGCTTTTAGCCAATTTGGATACAATTCGTTAACCTAAAATTGATTTCAATTTTCCTCAGCAAACCGTTTATCGATGCACATTTGCGTGAAAAAAATCAATGGAACTATTCATCTATGTTTTCGCTGCTTTATTCTCAGTGATCAATCCGCTGGGTACTGTCCCTATTTTCGTTGGACTTACCAAAGAGGACACTAAATCTGAGCGTTCTCGTACTTCCCTGCTTACAGCCATAAATATTTTTGTGATCCTGCTTATAAGTTTTTTTACTGGCAGATATATCCTTAATTTCTTCGGAATAAGCCTCGATTCTTTAAGAATTGCTGGCGGCCTTATTATCACTACTTCTGGTTTTGCCTTGCTAACCGGTTCTTTTGCTAAACATAAAGGTATGGATAAACCGAAGGTTCAGGAAGACGCTTTCCAGCGTGACGGCGTATCGCTTACTCCACTAGCCATTCCTATGCTTGCCGGGCCTGGCTCCATATCATTTTTGATTGGACTGTACGAGGAATATGCTACCTGGAATGAGAAGCTCATTGCAGTAGGAGCTATTTTTAGTGTTTGTTTAGCTACGCTGTTGGTTCTTAGGAGTTCCTATTATATAGTTTCTATGCTTGGTGCATCTGGGATCAATGCTATTTCCAGGATCATAGGTTTTATCGTGATCGCCATTGGAATTGAATATATAAGCTCCTCTGTGATCAATATATTCCGAGCTATAAATCAATGATTAACGCTTGCCAAATGCCAGCCCTCCTACCAGAGCGAGCACTCCAAATGCGATCATGGCATATGATTGCGTATTATTACCATGAGCTTCTACCTGAAGTGGTCCGGCATCGATAGAAAATTCAGGGGTTAGAATATCATACAACCCATAGCCTATAAGCCCTATCCCGATAATGAGCAGAACAAATTTAAGCACGTTATTCATTTAATAAAGTTTTACTAATCTCAGGTGAAAGTAATAATTTAATTTATAATTTGAAGATCAAACTCTTCAAATGCGCATACTACTTACCGGTGCTAACGGTTACATTGGCATGAGGCTTCTGCCTCAATTACTTGAACAGGGCCATGATGTAATTTGCGCAGTTCGAAATAAGCACAGATTTACTTCCAACGAAGAACTCCGCGAGAAAGTAGAGATCGTAGAAATCGATTATTTAGAGGACTCAAAAGCTCCTGAAGGTATCAAAAATATCGATGCAGCCTATTACCTCATCCACTCAATGACCGGCTCTACGGAAGATTTTGATAAGCAGGAAGCTCAAGCCGCTACGAATTTTAATAAGATGATGTCTGAAACTTCCGTAGAACAGGTGATCTACCTCAGCGGAATTATTAATGAAGAAGAACTATCCAAACATTTAAAATCACGTAAGGCCGTTGAGCAAATTTTATATAAAGGAGATTTTAATATTACAGTGCTCCGTGCTGCGATCATCGTAGGTAGTGGTAGTTCATCTTTTGAAATCATACGTGATCTTTGTGAAAAGTTACCGGTGATGGTAACTCCAAAATGGGTCGACACTCGAATACAACCAATTGCAATAAGAAATGTGATACAGTATCTCATTCGGGTTATTGGCTGCGAAGACTGCTATAACGAATCTTATGACATAGGCGGTCCTGATATTCTAACCTATAAGGAAATGATGTTACAATATGCAGAGGTTAGAAAGTTAAAACTCTGGATCATACGTGTTCCCGTAATGTCTCCAAAACTAAGTTCATACTGGCTCTATTTCGTAACCTCAACATCCTATAAACTTGCACAGAACCTGGTAGACAGTATGTCTGTAGAAGTGATCACAAAAGACACCCGCTTACAGGAGCTTCTAAACGTTGATCTTATTCCTTACAAGGAAGCTATTAGAATGGCTTTTTATAAGATTGAACAGAATGAAGTCATTTCGAGTTGGAAAGACAGTATGAGTAGCGGTCGTTTTCGCAGAGAGCTAAATAAATATATTCAGATACCCAAATACGGGTGTATGCAGGATAAGAAGTCCAAGCAAATAAGAGATACCGAAGAAGTACTTGAAAGGGTTTGGGCAATTGGCGGATTAACAGGATGGTATTATGGAAACTGGCTCTGGAAGATTAGAGGTTACCTAGATAAACTTTTCGGTGGCGTTGGGCTTCGCAGAGGTCGAACTCATGCTACAAAACTTCATGCCGGTGATTCTCTAGATTTCTGGAGAGTTTTACTTGCCGATAAAGAAGAAAAGCGACTTTTATTATTTGCAGAAATGAAAGTTCCAGGGGAAGCCTGGCTGGAATTTAAGATTGATGATAACAATGTACTTCATCAAAATGCCACCTTTAGACCAAAAGGGCTCTTAGGCCGTGCTTACTGGTATGCAATGTACCCGTTTCATTTCTTTATATTTGAAGGAATGATCAATAAGATCGCCTATGGCCCCTCCGGAAAAAAATCTTAAAGGCCGCTCTGTGTAAGTTCAATGAAAGAATTGCTTAGAAATAAAGTTCTCACATTCTCTGCCTGGATATTATTATCAGGATCTGTTTTTATCTTTCTATTTACAAACAAATTTTATGAAGCTATAGAATATGGATCTTTGTGGGTTCGCGAATACTTCGGAACCTTCTACTTATGGCTTGGTTTGGGCTGTGTTTTATTCCTCCTTGTAATTGCTATTTCAAAAACCGGAAGGATAAGATTAGGAAAATCTCCGCCGGAGTATGACAGATTATCCTGGATCGCTATGCTTTACAGCGCCGGAATGGGAGCAGGAATTTTATTAAGAGCTGTTCAGGAACCAGTATATATGTATTTGAATCCTCCTATAGCAACAGGTGCTGCTGCAGAGATCATTTCCCTGGAATATACATTTTATCAGTGGGGCTTTACTGCGTGGGCATTCTATGGATTGTTTGCATTGATCATTGCCTATAGTTTATTTGTGGAAAAACAGGATATACGGCTAAGTTCCAGTTTCAAAGTATTCCATAGCAATCGCTGGGGAAAATCAATAGACGTTCTCACCATTCTAACTACCGTGATCGGTCTCGTCGCTGCAATTGGACTCGGAACTTCGCAGATAGAGGGAGGAATAAGCCATTTGCAATCAAATGAGGCCGGGAACTTACTAATGAACTTGTTACTCGTTCTTGTTATATGCGTGCTGGCCTTCTTCTCGGCCTGGGCTGGTGTAAATAAGGGTATAAAAAGGATCTCCAACTGGAATATTTATATCACTATTTTATTGCTCTTATTTGTTTTCGTCCTGGGGAACATCCCTGAAATTATCTCAAATTTCCTGAATTCCATATATCACTATATATTCGATTTTATCCCACTAAGTCTCGCCGGCGGTAATCTTGATCCAGGAAAGCAATTTCTTACCGACTGGACGTACTATTATTGGGCATTCTGGTTGGCCTGGGCGCCTTTCACCGGTGTGTTTATAGCCAGAATCTCGCAAGGCAGAAGCATCAGAGAGTTGATCTTGGGGGTTCTATTAATACCTTCATTAGGAAGTTTCTTCTGGTTTAGTGTTTTTGGCACTTCTGCATTTGAAATAATTGGTGATGTAGCTACTTACAAAGACGAATTCAGCAATGTATTTACTTCACTATTTATCTTTTTTGAAAATTATCCTCTACCTGCTATATCCAATTTAGTAGTCATATTGCTATTAGTTAGTTTCCTGGTTACTTCAGTAGACTCGGCCATCTTTGTTCTGAGTATGTTTACAGACAAAGGAAATACAGAACCAAAAAAGAAATACCGCCTGGTATGGGCGGTATTGATATTTATATTTTGTGAAGCAATTATTGTACTCGGTCATACTAAACCAGATTCCAATGTACTTACGGCAATGCAAAAATTCCTGATCATCAGTTCCCTTCCATTTGCCATACTAAGCGTAATGATCATCTTCCTCTTCAGCAAGAAACTTCTACCAAAGAGATATTAGCGAAGTTCAGGCTTTAGGTAAAAAAACCTCAACCATTACATAACGCATCTATTTTGCCCTACAATCTTAAGTAAGCATCAGTATTCTAGCATAAATCTTAAGAACAGATATACGAGTAGTTAAATATAAAAATAACACAGAATATAACTGCTACTATGGATTTTTAAACTCAAAAAAGTTCAACTGTACAGTACGATCATAGTTTTTGCAAAACTAAACGTTAAAATTATGGAACTCACATTGTTAAATAGATGCATTTCATCGAGTTTATTTGTTTTTAGACGAATTTAGAACTTATTTCGCTTTTATAAATTAAGAAAGCGAATCTTAACCAGTAGGTCCGATTCTATTTTCTTCTTCCAAATAACCTATTTATGAATCCGGCAAATTATAAACTACTTCCACCTCGTTTCGAGTTATGTTCAAAATTTTTATTAATTTGTTCAATTCTATTAATGATCACAGGGTGTACAAAAGATGCTGTTGAAGTTGAACTAGGAACAGAGAATAGTCTTCAAGAAAAAGATCTCAAGCACGATGGCAACCGCGCAATTTCTGTCTACAAAGGTATTTTTGCAACCAAAAATTCAAAGTTTCGAGGTACTGTACTATTAAAATCGCCCAGAAATCTCAAAGATATTTCTGTGTTAGATCCAGAGGCAAATTGCACTATAACACTTCAAAATGGAGAAACTTTTAATGCAGAAGTAACCTCATTAAATCAACAGGAAAACACGAATAAAAGTTCAGATGTATTAGTACATTTCGATTCAAAAGATTTTAGTTTTGATTTTACAATTGATGAATCGGATAAACCAATAATATCGAATGTAGTATTTAAAAATCAGGAAGGATCTGTTGTAGCTTCCGAAGAAACTGCAACTAATAACGTAACTCCGATCACCGGCACTTATAAATGTACTAACTGTCAAGATCAAGATTCACCTCTAAATGGAATCATTCTTAATAATGAAGATAGAATTTTCAATATGTTGTTAACCACTGCTGACGGTTCTACACAAATTGACATTCAAGCTTTAGTGGTATCTCTACAAGAAACTCAAGTAATAACTCAACAAAATTGCTCATCAAACTCAGATTATACCTTTTGCACATATGGTAGTGGCATAAATGGAGCTAATGAGGATCTAGATTGGTCTGGAGTACACAGGTTTTCATCGAATGCAAGCGGAGAAAACTGCTCTACCCTGGCCGGAAATTTCGCATTCCGTTTTGCAAATTATGGAGCTATTGAGGGTGAGTTTGCCAGTGATAGTTCTTGTAAAAATAACACATACTATGTTAGTTCCACTGGGAATGATTCAAACACAGGCTTGTCTCCAGAGGACCCATGGCAAAATCTCTCAAAACTAAATAGTGTGAATTTTCAGCCTGGCGATGAAATCTTTCTTAAAGGAGGTGATGAATTTAACGGAAATATTTATTTAGATTCTGAAGATGCCAATAATAGCGCTAATCCAATTTCCATTAAATCATATGGTTCTGGAAAAGCAGAGATTAACGCGGGCACCGGTTTTGGTATTTATGCCTATAATACGTCGGGTATCAAAATAGATAATATCATCGTAAAAGGAAGTGGAATGCATACGAATACAAATTCCGGAATCTCTTTCTATAATGATCTTCCTGGAAATATAAAACTGGATTTGATAGAAGTTACAAATACAGAAGTTTACGGATTCAAGGAGTTTGGTATTGTTATAGGAGCATGGAACGGTAACTCTGGCTATGCCAATGTTCTAATAGAAAATAACAAGGTTCATGATTGTTTAGACGCAGGTATCTCTTCCTATGGCGAGTTCTCCGCATCGAAAACGGGATATGCTCATAGAAATATAATTGTTAGAAATTGCGAAGTTTTCAACATAAAAGGTTACGATAAAGGGAAACATTCCGGTAATGGCATCCTACTATCAGATGTACAGAATTCTATCATAGAGCATTCTACCGTTTACAATTCTGGAAGTGGCAATACCAATTGCGGTGGACCAGTAGGTATTTGGTTTTGGGATGCAGATAATGTAACCATTCAATATTCCGAGGTCTATGGCATGAGTTCTGGGACCGGTTGTGACGGTGGAGGTTTTGATATGGATGGGGGTGTTACTAATGGAGTAATGCAGTATAATTATTCTCACGATAATGATGGAGCAGGCTTTATGGTGGGCCAGTTTACTGGATCGAGACCTATGAATAATATAACTATTAGATACAATGTAAGTGAAAATGATGCCGCAACGAATGGTGGAAGCGTCTATCTTTTTAATGGAAATGACGGTACGATGAGCGATATTACAGTTCATAATAATACCCTATATATTGAAGAAAAAACAACCAATAATCAAGCCGCCAACATAAAATACAATGTCTGGAAACCAGTGAAAAACAATATAAAATTTTATAATAATATACTTTATGCTGTCAATGGAGCAGACTTAATTAGTATTCCAAGCGGTTATGATGGCTATTTTGCGGGGAATCTATATTACACAAACTCCGATTTCAGTATTCTTTATAAGGGAGATCTTTATACATCGTTGAGTGAATTCAGAACAACTGGAAACGAAGTTTATAATAATGAAAATTCTGGCTTGCAAGCGAATCCACTTTTAAAAGATCCTGGAAATGGTGGTATTATAGGTAGAGAAAATAACCTTTCCAACTTGACTTCATACTTACTGGAAAGTACGTCACCAGCCATTAATGGAGGTATAAGTATTTCTAATCCAGGGACAAGAGATTATTTTGGAACAATATTATCATCGAGCACCGATGATATTGGGGCGCATGAAGTTGATACTTCGGTTAAATCCTATAATGTGGTTAATAAGTAGACAGTAAAGAGGTGAAAGTAAAGCATCACCTCTAAATTAGTTCACTTTAGACTTTACTATGATTTTGGTAGAAAAACCTCAGCCATCATGCAACGAGCACTTCCACCTCCACAGGTTTCGATCGTCTCGATCTCCGAACTTAAGATCTTACAATGCTTTTCTATGGTTTTCACCTGTTCTTGATTTAAACTTCTGTGTGCGCGGGCACTCATTACTAGAAACTTTTCTTCAGCTCCCTGAACCTGTAACATGTTACCTGCAAATTCATGCATTTGCTCTTCACTGATAGATATGATTTCTTTCCCATCCATTTTAAGATGTTTCACAACATTTTTGCGCTCTTTCTTGTCATCAATTGTATCAAGGCATATAACCGCAAATTCTTCAGCGATACACATCATCACGTTGGTATGATAGATTGGAAGTCGCTTGTCCTTTACACTTTGATAGGCGTTAAAAATAACCGGTGTGTATTCGAAATCCTCACAAAACTCGATGACCAGATCTTCATCTGCACGAGGTGAAATCGCACAATATGCTTTTTGATTTACCCGATCCAGGATCAAACTTCCCGTTCCTTCAAGGAAAATATCATCTTCTTCCGCAGAAGTATAATCTACGATATTATTGATCTTAAGACCAGCTTCCTCCAGTTTGGAGAAATATTCCAGTCGTCTTTCCTTACGCCTGTTTTCAGCAAACATTGGATACAAAGCTATCTCTCCATCACTATGGAATGACACCCAATTGTTTGGAAAAATAGAATCTGGAGTATCTTCTTCTTTAATATCGTCCACCACGATCACCTTTGCTCCCACGTCTCTCAGTTTGTTCACGAACGTGTCGAACTCCTCAGTTGCAAGACTATTTACATTAGATTTATCTAATTTCTTCTGAAAATAATTATTGACCGCAGTCTGTTCGTTCATTCTGAAGTTTACCGGTCTAACCATTAAAATGGTATCTGTAATCTGTTTCATAGCTATTTTTTAATCGCGGATTAATGGTAAAGTTGAACAGCGAAGCAATCCTTCTTGTTTCGATATTTCGGCATAGGGCACTTCCTCTACGGTAATTCCCTGCTCTCTTAGCCAAGCATTTAGTCGCGTAAATCCTTTTTCTGAAATTACCACATCTTCAGAAATGGAAAAAATATTGGAATTCATATTATACATTTCATCACGGGTGATCTCATAGACGTTTTCTTTTCCGAAGAAATCGACAAGCCAGTTATATTCCTCTTCTATTAAAAATCCGCCTTTGTAAATGATCGCTTTGTTCTTGCCTACAGGCTGGAAGCAACAATCCAGGTGCAAGGCGTTATCCTTGGCAACATGATTGCTTTTCTTAAGACTAAAGCTAATCACCTTTTTATCTGGAAATTCTTTTATTAAAGCATCTACAGCATGTTTATTCGTTCTGGCTGTGATAAAGTTCCGGTAATCCTCTCCCTTATAAGTCCCAACAAAAATATGATCTCCCATAGGCATCACATCTCCTCCTTCAATATGAGCTTCCTCAGGTAGAGTTATGATTTTTGCAGGGTCAATCTGTTTCATTACATGCTCTATTGCCTCGATCTCCTGATCCCTATCAGGCAATATATTCGATTTTATAAATTTATCATCGATCACGAAGGCGATATCCCGAGTAAAAATCTGGTTGTAATCTTCAATGATCTTTGGTCTGAAAACCTGAACATCGTACTTCTCCAACACTGCGGCTACAGCATCCATTTCTGCCACCATATCTTCCTCAATTGGATAGGTTCCAGCTTTAATATGTTCCTGAGACTTGGGATCGTATGCTTCTTCAAGAGTTGGAATAGGTCCAATGCTCCTGGCGGTTCCCAGCACTACGGCGCGTAATCTGGATGTTTCACTTGATATATGCAATTTCATTGCTAGGGTTTTGGCAAATATAATAAAAGCCAAATCTATCTCATTTCTTATCTGTAAAGATTACTTGAAGTTTCGCTACTCTATTTAAAAAAATATCTTACTTATAATTAATGAACATTCTTTAATATATTAGCTTTTTTAATAAATCCTTCTATCAAGACATATTCGCCAAATTCTATTATTTCAAATTTGATTGGTATAATAGTTCTAACTACTATTATGGCCTGCTCGGATGATGTATGCGAAAATCATACGAAAACTGTTCATATTGAAAAAACTGAACAAGGTTATTGGCTAATTAGGAATGGCAAACCATTTTATATTAAAGGAGGTGCTGCTCAAGGAGAATATCTGGTAGAGCTTAAAAACGCTGGCGCAAACACAGCCCGCATCTATGACACTATTGATCTAAAAACCACCCTTGACGAAGCTTATCGCTTAGACCTTGCAGTAGTCGTCGATATTCCTTTACCTAAATTCAATAGCACTCCAGAATATTATGAGGACGAAAAACTTTTCCAACGTTTGAAAGTTGATATTAAAAATACGATCATTCGTTTTAAGGATCACCCGGCATTACTTTATTGGAATTTGGGCAACGAAATCTACTATCCCTACTTACACAGAAACACTGATTTCTTCGCCAATTACAACGAGCTCATCGAATTAATACATGAATTAGATGGAAATCATCCTGTTAGCACCTCTACGATAGGTGCTAATAAATCTAGAGTTATTTCTATTATAACAAGAAGCCCTCAACTAGATTTTGTTTCATTCAACTCATTCGGGACTCTGAGTGCATTTTCCAAGAAGCTAAGTCCAATTTCACCTATATGGGACGGACCTCATGTAATTACTGAATGGGGTGTCAATGGACCATGGGAAGCTGAAACAACAAGTTGGATGGCTCCAATTGAAGAAACAAGCACCAAGAAAGCTGAACAAATCAAGAAACGACATAGGAAATATATTCTCCCAATGAAAAGGGAAGGATCACTGGGTAGTTTTGTATTTTACTGGGGTCAAAAAAATGAGAATACTCCTTCTTGGTATAGTCTCTTTAGTGAAAATAGATTAAAGACCCAGGCGGTCTTTGAGTTGGAAAATATATGGAAAGAAGAAAATAAAACTTATCCTGGTCCGGAGTTGGAATATATTTTACTTAATGAAAAAGGGGCTATGCAAAACATTGTGCTTGAACCATTATCCAAAGCCACTATGGAAGTTGTACTTACAGGATCTGATGATAAAAATTATGAGTACACATGGGAAATCAGACGTGAATCTTGGTTTGAGAATAAGAACAGTGAAATCTATACTGGTTCTGATATAATTACAAACCAAAACTTTGCTACCTTCAAAACACCTAAGAAAGAAGGCCCTTACCGAATTTTTCTATATCTCAAAAATGGATCAGAATACTACGCTACGGCAAATATTCCATTCTATGTACTAAATCCGGATAATGAGGAAAAGTAAAATTCTGGCTCCCACCCCTAAGCAAAATATGATTATCAAATTGTTGATCATATTAGGCTTAGTAAGTATATTGAACTTCATATTCTATTTTGCAACGCCAGAATTCCGCGGTCATACTATATTATATATTCTCCTTTCTATAAGCCTATTCTACGGTATCCTCAAAAAGTTATATCTCTGGTACAATTATTCCAATATTTCATTACCAAAAACTACTGGAACAGAGAAAGATTTTACCGTAGATGTTTTGACGACTTACTTTCCCGGAGAGCCATATCAGATGATCATAACCACTTTAGAAGCGATCATTAAAATAGACTATCCTCACGAGACCTATCTATGTGATGAAGCTGATGACCCATATTTAAAACAGTTTTGTGAAAGTAATGGCATTCATCACGTTACTCGCTTGGTCAAAAAGGATGCGAAGGCTGGAAATATCAATAATGCCCTGGAAAAAGTTGCACGTGGTGAAATCACAGTTATTCTTGACCCTGATCACATACCAGATCCAGACTTCCTGGATGAAATCATTCCATACTTCTCAAATCCTGAAATCGGTTTTGTACAGACTGTACAGGGATACTACAATATAAAGGAAACACTTGTCGCTCAAGGAGCAGCTGAACAAACGTTTCAATTTTATGGTCCAATGATGATGACCCTAAATGCTTATGGTAGTGTGAACGCTATTGGCGCGAACTGTGTTTTCAGAAGATCAGCACTGGATAGTATTGGAGGTCATGCAGCAGGTTTATGCGAAGATATGCATACAACGATGAAACTTTATGCTAAAAACTGGAAAGGCATTTATCTTCCTAAAATTCTCGCACAGGGATTAGCCCCTTCTAGCCTTACCGGTTATTATAAACAACAATTGAAATGGTCACGTGGAACGTTTGACCTATTGTTCAAAGTCTACCCTAGGTTATTTAAATATTTCTCCTATAGACAAAAAATACACTTCGGAATACTCCCTCTTCATTACTTGAGCGGAATTATCTGTCTATTAAATTTTCTAATTCCGGTTGTCTCTCTCTTATTTTCAATCACACCTTGGAAGGGGAATTTTATAGATTTCGGCTTAGCATTACTCCCTGTTGTTTTTAGCTCTATTCTCATACGGACTTACATACAAAACTGGGTCATACAACGCAAGGAAAGAGGGTTTCATCTTCTTGGTGGATTATTGGAAATCAATACATGGTGGATCTACGTACTGGGCTTTATATATACATTATTTGATAAGAACATACCATATCTACCTACACCAAAAGAAAATGAGTTTGCTACGAACTACAAAATAATTTTACCAAATACTATAGTTGCAATAATTTCAATTGCTGCTGTAATTTATGGATTGTCTATAAACTACACCCCTTTCGCTTTAGTGATGTCAGGCTTTGCTTTGTTCAACGCCGCTATCATGATTTTCGGCATATATTTGACAATAAAAACTACAAACGAGAATAATATTCTAAGAAATACTTTGAGTAAAAGTTTTCTACGGAAAATAAGTTCAATTAAAGTTGCCAGTGGGAAGATTAGGAATATAATATTTATTGGTACGAGAAGTATTGCACTGCCATTGCTTATAACTATACTCTTTGGATCTCTATGGTTTATCCAAAAACAAGCAACAGCTCGTTGGGACAACATTACTCCAACATATTATAAGAAACAGCACAAATCATATCTGGGCATTTTTCACCCAATAAGTGATACCGGCACCGTTAGCCTTCAGGATATTAATAATATTGAGAAGGAACAAAATATAAATTTTAACATCGTATCCTTTTATTTGGCGTGGAACAATAATGGACAGAGTAATTATCCTGATGACCTTATAAAATCTATTGATTCGAAAGGTGCTATTCCAATGATAACCTGGGAACCGTGGTTAGAAACAGAAGGTACTTCAACTACGAAATCCAGCCGAAACAGTATTTTTAATAGAATATCAGCTGGATTATATGATGATTATATAGTCAAATTTGGTAAAGAATTAGCAGTATTTGACAAACCTGTTTTTCTACGCTTCGCCCATGAATTTGATAATCCACAGTATCCCTGGAGCCATACAGGCGATCTACCTGAATTAGAGTTTAAAAAAGCTTGGATACATGTTTACAACCTAATCAAAGATCAAGGAGCTTACAAAACTATATTCGTTTGGAATCCATGGAAACCTAAAGGAATGCAGAAGTACTACCCTGGAGATAAATATGTAGACTGGGTAGGAATCACCGCTCTAAATTATGGCTACTTAAATCAAAATGAAAAAAGCGTTTCATTTCAGAATATTTATTCAGGTTTTCACGAAAGACTAAAAAGATTTACTAGCAAACCTGTCATGCTAACAGAGTTTGGTTCGGTTAATTTAGTAAAAGAAGAAAACCAAATAAAATGGCTTAAAAATGCTAGAAAAGCCATCGAGACAGATTTTGAGGAAATATCGGCAATCGTTTTCTTTAATAGTGCTTTTGACGATAATATCCCAGAAGGAAAATTATACGCGAAGAAATATATTGAATGGACCACCGATTCTTTAAATATATTTGCTGACTATGCTACGCAGTCTTCAAAAGAAGATCCGGTAGAAGTCAACAACACAGAGAGGTATAAAAGAAATCAATTTGCAGAAGAAATAAGAGGTGTACATTACAAAAAAGGTCTCAACTGGAAGGAAAACTATTACACCCTTAACCGCCAAACCTTGCTCGAGGATTTTAAATTAATGCAGGAAATAAATATTTCAACTATTTTCTATCCCGGGGGTAACGTTTATGATTACAATACCTTGAAATATGCTTCGGAAACTGATATGAGAGTAATTTATGATTTCGGTGCCCCGGAATCTTATGATAAAATAGATAATTCTCTTCATTTCAACAATTTTGAGAATGAAGTATTGGAAAAAATTGCTGAATTAGATAAATATAGCAATGTAATAGGATTCTCTTTTAATGTGTTTGGAGAAACATCGAGCAAACCTTATCAGTTTAAGCAACTTCAAAGACAGTTAGGTCTGTACAACCAATTGTTATCAAAAATCCGTTACAATAATTCTACTACACCAATTATCCTAAATCTTGAGTTGAATTCAGACACTAGATCTTTACTATCATATTTGAATGAACTAAATCTAGAAGTGGATTATTTTGGCTTAATAGTGAGTGATACAACTTATCTTTCGAAGACTTTGAATTTTGCTACGACTAATAAAATTCCAACGTTGATTACTTCCATTTCACCAGAAAATACGGATAGTCAATTGAAACAGGATCCTGGCCTCATACTCAGTAACTGGCAGGATGAAAGATTAAGCGGTAGATTGAGTTTTGATGGACTTTTGGATTTTAAAGGAAGAAAAAAGTCTGATTTTAATACAGTGCATGGTATATGGAATCAAAATAGCCCACCTCAAACCGATTTATCGATTAGAATTCTGAAACCTGCGGTACCAATTATCGCCAATGAGACGGTCACTTTCAATGCCATGCTCTTTAGTGACTCAAATTGGGTTAGCGTTACTGAGGCAAATAAAAACTATAAATTTGAATGGACATTGTTAAAGTTTGACTCATATTCAAATCCACTTGCTTTAAGAGTTCTAGGTTCAGGCCCTAAAATTTCCTTTAGCATACCTGAAAGATATCAGGAATACAAATTGCTATTAACAGTCGTATCTGGAAATGAAGTTATAACAAGAACGATTACAAAACTCAACACTCCTTTATAGATAAAAAAAAGCTTCATACGATGATGAAGCTTTTTTGTGGTATTCGTAAAATATGATAGGCAGAAAATTATCTGCTTCCAAGTGGTTTAAAATCTCTAAGGTTCTCTCCAATATAAATCTGTCGAGGCCTTCCAATTGGCTCTTTTCTAAGTCTCATTTCTCTCCATTGTGCGATCCATCCAGGTAGTCTACCTAAAGCAAACATAACGGTAAACATTTCTACTGGAATTCCCAATGCTCTATAAATAATTCCTGAATAGAAATCTACGTTTGGATATAATTTTCTTTTTACGAAGTAATCGTCTTCAAGAGCTTCTTTCTCCAGTCCTTTCGCAATATCCAGAACAGGATCCTGTACACCTAACTGTCCTAATACTTCATCTGCAGATTTCTTGATGATCTTAGCACGTGGATCGAAGTTCTTGTAAACTCTGTGTCCAAAGCCCATCAAACGGAATGGATCTTCCTTATCCTTTGCTTTTTGCATGAATTTATGCGTATCACCACCATCTTCCTTGATCTTTTCAAGCATTTCGATCACAGCCTGGTTAGCTCCACCGTGTAATGGACCCCATAAAGCTGAAATACCTGCGGAAATAGAAGCAAATAGACCAGCATGTGATGATCCTACCATTCTTACTGTAGAAGTAGAACAGTTCTGCTCGTGGTCTGCATGAAGAATCAATAGTTTATCTAAAGCTTCAATTACCGCTTTATCTGCACTGTATGTTTTGTTTGGCTTCTCGAACATCATTTTATGTAGATTCTCTACATACCCAAGATCTTCATCTCCATAGTTTAGCGGAAGACTGTTTTTCTTTCTCAATGTCCATGCAGCAAGTACCGGGAATTTCCCAAGAATCTTTACAATTGCTTTGTACATATCCTCTTCTGAAGAAACATCTACAGAAGACGGATTAAATGCGATAAGAGCACTGGTCAACGATGAAAGAACGCCCATTGGATGCGCAGACTTAGGAAAACCATCAAGGATCTTCTTCATCTCTTCATCTACATGAGACTGCTCTTTAATATCTTTGGTAAACTTTTCAAGTTGTGACTTGTCTGGAAGCTCGCCAAAAATCAAAAGGTAAGCTACTTCAAGAAAATCAGCTTTTTCAGCAAGATCCTCAATTGCGTAACCTCTATATCTAAGCACTCCTTTCTCACCATCAAGGAAGGTGATCGCACTTTCACAGCTACCAGTGTTCTTAAACCCAGGATCCAATGTGATAAGTCCGGCTTCTCCACGAAGCGTCTTGATATCTATACCAATTTCATCTTCAGTTCCCACAGTAACGGGAAATTCATATTTCTTTCCGTCAAATTCGAAAGTTGCTGTTTTAGACATATTATATATTGTTCTTTAGATTAATTTTTAAGGATTGCTAATTTACGAATTTTAGTGTTAAAATTATTTTAAGCTGACTAACGAAATTTCAGAAATACCCCTATTTTCTTCCGTTTTCGTGAATTTTAACTTAGTCTGATGATTAAGTATGGCCTCATTTAATAATTCCGGAAATAATATGGAAAAAATACGCCGACTAGCATCCAGTTTTCAGATAGGAAAGTATCAGGATATCAATTCACCGAATCAACATCATCTTTATACAGAAACTCGTAATACGCATCTACAGATATATCCCAGGTGAAGCGCTGTTTTTTAGCATTCTGTTTGATTTTCTTCCATTCTTTTTTATTCTGAAAGAAAAGATCCACCGCATAAGAGAACTGCTTTAAAAAGTCTTTCGTTTTCTCCGCAGTAGTTTCTCCATCAAAACTAAACCCGGTTTTACCATGAATAACCGTGTCTTTCAAACCTCCAGTATTATGAACCAGACAGGGTTGCCCATTTCTCATGGCTAGCATCTGGCTAATTCCACAAGGCTCGAACTGACTTGGCATCAGGTAAAGATCAGATTCCTGGTAAAGCATATCGATCACACTTTCAGACTGGGCATTGATAAAGATCAAATTCTTGTATTTGTAGCTAGCTTCTCTAAATATTGATTCGTACTCCGGCGCCCCGGTACCCAGTAATAGATAAATGCCATTTTCTTCTTCAAGTTTTTTCATTAGAGCTGGTAAAAGTTCTGGGTTTTCTTTGAAATAAAAGAACTTCTGTTCAGTTAACCGGGCTACGCTACTACAAATAAAATCCGGTTGCTTTTGTTGCCATCGCGTAAGTTTTTCACCTGTATGCGCTAAGTAATGTGATTTATAATCCTTGTTCTCTTCCTGTAACCAGCGAAAAAGTCGACGGATACATTGCCTAAATAGTATCCCTTTTTCAACGGAATTAATATTGGTATAATTCGCTCCGTTGAGGATTCCGAAAAGTCGGTTTTCGTGATTTGCCATTTTAAGGTCCTCTTCCAGACCTTCTCCACCAATGAAATGCGGGGGATCACTCGGTTTTTGTATGTCTTCCATATAAGAAGGCGAAACTGTATGTACTGCATCAGCCAGCCTGATCCCAACAGCCATAAGGTTGATACAGTCTGGATATCTTCTATCCTTTAAAAGTTCATGATCATACGGGACATTCGGAAAAAATGCATCTACCGAGGAATAATTATTACTGAAAGGTCTTATCCCCTGTATTGCCAGGTTGTGGATCGAATACACAAAGCGAATGCTTTTCAGAAGTTTATACTCAGGATCGAATTCTCGCAGGAATAATAACATGCTGGTGTGCCAGTCGTGTAAATGAACAAAATTGATCTCTCCAAAGACACCATCTTTTATGGTAGCTGCAACTGCAGAACAAAAGAGAGAAAATATGTTAGCATCTGTGAAAAATGGCTGATCAGCATCATTAAAATAAATATGCGCAATATCACCCGCTTTTATATCATGATGGTGTATTACGAAATGCCTGATACCTTCTATTTCCTTTTTACCCTGAACTTCATAAAGCTCACCCGCATGAGGAACACCCCTAAAAGTAAATTTAATTTCAGTAATACGACTGCTATCCTGAAGATGGATCCTAGAGTAAGATGGAGTGATCACAATTGCTTCATCGCCTCTCGCAGCGATCTGCCTTGGAACATCCCTTACTACATCGCCCATCCCCCCGGCTTTACAACGTGGAATAGCATCATTTTCCGCAGCGACAAATAAGAATTTAGATTTCAATAGTATGGTTGGTTATTTAATTGAAAATAAGGATTCTATTGAATACCGAAGTATTCTTTTAATTAAATGATTGTTAATATACTATTTACTTCACAAAAAAAGCCCCTTCAAACTGAAGAGGCTTAGAAAAATATAAGTTTCGCTTATTTTATCTTAAATGCTTTATCCTGTGGATAATATGCAACCTCACCTAATTCTTCCTCAATTCTAAGTAGTTGGTTGTATTTAGCCATTCTATCACTTCTTGAAGCAGAACCTGTTTTGATCTGTCCCGTATTTAGCGCAACTGCAAGATCTGCAATCGTATTATCTTCAGTTTCTCCGGAACGATGTGACATTACTGATGTATATCCAGCATTATGAGCCATATTTACTGCAGCAATAGTTTCGGTTAAAGTACCAATCTGGTTTACTTTGATGAGTATCGAGTTGGCGATATTTTCTTTAATTCCTCTTCCAAGACGCTCTACATTCGTCACGAAAAGGTCATCTCCAACTAACTGAACTTTATCTCCGATCTTATCAGTAACGGCTTTCCAACCTTCCCAGTCATTTTCATCCATACCATCTTCAATAGAAATAATCGGATATTTAGATGCTAATTCTGCCAGGTATTCTGCCTGCTCTTCACTAGTTCTAATTTTACCCTTATCACCTTCAAATTTGGTGTAATCATACTTACCATCCACAAAAAATTCAGCAGCAGCACAATCCAGTGCGATCATTACTTCCTTGCCTGGTTCGTATCCAGCCTGCTTAACAGCTTTTAGTATGGTATCCAAAGCATCTTCAGTTCCATCAAGAGTCGGTGCAAAACCACCTTCATCACCTACTGCAGTACTCAACCCACGATCATGAAGTACTTTCTTCAAATTATGGAAGATCTCTGTACCTGTCTTTAAAGCATGAGAAAAACTCTCTGCCATTACCGGCATGATCATAAATTCCTGAAACGCAATAGGAGCGTCACTATGTGAACCTCCGTTAATAATATTCATCATAGGTACAGGTAGCGTGTTAGCACTAACTCCACCAATGTATCTGTACAATGGCATATTAAGTTCATTCGCAGCTGCTTTGGCAACAGCTAGGGAAACACCTAAAATGGCATTAGCACCTAACTTTGATTTATTAGGACTTCCATCAAGATCTCTCATCGTTTGATCGATAAGATTTTGTTCAAATACAGAAAAACCCAAAAGCTTTTGAGCTATCTCCCCATTTACGTTCTCGATCGCTTTAGATACTCCTTTACCCATAAAGTCATCTCCTCCGTCACGAAGTTCAACAGCTTCATGCTCTCCGGTGGATGCTCCAGATGGAACTGCAGCTCTACCCATTATCCCATTTTCTGTGTAAACATCTACTTCTACGGTTGGATTTCCTCTTGAATCAAAAATCTGACGTGCATGTATATCTAAAATTGCGCTCATGTTCTGTATTTTAATTTTTATTTGAATTACAGGCAAGATACGAATACAAGGATTAAATTCCGACTGAGAGAGCTAGTTTTAAAGCATTTATAACAGGAAATCTACTAAAACGTTTTCGAAGTTGCAGTAATAATAAAACTAAAAATCCCGGTATGAAACCCGGATTAGAATTATATTAAGCAGTATAGCGAATTTTAGCTTCTATTTTTTCCTAGCTTAAATCCTAGTTGAAAATCAATAAGCGGAGATACATAACCATCGCCATTATCGTTAAAACCATAACCAATCCCAAGATTTAAGTTTAGTTTGAAATTGCTATTATATACCCGCTGTAGGCCCCAGGCTGGACCAACGAATCCTGACAGATCATTTCGTAATTCCATATCGCCAAAGAGTGGCTCACCACTGGATAACAATAGCACTCCTGCTACATAATTCCCGCTATTCTCGGATACCTTCTTTCCTTTCTCGATCCTTTTATCAAAATTATAGTACCAACGGTATTGCGCTCTTAAATTGGTATAAACACCGAATTCACTTTCATCCGTAAAGTCTGAATAATGATAGCCGAAACCAAAACCAAGGTTGGCATCAAGACTGGTATTATCACCCAGAGCAAGCTCATATTCTGCTGAAGGCATTAAAATGTTTAAAGAAAACTGATTTTCTGTTGATTGTGAATTAGCTGAAATCCCTGATAATAGCAACAGGAAGATGAGGATGATCTTTTTCATGATTTAGATTTACAGTCAAATCTAGACCATCAAATTTAGTAAACAAATTTATTTTACCTGTAAGAGTAAGAGTAATAAAAATGCCGGAGTTTGAACTCCGGCTTTTTACTATGCTGATTGCTTTTTCTTGATGCGATCTATAAATTCATCGAAAAGATAACTAGCGTCATGTGGCCCTGGACCAGCTTCCGGGTGATATTGTACAGAGAATACATTCTTTGATTTCATAGCTAATCCACCAAGCGTTTGATCATTTAGGCAAACATGGGTTACTTCCACATCTGCGTGAGCTTCGGTTTGCGCTTTATCTACAGAGAAACCATGATTTTGAGAAGTGATCTCACCTTTACCGGTAACCAGGTTCTTTACCGGGTGATTGATTCCGCGGTGACCATGATGCATCTTGTAAGTCTCAATACCATTAGCAAGTGCAATGATCTGGTGACCAAGGCAAATTCCGAATAAAGGATGATCGTTCTCAATGATCTGTTTTGTTACCCGAATTGCATTTTCAAGTGGCTGAGGATCTCCGGGACCATTGGACAGGAAATACCCGTCTGGGTCCCATGATTTCATATCTTCATAACTGGCATCATAAGGAAAAACTTTGATATAAGCACCGCGTTGAGCAAGGTGACGCAGTATGTTAGTTTTAATCCCAACATCCAATGCTGCAATTCTTAAATCTGAATTTTCGTCCCCATAATAGTAAGCTTCTTTTGTAGAAACTTTCGAAGCAAGTTCAAGACCGTTCATATCCGGAACCCCCTTAAGCTTACTCTGAAGAGATTCAATATTTTCAACATCTGTCGATATAATAGCGTTCATGGCGCCATTTTCGCGAATATAAGTAACAAGCGCACGGGTATCTACATCAGATATTGCAAAGATCTTATTGGCATCTAAAAATTCCTGTAGTGTTTGATCAGCTGAAGGTCTGGTTTGAACGTAGCTGAAGTTTTTACAAATCAACCCAGCAATTTTAGCTCCGTTGGATTCATTCTCATCCTTACTCGTACCATAATTACCAATATGAGCATTGGTGGTCACCATGAGCTGCCCATAATAAGAAGGATCAGTAAAGATCTCCTGGTATCCTGTCATACCGGTGTTGAAGCATACTTCCCCTGAAGCCTCACCTTCAGCATTACCTACTGCTTTTCCATAGAAGATCGTTCCATCTTCCAGTAAAATGATCGCTTTTCTTTTAGCCTGATATTTCATAGTTATGTTGTTGTGGCAATAAAATTAAACAATTATCGTATGGATATAAAAAAAAGGATAAACTCTGAAAGTTTATCCTTTTTAAAAATTAGAAGTTGAAAAGATTCATTTCTATTCGTCTTTTTTATCTTCTTTATTATCTGTCTTAGGCTCTTCAGCTTTAGACTCTTCTTTTTTTGTTTCGGCCTTCGCTTCGTCAGGTTGAGCCGTAGTTTCTTCAGCTTTCTTCTTACCTGCTCTACGAGTAGACTTTTTCTTCTTAGGTTTATCTCCGCTTACGTTGTAAGTCTCATTGAAATCAACCAATTCCACAAGGGCCATTTCAGCAGCATCTCCAAGACGACTACCAAGTTTGATAACTCTTGTGTATCCACCTGGACGATCACCTACTTTAGGAGCAACCTCGCGAAATAGTTCGCTAACTGCTTCTTTGCTTCTTAACTTACTAAAAACAATACGTCTGTTGTGAGTAGTATCATCTTTAGACTTAGTTACTAGAGGCTCAACAAAAACTTTTAAAGCTTTAGCTTTTGCAACTGTAGTGTTGATGCGCTTGTGTTCAATTAGGGAACATGCCATATTCGCAAGCATAGCTTTACGATGAGCTGTTTTTCTACCTAAATGATTTGTTTTTTTTCCGTGTCTCATGACTTTTTATCTTTTGCCATCTTGCTTCTACCCTTTATGGGGAGCAAAATATGACAGATTTGAATTATAAAAGAAAGGCGAGAGATCCCGCCTTTATATTAGTCTTTATCGAGTTTATATTTTGAAAGGTCCATTCCAAAGTTTAAACCTTTATTACTTACAAGCTCTTCCAATTCAGTTAGAGATTTCTTTCCGAAATTTCTGAACTTCATAAGGTCATTCTTATTGTAAGAAACAAGATCTCCTAAAGTATCAACTTCAGCAGCTTTTAGGCAGTTCAACGCTCTAACAGACAGATCAAGATCGACCAGTTTAGTTTTAAGCAATTGTCTCATGTGAAGACTTTCTTCATCATAAGTTTCAGTCTGAGCGATCTCATCAGCCTCTAAAGTGATTCTCTCATCAGAGAACAACATAAAGTGGTGAATTAGAGTTTTCGCAGCTTCAGTTAAAGCATCTTTAGGATGGATAGAACCGTCACTAATGATTTCGAATACCAGCTTCTCATAGTCAGTCTTCTGCTCCACACGGTAATTCTCTATACTATATTTTACATTCTTTATAGGAGTGTAAATAGAATCTACGAATATGGTACCTAGTGGTGCATTGGCCTTCTTGTTTTCTTCTGCCGGAACGTAACCTCTACCTTTTTCAATGGTAACTTCCATGTTCAGATTTACTTTCTTATCCATATGACAGATCACCTGATCTGGATTTAGGATTTGGAAACCTGAAATAAATTTCTGGAAGTGACCGGCAGTTAATTGCTCTTCTCCGGAAATTGAAATTGTTACTGATTCGTTATCGATCTCATCGATCTGTCTTTTGAATCTAACTTGTTTTAGGTTCAAAATGATCTCAGTTACATCTTCCACTACACCTGCGATGGTAGAGAATTCGTGATCTACACCTTCAATTCTTACTGAAGTGATCGCGAAACCTTCCAAAGAAGATAAAAGCACTCGTCTTAAAGCGTTACCAACAGTCAATCCATATCCAGGCTCCAAAGGGCGAAATTCAAATTTCCCTTCGAAATCTGTAGAATCAATCATTATAACTTTATCGGGCTTCTGAAAATTTAGTATTGCCATATTTCGACTTCTGTATGATGAATTATTATTTCGAATATAATTCGACTATAAATTGCTCGTTGATGTTTTCAGGAATTTGAACTCTTCCTGGAACAGAAACGAAAGTACCTTCTTTCTTTTCAGAATTCCATGAAAGCCATTCGTAAACATTACTGCTATTAGATAATGACTCCTGAATCACACCAAGTGATTTAGATTTTTCTCTTACCCCAACAACATCACCAGCCTTTAGGTGGTAAGAAGGAATATTTACAAGTTCTCCGTTTACAGTGATATGACGGTGACCTACTAATTGACGAGCAGCTCTTCTTGAAGGCGCTACACCCATACGGTACACTACATTATCTAAACGAGACTCACAAAGTTGAAGAAGAACCTCACCGGTAATACCCTGTGCTCTGGTTGCTTTTTCAAACATATTACGGAATTGACGCTCAAGGATACCATAAGTATACTTAGCTTTTTGCTTTTCCATCAACTGGATTGCATATTCCGATTTCTTTCCTCTACGACGGTTATTACCGTGCTGTCCTGGAGGATAATTTCTTTTTTCGAAAGATTTGTCGTCACCAAAAATAGCTTCACCGAACTTACGGGCTATTTTAGTTTTTGGACCAGTATATCTTGCCATTACTTAAGTTGTTTTGAAAAGGGATTATGAATTAAGGCATAAGTCCTTCGATAATCTTAATCCTTCTCTATGATTAATTTTTTTTTAAACTCTACGTCTCTTAGGAGGACGACATCCATTATGTGGAAGTGGAGTGATGTCGATAATTTCAGTAACCTCGATACCACTATTGTGCACTGCTCTAATAGCAGACTCTCTACCATTTCCAGGACCTTTCACATAAACCTTAACTTTACGCATCCCAGCTTCATGTGCTACTTTCGAAGCATCTTCAGCAGCTAACTGCGCAGCATAAGGTGTATTTTTCTTGGATCCTCTAAAGCCCATCTTACCAGCAGATGACCACGCTACAACATCACCCTTTTTATTGGTAAGGGAAATAATAATGTTGTTAAAAGAAGCAGTAACGTGAGCTTCACCGTTGGATTCAACGATTACTTTACGTTTCTTCTGAGTCTTACCGGCCTTTTGATTTGTCTTCTTTGCCATACTAATTACTATTTAGTTGCTTTTTTCTTGTTAGCAACTGTTTTTCTTCTACCTTTTCTGGTTCTCGAGTTATTCTTAGTACGCTGCCCTCTTAAAGGTAAACCAGCTCTATGACGAATTCCTCTGTAACATCCAATGTCCATAAGACGTTTGATGCTCATCTGAACTTCAGTACGCAACTCACCTTCGATTGTAAACTGACCAACGGCTTCACGAATTTTACCGATTTCATCATCGTCCCATTCAGAAACTTTCTTACTCTCGTCTACTTTAGCTTGTGCAAGTATCTCTTGAGCCCTGCTTCTGCCAATTCCGAAGATATAGGTCAACGCTATAACTCCTCGCTTTTGTTTAGGTATATCTACCCCTGCAATTCTTGCCATAATTAGCCTTGTCTTTGTTTAAATCTAGGATTCTTTTTGTTAATAACGTAAAGGCGCCCTTTTCTGCGAACAATCTTGCAGTCGGCACTTCTCTTTTTTATTGATGCTCTAACTTTCATCTTATCTCTTTTTAATTCACTTACAAGGAATTATCCTTTTAGTGAAATTTTAGCCGTCATAAATTTTTCAGAGTGCAAAAGTATAAAAAATTTATAAAAGGCTGAAAATTACTTTTTAGTATCTGTAAGTTATTCGAGCCTTAGTTAAATCATAAGGACTCATTTCCAGTTTCACCTTATCTCCAGGAAGTAATTTAATGTAATGCATACGCATCTTTCCAGAGATATGTGCAGTCACTACGTGACCATTCTCTAATTCCACACGAAACATTGCATTAGACAATGCTTCAATAATGGTTCCGTCTTGTTCAATCGCTGCCTGCTTTGCCATAATTAAGCTACTGCTTTTCTGTTTTTACCTGTTTTCATTAATCCGTCATAGTGTCTATTCAGTAGATAAGAATTTACCTGCTGCATAGTATCTATCGCAACTCCAACCATAATCAGAAGTGAAGTACCTCCGAAGAACAACGCCCAACTTTGCTGTACACCCAACAAAGAGAAAACTATTGCAGGGAACACCGCAATAAGAGCCAGGAATATAGATCCAGGAAGCGTAATTTGAGACATGATCCTATCTAAGTATTCAGCAGTTTCAGTTCCTGGACGGATCCCTGGAATAAAACCACCACTTCGCTTAAGATCATCTGCCATCTTATTTGTTGGTACCGTGATCGCTGTATAGAAATATGTAAATACAATAATCAATAAAGCGAATACAAGGTTATACCAGAAACCAAAGATGTTTTGAAATGCTGCCGTCACACCCTGAGCAGTATCTGAGTCTGATAGACCAGCAAGAGCTACAGGAATGAACATAATCGCCTGAGCGAAAATGATTGGCATTACACCAGAAGCATTTAATTTCAAAGGTATATACTGTCTCGAACCAAATACGTTCTTTTCATATCCACCAGAAGCAGATCTTCTTGCATACTGTACAGGTATTTGACGTACTGCCATTACCAGCATTACAGATGCCATGATGATAGCAAACCAGATCACCAGTTCAATAAGGATCATTACCATACCACCATTGGATTCAAATACTCTGGAAGCGAATTCCTGAATGAATGCCTGTGGCAGAGTAGCAATAATACCCACCATAATTAACAATGAAATACCATTACCAATCCCTTTATCTGTGATCTTCTCACCTAACCACATCGCGAAAATTGTCCCTGTGGTAAGTATTATTACTGAGGAGATAACAAAAGTTAAGTTATCGCCAAGCAAGAATGCTTCTCCAGGCAAGGTAGCAAACAGGTTATAAATATAACCAGGTCCCTGAACTAATGTGATAGCAATGGTTAACCATCGGGTGATTTGATTGATCTTTTTACGTCCACTTTCACCTTCTTTCTGAAGCTTTTGCAAGTAAGGAATAGCAATCCCCATTAATTGCACTACAATAGAGGCAGATATATAAGGCATAATACCTAAAGCAAATACTGAAGCATTCGAGAACGCTCCACCTGTAAATGCATTAAGTAGACCTAATAGTCCACTATCTGTCTGGTTAGCCAGACTTGAAAGTTGAGCGGCATCAATTCCGGGAAGCACTACCTGCGCCCCGAAACGATATACCAAAAGCAAACCGAGGGTTACTAAAATTCTATTTTTTAGCTCCTCGATTTTCCAAATATTTTGAATCGTATTGATGAATTTCATTTGATTATCTATTATAAAGTAACAACTTCACCTCCGGCAGCTTCGATAGCTTCTTTCGCTGAGGCCGTAAATTTATGAACAGATATTTTCAACTTTGCCTTTAATTCACCTCTACCTAATATCTTAACAAGCTCGTTTCTTCCGGCAAGACCGTTTTCTGCGAGCACGTCCATATCAACTGTATCCTTAATTCTTCCTTCATCAACAAGAGATTGAAGAGTATCCAGGTTAATTCCCTGGTAAACCTTACGATTTCTGTTGGTGAATCCAAACTTAGGCACACGTCTTTGAAGTGGCATTTGCCCTCCTTCAAATCCGATCTTTTTTGAATAACCAGAACGAGACTTGGCTCCTTTGTGACCTCTGGTAGAGGTTCCACCTTTACCAGATCCTTCACCTCGACCAATACGCTTGCTATTCTTTCTAACTGAACCTTCTGCAGGTTTTAAGTTACTTAAATCCATGAGAGATTATTATTTTGTTTCTTCAACAGAAACTAAGTGTTTAACTTTATTTACCATACCAAGGATGTTTGGCGTATCGTCATGCTCAACCGTCTGCCCGATCTTCTTAAGTCCAAGAGACTCAAGCACGAGTTTTTGATTTTTCGTGCGATTAATAGCACTTTTCCTTTTAGTGACTTTTATCTTTCCCATCTTATTCCTTGATTTTAACCTTTAAATACTTTTTCCAAAGAAACACCTCTCTGTTTTGCAACAGTTTCAGCACTTCTCAATTGAAGTAAAGCATCAAAAGTAGCTTTAACTACGTTGTGTGGGTTCGAAGATCCCTGATTCTTAGAAAGTACATCATGCACACCTACAGACTCAAGTACCGCACGAATCGCTCCACCGGCAATGATACCAGTACCAGCTGCAGCAGGAAGAAGCATAACTCTTGCTCCACCATACTTACCTTTTTGTTCGTGAGGTAATGTTCCTTTATGTAAAGGGATGCGTACCAGATTTTTCTTAGCGTCTTCTACAGCCTTAGAGATAGCATCTGCCACTTCTTTGGATTTACCAAGTCCCTGACCAACTACACCATTTTCATCTCCTACTACAACAATAGCAGAGAATCCAAAGGCTCTACCACCTTTTGTAACCTTAGTAACACGTTGTACTCCAACCAAACGGTCCTTTAATTCAAGACCTCCTGGTTTTACATGTTCTACGTTTTTATAATCTTGATACATATTTTCTAGAATTTAAGTCCTCCTTCGCGAGCACCTTCTGCTAATGATTTAACTCTACCGTGATATAGATATCCACCTCTATCGAAGGAGATCGTATCGATACCAGCACTCTTCGCTTTCTCAGCAATGGCTTTACCAACCATTTGAGCCTGCTCTTTTCTATCTGCAGAAGCAGACACGATATCCTTATCTCTTGAAGATGCTGAAGCTAAAGTTTTACCTTCAACATCATCGATAATCTGAGCATAAATTTCTTTATTGCTCCTGAATACAGATAATCTAGGACGGCTTGTTGTTCCAACGATATCCTTACGGATTCGTTTTCTAATTTTATTTCTTCTATCTTGTTTTGACACTGCCATAACTATCTTTATTATGCTGATTTACCTGCTTTTCTTCTCAATTGTTCACCAACAAATTTGATACCTTTTCCTTTGTAAGGTTCAGGTTTTCTCATTGATCGGATCTTCGCAGCTACCTGTCCAACCAGTTGCTTGTCATGTGAAGTAAGCTTAACGATAGGATTCTTACCTTTTTCTGAGATTGTCTCCACTTTTACTTCGGGAGCTAAATCTAGTACAATATTGTGAGAATAACCAACAGCCAAATCAAGCTTGTTACCCTGGTTGCTAGCTCTATAACCAACACCTACAAGTTCAAGTGATTTAGTGAATCCATTAGATACACCTTCAATCATGTTATTTACCAAAGCACGGTAAAGACCGTGTTTCGCTTTCTGATCACTTTTATCCGAAGTACGCTCAAAAGTAATTACATTATCTTCGATTTTTATATCGATATCCTGTACCTGCTGCTTAAGCTCTCCTAATTTTCCTTTTACCGTTACAAGACCATCTTTGTGCTCTACTGTAACACCTTCTGGAATTGTAATTGGATTTTTACCTATTCTTGACATTTCTTTAGTCTTTTAAGTATTAGTAAACGTAGCACAGTACTTCACCACCAACCTTGTCGGCTTTAGCCTGTTTTCCAGTCATTACTCCGTGAGAAGTTGAAACAATCGCGATACCAAGACCATTCAGGATTCTAGGAATCTCTGTTGATCCGGCATACTTACGTAAACCAGGTTTACTTATTCGTTGAATCTTCTTAATTACTGGCTCTTTAGTAATTTTATCATACTTAAGAGCGATCTTGATAACTCCCTGAGCGGTAGTATCTTCGAATTTGTAACTTAGAATATATCCCTGATCGAATAATATCTTAGTGATCTCTTTTTTAACATTGGAAGCAGGAACTTCCACAACTCTGTGGTTTGCAGCATTTGCATTCCTGATTCTTGTTAAGTAATCTGCAATAGGATCTGTATTCATTTAAATTTATTTGCGGATGTGGTTTTCCTAATTGAACCTTCATCCAGTTTATAATATTACCAGCTTGCCTTTTTAACACCTGGTATAAGACCTTGGTTGGCCATCTCTCTGAACATTACTCGAGAAAGACCAAATTGTCTCATGTACCCTTTAGGTCTTCCAGTTAATTTACATCTGTTATGCAAACGAACAGGGGAAGAGTTCTTTGGTAGTTTCTGTAAACCTTCGTAATCACCTGCTTCTTTAAGTGCAGCGCGTTTCTCAGCATACTTCTTTACCAATTTCTGTCTTTTCACCTCACGGGCTTTCATTGATTCTTTAGCCATAATTAGTTCTTTTTAAAAGGTAATCCTAGTTCGGTCAACAATGCTTTTGCTTCCTTATCGGTTTCCGCAGAAGTAACAAAAGTGATATCCATTCCAGCGATTCTATTCACAGCATCGATATCGATCTCAGGAAAGATGATTTGTTCAGTGATTCCAAGGTTGTAATTCCCTCTACCATCAAACCCATTAGATTTAATTCCGTTGAAATCACGAACACGTGGCAATGCACTAGTAATCAATCTATCAAGGAATTCATACATTCTATATCCACGTAGAGTAACTTTAGCACCAATCGGCATTCCTTTACGTAATTTGAATGATGCAACATCCTTCTTAGAGATCGTAGCAACCGCCTTTTGTCCACTAATTGCAGAAAGTTCGTCGATTGCATGGTCGATAAGTTTTTTATCTGCCACTGCTCCACCAACTCCACGGCTAATTACTATCTTCTCCAGTTTTGGCACCTCCATAATATTGGA
>NZ_JBLWIM010000008.1:800332-805713 GCF_048381525.1 Christiangramia qingdaonensis
ACCATCTTCTTCTCTGTAACCAACTCTCGTTGTATCACCATTCTTGTCGATAAGTGATAGATTAGAAATATGGATTGGAGCTTCTTTCTCCTTAATTCCACCTTGTGGATTAGAAGCACTAGGCTTCTCATGTTTAGAGATCATATTAACCCCTTCCACAATAGCTTTATTCTTCTCGATAAGTACCTTCTGCACTTTCCCTTCCTGACCCTTATGGTCACCAGCGATTACACGTACGGTATCTCCTGATTTTATTTTAAGCTTTGTCATTTTCTTAATGTATTAAAGCACTTCAGGTGCCAATGATACAATTTTCATGAATTGCTTATCACGAAGTTCACGTGCTACAGGACCAAATACACGAGTACCGCGCATTTCACCCTGAGGACCTAAAAGTACACATGCATTATCATCGAAACGGATATAAGATCCATCCGGTCTGCGTACTTCTTTCTTGGTACGAACAACAACTGCTGTTGAAACTGCACCCTTCTTGATATTTCCGTTAGGTGTAGCTTCTTTTACACTGACAACTATCTTGTCTCCAACAGATGCGTATCTTTTCTTTGTACCTCCTAACACACGGATTGCTAAAACTTCTTTAGCTCCGGTGTTATCTGCTACTTTTAGTCTGGACTCTTGTTGTACCATGATTTACTTCGCTCTTTCAATTATTTCTACTAATCTCCAAGTCTTGGATTTACTTAAAGGTCGTGTTTCCATGATCTTTACAGTATCACCTTCGTTGCAGTCGTTATTTTCGTCGTGTGCTACGTACTTTTTCGTTTTCAAAACGAATTTTCCATACATAGGGTGTTTTACTTTTTTCACTTCAGCAACCACTATGGATTTCTGCATTTTGTTACTTGTAACAACCCCTACACGCTCTTTTCTTAAGTTTCTTTTTTCCATCTTTCAGCAGAATAACAATTATTGTTGTTCTCTTTTAGTTAACTCTGTAGCTAATCTCGCCACTTTTCTCCTTTCAGTTCTCAACTGTATCGGATTCTCCAAAGGCGAAACAGCATGAGCCATTTTTAAATCTGAATAAGCTTTTCGAGACTTACCAAGCTCTTCTTGCAATTCTGCAACAGACAATTCTTTTACTTCTGATTGTTTCATAATTCCAATATTATTCTTGATAATCTCTAGCTACAACAAATTTTGTTCTTACCGGAAGTTTTTGTGCTGCAAGACGTAAAGCCTCTTTGGCAGTTGCCATTGGCACTCCACCAATTTCAAACATTATTCTTCCTGGTTTTACCACTGCTGCCCAATATTCCACAGCACCTTTACCTTTACCCATACGTACTTCAAGAGGTTTCTTTGTAATAGGCTTATCTGGGAAAATTTTGATCCAGATAGAACCTTCTCTTTTCATATATCGGGTAGCGGCGATACGCGCTGCTTCTATTTGACGTGCAGTAACAAAGCTGGAATCCATTGATTTGATTCCGAAGGTTCCGTTAGAAAGTCTGTGCCCTCTTTGAGCAAGCCCTTTCATACGGCCTTTTTGTTGCTTACGGTATTTTGTTCTTTTAGGTTGTAACATTTTTTCTTTCCTTTAAAAAATTACTTTCTACGACGTGATTTGTTTCCACCTCGTCCGGCACCGGATTTTTTACCTTGGTTCTTTGCAAGACCAACTAGAGGCGAAAGCTCTCTTTTTCCGTATACCTCACCTTTCATGATCCATACTTTGATTCCCAATCTACCATATGTAGTATGAGCTTCGATCAAAGCATAATCAATATCAGCCCTAAAAGTAGACAAAGGTATTCTTCCATCTTTGTATGATTCTGAACGTGCCATTTCAGCACCATTTAAACGTCCGGAAATCTCAATCTTGATTCCTTCAGCATTCATTCTCATTGCAGCCGCAATGGCCATTTTGATTGCACGACGGTAAGAGATTCTGTTCTCAATTTGTCTTGCAACACTTGAAGCAACTAAATGTGCATCAAGTTCTGGCCTTTTGATTTCAAAGATGTTAATTTGAACCTCCTTGTCGGTAATCTTTTTAAGCTCTTCCTTAAGCTTGTCTACCTCTTGTCCACCTTTTCCGATAATAATACCAGGTCTGGCAGTAGTGATAGTAACGGTTACAAGCTTAAGCGTGCGCTCGATGATTACACGCGATACACTCGCTTTAGAAAGACGAGCATGGATGTATTTTCTAATCTTATCGTCTTCGGCAAGTTTGTCGCCGTAGTCATTACCTCCGTACCAGTTGGATTCCCAACCTCTAATGATACCAAGGCGATTCCCGATTGGATTTGTTTTCTGTCCCATACTATCTCTTAGCTTTGTGTATTATTGTTTGCTCCAAGCACTAATGTAACATGATTGGATCTCTTTCTAATTCGGTGTGCACGACCCTGTGGAGCAGGACGAAGTCTTTTCAACATACTTCCTCCGTCTACACGAATCTCTTTCACAAATAGCTCAGCTTCTTCAAGGTTAGCGTCCTCGTTCTTAGCTTGCCAGTTGGCAATAGCTGAAACTAAAAGTTTCTCTAAACGATTAGATGCCTCTTTTTTACTGAACTTTAAAATATGAAGCGCTTTTTCTACTTTCTCTCCTCTAACCAAATCCGCCATAAGACGCATTTTTCTAGGCGAAGTAGGGCAGTTATTTAACTTTGCAAAAGCTACCTGTTTCTTGGCTTCTTTTATTTGCTCTGCTCTTTCTCTTTTACGAACTCCCATAGCTTCAATTATTTTCTACCTTTATTTTTCGCACCTGCATGTCCTCTGAAAGACCGTGTTGGTGAAAATTCTCCTAGTTTATGACCCACCATATTTTCAGTTACATAAACAGGAACGAATTGCTTCCCGTTGTGTACTGCTATAGTTTGTCCTACAAAATCTGGAGTAATCATAGAAGCCCTAGACCAGGTTTTGATCACGGCTTTCTTTCCAGACTCAACATTCTGAGCCACTTTTTGTTCCAGTTTGTAATGAACGAAAGGTCCTTTTTTTAATGAACGTGCCATATCTTATTTCTTTCTAGTCTTTCTACGTTCTACAATATATTTATTACTCGCTTTTGTTCTTGAGCGGGTCTTGAATCCTTTAGCAGGAAGACCTTTTCTAGAACGTGGGTGACCACCTGAAGCTCTACCTTCACCACCACCCATTGGGTGATCGACAGGGTTCATCGCTACCGGTCTTGTTCTTGGACGTATACCCAACCATCTGCTTCTACCAGCTTTACCACCAATCATTAACTGATGATCACTGTTAGATACAGCTCCGATTGTAGCAATACAAAGTGAAAGAACACGTCTAATCTCCCCAGAAGGCAACTTGATAGTTGCGTATTTACCTTCTCTCGCTAATAACTGAGCGAAAGCACCGGCACTACGCGCCATCACAGCTCCCTGTCCTGGTCTCAACTCAATACAGGAAATAACCGTACCAAGTGGAATGTTTGCCAGAGGCATTGCATTCCCGATCTCAGGAGAAGCAGCTTCGTTGGAAGAAACTATATTCTGCCCAACCTGAAGCCCATTCTGAGCAATAATATACCTTTTCTCTCCATCCTGATAATTCAATAATGCGATAAAGGCCGTTCTGTTTGGATCGTATTCGATAGAAGCCACTGTAGCAGGAATTCCCTGCTTATCACGCTTAAAGTCGATTACACGATACCTTCTTTTATGACCACCACCTTTGTAGCGCATGGTCATTTTTCCCTGACTGTTTCTACCACCTGATTTTTTTATCGGCGCCAATAGGCTTTTCTCCGGCTTATCAGTAGTAATGGCGTCATACCCATTCACTACTCTAAAACGCTGACCAGGTGTAATTGGTTTTAATTTTCTAACTGACATTGTTTAATCTTAAAGATTACTGTATAAATCAATTGTTTCACCTTCCGCCACCTGTACTACTGCTTTTTTGAAAGCATTAGTTTTACCAGTGATCATACCAGACTTAGTATATTTAGTCTTACGATCCGGGCGGACATTCATAGTTCGAACTTTAGTAACAGACACGCCATAAGCAGATTCAACTGCGTCTTTGATCTGAATCTTATTTGCCTTGTTACTTACCACAAAAGTGAAGCGATTGTTCATCTCACTATCTGTAGTAGCTTTTTCTGTAATAACAGGTTTAATCAAGATGCTCATAACGGTTTATTAACTTAATTTCGACTCAATTCCTTCTAAAGATCCTTCTACGAAGACGATACTCTTAGCATTAAGTATTTTGTAAGTACTTAATTCTGAGCTATTTATAACTTCTGAGGATTTCAAATTGCGCGACGACAAATATACATTTTTATTTGAGTCACCCAACACAATTAGCGATTTTTTACTGTCAATCCCCAGAGCCTGAAGAACTTCGATAAAGTTCTTAGTTTTTGGAGTATCGAATGAAAAATCTTCAATTACCATGATAGCCTTGTCGTTTGCCTTAATTGATAGGGCAGACTTTCTTGCAAGACGTTTAAGGTTCTTGTTTAATTTGAAACCATAGTTTCTTGGTCTTGGACCAAAAACACGTCCACCACCTTTGAAAATAGGAGACTTGATACTACCAGCTCTCGCTGTACCAGTACCCTTTTGTTTCTTTATCTTACGCGTAGATCCTGCGATCTCGGCTCTTTCTTTCGCTTTATGAGTACCCTGACGTTGGTTGGCCAGATACTGCTTAACATCTAAATAAACAGCGTGCTCATTAGGCTCTATAGCGAAAACAGAATCAGAAAGCTGTGCTTTTCTGCCTGTTTCTTTTCCCTTAATATCTAAAACTGCTATTTCCATTACTTACTAATGATTACGTATGAGTTCTTAGATCCTGGCACACATCCTTTTACTACTAAAAGATTCTTGTCTGCAACTACCTTTAAAACTCTCAGGTTTTCAACTTTAACTCTCTCGCCACCCATTCTACCGGCCATCTTCATTCCTTTGAAAACTCTCGCAGGATAAGACGCTGCACCAATAGAACCAGGAGCTCTTAATCTGTTGTGCTGACCGTGAGTGGCCTGTCCAACTCCTCCAAATCCATGTCTCTTTACAACACCCTGGAAACCTTTACCTTTAGACGTACCTGCGATATCCACAAATTCACCTTCTTTGAAATGCTCCACGGTAACAGAGTCACCTAATTTGTAATCTTCATTATAACCCTGGAATTCAACGACTTTACGTTTTGCAACGGTTCCTGCTTTTTTAGCGTGCCCTTCAGCAGCTTTATTTACAGTCTTTTTGTCATCGAAACCAAGTTGAAGTGCTTCATACCCGTCAACCTCTTTGGTTCTGACTTGGGTAACCACGCACGGTCCAGCTTGAATCACGGTACATGGGATGTTTTTCCCATTCTCGTCGAAAATGCTGGTCATGCCGATCTTTTTTCCTATTAACCCAGACA
>NZ_JBLWIM010000008.1:805747-832547 GCF_048381525.1 Christiangramia qingdaonensis
AAAACATAGGGCTGAAAAACACATTCAGCCCTGAATTGTATTTTTCCCGTTTTTCCTTTGCGAAACGCGCCGGACATGTTAACCGCGTACCGAAGTACGCGGAACTGTTTTATCACACTTTGATCTCTACTTCTACTCCACTTGGAAGTTCCAGCTTCATCAACGCATCTATCGTTTTTGAAGAAGAGCTATAGATATCAAGCAATCTCTTATAAGAGCTTAGTTGAAACTGCTCTCTGGATTTCTTGTTCACGTGAGGTGAACGAAGAACAGTAAAGATTTTTTTGTTTGTTGGTAACGGAATTGGTCCGGTAACAACAGCTCCCGTAGTCTTTACGGTTTTAACGATCTTTTCAGCAGACTTATCTACCAGGTTATGATCGTAAGATTTTAGTTTTATTCTGATTTTTTGACTCATTTCCTTAAGATTATTCGTTTGCTGCTCCTTTAGCTGCTTTGATCACTTCTTCAGAAATATTAGAAGGAGTTTCAGCATAGTGAGAGAATTCCATAGTTGAAGTTGCTCTACCTGATGAAAGTGTTCTTAATGTAGTTACATATCCAAACATTTCAGAAAGAGGCACTTCAGCTTTGATTACTTTCGCTCCAGATCTGTCTGACATGTTGTTTACCTGACCTCTTCTTCTGTTAAGGTCACCAACGATATCACCCATATTCTCTTCCGGAGTAACAACTTCTACTTTCATGATTGGCTCAAGAATCACAGCTCCCGCAGATTTTGCAGCAGATTTGTATCCCATCTTTGCAGCCAGTTCGAAAGAAAGTTGATCTGAATCAACAGGGTGGAAAGATCCATCCTTAAGTTCAACTTTTAAAGTATCCATAGTAAATCCAGCTAAAGGACCATTCTTCATAGCCTCTTTAAAACCTTTTTCTACGGATGGCACGAATTCTTTAGGAATACGCCCACCTTTAATAGAATCTACGAACTGAAGACCATCACCTTCAAAGTCTTCATCTACTGGTCCCATTGTAAATACGATATCCGCAAATTTACCACGACCACCAGACTGCTTCTTGTAAACTTCTCTTTGATCAGCATCTCTACGTACAGCTTCTTTGTACTCCACCTGAGGCTCACCAACGTTTACTTCTACTTTAAACTCACGCTTCATTCGGTCAATAATGATCTCAAGGTGAAGTTCTCCCATACCAGAGATAATCGTTTGTCCAGAATTATCATCAGTCTTCACTGTAAAAGTTGGATCTTCTTCAGCAAGTTTTCCAAGAGCCATCCCCATCTTTTCTACATCAGCCTTAGTTTTTGGCTCCACTGCAATACCAATTACAGGTGCAGGGAAAGACATTGATTCAAGAACAATTGGATGGTTTAAATCTGTAAGAGTATCACCAGTTTTGATGTCCTTAAATCCAACAGCAGCCCCAATATCTCCAGCTTCAATACTATCGATTGGCTCCTGCTTGTTTGAGTGCATCTGGTAAATTCTTGAAATACGCTCTTTTTTACCTGAACGTACGTTCAACACGTAAGAACCAGCCTCAAGAGTACCGGAATAAGCACGGAAAAAGGCTAAACGACCTACGAAAGGATCGGTAGCAATTTTAAATGCAAGCGCAGAAAATGGAGAATCCACATTTGGCTTACGACTTTCTTCCTTACCTGTATCTGGGTTAGTACCTTCAATTGCTTCTACATCCACTGGAGAAGGAAGGTAACGCATCACAGCGTCAAGCATCGCCTGAACACCTTTATTTTTAAATGCAGAACCACACATCATTGGAATGATGCTCATATCTATAGTTGCAGCTCTTAATGCAGCGATGATCTCATCTTCTGTAATAGAACTTTCGTCCTCGAAGAATTTCTCCATCAATGCTTCATCATATTCTGCAACCGCTTCCACTAATTCTGCACGGTACTTATTAACATCATCTACAAGCTCCTCAGGAATATCAATAGTATCATAAGTCATCCCATGATCCTCATCATTCCAAATAATTGCTTTCTTAGAAATAAGATCAACCACACCTCTAAAGTCGATTTCATCACCGATAGGCACCTGAAGCGGCACCGGGTTACCACCAAGCATTTCTCTTACCTGACGACATACGTTGAAAAAATCTGCACCCTGACGGTCCATTTTATTAACGAAACCTAGACGTGGAACTCTATATTTATCTGCCTGCCTCCAAACAGTTTCAGACTGAGGCTCAACCCCGTCTACTGCAGAGAACAATGCAACAACTCCATCAAGAACACGCAATGAACGCTCTACCTCTACAGTAAAGTCAACGTGACCTGGAGTATCAATAATATTCACAGTAAATTCCTGATCGCGGTACATCCACTTACAGTGTGTAGCTGCAGAGGTAATAGTAATACCACGCTCCTGCTCTTGCTCCATCCAGTCCATAGTGGCAGCACCATCATGAACCTCACCGATTTTATGACTTATACCTGTATAATAAAGGATACGCTCCGTAGTTGTAGTTTTACCCGCATCAATATGAGCCGCAATTCCAATATTTCTAGTAAATTTTAAATCTCTTTGTGCCATGTTGTTTTAGAATCTAAAGTGAGAGAATGCTTTGTTAGCCTCAGCCATTTTATGAGTATCTACTCTTTTCTTAACAGCAGCTCCTTCTTCTTTTGCAGCAGCAAGAATTTCAGCAGATAGCTTTCCAGCCATTGACTTCTCATTTCTTTTACGTGCAAAACTAATTAACCACTTCATAGCAGTAGACACCTTACGGTCTGGACGAATTTGCATTGGTATCTGGAATGTTGCACCACCTACACGTCTACTTCTCACTTCAACGTGAGGCATCACGTTAGAAAGAGCATCTTTCCAAATTTCCAATCCAGATTTCTCTTCGTCTTGTTTTTTCTCCTCTACAATCGCGATAGCATCATAGAAAATTTTAAAGGCTACCGACTTCTTACCATCCCACATCATCATGTTCACGAAACGTGTAACTAGCTGATCGTTAAATTTTGGATCTGGTAAAAGCGGTCTCTTTTTCGCCTGTCTTTTTCTCATTTCTTTACATTAAAAGTTTTTAATTACTTCTTAGGGCGTTTTGCACCGTACTTAGATCTTCGCTGAGTTCTACCTTCAACACCGGCAGTATCTAGCGCACCACGAACAATGTGATATCTAACACCTGGTAAATCTTTTACCCTTCCACCTCTAACCAATACTATCGAGTGCTCTTGTAGATTGTGTCCTTCACCAGGAATGTAGGCGTTAACCTCTTTCCCGTTTGTCAACCTCACCCTTGCTACTTTTCTCATAGCAGAGTTTGGTTTCTTAGGAGTAGTGGTATACACACGTGTGCAAACACCTCTCCTTTGAGGGCACGAATCCAAAGCAGCCGATTTACTCTTCTTGGTTATTTTGGCTCTTCCTTTTCGTACTAATTGTGAAATTGTTGGCATAATTTCCTATACACTAATTATTAATAAATTTTATTCCCCCGATTTTTAGGGTTTGCAAAGGTAGAAATAAAAAGCTAATAATCAAATATATGCCCACTTTAATTTTGCAACCACTACTCGTACAGAATAGATATATAGAGCTCGAAGACAGCTGAAAACTTGTTCCCTACCAAATCTAGCTTCAGAAATACTCTTTGCATAACCTTCAAATTGCCAATTCACTGCATTATTGTTTGCCGTTTTAAGTTTTTATTGCATTTAATTAGTTAAAATTTGGTTTATTAACATTAAATTATAATTTTTGCGGCTGGCTAACTCAAACAAATTCAAAAATGAGAACAAAGTTTAGAATTATTTTAACGCTATTTTTAGCGTTCGTGGTGCAACTTAGTTTTGCACAGGAACGTTCTATATCCGGAACGGTGACCGATTCAGACGGTCTTCCCCTACCCGGTGTAAACGTTCTGGTCAAAGGTACTGGCACGGGTACCCAAACCGATTTCGATGGAAAGTATGAAATCAAAGCCAATCAAGGCGATGTACTTGTCTTCTCTTTCATTGGTTTGAGACAAACTGAATACACCGTTGATAATATCGATACGATAGATATTACGATGGAAAATGATTCCGCACAGCTTCAGGAAGTGGTAGTAACCGCACTCGGTATTAAGCGAGAAAAGCAGAGCTTAGGATATGCACAGCAAACAGTTGAAGGCGAATCCCTTATCAAAGCTCGTGAAACGAATATCAACAATGCTCTTGCCGGTAAGGTTGCTGGTGTACAGTTTACTGGAGCTCCTAGTTCTGGATTTGGAAACTCCAATATCCGATTAAGAGGTAATACTGGTGTGCTGTATATTGTTGATAACGTTAAAGTCCAGGATGCTTCAGATATTATTACTGATGATATAGCTGATATGTCGGTGTTGAAAGGTGCCGCAGCAACTGCATTATATGGTCCTCAAGGTATTAACGGTGTAATTATCATTACCACCAAAAGCGCAGGAGAAGGACAAAGTAGCATCTCTGTAAATCATAGTTCTGCCATTGAAAATGTGTATAAAATTCCAGAGTACCAAAACGAATATGGAGGAGGTTACTCTCAAGAATTTAATACTTTCAATTTTGATCCATCTATACATCCAGCCGATTGGAGTTCATTTGATGGTCAGTCTATGGTTGAATATTATGCAGATGAAAGTTGGGGACCAAAGATGGACGGTCAACTTGTTAGACACTGGGATTCCTGGATTCCAAACACACCCGAATTTGGGGAATTAAGACCGTTTTCACCAAACCCTGATAATGTTCGCGACTTCTTCGAAACCGGTATTACTTCAAATACCAATGTAACCTTTACCAAAGGTGGAGAAGGTTTTTCAGTAAGAGCTAGTTTAGCTAAAATTGACAGAACTGGGGTGATACCTAATTCTGAAAGAAATACTGTTCAGGGATCGCTAAGTGCGAGTGTGGATATTTCAGACAAACTGGAAGGTTTTGCGAGTTTAAATTACCAGGACAGAAGAACTTCCAATTATCCATCTAACGGATACGGAAATATTGCGTCAAACTTTAACCAATGGTGGCAAAGGCAACTTGACATTGATCGCTTGAAGGATTACAGAAGAAATGGACAGGTTGTTTCATGGAACCTTAATAGCCCTACAAACACATCTCCATTGTATTGGGATATGCCATATTTCATTACTAATGAAAATGTAAACCCTCAAAATAAAAATGCTTTATACGGTAGATTAGGGTTAAATTATAACTTCAATGAAGACTTCACTGCCAGTGTTGAAGTAAGAAAAACATTAAACACCTATGAAAGTTCAAACAGAGCTGGATTTGGTGGTCTTTCTCAACCTTTCTACTCTGAATACGAGGAAACTAATAATACAGATGAATTATTTGGTATTCTGAATTACCAAAAAGACCTCACTGAAGACTTCGATATTAGCGCAAGCGCAGGTTTTGAAATCTACGATAGAAATGAAAAGTCTATCTCAGCTTCAACAGCAGGTGGATTGACAGCAGATGGGTTTTATAGCCTAAATACTTCAAGAGATAGACCTAATTTATCTAGCTATTACGAGGAAATAGGTAGACAATCATTGTTTTCTAAAGCTTCTATTGGTTTTAGAAACCTTCTTTACCTAGATGGTTCTGCCAGATTAGATTGGCAGTCTACCGCATTCTCAGAAAACAACAGAGTTGAAACTTATGGAGGATCATTAAGTTTAATATTTAGTAAATTATTACCTCAGAATGATATTCTTTCGTTTGGTAAATTAAGAGCCAGCATAGCTGAAGCACCAAGATTTCCAGGGGTATTCCAAATTTCAGAGACGTACAATATTGGAACACCATACGGTTCTTTCGGAAAATTATCTGTAAAGAGCGGATTAAACAACCCAACCTTAACTGGAGGGGTAAGAAGAGAGTACGAATTCGGTACAGAAATGAGATTTGCAGACAATAGGTTAGGTCTGGATGTTACATATTTTAATAAACAAGATGACCAACTACCGGCGGATGTTTCACTTGACCCATCTACAGGATTCCGCAGTTTTTCTACAAACTCAGGGGAACAGACTTATAAAGGTTGGGAATTAGCTTTCAATGTGGTACCAGTTAGAAATGACAACTTTGTTTGGGACATCAACGCGAACTTTGCGACTTTAGAAAGAACAGTGGATGCAATCGCACCAGGAACAGACGTAAATGTATTATCAACAACCTGGAGAGGAATACAACTACAGGAAAGAGTTGGTGAAGAGTGGGGTGCAATATATGGTAGAGCTTACCGTAGAGATGATGCAGGTAACATTCTATTATCAGATACCGGTAACCCTCGTTACGACTCTAATCAATACCTGGGTAATGTATTACCAGACTGGACTGGTGGAGCTACATCATTTATGCAATACAAAAATTTATCTTTAGGATTGGATTTTGACTTCCAGAAAGGTGGTAAGATCTTTTCCGTTACCAAAATGTTCAATGCTTACTCAGGTTTAGGAGAAAGCACTATAGGTAACAATGCAGCCGGCAACCCGCTACGTGATGCAGTTACTGGTGGAGGTGCAGCAGTTGCAGCTTCTAATGCAGATGCTTCAACCGGTGGTATCCTTATAGAAGGAGTAGATGAAACAACAGGAGAACCTGCATCTTATTATGTTGAAGCTCAGACTTACTATGGTAGATTGTTTGCACTACATGAAGAGTGGTTATACGATGCCTCTTACGTGAAATTAAGACAAGCTAGGCTGGATTACGAAGTTAAAGGAAGCTTAGTGGATAACACTCCTATTAAGAAACTAAACATTGGAGTATTTGCAAGTAATCTTTGGTTGATTTACAGCTCTATTGACGATATTGATATTTCTGAATTGGAGGACAGTCAATTGACTGGATACGGTTGGACTGAAGGTGGACAATCTCCTAATACGAGAACAATTGGTCTAAACGTGAATATTACATTCTAACTAAAACGCTATTAAAATGAAAATAAAATTTATCAAAAAATCGATACTTTTAGCATCAGTAGTACTTTGTACTACTGGTTGCGAACAAGTTGACTTCCACGGGATTAATGAAAATCCTAACGAACCAACAGCTCCATCGGCTGGAAGCTTGCTAGCTAACGCGGAAGGCGCGGTTTCTGCCTATGTTGGTGCTACGACTCCGAACTTGTACGTGCAGTATTTATCCAACGGACAGTATGATGAAGAATCCAGGTATCAAACACTTAACTGGGATACTTCCTATTGGTATGGAATATTAACTGATTTAGATCGAATGATTGAAATTAGCGAAGATCCTAACCAAATCGCCGCAGGAACAATTTTGAGAGTCTACTTAATGGAAGGTATGACAACGAGATGGGGTAGACTTCCATATTCAGAAGCACTTCAAGGATTAGATAACCAATTTCCAGCGTACGATTCTCAAGAAGAAATCTACACAGGATTATTTGAAGAACTCAATTCGGCGCTAGCTATGATTGGCACCGGTACTTCTCCCGTACAGGGTGATTATATTTTTGGAGGTGACGTTAGCAGATGGGAATCTTTTGGACAAACTTTAAAAATGGTTATGGGATTAAGGTTGTCGAATGCTAATCCAGAAATGGGACAACAAATGTTCAATGAGGCACTTGGAAGCGAAATAATGGGTAATTCTGAAAACTTTTTCTACCCATATTTAGCAGACGAAAATAATGATAACCCGTGGGAAGATAGATTCCTAGCGCCAGACTTTAGAAGAGATTATCTTGTAAGTGACGTTTTTGTAGATGCAATGATAGGATCTGGATCTGCAGAAGACCCGGAAGACGAAAGACTGATGGGAATGGCTGATCCGGCATTCAATTCTGGTACATTTGTAGGAGCACCTTACGGTATGTCCAATTCTGCAACTGATGATTATTCTTTCATCACTGGAGATATTATATACAACCAGGAAGCTCCACTTTATATGTTTACTTATGCTGAAGTACTTTTTGCTAGAGCGGAAGCTGCAGAATTAGGCTGGACAAGCGAAAATGCTGAGGATCTTTATGCTCAAGCTATTACCGCTTCATTCGAACAATGGGGGCAATCTTCTGAAGATGCTTCAGAATATATAGATGAAAATAGCTATGATGGTTTAGAATCTATCGGTTATGAAAAATGGGTAGCACTTTATTTCCAAGGATATGAAGCATGGGCTGAATGGAGAAGACTTGAAGCTATGGGCTATGAAAAAGCACTGGTTGCTCCAGCTGATCTACTGAGTAATGCAACAGATATTCCAGATAGACAAGCATATGCTGCAACGGCTGCATCTTTAAACGAAGAAAGCTATCAGGAAGCAATATCAGCTCAGGGTGCAGATGAACTTAATACTAAAATTTGGTTATTTGAATAGTCGCAACTTATTTTAGTAATGCAAAAACCTGCTCTCATTGGAGCAGGTTTTTATTTATGTACTATATTGAAAGTCATTAATCTATGTAATTATGAAAAACTTCTCTTCCACCCTATTGCTCATTATTTTATGTCTTACCGTCCAATCCCAAAATCCAACAAATTCAGGAAATCTTTCAGATGGATTTAAAATCACAAGAAGCTCCCCAAAAGGTGATCCATTTTTGAGCTCTGAATGGTATGTAGGATATGGAATAAACAAAGACGGGTCTACAACCAGACCACAACAAATGAATTATGATATCTATGGTAACAATCTAGTATATAAAACAGGTACCAATGGCGAACCAATGAAATTATTAGATGATTCCATAAGTGGCTTTATATTAAAAGACAAGAATACCGAGTTATTATTCTCTAAAATTGAAGGCAGCAAATTTGAGAAAACCAAGAGGGAAGATCGCTATTACCATGTTGTAAGCCCACCTTCGAATTATGTTATCGTTGAATATATAAAGGATTTAAATGATCCCAATGCGAGTGGCTGGGTTTCGAGTAAAGACAATACTTTGAGTGCCGAATATGAATTAGATACTAATTATTACATTCTCAACCGTGCAGACCAATATGTTGAAGTAAGACTAAAAAGAAACCATATTCTCAAAGCTTTAAAGGATAGGAAAGATCAATTGAAGACTTATATAGATTCGAATAACATTGATTTTGAATCGATCCTCGATCTGGTGAAAATCCTTGAATATTATTATACTTTGTAAAATATAAAAATTCATTAATCATAAAATTTTAAGTTTAATAACGATAAGATGATTGCTATTTGTTAAGATTACAAGAGCCGTAATGTTAAAGTAGGCGCTTTATATTATTGGCTATCAGGTCCTTATGCTAATCTTCGTGATTTATTATGAGATTATGTTTGCTTTAACGCTTTATTCTACTCACATTTGATGTCGGCTAATTCAAACAAATTTTAAAATGAAAACAAAGTTTAGTAGTATTTTAACGCTATTACTGGCGTTCGTGGTGCAAATAACTTTTGCACAGGAACGTTCCATTGCGGGTACGGTGACTGACTCAGATGGTCTTCCCCTTCCTGGTGTGAACGTTCTTATTAAAGGTACTGGCACGGGTACCCAAACAGATTTCGACGGAAATTATGAAATCACTGCAACTCAGGGAGATGTATTGGTTTTCTCTTTCGTTGGATTGAAACAAGCAGAATACACTGTTAGCACAAACGATCAAATCGATGTGGTAATGGAGAATGATTCTGCTCAACTTGATGAAGTTGTAGTAACTGCATTAGGTATTAAAAGAGAAAAGAAACAGTTAGGTTACTCTACTCAGGAAGTAGGTGGTGAAGCTGTATCTGATGTTCCACAACAAAACTTCGTGAACTCTCTATCAGGTAAAGTTTCTGGTCTTAGTATTAAGTCTTCAGGAACACTTGGTGGATCTACGAACGTTGTAATTCGTGGTAACTCTTCTCTTACTGGGAACAACCAGGCACTTTTTGTTGTTGATGGAACTCCAATTAGCAACAATACACCTAACAGTAGTGGACAAGCTGCTGGTCGTGGTGGTTATGATTATGGTAACGCTGCTTCGGATATTAACCCGAATGATATTGCTTCGATCAACGTACTTAAAGGTGCGGCTGCAACTGCACTATATGGAGCAAGAGCTGCGAATGGTGTTGTAATTATTGAAACTAAAAAAGGTTCTAAAGGTAAAGGTATTGGTGTATCTGTACAGTCTTCTATTACTGTAACGAATCCAGATATGGAAACTCTTCCAGAATATCAGGATCAGTACGGTGCTGGATACGGTGCTTACTATGCTTCTGATGATGGATACTTTAACCTTTACGATGTTGACGGTGACGGTAACCTGGATGAAACAACTCCTTTTACTGAAGATGCTTCTTTTGGTGCTGCATTTGATCCTAACAGACAAATTTACCAGTGGAACTCTATCTATCCGGATCTTGACACCTACCAACAAGCTTCTCCATGGGTAGCTGGTGAGAATGATCCTAACAGTGTATGGCAAACTGGTTACACTTCTGTAAACTCTGTTGCTTTAGATGGTGGATCAGAAACTTCTTCTTTTAGATTGAGTGGAACTCACCTGAATCAACAAGGTAACCTTCCAAACTCTAACATTAAGAGAAACACTCTTAAGTTTAGTGGTTCTCATGAGTTCACAGATAAGTTCAACGCTCAAGCGAACATTACTTATACTAAGACTGATGGTAAAGGACGTTACGGAACTGGATATAGTTCTTTGAACATTATGCAACAGTTCAGACAGTGGTTCCAAACTAACGTAGATTTCGAAGAACAAAGAAGAGCTTACGAGGCTACAGGACAGAACATTACCTGGAACCCGAATTCTCCAGATGATTTATCACCAATTTATTCTGATAACCCATACTGGACATTCTACGAAAACTTTCAAACTGATACTCGTAACAGATATTTTGGTAACGTAAACCTTAATTATGAACTGAATGATGTATTCAGCATATTAGGTAGATTTACTTTTGATACGTATGACGAATTACAGGAAGAAAGAATTAATGTAGGATCAGCAGATATTGCTAAATACAGCCGTTACAACAACAGAGCTGCTGAATACAACTATGACCTTATCCTAAACTTCAACAAAGACATCAGTGATGATGTTAACATTGATGGTAACTTAGGTTTCAACTTAAGAAGAAACGAGAGAAACAGCATTTTCGCTTCAACAAACGGAGGATTAAATAAAGCTGGATTCTACGCACTAAGTAACAGTGCAAGCCCACTTAACCCACCTTCAGAGTACGAATCTGTAAGAATGCTGGATGGTGTTTACGCTAGAGCAAGTGTAGGTCTATTCAACACTTACTTCCTTGAAGGTACTATTCGTAGAGACCGTTCTTCTACATTACCAAAAGAAAACAACACTTTCTACTACCCTGCGGTATCTGCAAGTGTTTTGTTATCTAACCTAATTGATGCAGACTGGTTAAGTTTCGCAAAACTTAGAGGTAACTATGCTGAAGTTGGTAATGACACTAATCCTTACAATGTATTTAACACGTATACAATATATTCTGGTTTCAATGGAGCTGGTGTTGCGAGTAACAATTCAAGACTTAGAAACCCTGACTTAAAGCCAGAGCGTCTTAAGTCTTATGAAGTTGGTTTGGAAACAAACTTCTTCGATAGAAGAATTGGTTTAGATGTATCTTACTATAGATCAAGAACTGAAGATCAAATTACTCCAGTTCCTGTATCTCCTTCAACTGGTTTCTCTGAACAGCTTTTAAATGCAGGTGTGATTGAGAACAAAGGTATCGAGATTGCATTAACTTTGAACCCAATTAGAACTGAAGACTTCAACTGGAACATCAATGTGAACTGGGCGAAGAACGAGAACGAAGTACTTGAGCTTACTGATGGAATTGAAAACCTACAGTTAGCTAGCCTACAAGGTGGTATTTCTATTAATGCTGCTCCAGGCGAACCTTACGGTGCTATTAGAGGAACAGATTTCGTTTATGACGAACAAGGCAACAAAGTGATCACATCTGCTGGTTACTACGCTAAAACTCCTAACTCAAACTATGTTATTGGTGATTTCCAACCAGATTGGATTGGTGGTGTTCAAAACACATTCACTTACAAAAACATAGCTCTTGGATTCTTAATTGATGTTCAAAAAGGTGGAAGCGTTTTCTCTCTTGACCAATGGTATGGTACTGCTACCGGTATTTATGCAAGTAGCGTAGGTACTAACGAACTTGGTAATCCAATTAGAAATACTATCGAAAACGGTGGTGGTGTTCTTCTAGATGGTGTTCAGGGTGATGTTAGCTTTAACGCTGATGGTACTTACGAAGTAACTAACACTTCTCCAAACGAGACTAGAGCTAGAACAGATTATTACGCTAACCCTTATGGGTACGCACGTGCTCCTAACGCACTTCACGTTTATGACGCTGGATATGTAAAGTTGAGAGAAGCTACGCTTACTTATAACTTTGGCGATAGAGTACTTGAAGCTTTACCATTTACAAGAGCTTCTGTATCATTCATTGGTCGTAACCTTTGGATCATCGACAAGAGCATTCCTTACGCAGATCCTGAAGCAGGTTTAAGTGCTGGTAACGTTCAAGGATACCAGTCTGGTGCTTACCCAACTATGAGAGAAATAGGTGCTAGTCTTAAATTTAACTTTTAATTAAAATACTATGAAAAAATATATTGTTGCTCTTTCAGCTGTTGCAATGCTTTGGTCCTGCCAGAGTGATGAACAGTATGAAAATTTAAACCGGGATCCTAAAAACCCCGATGCTGTAGCTTCAGATTTCTTATTTACGGCTGCTACAGTAAGTCTTGGTGATTACACCGCTAGCCCGAACGTAAACGAACCTCTTTACAGGTTCCTTGGGCAGTACTTGACTACAACCACTTATACTGATGAGCCTAACTATGATTTTACAGCTCGTCAAAATCCAGATGCAGTTTGGAGTGAATATTACACAGATGTAATTTATGATCTTCAAGATGCAAAGAGAGTTGTAAATGCTAACGAAGGCTTGACTCAAGGTCAAAAAGACGCTAGACTTGGACAACTTGAAGTGATAGAAGTTTATACCTGGCACTTATTAGTTGATGGATTTGGAGACATTCCTTATACTCAGGCTTTGCAACCTAGTGAATTCTCACTTCCTGTATATGACGATGCTGCTACTGTTTACGCAGACCTTATTTCAAGACTTGATGCTGTTGGAGGAATGCTATCAGCTGGACAAGGATTCTCAGGTTCAGATGTTGTTTACGAAGGAGATATGAGCAAATGGATGATGTTTGCTAACTCTCTTAAACTTAGAATGGGAATTAGACTTCAGGATGTAAATCCTTCTTTATCGCAATCTACTGTTGAGTCTGCTGTATCAGCCGGTGTTTTCGCATCAAATGATGACAATGCTACGATCGATTACCAATCTAATGCACCAAACACAAACCCACTTTGGGAAGATTTGGTTCAGAGCGGTAGATCTGACTTTCTTGCGTCTGAGACAATCGTTGATTACATGAATCAATTTGAAGATCCAAGAAGAATGGTTTATTTCGATGATAATATTGCTGATGGTTACATTGGTGGTGATTATGGTGGAAGTAATAACTATGGTTCTTTCACTCACATTGGAGATGCATTTCTTGATCCAACTAGAGAAGGAATTCTTTTAGATTATGCTGAAGTTAGATTTAATCTATCTAAAGCTGCTGAACTTGGATATAGTGTTCCTGGTGATGCTGAGACACACTATAACGCAGCGATTACTGCTTCTATGGAGTATTGGGGTGTTTCTAGTGATGAAACTGAAGAATACTTATCACAGCCTGATGTAGCATATGATGGTTCTGAAATGCAATTTGCAACTCAGTTCTGGATCGCTATGTATGACAATCCTGCTGAAGGATGGTCTACATGGAGATTATATGACGATCCGGTTTTCAATATCCCAACAGATAATGAGACTTTCGTTCCACTTAGATACACTTATCCAATCGACGAGCAGAACTTAAACAATGCTAACTACATTGATGCTGCTGGTGCAATTGGTGGTGATGATGCTCAAACTCCAGTATTCTGGGATACGACTACACCAGATCAATCAACTTACCCTGGTCCAGCGACTGAGGAAGATGATGAATAGATATTGAATTAATTCAATATGAAAAGCCACCCAAATGGGTGGCTTTTTTTTATTATTCATTTCTCGAAGGATATAATTGTACTAACTTTGAAGCATGGAAGAAACTACAAGAATATTCGGAATTCGAGCTGTGATTGAAGCTATAGAAAGTGGGAAAAGTATTGAAAAAGTATTTATCCAGAAAGGCTTAGCCGGAAGCTTGTTTCAGGAATTGAACCGTCATCTCAAGAGCGGATCTTTCACCGTGTCTTATGTGCCGATTGAGAAATTAAACAAACTTAGCAAGGGTAATCACCAGGGCGTCGTAGCCAATATATCTCCAATAAGTTTTGTAAGTCTTAATGAACTTGTAGAATCTGTTCAGAATAAAAGTATTATTCCACTCTACCTTCTATTGGATGGTATTACAGATGTTCGGAATTTTGGAGCCATAATTAGAACCGCAGAATGTTGTGGAGTAGATGGCATCATCGTCCAGGAAAAAGGATCTGCTCCCATCAATGCAGATACGGTAAAAACTTCAGCCGGAGCAGTTTTCAAAGTCCCTATTTGCAAGGTAGATCATATTAAAGATGCTTTATTTCATCTACAAACATATGATATAAAGATTGTTGCAGCTACTGAAAAAACGGATGACACTGTTTACGATATTGACCTTAAGCAACCTGTGGCCATCGTAATGGGTGATGAAGCTAAAGGGGTATCAAACTCAATTCTTAAGCTAGCCGACTATAGGGCAAAACTACCTATGCTCGGAGAGATCGCTTCTTTGAATGTATCTGTAGCCTGTGGGGCGGTGCTTTACGAAACTGTTAGACAAAGAAGTTAATTCTTGTCGTCTGACTTTTCAGTATAAATGTAGTTATACTCTGTTTCCTCCTCTTCCATATTCTGAAAAGGTAGGTTATCTACAAAATTTCCTTCTTCGTCAAAATGCTGCATAAATAAATCATCAGAATCTTTAAAATCTGAAGATTCCCAATGATATTTAGGAGGTTTTGCGATTTGTTTTTTAAAAACTACAGCGAGACCCAGGCCGCTCAATAGACCCGCCAGGTGTCCCTCCCAGGAAATCTTTGGATCTATTGGAGTTACGTACCATATCAATCCACCGTAAACAAATACTACTATAAGCGACAATGCTACGAGCCGGTAATTCTTAGAAAAGATTCCTTTGAAGAAAAGGAATGCTGCAAGCAAGTAGATAATTCCACTAGCTCCTATGTGATTTGCCGGTCGACCTATAATCCATGTAATCAAACCGGTGGAAACGAGACCAATCAGCAACACTTTCCAGCGTAAGGGCCTGTAAAAGTAAAATAAGGCGAGAGATAGTATGAATAAGGGAATAGTGTTATTAAAAAGATGATTTATATCTGAGTGTATGAATGGTGAGAATACGATTCCCCGAAGCCCAACTACTTCACCCGGCCTTACACCGAAGGGCGCTAAATTTAAATTGAACCGAAGCTCTGCCCAAAAGACTATCCAGATCATCAACACGAATAATAAAGGATACCCTATTGTGCCGCTGGTAAAAACAAATGGAGAGGATGGTTTCAAATTGTATTCAATTTTAATTAATATTACAAAAAAGCATCCAAAGAGTTCAGGATGTTAACTTGTCAGACAAAACACCCATGAGTCAACCACTAGCAGAACGATTGCGTCCTAAAACTCTTGATGATTACCTGAGCCAGCATCACCTTATTGGTAAAAATGGTGCTTTGCGACAGCAAATTAAACAAGGGATCATACCATCCATGATCTTATGGGGACCTCCTGGTGTAGGCAAAACCACATTGGCGAATATCATAGCTTCAGAATCTGGCCGACCATTCTTCACCCTTAGCGCAATTAGTAGTGGCGTAAAGGACGTACGTGAGATCATTGAAAAAGCTAAGAAAAGTGATGGTTTATTTACCACCAAAAGTCCGATTCTATTTATTGATGAAATCCATAGATTCAGTAAATCTCAACAGGATTCTCTACTTGGAGCTGTAGAGAAAGGATGGGTTACTTTAATTGGTGCCACGACTGAAAATCCGAGTTTTGAGGTTATATCTGCCCTTTTGTCCAGATGTCAGGTTTATATTCTGAAACCGTTCTCAAAGGAAGACCTGGTAGATCTGCTAAAGAGAGCAATGGAGCAGGACAAAGTAATTTCGGCTAAAAATGTTCAGCTAGAAGAGACTGAAGCTTTATTGAGGTTAAGTGGTGGAGATGCCAGGAAACTTCTAAATATCTTTGAATTACTAGTCACTTCAGAAGAAGTAAATGTAAAGATCACTAATGATCTTGTACTTCAGAAGGTTCAGCAAAATACCGTTCTATATGATAAAACGGGGGAACAGCATTACGATATAATTTCTGCATTTATCAAATCTATTAGAGGGAGTGATCCAAATGCTGCGGTTTACTGGCTGGCAAGAATGATCGAAGGAGGTGAAGATGTGAAGTTTATTGCCCGTAGGTTATTGATCCTGGCGAGCGAAGACATTGGGAACGCAAACCCAACCGCTCTGGTCATAGCCAATAACTCATTCCAGGCGGTGAATACAATTGGATATCCGGAAGCCAGAATCATACTTAGTCAGTGCGTGACCTACCTGGCCACTTCACCTAAGAGCAATGCAGCCTACATGGCTATTAATAAAGCTCAAAGTTTGGTAAAGAAAACAGGTGATTTGTCGGTTCCTCTTGCGATCAGGAATGCCCCTACGAAATTAATGAAAGATATAGGTTACGGAAAAGATTATAAATATGCCCATAACCATGCAGGTAATTTCGTTGCAGCAGAGTTTCTTCCAGATGATATCGCTGGCACTACCTTCTATGAACCCGGAAATAATCAGCGGGAAAATGCTCAAAGAGAATTTCTGCGGAAGCGCTGGCAAAAAAAGTATGGTTATTAATTTTTAGATTTTAGTAGTACTGACTTCTGCTGATTAGTGTCGCTGTCGAAGTAGCTAATTTCTATTCCTGAATTCTTACGATAAGATACGGTCCCACTATTTAGGAGCGATCTATATACAAATTCATTGGGTTTATTTGTCTTCAATAATAGCGCTATAGGTTCGGGAGCATTCCGTTGGTATAAGGCATAGTTGGAATTGTAGGCTCTTAATTCAAAAACAGCATCACCATAGATCCATACACTATTTTCCAGAGAAGTTAAATTTTCATCAACTTCACTCCCGGCTGGCAGATCATTTTTTTCGGAAGCTAATACTTCAGGAGTGACATTACTTTCGGATTCTGGAACTACCTCATTTTTTACCTCAGAAGTTATATTCCTTCCCACTTTGACAGAAGAATTCTCACTTGACTTTTTAACCGATTCATTAATGGCTGAGCTATACTCATATGGCAGATCAGCCAGTTCCTGAAAAGCATCTCGAAAAGATTCCTGGTAGGCAGCCTGAAATTCCTTCTCCTTACTCTTTCCCTCACGAGTTTTATAGACGGTCATTCCTTTACAATCCTGAAGTTCTATATGCATTTTGGTTACAAACAATCCAGAATCTTCTACTAGAACCGGACTTACGCCCAGACAAGGATTTTGCTGGAGATCTTCTGGCCAGGTTTTAGTTTTCATAATAGTTTGAAAACCATTCTTTTCAAATAGGAATTTTGTAAGGGCATTTAATTGGTACTGGTTCGTTTTGCCAAGAATGTCATAGCTTTCAGGAACAATTATATATTTATAATCATTCAGATCTTGGGAAAAAATGTTCCCATAAAAAATCATTGCTGCTAATATTATTAATTTTTTCATAAGTCTTTAAATACGTATTGTATGCCTAATTGCAAGGATGCACTATGCGCATTGGCAAGGTTGGTATAGCCAATGATATCGTTTAATGCGATATAGGCATTGAAGTTTTTAAATCTACTGGAAGCCATTACCCCAAACTTTGTCCGCGAAAATTGATCCAAACCATAAGCCACTCTAAATCTGAAATAATCATTTACTTTCCTGTCCCAATAAGTGGTAACACCATAAGTAGGACCCTTAGGACGATTGACTCCGGAAACTATCATTCCGAATAAATTCATATAGCGCGGCTTCTTGCTAATCAAATAGTCACAAGGTAAGATCGACTTCCCTGTTCCAAATTGTATGGAAGCATTGTATTTCAATGGACGCCAGGTATTATATTCGCTAAAGGTTTTTACATCTTTGAGATTCGCATCAAATTGCTCTTCTAAAACGTCCCAGTAAGGAATGGTCTCTTCATTATCCAATTCAGGAAAAAGCGGCTCTAAACCACTTGAGTCATAAGATCCAAAATATCTGGAATTTTCAATGTCCTTCTGATGGAACATTAAGCCCAGATCTCTTATAGAAGCATTCACAGAGAACTGATCAGTTACTCTATAATGAAATCCAACATCTACTCCTACTCCAACATTCTGACCAAAGAAAGATCTGCTAAGAAGTTCAGCAGCTGCCTGGTCAACTGTCATGTCTTCTTCATCACGAAGACTTGCATAACCAGAGGTATTTATTAAAATATTAAAATCATCAATTTCGTGATTATAGAAGTTTTCTTCCCCAGGTGTATCATATGTTGTAAAGGTTCCTTCATTATCCACGCTTTCAACATTAAAAATCCCGGAGTACAGTTTGACTCGACCACCAACGGTTAGCTTAGAATCCATTTTATAATTAAAGCCAGCATGATAAACGGTAAGCACCTCACCTGTAAAGCTAACATCATCGAATCTGAATGGTCGTCCTATATAGTCTGCATTACCTTCGAAAGCAAGTTTTGCAGGATCACTGGGGAAGTAAGCGAAGATATCGACTTCCTGATATGCACCTGCAGAAAAGTAACCTCTATTACCCATTTTCCACCCAAAGGAAATAATCTCTATTTGCTCATTAATAGAAAAAAAATCTGTAGAAGTAAGGTTCCTGATAGCGCTTTGAATTCTTGCATTGATATTACGCCCGTCATCTTCAAAAATATCCTTGGCAGTAACACCTGTTGAACCTACAGCAAAATGAATTTGCGAAAACAAGGGAATTCCAAAATGTCTTGTAAAATCTATCCTGGCACCTGGATTTTGAAGCAATGCCTGTGGCAGGTCATCCACATTATACAGTAAGGGTTTATTTTGCCCGGATACAGAGCTGCAATAGAAGAAGATAAGCAGTACTATTGCTATTCTCATGTTAAAAAGTTAGTCTGAATAATCCTCTGGATGTAAATTTCAAATTCCCTTCAAGACTTTTTGAAGGCTCTAAAAGTTCCAGTTCTACCGCAAGTTCTATAGAATTCTTAACCTGATTTATATTTGACTCCTGCACGATATGAAGCGTATCAATTACAGAGATCATCGTATCGCTACCAGCCGGGATGATATAGTTTACATCAAATTCCTTCCTGTTTCGGTCATTTAAAAACTTCAGCTCACTTCTTACAGCATAAGGAAAACTATTTTCATGCCGAAACCTGAATTCAGCATAGGTTAGACCCTCCTGCATGTAACTGTCATCAAGATATTCAAGCCTGACCGTATCTCTTATGACAGCCGTGAACTCTCCAGTGTCAGAATCCAGAAAGTCATCTTTGTTGAGATCGTAATAAATGATATCGACATCAATGTCTGGAGTAATTTGAATATCCTCTGTCTGGCTAAGGTCTACATCTTTAAAACAAGAGGTGCAGAGCGCCAGTAAAAACAGGCCTGCAATTGTTTTGGGAATGTGGATTTTTCTAGACACGAGAAAGCTTTCTTAGTCTACGAAAATACCTAATCTTTATTATTATAGATAATCCCTTAGTTGTTTTAACTTTTGAATCCTGGGATGTTCAGTCCTGGAATTACCCTCTCTGGAATCCAGATAGATAACCTTCATACCATATTGATGACCTCCGCAAATATCCGCTTCGAAATTATCTCCTATCATTACTGAAGTTTCGGGTTTACCCACTCCCTTTTCAATAGCTTTTTCAAAGATGAGCGAATGCGGCTTTTTAACTCCTGCTTCTTCTGAAGTTGTCACCGTTCTAAAATAGTTAAGGATGCCAGATTTCTCCATTTTTAAATGCTGAACCTCCTCAAAACCATTGGTGATAATATGCAAATTATAGGAGGCTGACAGATACCTTAGAATATCCACTGCACCATCCAGTAAATGGTTATTATTAGGAAGGTAATTGATATAATCCTCAGATATTTTAGAGATTAAAGTATCGCTCACCTCAAACTTTAAAGCTTCAAAACTGTCTTTCAACCTACCGTATCTAAGATCCTCTTTACTAACCAAATTATTTCGATAAGATTCCCAGTATTGGTGGTTAATAGGCATATAGATCTTTAAAAATTCCTGAAGCTCTATTTCCAACTTCTGATCTACAAAAATTTCCTGAAATGCGAGGGAAGAATTTTTGTCAAAATCCCACAACGTATGATCAAGATCAAAATATACGTCCTTAATATTAGTCAATCTCATGAATCTGGTTTAATACTGAATAATAAGAATTGGAATCTGCATACTGCGAAAAATCATGATTAGAAAACACAGATCTTAAAGTTCCTTGAACTTCCTTTGTTTCCAGTATGATCCTGCGAAGATCTTCCTTTAGCTTGTTCCGGGTCATTTTAGCTACTACATTCGAATTGAACGCATACGGGTGAACCTTTAGAGGCGTGGTCACTTCCATATTAATGTCATAAAATAGGTATGAAGTGCTCGTACCAGCCCTAAAACCAAGTTTGTCTGGATAACCCATTGAGTAATCATTATTGATCTCCAACTCAATCAGGTTATTGTATTGATCTGGGAGCCTTAGGTTGTATTGATGATTCATCGCATGTTCTACTGAACTATGCACTATATCCTCTAGTCTCAGTTTCTCCTTTCGCAGAATTCTGATATCTTCCATGGCATAATAACCCATCAACAATCCAACTTTCGAATAATCTGCTACCGACTTGATTACCGCTCTGTGAGGAATTCTATTATGGCTTATATTTCGATCATGCCTCGAAAAATCGCTTAGTTGAAACATGAATAAAGTTTCGATCTTATCTTCTCTTATGATGCTAATTAGGTCCTCGAAAGTATCATTGGGATCTGATTTTATTCGGATCCATACCTGCAATCTATCTAACACCTTACCTATATTAAACTGCACAAGGTCCGATAGCAGACCAACAAAACTTCTTAGAAAACCTTTATTTTTAAAGATGAATGTATTTTCTGAAGTAATAATGGTGCTATTATGATAAGCTCTTTTTTTATGTTCTAACTGTGGGAAACGTTCCATCAGGATTTCCTGAAACTTATAAGCCCAGATATCCACAATTGGTTTATGCAGAAAGTTTTCCTGAAATGCAATACTTTCGGATGCCGGAAATCTTCCAAATTCGTCTTTAACGTGTGGTAGGTATTCTTCATACCTGCTAAGTAGATAGAAAGAAGCGGCAAAAATATCAAAGGGTAGATCACTGGATTCTGCCAGGGCAAAAAATCCAATCGTATCATCCCAAGGTTGCACCTTAATTTCTATTTCTGAAAAACCCTGCTCCAGGAGAAGATCTACATTCTGAATAAAAAATTCGTTCCCTAGCGCCTGTTTTCCGTAGCTTAATTTTGGACCGTCATGAGCAATAAACTCTTCGATCTTGGATGTGAAGTTGATGGGAATCCCCAGGATGTGTGTACATAAATGCTTGAATATGTATACAATTCGTGGTGTAACTTTCTGAGTATAAATTAGAAGCATTTATTGAAGTCTTATAGAATTCCGTCGTCGGCAAAGCTAAAATATGACTTTTCAGTAACAATGATATGATCCAAAATTTTTATATCAAGGCTTTCGGCGGCAGTTTTAAGCTTTTGGGTTAATTGCTTATCTGCTTCACTAGGACGCAAATTTCCACTTGGATGGTTGTGAGTCAGAATAAGAGATACCGCACCTATTTCTAAAGCCTTTCTTAAGCTTATCCGAACATCTACCAGAGTCCCGGTAATTCCTCCTTTGCTTATCTGAAATTTCTCCAGGATTTTATTGCTGTTATTAAGATATAAGATCCAGAATTCTTCATGAGGTAACTCCCCTATGATGGGCTGCATGATCTCGTAAACTGAAGAACTCGAAGATATTTTACTTAATTCCAGAGTTTCTTCAAGTCGTCGTCTTCTTCCCAATTCCAGCGCGGCGGTGATCACTACAGCCTTTGCATTTCCTATACCTTTAAATTGACATAGTTGCCCAATGCTGAACTTTCCCAATTGATTGAGATTATTTTCAGACTGCGCAAGAATTCTTTTTGACAGCTCAACGGCTGATTCGTTCCTACTACCAGAACCAATAAGAATTGCCAGTAATTCTGAATCGCTTAAGGCCAGACGCCCCTTAGATAAAAGCTTCTCCCGTGGACGATCATCTTCCGCCCATGTTTTAATACTTTTCGATGAATTTTCGCTCATACTCTAAAATAGATCAATATGAGCTAATAGTAGCATTAGATAAGTTCTTTTAAAGATTCCATATCCAAACCGCCATAATTACCACTGCTCATCATTAGTAATACAGAATTGTTAAAACCTAAATCCTTCAGCTCAGCCTCGAAATTTTCAGGACTTGTATATACTTTCAAACCTTGCTTCTGAAAAGCATGTTCAATCTGGTCTTCAGAAACATCATCTAGTTTTTTTATCGCAACCGCATCAGGAGAATAGAAAACAAGCGCTTCATCAGCCTTTTCTAAAGTATTCTTATATTCCTTTAAAAAGTCTGCATTTAAGCTTGAGTAAGTATGCAACTCCAGGCAGGCAATCAATTTCCTGTTTGGATACTGTTCTTTAACTGCAGCAGTAGTAGCAGCAACTTTGGATGGACTATGTGCGAAATCCTTAAAAATGATTCCATTGGAGGTTTCAGCAACTTTTTCCAGTCTTTTCGAAGCACCCTTAAATGTGGCAATAGCTTCGTAAAAGTCATCCTCATCAATACCCATATGCTGGCAGATCCATTTTGATCCTGCGAGATTATTCATATTGTGCTTACCAAATATCTCCAGAGGCAATTCACCTTCCGGAGCATCAAGTATCGTAGTATTATCTTCTGTATGATAATCTGGGGTATGATATGGATGCTTTCTAATGGGATTTTCCGTAGTCTCTGCAAGCTCCTTTACCGTTTGATCTTCCTCATTGTAAACCAGTATTCCGCCATTAACGATAGAATTGATGAAGATTTTAAATTGCTCTACATAATTTTGATACGTTGGGAATACATTAATATGATCCCAAGCGATACCACTCAGCAAGGCAATATTTGGTTGATAAAGATGAAATTTTGGTCGTCTATCGATTGTAGAACTTAAATATTCGTCTCCTTCTATAACAATAAAATCATTCTCCTGGGTCAAATGAACAGGATTGTCCAGACCTTCGAGAGTTGCACCTACCATGTAATCAATTTCCCTGTTATGGTAATTCATCACATGCAGGATCATTGAGGTAATACTGGTTTTACCATGTGAACCGCCTATAACTACCCGAGTCTTATTCTTTGATTGTTCGAATATAAATTCGGGATAACTGTATATCCTAATACCCAGCTCCTTCGCCTTTGTTAACTCCGGATTATCTTCCCGTGCATGCATTCCTAAAATAACAGCATCCAGATTTGAAGTTATTTTAGAAGCATCCCATCCCATTTTCTGCGGAAGTATATTTTCGTTTTCAAGACGCGATCTGGAAGGTTCAAAGATAGCGTCATCACTGCCAGTAATATGATATCCCTTTCGCTGAAGCGCGATCGCAAGACTATGCATTGCACTACCACCGATGGCTATAAAATGTATGTTCATGGAAAAGATTTGTACAAATATAAAAGTAATGGAGGGCTGAATATTACATTCTCTGAATTTTCTGCTTCTCGATAAGTGCTTTATCGAAGTTAGGTGCAATCTCCAGTGATTTTTTGATATAACTCAAAGCGAGGTCCTGATTTTCATTTAACCTTTCTATCTGAGCCCATCTATAATAAGCCCAGGAAGGATCTTTGATGTCTTTATAACCGTAGTTTTCAATGTAACGTTTGACAAGACTTTGGCCATGATCCAGTTCAATCGAGTAGATTGCCGCAACTTCAGCAAGTTCATAATTTAAATAGTTTCTTGTGATCAACTCCGGTTTTCTTCGGGAGAGTTTGATTGCCGCTTCGTATTTAGTCTCTGCGAGCTTTTGGTAGTCCAGGAATTTATAGATGTAAGCGTCTGCTAAAAGACCATCCAATTCATTTATTCTATGAAGTTCTGATGCGTAACTTTCTGCCATTGTCTGGCTTCCTCCTACAAATCCTGGAATCTGCATATAGAGTTCTACCAGCGCCCGCCTTGATTCAGAGTGATTTGGATCCAGCTCAGCAGCTTTTATCAAGTGTTTTTTAACATCACCAATAAGCATGGTTGCCTGAAATTTTGATCCATAATAGGCTTTCATCCCTATTGCTCCGCCTAATTTGAAATTATAATTACTATCGTTTGGCTTCGCTTTTACAAGTTGCTCATACTTAGAGATCGCCATATCCCAATTTTTTCTAAAACTATAAATATCACCTAATAGTTCGATGGCTTTAAGTTCAGAATCATGTTGAAGGAGCAGAGTTTCGGCAGCCTTATCGTCGCCAGAGTTCAGCAACTTTCCTGCTTTAGATATATCAGATTGAGTGTAACCGATTGACGTCATTAACATCAACATAAAAGGCAGAAATGTATTTTTTATTAACATAAATAAAATTTTATTAAATTTAAGATTTGTAATAACCTGAATTGCAATATTTAGCATTATTTGAGCCAAACGTTAAGATGTTTCTTAATTTAACTGTGCATATTAAAAATTATTTTAATATTTGTGCAACTTTATTTAAACCGAATTTATTTAACAATTAACACCTAGCCTATGCAAAATTTTACCTTAAGGTTTAAGGGGAAAGTTTTTTACCTCTTTGCTTTAGCTTTAATTCTTGGGACAATGTCCTCTTATGGACAGTGTGCTACACCAGATCAAGATCAAGATTACTGTTTCTTGCAAACAGTAAGTGATCTAAGATTTAGTAACGGCACGAATGCAGCTATATACGAAACTGCTGATTCTGACAATGACACAGATCCTATAAATGGAAATGAGCTGCTCACCAATGGAGAGACTTATTTTATTGGTAGCACAACAGAAAATTGCACTAGAGTATCTGTTACGGTAAATGTAGCTGCAGCAGAAACTCCTGACAACACACTTTTCCCAGGAAGAGATGATTTTACTCTTTCTCCTTGTATCTCTTCTAATTTCACAGTTGCAGACCTTGAAGATCTATTCATTGCAGATCCAGATTATACATTAGAGGTATATTTAGATGAATCTGGAAGTAATGCTTTACCTGAAGGTCAGGAGCTTACTCCAAATGAAAGTTATTTTGTGGGACAGGTAAGCTCTGGAAATGGCAATTGTCCTTCCACAAGAGCTGCAGTAGGTTACAATCCAACACAAGCTCCTACTCCTAACGCACAAGCGTCTCAAACTTATTGCGAGGGTGCTACTGTAGCCGATTTAGTAGCTACTGGTACTAAAGAAAATAGTCAGGCAATAAGATGGTATAGAAGCATGACTTCTAATTCTCCACTAGCAGATGATGTTGAATTGATTAATGGGGAAGATTATTTCGCCTCTCAAATTGTTAATGACAGAAACGATCCATTCCCTCCTTGCGAAACTCAAATGAGTGACAGAGCGAGAGTTATCGTTACTTTAGAAGATTTTGACGCCGGTGCCGATGTTACTGAAACGATTTGCCAGGACAATCTGCAAACCAGGTTAGGTAATGGTGAGGCTCCAACAGCCGTTTTTCTTAGTTTGGTTGAAGACAGAAACTTACCATCAGAAGTTAGTTTTAGTCCTTCCATTGCTAGTTTAGCAAATAGTTACAACAGTAACCCATTCCAGACATTCACAACTTTAGCAACATTTACAACAGAAGAAGGTTGTGTAGATGATGTAGAATTGAATTTGACTGTACTTGATAATCCAGATGCTGGAGAAAATGGATCTGTTACTCTAAGCCCATCTGATGATCCAATTAATTTAATTGATGTTCTTAATGGAACTCCGGATCAAGGTGGTACTTGGTCACCTGGTAATGGAACTTTTGATCCATCAACAGATAGCGCTGGAGACTTCACTTATACTGTTAATAATGGAACATGTTCAGATTCAGCTACTGTTACAGTTATCGTAGAAGATTGTCAAGGTGCAGCACCAAATAACTCTATCACTTTCTGTAATGATGAGATAGATGCAGCCGTAAATGATGTAGACGATATAGATGACATCTATTTCAGTTTGCTTCCAGAAGGAACGCCGACAGATGGATCTTTCACACCTACAATCCAACAGTTACTGACAAGATACAGCCAGAACAACATTCAGGATTTCACAACTACCTACAGCTATTCTGAAGGGGAGTGTGATTACAGTGCAGATCTTACTATTACAATTATCGAAGCAGATCCAGCCAATGCAGGTAGCTTTGACAATATTGAAACAGTATGTTCTAACACTGATCTAATTGATCTTGCTACCTTAACCAATAATGATCCAACTGCCAATACAGAAGGGACATTTACAGGTACAGGAGTAACTAATAATACATTTGACCCTTCTACAGGTGCTGGAGATTATACAATCACCTACACTGTAGCTGATTCTCAACCATG
>NZ_JBLWIM010000008.1:832587-833333 GCF_048381525.1 Christiangramia qingdaonensis
GGAGAAAGTACTGCGAATGCAGGTGACAGCAATACCGATGCTAACGTTGCTTGTGGTGGAATCTTTTCTAGCCCTGCTACTGAAGAGGAAGTTACAGACTACCTTACTAGCTTATTAAGTGCTGATGCTGATGCAAACGGAACTTTTTCCAATGTAACAAGTATTACCAATAATATCAATAACGATCTTGAAGGTCCATTCAACTCTACTTATACAGTAGGTGAAGGAACTTCATGCGAAGATTCAGCTAGCCTGGCTTTCACTATTGGAGAAGGCGCAATTGCTCTTCCTGATAATGCGATCACTTTCTGTAATGACGAAATTGATGAAGCTATCGATGATATCGACAGTATAGATGACATCTACTTCAGTTTGCTTCCAGAAGGAACGCCTACAGACGGAACTTTTACTCCTCCAATTTTAGACCTTCTAGGACAGTACAATCTGAATCCAATCCAGGATTTCACAACTACCTACAGCTATTCTGAAGGGGAGTGTGATTACAGTGCAGATCTTACTATTACAATTATCGAAGCAGATCCAGCCAATGCAGGTAGCTTTGACAATATTGAAACAGTATGTTCTAACACTGATCTAATTGATCTTGCTACCTTAACCAATAATGATCCAACTGCCAATACAGAAGGGACATTTACAGGTACAGGAGTAACTAATAATACATTTGACCCTTCTACAGGTGCTGGAGATTATACAATCACCTACACTGTAGCTGATTCTCAACCATG
>NZ_JBLWIM010000008.1:833373-839645 GCF_048381525.1 Christiangramia qingdaonensis
CAGGATTCCGAAGTTTCAACAGAAATTTCAAGAACACTTTGTGTTACTGAGGCTGCAGATTTCATTGGAACACAAGAACAAAGTCTTGACTACTTACAAACTCTTGTAGAGGAAGCTGGCGTTGAAGACTTTGACACAGAAAACTATAACAGTGAGGCAGTAGTTGAAGCTGGTAATTTATCAGACTATATTGGTTCTCCAAGTGGTGAGTCTGCGACGTTTACTTTTGAATATACTGATGAATCGGAAATAGGATGTGGAGATGGTACTATCACTATTGATGTCACAATTAATAACATTCAGGACGCCGAAGCAGGTGAAATTGAAGATCAATCTATTTGTGTCTCAGAAGGCATGATAGAGCTTTCAGAGTTCTTGACTGAAAATTCTTTTCCAGGAGGAACCTTTACCGGTGACAACGTTATAAATGGAATGTTTGACGCTTCAGTGGGCCCGAATGATGCAGGTTATCAAATTACATACACAGTTGATGATTCTTCTGATTGTGTAACACCTGGGTCAATGGACACAGCTGATTTTACAATAATCGTGAATGAAGCTATTGATGCCGGAGATGATAATAGTGTAGAGCTTTGCAGGGCGTCTGTAGAGACATTCACGCTTTCTCAAACGAGAAACTTCTACATTAATCTACTCGGTGAAAATGTACCTACAAATGGGACGTTCGAACCTACTATTCAACAAATTATTGAAGATTTCAACAACAATGAAGATCAAACTGTATTTACCACGTCTTATACTGTTTCAAATGGAAACTGTACTGACAGTGTTGAATTAACAGCAGTCCTTGTTGACGAAATTGCTGCTGAAATTGGAACGATCGAGAACCCTACTCCAATCTGCAGAAATGCTGAAGATGTAGATTTATTCTCTTATTTACCTGAAGGTGCAAACCTAAACGGAACGTTTGAAGGATATGAAGACGGAACATTTAGTCCTACTATGATGGGTGAAGGTGATTTCGAAATTACATATACTCTAACTGAAGATTCTCCATGTACAACTGGCGAAGCATCTGCAACCTTTACAATTACTGTACAGGATGCTGCTTTTGCAGGAATGGATATGGAAATCGCCGTTTGTCAAAACGATGGTGTACAGAACCTGTTTGATTTCTTATCAGTAGATGCTGATACAGACGGTGAGTTCACTGTTGAAGATGGTACGGTTGTAACAGATGGATTGATGGATCCTTCAACTTTTGATGCAGGAACTTACACTGTGACTTATACAGTAGCTGCCATCAATGACTGTGGAGATGATACTGCTGAGTTTACAATTACTGTTCAGGAAGTAGGAGATGCTCCGGTAGTTGGAGATGCAACTTTCTGTGCGATCCTTGATCCAACTGGTGCAGATCTAACAGCAGGTAATGAAGATCTAACTTTCTATACTGATGCTGATCTTACAATGATGGTAGCTGATGATGCTCCTTTGACTGAAGGAACTTATTATGTAACTCAACTAGGAGATGCAGGTTGTGAATCTGTAGCTACTACGTTCAATGTTAGCATTACAGATCCTGGAACTCCAACGATCGAAGATGCAAATCAAACTTTCTGCCAGTTCGACGATCCAACGATCGCAGACCTGAATGATGCAATAGACCAGACTTCAAATGTAACGTGGTATGCAAGTGCAGATAGTACTGATCCATTAAGTACAGGAACAGCACTTCAGGATGGAGTAACATATTTCGCTTCGCTATACGACCCGGCATCAGATTGTGATAGCTCACAAAGACTTGCTGTGAACGTTAGCCTGGAATGTGAATTCTTCATACCAGAAGGTATTTCACCAAACGGTGATCAATTAAACGATGATTTCGAGATTAGATATATCGAAGATTTCTATCCTAACTATACTATTGAGATCTACAACAGATGGGGTGACTCAGTTTACAAGGGGAATGCAAATACTCCAAACTGGGATGGTACCAGCAATCAAGGTTCATTCGGTGACGGTTTGTTACCAGTAGGAGTTTACTTCTATTACCTGGACTTTAAAGATGGTAGCACTGAGCCAAGAAGAGGAAAAGTATACTTAAGTAGATAATTAGGATAAATAAGAACAAGAGATGAAAAAAATAATCACAAAATATTTATTATTCGCAGGCATTATCCTTTTCTCTATAAAGGGTATGGCTCAGCAAGATCCGCTCTTCACTCAGTACATGTACAATATGAGTGTAGTGAATCCTGCTTATGCGACAGACGATCCAGGCATGTTAAACATGGGTGCGATTTACAGAATGCAATGGACAGATGTTGATGGTGCACCTCGCACCCTCAACTTCTTTGCCCACACTCCTGTAAGTGAGCGTGTTGAACTTGGATTAACTGTAGTTCATGACGAAATTGGTGATGTTGAGAAAACAAATAACATTACTGCAGATTTCGCATACGTGATCCCAACTGGTGATAACACAAAGTTATCTTTCGGTGCAAAGGCAGGTCTAACGACATTCGACGCAAACCTTGCTGGCTTAGATGTAAATGATCCAGGTGATGCAGCATTCCAAAACATCAGCGAAGTATTTCCTGTATTTGGAGTTGGAGCTTTCTGGTTTGGTGACAAGCACTACTTAGGTGTTTCTGCACCTAACTTATTAACGGCAGATCACCTTGATGACAGCCAGTTGCTAAGAGATAAAGGTTCAGAAGAGATCCATTACTACCTTACCGGTGGTTATGTGTTTGACATTACTGAAAACTTTAAACTAAAGCCTTCTACTATGGTTAGAGGGGTTGAAGGATCACCACTATCTGTTGACGTGAATGCGAACGCATTGCTTTATGACAGATTTGAAGCAGGTGTTGGTTATAGATTCGATAAGTCTGTTACAGGCTTGGTAAACTTTCAGGTTACTCCGGGATTGCGAATTGGGTATGCATACGATTACCCAACTTATGACCTGAGCGATGATGGTTCTCATGAGATCATGCTATTGTTTGATCTGGACCTATTCGGACTTAAGAAAGGATATGACAAATCACCAAGATTCTTCTAAAACCAGACTAAGATGAAAAATATATATAGTACACTTTTAATTTTATTCGTGAGCATTACAGCTTTCGGTCAAAAGTCTGACATTAGAGACGGAAACAAGTTTTTCGCCAATGCAGCTTATATCGATGCAGCTGATGCTTATGAAAATGTAAATGAAAAATCTCAGGAGGTTCTTCAGAATCTTGGAGACTCTTACTTCTATACCAACCAGATGCAGAATGCAGCTGAAGTATATGAGATGTTATTTTTAAGACATTCCGGTGCAGTTGCGCCGGAGTATCAATTCCGTTATGCTCACGCATTGATGGCTCAGGGTAATTATGTAAAAGCCGATGAGCTAATGAACGAGTTAACTGGAAATGACTGGAATCATGAAGAATTCAAGAATACTCTTGACACTATAGTTCCTCATAAATTTAAGTACGATCAGATCATGAACAATGCTTCATCTTCCGACTTCGGAATTGGATTCTATGGTGACCGAGTGGCTTTTGCATCTACAAGAAACCAGGAGCGTCCTATCTATCCTTGGAATAAAATGCCTGCATTAGATCTTTACAGCGCGCAAATGGATGATGATGGTGAAATGAAAGATATAGTTCTTTTTTCAGATGTTATCAATACAGATGAGCATGAGAGTTCAGCAACATTTAGCCAGGATGGAAACACTATCTATTTTGACAGAACGAATGAAGATCGTGTGAAAAATGAGAATGATGTTCGTGTAGCTCACATTAGCATTTACCGTGCTGAAATGGTAGATGGTGAGTGGACCAATGTTGAAAAACTTCCTTTTAGCAGTGAAGAATATTCCGTAGAACACCCAAGCCTGAGCGCAGATGGATCGAAGTTATACTTTGCCAGCGATATGCCTGGTGGAAGTGGATCTTTCGACATCTACATGGTAGAAATCAATGAAGATGGAACCTTCGGAACTCCTCAAAATCTCGGAGCGGGAGTAAATACTGCTCACAGAGAGCAATTCCCATTCATTAGTGAAAATGATGTATTATACTTCACTTCAGATGGACATCAGGGATTTGGAAACCTTGATATTTACAGAACTGAAGGTGACTTCAGCGAAGTAGAAAATCTTGGAGCATCAATAAACAGTGGTAACGATGACTTCGCATATGTCGTGAAAGAAAGTGATGAAACTGGATACTTTGCTTCAAATAGAAGAGGTACAGATAATCTATATCAATTCATACGTGAAGAGAATGAGATCGTTGAAGCTCCTACTGAAGTTGACCCAACCAGCGGTCAGGATCTTATCCCAATCGATGGTAGCAAAATCTACTTCGATTTTGACAAAGCAACGATCAAGAAAGAGTCTGAAGTTGTTCTGGATTCAGTAGTGACTTACATGAATGATTATCCAAATATCAAAGTGAAAGTTGAGTCTCATGCAGATGCTAGAGGTTCTGATAGCTATAACATGGCGTTATCTAAGAGAAGAGCAGCTTCTACAGTCGACTACCTTGTTAAGAAGGGAATTGACAGAAGCAGACTAAGTTCTGAAGGTTATGGTGAAACACGTCCAGTAAATGACTGTACTCAACCAACCGGATGTACTAATGCAGAATATGCTAAGAACAGAAGAAGCGCATTTGTAGTATCGAACAGAAACTCTGAAAGTCAGTCAATGACAGAAGGTGATTCTGAAGATTATATGGATGATGATATGATTGAAGAAAGCGAGAACTAGGTTCAACCTTGTACTAACTAACCAATCAAAATGAAAAGCCCCATGCAATTGCATGGGGCTTTTTTATTATTATAATTTAAACTGACTATTTCTTTGGAGGATATCCTTCTAAAGCTTTCTCAACTATTCTATCAAAAATCTTTTGACGTTTTTCTGGATCAGCTTTAACATCAAAACTACTTTCTACTACCGCCTGCCAGACCAATGCATCTTTCTCAATATCTACAAAATCAAAAGTTAGCTCCATATAGGTATCCATTTTTCCAATAGGAATACCTCCGCTCACTCCCACACCCACATTACCTCCGCCTCCACCAAGGCCAAGACCAACTCTGCTACGATTATCTCTTTCGTACTCCTGCGTATATACATTTACCTGAAGTCCGGCTGTCTCAGATCTACTGAAGCCCTTTTCCTGCATCTTAGAGTTTAAAGCATTTAAAAGCCTGTCCTGATCAAGCTGATTGAGTCCTGTTTGTAAATCTGAATAAATTGAATAGGAAGTGTATTGATCGAACTGAACTGTTTGATCATAATCGTAGACTGCCTGTGGTGTATTACAGGCAGCCATAAATAATAATAAAGTAGATATTTTAAAAATCTTCATAACCGGTTTTTTCTAAAATTAGCCAAAACCAGCCGGAGCAAACACCTGTTTAACAGGAATTAAACAAGCTTAATTAAGCATTTGCCATAATTTATCCTTAAGTTCCTGCAGTCCTTTTTGAGCTACGGAAGAAATAAACAGGTATGGAAAATCAAGTTCTTTATCAAGTTGTGATTTCATTTCTGCCTTAAGTTCCTCATCTAAAAGATCACTTTTCGAAATTGCGATCAACCTGTCCTTATCCATTAATTCAGGATTGTATCGCCTAAGCTCATCAACAAGAATATCGTACTGCTCTTTAATATCCTTCGCATCTGAAGGAATTAAGAAAAGTAGCGTTGAGTTACGCTCGATATGTCTTAAGAATCGATGTCCAAGACCTCTACCTTCTGCTGCTCCCTCGATGATCCCTGGAATATCTGCCACCACGAAAGTTTGAAAATCTCGATACTGAACAATCCCTAAATTTGGCTTTAATGTGGTAAATTCATAATTGGCGATCTTTGGTTTTGCAGCAGTAATAACTGAAAGCAAGGTTGATTTTCCAGCATTAGGAAAACCTACCAGGCCAACATCTGCAAGAACTTTTAGTTCCAGGGTAATATCAACTTGCTGCCCATCAATTCCTGGTTGAGCATATCTTGGAGTCTGATTGGTTGAACTTTTGAAATGCCAGTTTCCCAACCCACCTTTACCGCCTTCAGCAATTATAAATTCCTGACCATCTTCAGTAATTTCTTTAATGATCTCGTTAGTTTCAGTATCCCTGATCACAGTACCTAATGGTACATCGATATACTCATCTGTACCCTGGGCACCAGAACTTCTTTGTTTACTCCCATTACCACCGTGCTCAGCCTTAACGTGACGTTTAAACTTAAGATGGAATAATGTCCAGAGGTTATCATTCCCCTTTACGATTACATG
>NZ_JBLWIM010000008.1:839670-849309 GCF_048381525.1 Christiangramia qingdaonensis
TCGGGACCTCCTTTGGTTATATATTTCTCTCTATGCAGGTGCGCAGATCCTTTCCCTCCTTTTCCGGAGAAAACATGAATCTTCACGTAATCAACAAAATTCCCTTCAGTCATATCTTATTTCATTAAATCATCGATCACAGAACTCAGTCGAGTAGTGATCTCTTCTATACTACCTTCACCATTCACTCCGTAATACTTATTTTGTTTCTGGTAGAAATTCTTCAAAATGGCAGTTTCAGCATAATAAACCTTGATGCGGTTGCGAATAACACGCTCATCAGCATCATCTGGTCTACCTGAAGTTTTACCTCTTTCCAGCAATCTTTCAACAAGGATCTCATCCTCAACTTCCAGAGCGATCATGGCATTTACTTCTGTACCTTTCGCTTCCAAAGATTCACTTAATGCCTCCGCCTGGGCTTCAGTTCTTGGAAATCCGTCAAAAATAAATCCGTTAGCACCTTCATTTTTCTCAACTTCTGCATTAAGCATATTGATGGTAACCTCATCTGGAACGAGTTGCCCCTTATCAATAAACGATTTTGCGCTCAGCCCAAGTTCAGTCTGATTCTTGATATTATACCTGAATACATCTCCCGTAGAAATATGTATAAGATCGTACTTTTCCTTTAAAATGGTTGCCTGAGTTCCCTTGCCTGCACCCGGAGGGCCAAACAGCACTAGATTTGTCATTTTGCTTTCTTTGCGTTTGTATACTTGAGTTAGGTTTCTGCCCAGACCGTCGTAGTCAAGACCGTAACCAACAATAAATTTATTAGGTATCTCCATCCCGATAATTTGTACCGGAACATTTTTTTTGTAAGCTGAAGGTTTGAAAAAAAGTGTTGCCACCTGGTAGTTAGCTACGCCTGCTTCAGTTAATATTCTATCAACCTCAACGAGCGTATTACCGGTATCCACGATATCTTCCAGAAGAACAACTTCCCTACCGGCAAGTTCCTGTCCTAAGCCTAATAAGGTTTTGACTTCTCCAGTAGTTTTGGTGCCTTCATAAGAACCCATTTTTACGAAACTAATTTCGCAGTCACTCTCAAATCTTTTGATCACTTCGGAAGCAAACATAAAAGAGCCATTCAGGATCCCGATAAATACAGGTTTTCTACCTGCATATTCGTCATTTAATCGTTTAGCAATAGTATCGATGGCTTTCGTAATTTCATCCTCAGAGATAAAAGGTTCGAATTCCAGATCGTGTAGCTTTATCAAAATTCAGCAATTTTAAGTGGCAAAGATAAGGAATCTATACAAGCCCGCCTTCCCGAATTCTTGCTGAATAAATATGGCAGGAATCAGGAATAACTTATTTTTGCGAAAAGCCGAATTAACTTATGGTAAATTATTTCTCATCAGACTTTAAACTGGGAATTCTAGGTGGTGGCCAGCTTGGCAAAATGATGCTTTACGAGACCCGAAAGTACGATATCCAGACGCTTGTGCTGGACCCAAGTCCAGAGGCTCCTTCAAGAATTTCCTGCGACTATTTTGAGCAGGGAGATCTAATGGATTATGAAACTGTGCTTCAGTTTGGCAGAAAAGCAGATGTATTAACTTTCGAAATCGAAGGTATTAATATAGAAGCTTTAAAACAGCTGGAAAGCGAAGGCATTAAGACATTCCCTTCCGCAGCAACCCTGGAGAAAATTCAGAATAAGGCGGTACAGAAAGAATTTTACGAACAGCACAATTTGCCAACTGCAGCTTTCAAAAGATTTCCAAATCTGGAACTTTTAAAATCAGACGTCAACAAGCAAAAAGTAAGCTTACCTTTCGTCTGGAAAAGTGCAACCGGTGGTTATGATGGAAAAGGAGTATCTGTTATAAGAACAGAAGCTGATCTTGCCAATCTTCCCGATACAGAATGTATTGCTGAAAACCTGGTGCCTTTCAAAAATGAACTGGCGGTTATCGTGGCACGGAATCCTTCAGGCGAAGTTCGCACATATCCAGTAGTGGAAATGGAATTTCATCCCACGGCTAACCAGGTTGAATATGTCATCTGTCCAGCACGTATCGAAAATAATGTAGCCGAAAAGGCAAGGAAACTGGCTGAAAATGTTTCCGAAGCATTTGAACACGTAGGATTACTTGCGGTTGAAATGTTTCAGACTGAAGACGATGAAATCTTGATCAATGAAGTGGCTCCAAGGCCTCACAATAGTGGTCATTATAGTATTGAAGCTTCCTACACCAACCAGTTCGAACAGCAAATTAGAGCTATTCTGGATCTGCCCTTAGGTAAAACCGATAATAAACTTGGCGGGATCATGGTAAATCTGGTAGGTGATGAAGATCATGAAGGTGAAGTTCAATATAAAAACATAGAAAAGATCATGGGTATGGAAGGAGTTACTCCGCATATCTATGGTAAAAAAATTACCAGACCTTTTCGTAAGATGGGTCATGTAACGATTGTAAATGAAGACCTTGGCAAAGCTCGAAAGATCGCTGAAGAAGTAAAGAATAGTATTCAAGTTATTAGTAAAAAATTATAAGATGGGAAAAGTAGCTGTGATCATGGGTAGTACCAGCGATATGCCTGTAATGCAGGAAGCAATCGACATGCTGGAAGGATTTGACATACAGGTGGAAGTAGATATCGTTTCAGCTCACCGTACGCCCGAGAAATTATTCGATTTTAGCAAAAACGCTCACGAAAGAGATATCAAAGTTATTATTGCAGGTGCCGGTGGTGCAGCTCACCTTCCAGGGATGGTAGCTTCCATGTCCCCATTGCCAGTAATTGGAGTTCCAGTGAAATCAAGAAACTCCATAGATGGCTGGGATTCAGTATTGTCAATTCTACAAATGCCCGGTGGCGTACCTGTCGCGACCGTTGCACTCGATGGCGCCAAGAACGCAGGTATCCTGGCTGCGCAAATTATAGGTACGGCAGATAAATGCGTAATGGACAAGATCCTTGTCTACAAAGAAGGTCTTAAACAGAAGGTGATCGAAGGCGCGAAAAGCGTTCAGAAAAAGAAATAAAAAAGGGATCACAATGTGATCCCCAAGCAGTAAACCTTTAATCCGTTATTATTTATTAACCATTCTAAATTTTAACCAGAACTTGTTATACTACTGTATCGTTATAAGTTGATCTTTAATCGATTAAAAGGCTAAAATAGAAATTTTAATTAGATCTTTTGCAATAACGTTCATATAATATTGCAAAAGCGTTAAACTTACATTCATGAGCTCTCAAAATATATTACTGGAAGATTTTAATCAGGCTCCTTTTTCAAGCATAAAAACATCAGATTACAAACCTGCCATTCTCAAGGCTATAGAACTTGCCCAAAAAGATATTGAGGCTATCACCTCCAGTAAGGAAGAACCAACCTTCGAAAATACGATCGAAGCATTAGAGTTTTCTGGAAAAAAACTTGATCGGGTTACCAGCATTTTCTTCAACATAAACTCCGCGGAGACTAATGAAGAAATTCAGAAGATCGCGCAGGATGTTTCTCCTTTACTTTCAGAATTTAAGAATGATATTATTCTGAATAATGTTCTTTTCAAAAGAGTTAAAAAGGTGTACAATCGAAGAGAGTCAATGGACCTCAACAAGGAGCAAACTACTTTACTTGATCAGAAATACAAAGCATTTACCCGAAATGGCGCCAACCTGCCTAGCGAAGGTCAACAGGCCCTACGTGAGATCGACAAAAAACTATCTAAGCTAAAATTGCAGTTTGGTGAAAACGTTTTAGCTGAAACCAATAAATATGAGCTGGTAGTCACCGAAGAATCCCGATTAGGTGGATTGCCTGACAGTTTCAAAGAAGAGGCCAGAAATATTGCAAAATCCAAGGATACCGAAGGCTGGATAATCAGTCTCGAATACCCAAGCTATATTCCATTCATGAAATATGCTGATGACAGGGAGTTGCGAAAGGAACTTTCTCTGGCATTTGGATCGAGAGCTTTTAAAGGTGATGAATTAGATAACCAGCAAATTGTTCTTGATATCGCAAAACTGCGATATGAAAGAGCAAAACTACTTGGTTTTGATTCCCATGCTCATTTTGTTCTTGAAGAACGTATGGCAGAAACCCCGCAAAAAGTAGAGTCTTTTCTTGAGGAAATGCTGGAGAAAGCAAGACCTGCAGCAGAGCGAGAGTTTAGTCAATTGGAAAAGTTCGCTAAAGAGCTTGACCAGATCGACACCTTGCAAAAATGGGATTCGGCTTATTATGCAGAAAAACTGAAACAGAAATTATTTGATCTGGATGACGAAAAGCTGAAACCATACTTCCAGTTAGAGAAAGTGATTGATGGTGTGTTTACTATTGCAGGGAAACTTTACGGACTCAATTTCGAACAAACAACTAATGTTGATGTATATCACCAGAATGTTAGAACCTACAATGTCACCGATACTTTAGGGAATGATATCGCCCTGTTTTATGCCGACTTTCATCCTCGCCCCGGAAAAAGAGATGGTGCATGGATGACTATTTACAAACAACAGTCGATAGAAAATGGGCAGAATGAGAGACCCCATATATCAATTGTATGTAATTTCACTAAACCAACAGAGAAACAACCTTCATTATTAACTTTTAATGAAGTAACTACATTATTCCATGAATTTGGTCATGCCTTACACGGTATGCTCGCAAACACAACTTACCCAAGTCTTTCTGGTGCCAATGTATACTGGGATTTTGTAGAACTACCAAGCCAGGTTCTTGAAAACTGGTGTTACGAGGAAGAGGCATTGCAACTCTTTGCAAAACATTATAAAACCGGTGAAGCCATTCCACAGGAATACATCACTAAGATCAAGGAATCTTCCAACTTTTTGGAAGGTATGGCAACCTTAAGACAGTTAAGCTTTGGAATGTTAGATCTTAGCTGGCATGCTCAGGATCCTTCGAATGTAAGTGATGTAAAGTCACATGAAATAGAAGCATTCGAACCTACCAAATTATTCCCGGATGTGGCGAGTAATTGTATGAGTACAGCATTTTCCCATATCTTCCAGGGTGGTTATTCCGCAGGATATTATTCTTATAAATGGGCAGAAGTACTGGATGCAGACGCGTTCGAATATTTTACAGAAAACGGAATATTCAGCAAGGATATCGCAGATAAATTTAAAGATAATATACTCTCGCAAGGTGGCACAGAGCATCCAATGGAACTGTACAAACGCTTCCGCGGAAAAGAACCAAAACCAGATGCTCTATTAAGAAGAGCTGGTCTAATCAGTAAGTAAATAATTCTGAAAAGAATGGTAAAACCTGACCATAAAGCTTAGGGATCGCCATTCTTTTCATATTTTTGAGTTGCAACCGTCACAAGCACACATGCCTTCAAACCAACTTGATCCTAATAAATGGGTAGACAGATATTCAGATTATCTGTTTAATTATACGATCGTGCGTGTAAATGACCGTGAGGTCGCTAATGACCTAATTTCTGAAACCTTCCTGGCGGGCTTAAAATCTGCTAAGAATTTTATGGGCGAAGCCAGCGAAAGAACCTGGCTTATCTCAATCCTTAAACGAAAGATCATTGATCATTATCGTCGTAATAATTCAGCGAAAGGTCAGGCAGAAGTTAAGATCAATTATACTGGAGAAGATAGCGAAGGTGAATGGCTGGAAGAACAGGTTCCAGATCAATTTGACCGTACCGCCGAGGATGACATGGAAAATAATGAACTTGGACTGGCAATTCTGGATTGTCTGGACTCTATCAACGAAAAACAAGCAGCAATTTTTAAGCGTAAAACTATAGATGGGGTTGACACGGAAGCGATTTGTAATGAATTTGATATCACGCCGTCTAATTTGTGGGTTATTATTCACCGCGCCAGAACTGCTCTGGCTGCATGCATGGAAAAAAACTGGTTTTAATTATGAGTAAAAAAAGTAAATCTCTTTTTGTTGACTGTTCTGAAGCAGCTACCTGTTGCACAAAAGCACAGTACGATGAAGCCGGTTTTTTCGAAAAGATCAAGTTAACCATCCATCTTGCCTTCTGCAGAACCTGCCGCACATTTTCCAGCAGAAATTCAAAACTCACCCGTAAGCTGAAAGAAGCAAACTTGGAATGCTGTTCCGAAGAAAAAAAGAAAGAATGGCGTGAAAGAATTAATAAACTGCATTCGGAAGAACATACTTCATAAGCAACAGAATTCCCAGGTACATTATGGGAATCGACTCCACCCAGAAAGACGCATAATATTTAGACTGCCGTCCCCTACTACCTAGCAGGAATATTCCAATAATTACACACACCAGAAATAAAGCTAGAAGACTATAACCGCGGAATTGCCGCTGAAATATTTCAATAACACATATCAGTATCGATAAAACAACCCCAAAGATCCTTGTTTTTCGCACTCCAATTCTTTGGGGAATGGTTTCAAGAGAATCAGAGTCATAGATTAAATCTCTTATTTCAAAAGGTAGCGTGAGCACTACCACCATACAAAACCTCTGGAAGAAATCTATAAGCACTGGTTGATTCAGCAGTTGCTGAGCATTGATTACGGGCAGCAAAACTGTAGTTCCCGCCCATACCATTGCAATCACAAATATTTTAATCCCCGCTAGACTTCTCAAATTCCTGCTGTTTCCAAAAACCGGTAGCGCATACAAAAGTGTTAGTAAGCCAAGGATCCCTGTTGCTACAAGGACGTTTACTGACAGTTGCAGAGAGAAATAGATCAACGCCAGAAAACTTACAAAAGAAAATATTTGAATGATTCGCAGGTTTCCCGCCAGACTGGAATGATGCAGTTTCGCAATACCAGCATATTTAACGAAATTATAACCGGTTATTGTCGAGAAAAAAATAAAAGCAAGTAGATCAATGGCAATCGTTAGGTTGTATTCCAGCATGCTTATAAGCGCGAAACATAACACCGCAATAGCAACGTGGATGCTGCTGTTAATATATAAGTCAAAAGCCTTGCAAAAGTACCTCATCTTACGAAATTACATATTCTTTACTAGTTTTTGGTCAGCCAAAAATCTTAACAACTGTATACGTCTAAACAACTTTAAATTAGCTCGGAATTATGTACTTTTGCGCCACAAAAACACAACTTAATTTATTGATGAGAACAGATTCTTTCGCATTACGCCATATTGGTCCCAAAGCTGAAAATCTTCAGGAAATGTTGGACACTATTGGCGTTGAGTCTATAGAGCAACTTATATACGAAACAATTCCTGATGATATCAGGCTGGAAAACCCACTTAATCTGCCAAAAGCAATGAGTGAGAACCAGTATGCAGAACATATTAAGAAGCTTTCAGAAAAGAATAAATTATATAAAACCTACATTGGTTTAGGATACCATCAATGCATCCTGCCAGCGGTAATCCAGAGAAATATTCTGGAAAATCCGGGTTGGTATACTGCGTATACGCCTTACCAGGCAGAAATCGCTCAGGGTAGATTGGAAGCTCTTCTAAATTTCCAGACCATGGTAAGCGATCTTACCGGTATGGAGCTAGCGAATGCATCATTATTAGATGAATCTACTGCTGCAGCTGAAGCTATGGCACTTTTATTCTCTGTTCGCGAAAGAGATCAGAAAAAAGCAAACGTCAATAAATTTTTCGTTTCTCAGCAAACATTACCGCAGACCATTTCTCTAATGGAAACGCGTGCTAACTTCCTTGGGATCGACATGATTGTTGGAGATCATGAGGAATTTGACTTTTCTGAAGAATACTTTGGGGCGCTTGTTCAGTATCCTGGGAAATTCGGACAGATCTTCGATTATAAAGAATTTGTTGAAAATTGTAATGCAGCTAATATCAAAACTGCATTTGCGGCAGATATACTTAGTCTGGTAATGCTTCAGGCTCCGGGAGAACTTGGAGTCGATGTCGTCGTTGGAACTACGCAACGTTTTGGAATTCCATTAGGCTATGGAGGACCACATGCAGCATTTTTTGCAACCAGAGAGGATTTTAAACGCAACCTTCCTGGACGTATTATTGGTATTACAAAAGATATTGACGGGAATAGTGCCCTTAGAATGGCATTGCAAACCCGTGAACAACATATCAAAAGAGATAAAGCAACTTCCAATATTTGTACTGCACAGGTTCTTCTTGCCGTTATGGCGGGAATGTACGCGGTATATCACGGACCACGCGGACTCGAGTACATCGCAGGTATTGTTCATGCGACTGCAGTTAGCCTGGAGGACAGTCTGAAAAATCTTGGGTTCGAACAGCAGAATTCGGCATATTTTGATACGCTACACGTAAAGGTTGACGCTAAATCTTTAAAAACTATTGCTGAAAAGCACGAAATAAACTTTTTCTATCCTGATTCTGAAAGTGCCTGTATTTCAATCAATGAGACCACTACTACAGACGATCTGAACGCGATCATTAAAGTTTTTGCTGAATTAAGTGATAAAGAAGCTACTGAAGTTTCTGAATTATCTTCTGAAATTAGAATTCCGGAGTCACTTCAACGTACAACCGAATTTTTAACTCACGAAGTATTCAACTTGTATCATTCAGAAACTGAATTGATGCGTTATATCAAAAAACTGGAACGCAAGGATCTTTCCCTGAACCACTCGATGATAAGTCTTGGATCCTGTACCATGAAATTAAATGCAGCTTCAGAAATGTTGCCTTTAAGTAATCCGCAGTGGGGAAATTTACATCCCTTTGTTCCGGTAGACCAGGCTCAGGGTTATCAAACCATATTAAAAGAACTTGAAGATCAGTTAACTGAAATTACAGGATTTTCAGCAACCTCTTTGCAACCAAATTCTGGAGCGCAGGGTGAGTATGCTGGTTTAATGGTTATACGTGCATACCACGAAGCGAATGGAGACAGTCATAGAAATATTTGCCTGATCCCATCGTCTGCTCACGGTACAAATCCTGCTTCAGCAGTGATGGCCGGGATGAAAGTAATTGTCACCAAGGCCACTGAAAATGGAAATATAGACGTTGATGATCTACGCGAAAAAGCATTAAAACACAAGGAAAATCTTGCCGCACTAATGGTTACATACCCTTCTACACACGGGGTATTTGAATCTGCTATTCGTGAAGTAACCAATATCATTCACGAAAATGGCGGTCAGGTTTATATGGATGGCGCTAACATGAATGCCCAGGTTGGACTTACCAATCCAGGGAAAATTGGCGCTGATGTCTGTCACCTGAACCTGCACAAAACTTTCGCCATTCCTCACGGAGGTGGTGGACCTGGAGTGGGTCCTATTTGTGTAGCTGAGCAGTTGAAACCTTTCCTTCCTGGAAACCCGGTGATTAAAACCGGAGGAGATCAGGCGATTGGTGCGATTTCTTCAGCTCCATGGGGTTCAGCCCTCGTTTGCCTTATTTCTTATGGATACATCAAAATGCTTGGTACTGGCGGCCTTCAAAAGGCAACAGAATATGCTATTTTGAATGCTAATTACATAAAGGAACGTTTGAACGGACATTATAAGACTCTTTATTCCGGAGAAAGAGGACGTGCGGCACATGAGATGATCGTAGATTGCAGACCCTTTAAAGAAAAAGGTATTGAAGTTACAGATATTGCAAAACGTTTGATCGATTATGGATTCCATGCTCCAACAGTATCATTCCCGGTAGCTGGAACGGTAATGATCGAA
>NZ_JBLWIM010000008.1:849345-869278 GCF_048381525.1 Christiangramia qingdaonensis
TTCTGTGATGCACTAATTTCAATTCGAAAAGAAATAGACGAAGCATCTGCAGATGAACCCAACAATGTTTTGAAAAATGCTCCGCATACCATACATATGCTTACCGCTAACGAATGGAATTTACCGTATAGTCGTGAGAAAGCAGCTTATCCATTAAGCCATTTGCATGACAATAAGTTCTGGCCAAGTGTACGACGTGTAGATGAAGCTTACGGAGACAGGAACCTGATGTGTACCTGTCCTCCTACTGAAGAATATGCCGAAGTATAAGCCAGATAGCACTTTAGAAATAAAAACCTGTCAACTGGCAGGTTTTTTTTCGACCAAAAAGTTTTAAATTATAAATGTAGCTTAAGGCTATTTAATTAAATTGTGAAATATTTATAATCTCAGAGTCAGATGAATTTTAAAATTACCGGTACGGGAAGTTACATACCTAATGTTGTCACAAGAAATGCTGACTTTGAGCAACATGAATTTTTTAATCTCGACGGGAGTTCTTTTCCTCAGGACAATCCAACTACGATTCGCAAATTTAAAGCTATTACCGGCATTGAAGAACGTAGGTATATTGAACCTGAATTGAATACTTCAGACATTGCAACTCTGGCTAGCAAAAAAGCTATAGAGGATGCTGGAATAGACCCTGAAACTCTTGATTATATCATAGTTGCTCATAATTATGGAGACGTTAAATCCAACACCGTTCAAAGCGATACCGTACCTAGTTTAGCTACCCGGGTCAAGGCAAAATTGAAGATTAGCAATCCTAAATGTGTAGGGTATGACATTCTCTTTGGCTGTCCAGGCTGGATCGAAGGTATGGTGCAGGCAAATGCATTTATTAAGGCTGGAATTGCGAAACGATGTCTGGTAATTGGTGCTGAAGCATTATCCAGGGTTGTAGATAGTCACGACAGAGATAGCATGATATTTTCTGATGGTGCCGGAGCAGCAATTTTAGAAGCTTCGGAAGAGACGGGAGGTATTCTATCTCATGAGTCGGCAACATTCTCATTGCAGGAATCTGAGTATATCTACTTCGGAAAATCCAATAACAGTAAATCTTCCGAAGATATTCGTTTTATAAAGATGAATGGCCGTAAGATCTACGAATTTGCCCTGGTCAACGTACCAAAAGCGATGAAAACCTGCCTGGAAAATAGCGGTAAATCTATCGAAGATCTTAAAACTGTTTTTATTCACCAGGCGAATGAGAAGATGGATGAAGCTATCATCAACAGGTTCTACAAATTACACGATATGCAAGCGCCTGAACATGTGATGCCTATGACCATCCACGAACTGGGAAATAGTAGTGTAGCTACTGTTCCAACTCTTCTGGACCTTGTACGTAAAGGTAAAATTGACCATCAAAAACTTGAGAAAGGTGACGTTGTAATGTTTGCCAGCGTTGGTGCAGGAATGAACATTAATGCGATCACTTACCAGGTATAATGTACGAACAAAGTTTCCCGGAAAAACGCTTTCAGAAAACACTGAAATTTTTAGAAAATCATATCTCCAGGGATGAACGAATTCTGGATCTGGGAGTTCCCAATCCGTTTTCAAAAATTATGGAAAAGGAGGGTTTTCTGGTAAATAATACCAAAGGAGAAGATCTGGACGACCATTTCAGGGCGGTTCAAACAAATTCTTATGATTGCGTTACGGCATTCGAAATCTTCGAACATCTACTCGCTCCATATAACATTCTGAAAGAGATCAAAGCTCCTAAACTTGTAGTAAGCGTTCCGTTAAAATTATGGTTTTCTCCGGCCTATCGTAGCAAGACCGATCCTTGGGACCGGCATTATCATGAATTTGAAAAATGGCAGTTTGACTGGTTGCTTGAAAAAAGTGGCTGGGAGATAAAAGACAGTATTCAATGGGCACATCCAGTGAAGAAAATTGGGTTACGCCCTATTCTTCGGAAGTTTACTCCAAGGTACTATGCAGTCTATGCTGAAAGAATCTAATACTCTATCTTAGCCACTTACTGAAATTTCCATTTCGTGAGAATCTATATTATTATCCCGGCACATAACGAAGCAAATATTATTGGCAGGACACTAGAGTCGCTGGCTGAGCAATCGTTGAAACCTGCGAAAATAATAGTTGTGGATGATAACTCTACAGATGCAACGCCAGAAATTGTCGAGGGTTTTGCTAAAAAATATAACTTTATAGATCTCGTTCAGAATGAATCTTCTGTAGAACATGCTCCTGGCAGTAAGGTTATCAATGCATTCTATCAGGGATTCTATCAATTAGACGATGATTTTGATATCATCTGTAAATTTGATGCTGACCTCATTTTTCCTGAAAATTACCTGCAGAGGATCGTTGAGATATTTGAAACGGAACCGGGTGTTGGAATGGCTGGAGGTTTTTGCAGTGTCCAGAGAAAGGACAAATGGATTCCCGAAAATCTTACAGGCAAGGATCACATTCGTGGCGCACTAAAAGCTTACAGCAAACATTGTTTTATACAAATTGGGGAACTTAAACCTGCCATGGGCTGGGATACAGCAGATGAACTTCTGGCTAGATTTCATGGATGGAAAGTTGTGACCGATGAAAATCTTCTGGTAAAACATCTTCGTCCCACTGGAATGAATTATTTTGAGCATTCTGGTCGCAAGCAAGGAGAGGCATTCTACAGACTTCGATATGGAATTGCTTTAAGCATGATCGCTTCAGCTAAACTTGCTGCTCTAAAGATGAATCCTTTCGCTTTTTTACATTATCTATCTGGTTTCTTTAATGCCAGAAAGAAAAAACGACCTTTTCTCGTATCCGAAGAAGAAGGCCGTTTTATTCGAAAATTGCGTTGGGACGCTATTAAAAATAAGTTTCTTTAAATTACATGTCCAACACTTCCTTTAAAGGTTTTCCCGTACTGGCATTTGGGAAAGCAATTCCCAGCATCGCTGAAATAGTAGGTGCAATATCTCTAATGTATGTTTTCTCGTAAGTTTCACCTTTGTTAATACCCTTTCCGAAGAAAAGAAGAGGCGCATGTGTGTCGTAAGCGAACCCACTTCCATGAGTCGTTCCCTTCTCAGGGTATACAATATAACCAGGATCGATTACAAATACCAGGTCTCCACTACGCTTTTGGTTATACCCATTCTGGATAAGTTCTCCAATTTGGTTTGAAAACGCACCGATCTGAAGTTCATGCCTCGTGAATACTCTAGATATTTTCTCCTGTTTCAATAAGAAATGAGACATTTTAGAAGTCACTTCTTCCACACTGAGATCTTCAGCTAATAATTCATCGTAATTCAGGAAGATCTGGCTGTTGCTTATATTTTTTATAAGACTATCATTTTTGAATGTTTCAGAAGAATATTTATTCAGTTTTTCCTTCATGGTTAATTCATCATAATAACCAGCTGGCACCTTTTTAGACCTTAGATAAGCAGGAACATCTACTCCACCATGATCTGCGGTTAGAAAAACCACATACTCCCCAGCGCCAACCTCAGCATCCAGAAATTGCAGAACATCGGCAATATTCTCATCCAATCTCATGTAGGTATCCTGAATTTCCTTACTATTCACTCCAAAGTTGTGGCCAACATAATCGGTACTGGAAAAACTAAGAGTAAGAACGTCTGTAATATTGTCCATTCCTAGTTCTTCACCTTTGATCGCAGCTTTAGCAAATTCGGCAGTAAGATCATTTCCGAAAGGTGTGGCCTTGATAAGATCATATTCGCCATTTGCTTTGGCCAGTGTTTTCAGGTCATAAGGGAAATCTGCAGTTTCTTTTCCGTCGAAACCAAACTCAAATTCATTACGGTCCACCCCACTTTGCTCATATGTTGTGATGTCCTTCAACGGCGCCCATTCTTTCAAATAAGACTTCGCGATACCAGAATCATTAAAATCCTTTACCCATTGAGGTAATTGCTCCATATAGTAAGAGCTTGTAATCCATTTCGCTTCATTCTTGCCATGAAACCAGTAAGCGGCATTTGCGGCATGACCTGCTGGAAGTATTGCTCCACGATCCTTTAAAGCTACCCCGATGGTTTTTCCCTTTCCCTGGGTTTGCAGCCTGTTCTCATCACCAAAAGTGGTAGATTTCATACGATGAGGCGACATTTTTCCAGCACGGTCTGTAGTTCCTATTGGATTCACATTATCATCACCGGCACAATAGACAAACGAATCTTCGAACTTGTTATACCAGTTATTTCCTATAATACCATGATTCGCTGGCGTCGTCCCAGTGAATACTGAAGCATGCCCGGGGCCGGTATAGGTAGGAACATAATTAAAATGATGATTTTTGAAGTTATAGCCATTATTGACCATTCTCTTAAATCCATTTTCACCAAATTGATCCCAGAATCGGGTTAGGTAATCATAGCGCATCTGGTCTACAACGATACCAACTACCAGCTTCGGTTTTTCTTTTGTGATCTGTGAACTAACAGGTTTAAAACTTATTAGCATCAGTAGCATGATCAAGCTTCGTTTCATTCTGTAAAAAATTAGTTTGAATTCCCAAAATTACTAAACTTGAAACGCTAAAGTTTAATTAAGCGTTAAATACTTTAGACCGAAAATTTAGTATTTTAGCTGGACAAAATTGAATTGATGACGTACCTGTACTCCATTGGGGAATACTTTATAATGCTCAAGGGAGTTTTTGGCAGAATGACCAAAGGCTCGGTTCTAAGAAATCTAATATTTAAGGAGATCAACGAGCTTATTATGGGCTCTATGGGAATTGTAGCATTCCTGTCTTTTTTCATAGGAGCGGTTGTTGCTATTCAAACAGCTTTAAACCTCAACAATCCATTAATCCCAAAATCACTGGTAGCCTTCGCGGCAAGACAGTCGATTATCCTGGAATTCGCTCCAACATTTATTTCTATTATTATGGCTGGTAAAGTTGGATCCTTTATCACTTCCAGTATAGGATCCATGCGCGTTACAGAGCAAATCGATGCTCTTGAGGTTATGGGAATCAACTCAAAGAATTATTTGATATTCCCCAAGGTTATTGCCATGTTAACGTACCCATTTGTTATAGCTATATCGATGTTTCTGGGGATTGCGGGTGCTTATACTGCGGCTGTTTATGGTGGATTTGTTACGAGTGATCAGTTTCTAACTGGTTTACAGGATGACTTTATAGGCTTTCATCTTACCTATGCTTTTATAAAAACAATATTATTTGCATTCATTCTGGCCACAGTTCCGGCTTATCATGGTTATTTCATGAAAGGAGGAGCGCTTGAAGTTGGAGAAGCTTCTACTACCTCTTTCGTTTGGACGAGTGTAGTTTTGATCATTACCAACTACGTTATAACACAACTTTTATTAAGCTAGCAGATGATACAGGTAAAGGATTTACATAAGGGTTTTAACGGTCAGGAAGTATTAAAAGGTATTGACTATCAATTTGAGCGCGGTAAAACGAACCTTATCATCGGTCAATCTGGGTCTGGGAAAAGTGTTTTTCTGAAGTGTATGCTTGGATTGTTCAAACCAGATCAAGGAACCATTGAATACGATGGAAAGCCTTACTCCACATTCTCAGATCAGGAACAGCGTGAACTTAGAACCGAAATTGGAATGTTGTTTCAGGGCGGTGCCTTGTTCGACTCCATGACGGTTGCTGAAAATGTGATGTTTCCATTACGAATGTTCACTAACCAGAAAAGATCTGAAATGAAAGATCGGGTTACTGAAGTACTGGAACGTGTCAACCTGGACGGAAGTGAAAACAAAATGCCTTCAGAAATTAGTGGAGGGATGCAGAAAAGGGTAGCGATTGCCAGAGCAATAGTCAATAAACCTAAATATCTTTTCTGCGATGAACCAAACTCGGGTCTGGATCCACAGACAGCAACTGTTATTGATAATCTAATACAGCAGCTGACTCATGAAAATGATATTACTACTGTCTTGATTACTCACGACATGAACTCTGTTCTTGAAATTGGAGAAAAGATAGCATTTCTCAAAGACGGACTCCTTGCATGGAAAGGAACAAAGGAGGAAATTTTTACTACAGAGGATAAAACAGTAACTGACTTTGTCTATTCATCAAACCTATTTAAGAAGGTTCGCGAAGCTCAGCTAAAAGGACACTAGAAACTAAAACATAGTTATAGAACTTTTTAGCCTTGTTAAAAAGTGGGGCTATCACTAGTTGCGTGAGTAAAAAAGCTTACTTAGGAGACTAATTATATTCCTAAAATTTCAATAACATTTTATCAGCTTACCCTACATTGCGATGTCTCGATCCTTCTTGACGTCATGAACTATACTCTTTCCTTGAAGCATTTTTTATTTAAAAGTCTGACGTGCTTATTCTTTTGCCTTTTCAAAAGACTCTTTTCTAAACCTTGGATCAACATATCCGAAGAAACTTATCGTACTATCCTCTTTATGCACTAAAACAATAAACTTTTCACCCCTATTTAGATGCACATTTAGATTTTCTTCCTGGCCCTTTAATGGTTTTTCCTTCTCCAGAAAGTATTCATAGAATAGAATATTGGTTTTGGGAATATGATAGCTTCGCCTGTTTTCTATAACCCTTCCGGTTACTTCGTAAAAGTGCTTTGGGTTGTAATCTTCGTAGTCCAAATTTGTATTACTTTTTTCATCTGAGCAACTTGAGTTTAAAATCAAGCAGATCATTAGAAAGACAAAAGTCGGTATATTCCTAATTGAACTCATTTACACTTGCGTAGATTACCTAATAGTCGCCAATATCTTAATTTTAAGCTAAGGAAATTAAATAAAGAAGATTAGTAATAATTCTTGATCAGCGAACATTCTTAATCGCTACTGTATCTAATTTGAGCCTCACCTTCATCCACTGGCCAAATTTATCTTGCTGAACCTTCAACTTATCACCACGAAGATCTCTATCCCAGGTCACTGTGAATGTTGGAATTGTATCAGTCTTTTGGAAATTGGTCGTCATAAGATTAGAATACCCTATTTCTTTAATATCCTCGTAATTAATCTTGGCTTCCTTACTCAATTCAGTAAAACTGAATTTTTCTCCGCGATACTTGGACAACTCTTTTTCAAGAAGCTCAATTCTTTTGTCCTTGTTCGCCATCACTTCCTGATTCTTAACATAGAGATCTTCAAGAATACCGCTTCTTAACTGACTCGACAGCATATCCATATCCTGTGATTGATCTGCTCCTTGGTGGACTATCAGTTCAGCACCTGCCAGTGCTTCAATTTCCTTCATCTGGCTCTTCCAGGTTTCAATCGTAGCATTCGGAACAGGGTTCCCTATAAAATATATATCAATTTCCTTATCCTTAAAATCACTGGTGTTTTTTATAATCTCAGCTCCATTATATCGAAGGTTGTTTGCAATAAATTCTTCAGCTTTACTATGGTAAACCTGCTCTCTTAGAAGCTTAACGAATAGAACAACACTTGGGATCATCACGATAATGGCAATAGTGGAAGCAATCTGCGCGATTCTTTTCCTTCGCTTGCTATTCGCATAACGTACCAATGGAAAACCAAGTAATTTAGCTACTACAAATGTTGATAAAGCTATGAATACAGCATTAATTGAAAATAAGTACAACGCACCAAGTGCATATTCCCATTTAGCATTGGCTATACCATATCCTACAGTACATAGTGGTGGCATTAAAGCTGTAGCAATCGCAACTCCAAGAATAACACTCGCGATAGTTCCTCTTTTGGTCTTCGCTACTATTAACGCAAGTCCACCAAAAATCGCTACAAGTACATCCAGTATAGTTGGATATGTTCTTGCTACAAGTTCTGGTGTTTCGTTCTTTACAGGTGAGATAAAGAAGTAAACAGTGGCAGTTAAAACACTAAGTCCTACCATTATTCCTAGATTGACGAACGAACGTCTTAGTGTATCCACATCGTTAATAGCTACGGCCATCCCAATTCCAACAATAGGACCCATTAAGGGAGAAATAAGCATGGCACCTATTACTACTGCTGTGCTGCTTACATTTAAACCAATAGAAGCTACAAAAATGGAGAATATCAGGATCCAGGCATTATGACCTTTAAAGGATATATCCTTCTGCACGGCTTCTACCGTCGATTCTCTATCGGTATCCGGACGTATATCCAGCAATCGGCTTAGGAAATTTCGCGCCTGGCTTCTTATCTGCTTTGCGTCTTTACTGAGATTTTCCGAAAGCTTATCTTTCGGTTCTTCTTTGGGAGCTTGCTGTTCCTGCATCTTAACCTAATTCATCACCGTAATTCTCCATAACATTCTGTCGCCATTCCTTAATTTGCTGCTCGTTAGATTTTGGTATGATCATTAGGACATCTTTATCCTCCACGATAATGTAGTTGTCAAGTCCCTGTACCACTACCAATTTGTTACTTTCAGTGGAAATTATGTTGTTATGAGAGTTTTCTGAAAGCATCCTGGCTTTGATCAAGGTATTCCCATACTCATCTTTTGGAAGTTCAGACTGGACAGAAGACCAGGTCCCCAGGTCGTTCCAGTCAAAACTAGCAGGGATCATATATACTTTATCCGACTTTTCCATGATGCCGTAATCAATAGAAATATTAGCTGCCAGGTGATAATTCTCCTTTATAAATTGTTTTTCTTCCTTAGTATTCAAGAGTTTTTCGGCCTTCGCGAATAGATCGTACATTTCACGTAAGTGAGTTTTAAAATTCTCAATGATCGTCTCCGCTCGCCATATAAAAATACCTGCATTCCAGGCGTAGTTCCCAGCATCCAAAAACTCCTGTGCTTTCTTCTCCCCTGGTTTTTCAGTAAAATTGATTACCGGCTTTACTTCAGCCTTTTCATCTTTATCATACTCTATATACCCATAACCTGTATTGGGGCTATTTGGCTGAATACCAAGTGTAATAAGTTTATCACTATTTTCTACCTCTAAAAAGGCCTTTTCTAAAGCTGTAATAAAATCCGCTTCTTCCTTGATCCAATGGTCACTTGGAGCAACCACGATACTGGCATCTGGATTTTTATTGTAGATCTTCATGGATCCCAGTAAAATGCTGGGTGCAGTATTTCTCATAGTTGGTTCTGCAACGATCTGATCATCGTGGATCGAACTAATCTGTTCCTTGATCAAATCTACGTAATCTTCATTGGTTAGCACGTAGATGTTTTCCTGCGGAATTAATCTCGACAGTCTTTTAAAAGTGGTTTGAAATAGAGTTTCGCCTACAGCGAGTATATCCAGAAATTGCTTGGGTGAAGATTTCTTGCTGGCAGGCCAGAACCTGGAACCGACTCCACCGGCCATAAGAATAGCGTAATAATTGTCTTTTTTGGTTCCAGTCATGTTTAAACTTTTAGCAGTTGTACTTCAGCATTAGGCTGAAACAAATATATGCGTCCGGTATCAATTTCCAGACATTCAAATCTTTTTACTTTTCTAGCCCCTTTCTTAAAAGTTTTTCCATTATGAATTCTGAAAATACTTCCGGAAGGGATCTCAAAGACATAATTCTTATCATTCTCGGGATCATAACTTTTTAATGCTACGGAAAGATGCGCATCTGTATCACTGGATGCCTTAGGATTTCTGAAGTGATTCGCTATCACCGGCAATAAAGAACCTGGAAAAACCTCAGGTCTGATAAAAGGCAACATCAAACTTCTAAAACAATGTTTCCACTCCTGCCCATGTGGCTTAATACTTCTTCCATATTTTTCGAAAGCTACCAGGTGCGCGATCTCGTGCACGGTCGTAATTAGAAACCTATATTTATTCAAATTAGAATTGATGGTGATTTGCTGAGAGCCATCTGGCATTCTACGGTAATCACCATGTCTCGTCACTCTTTCGTTTACGATCTTCAAATGAACCGAATGTAACCTGATCATTTCAGAGATAGGTTCTACAGCGTTAGCCGGAAGATATTTTGAAAGAATTTCTCGCATAATTTATGGAGTACTATTAGAAACCTGCAAAATTTTACCATTATAAAACTGCTGACCATTCTGACTAAAATCGGCTATATACTTCGCCATTTTTTCAGCAGAAACCGGTGCCTCGTAACCAGGAAAAGCTTCTTCAAGCATTTCAGTTTGAACAGCACCCAGTGCAAGAACGTTAAAGGCCGGACCATTCTCTTTGTATTCTTCAGCAAGTAACTCTGTAAGCGTAATAATTGCACCTTTACTAGAACTATAGGCAGCAAGTCCCGGAAACTTGATACTTCCCTGTATTCCGCCCATACTACTTACATTCACGACATGACCTCCAGCACTCATAAATGGTAATAACTGGCGGGTAAGCTCTGCCAAACCTATCACATTCACTTTGTATACTTCTGAAAAATCTTCCATAGTAGATTCAGCAAAAGGTTTATTTAAAAGTGTTCCTGCATTATTTATTAGAATATCAACATTTGAGTCCCAGTTTTCAGCGATCCATTTACCAACACTTTCAATTTCAGAAATACTGGTAATATCGAATGCGAGCGCATTCACTTTATCAAGGCTTAGATTTTTGACAGGTTCATCATTTCTGGAAAGTGCCAGTACTTCGTGACCTTGTTCTGCAAAGATCTTTACCATTTCAAATCCAATTCCACGACTGGTTCCGGTAATCACAATTTTACTCATTACTCGTCATTTTAATTTCTTTCTCTTCAGAATTTGCCATTTTTGTAAGCCCTGGGATCAAAGCACTGATAAGCTCAGACATAAATTCAGGATCAAGTTTTTCAGCTTCATCATCTACGTGATGGTAGTAATTATAATTTGAAAAATCGAATGTAGAAACAGTTTGTGATGGCACACCAAAGGTTTCGTAGAATGGATAGTTGTCGCTACGTTTGAATAAACTCATTTGCTGCGCCTGAGGCAGGAATCCAAGCACTTTCTCTCCATTAGAATATTCATTGAATTTTTCAGCCAGATTGGATTTTTCAAATCCGGTAAGATAAGCCTGATAATCCTTGGCTTTCATTGGAACCCCAATCATTTCTATATTAAACATGACATAAAGATCAAGCTCTTCAGACTTCAATCTATTAGCAAGATGTTTTGATCCTACTAATCCCATCTCTTCCGCAGAAAATAATGTAAACAGGACGCTTCTCTTATTATTTTTCAGCTTAGCGAACTCTTTTGCCAGCGCTAAAACTGCAACGGTTCCAGCAGCATTATCATTAGCACCATTGGCTATAGCATCTCCATCGACCGGTTTTCCTTCCCCAATATGGTCGTAATGAGCTCCTATCACGATAAACTCATTTTTGAGCTTTTCGTCGCTTCCCTCAAGGTATCCTACTATATTAAATCCATCAGTATTTTTAACCTGAAAGCTATCACGGTAAGTTTCAAAATAAGGTTTGATTCCGGCGCTTTCAAATTCTTTTTCTATAAAACTGGCAGCCTCTTCGATTCCGGCTGTACCGGTCTTTCTCCCCAATAAATCATCAGAACTTAAGTATTCCAGATGTTCAGCAACCTCTTTACTGTCTATAACATTCTCAGTAGTTTGCGCATTACAGGATAACAATCCTGCAACTGCCAATGTCAAACCTACTATTTTACCTTTATATGTAATATTTCTCATAAAGCTAAAGATAAAAAAATCCCGCAATTATGCGGGATTCAAATATAGTTATGACGGCTAAACTTATGCCAGCATCGTCACTGGGTTTTCCATATATGTTTTTAGAGTTTGCAGGAACTGAGCTCCCGTTGCTCCATCTACTGTACGGTGATCACAAGCAAGGGTAAGTTTCATTGTGTTACCAACTACGATCTCACCATTTCTAACTACAGGCTTCTCTACAATCGTTCCAACAGAAAGAATTGCTGAGTTTGGCTGATTAATAATGCTTGTAAATTCTACAATCCCGAACATTCCAAGATTAGAAACAGTAAAGGTACTTCCTTCCATTTCGGCTGGTTGTATCTTTTTATTTCTAGCTTTTCCGGCAAGATCTTTCACATTACCTCCAATTTGAGTTAGTGACATTTGATCAGCGAACTTAAGTACTGGTACTACCAATCCTTCATCGACCGCAACCGCAACTCCCATATGAATATGGTTTGCAAGCTTCATCGTATCACCTGTCCACTGACTATTCACCTGCGGGTGCTTTCTTAAGGCCATCGCCGAAGCTTTGATCACCATATCATTGAAAGACACCTTAACATCAGGCATCTCGTTGATATGCTTGCGTGAAGCCATCGCGTTCGCCATGTCCACTTCTATCGTAAGATAGTAATGTGGTGCTGTAAATTTAGACTCTCCAAGTCTTTTGGCGATCGTTTTACGCATTGGAGAGTTTTTACGCTCCTCATAGCTTTCCTCACCTGCTGGAGTGTATGGCTGTACTGAAGCAGTAGTTTCTTTTGAAGAATCTGATTTTGCTTCTGTAGCAGCTTCCTTCTTTTCAGCTCCTTTAAAGTTTTCGATATCTTTTTTAACGATTCTTCCATTCTCTCCAGAACCATCTACATCTGCAAGATCGATTCCTTTATCTTCGGCCATTTTCTTAGCCAGAGGGGAAGCAAAAATTCGTTTTCCATCGTTAGATGCAGAAGAATCACTCGATTTCTTATCTTCTTTTTCCTCCTTATCTGAATCTTTCGATTCGTTTTTTTGTTTTTCTTCGGAAGAATCTGAAGATTTCTTCTTGGCTGAAGTGTCTGTAGAACCATCAATGCCAGAAACATCTGTTCCTTCAGGTCCAATAATAGCTAGTAAGCTATCAACTTTGGCAGATTCACCTTCCTGGATACCGATCTTTAGAAGTGTTCCTTCATAGAAAGATTCGAATTCCATTGTTGCTTTATCTGTTTCGATTTCAGCAAGAATATCGCCTTCTTCTACTTTATCTCCTTCCTGCTTCAGCCAGGCTGCAACAGTTCCTTCTTCCATTGTATCACTAAGTCGTGGCATTTTCACCACCTCAACTCCTTCAGGAATACCTCCTGAAGAATCAGAATCATCAGAAGAGTCGTTATCTGAATCAGATTTACTCTCTTCCTTATCCTTTTTATCTTTTTTCTTCTCTTCGGAATCATCATCTGAAGAATCTTTAGCTTCTTCTTTATCTTCCGAAGAATCTGAAGATTTTCCACCACCTTTAATAAGGTCTGAAATATCTTCCCCTTCTTCTCCAATAATTGCCAGAAGCTCGTCAACTGGTGCGCCGTCTCCTTCTTCAACACCTATATGAAGCAAAGTACCATCATAGAAAGATTCAAACTCCATCGTCGCCTTATCGGTCTCGATCTCTGCAAGAATATCTCCCTCTTCTACTTTATCTCCTTTTTTCTTTAACCACTTTGCAACGGTACCCTCTTCCATGGTATCGCTCAAACGCGGCATTTTGATAACTTCTGCCATAGCTTAATCTAATTTATGTGCTAGAAATGGATAATCCTCCTGTTCGTAAACAACATCGTACATGATGTTCTTATCTGGGAAATCTGACTCATCTGCGAATTTCTCACATTCTGCCACTCTTTCCTTTACTCGCTTATCGATCTCCTTGATCTCTTTATCTGAAGCGTATTTTTTATCCTGTATGATCTTCTTCACCTTGGTGATTGGATCTAATTTTTGATAATCGGCTACCTCATCCTTGGTTCTGTACTTTTGAGCATCACTCATTGAATGACCTCTGTATCGGTAGGTTTTCAACTCAAGGAAAGTTGGACCGTCCCCTTTACGGGCGCGTGTGATCGCTTCATCCAAAGCTTCAGCAACCTTTACTGGATCCATAGCGTCTACAGGACCACATGGCATTTCGTAACCATTACCTAACTTCCAGATCTCTGTATCTTTAGAAGTACGAGCTACAGATGTTCCCATCGCGTATCCGTTATTTTCTACACAAAATACTACTGGAAGGTTCCAGTTTACAGCCATATTAAGTGTTTCATGAAGAGAACCCTGTCTAACAGCACCATCCCCCATAAAAGTTAGGGTTACGTTGTCCCTCTTGTGATATTTATCTGCAAATGCTAAACCGGCTCCTAGTGGAATTTGACCACCAACGATCCCGTGACCTCCGTAGAACCTATGTTCTTTAGCGAAAATATGCATAGAACCACCAAGTCCCATGGATGTACCTGTCTTCTTACCGTAAAGCTCTGCCATTACCTTTTTTGGGTCCACACCCATACCTATTGGCTGAACGTGATTTCGGTAAGCAGTGATCATACGATCTTTCTCAAGATCCATCGCATGTAATGCTCCGGCTAAAATTGCTTCCTGCCCGTTATATAAATGTAAAAATCCTCTAACTTTCTGTTGAATATAAACCTGCGCAAGCTTGTCTTCAAATTTACGCCAGAACAACATATCCTCGTACCACTTTAAGTATGTGGCTTTTGTAATTTTCTTCATCTAAAATTTATATTTAAAAGGCCAGACAGATTGGTTTTGCCGAGCGGATAACAAAAATACTATTTTCAACAAGAAACGAAAACAGTTTTAAAGCAAAAAATTACGAAAACCTTATAGACAATTACTGTCGAAAACTAAAGGTAGAATCTCTACGACCGATGCTGCTTTCATCACTTCTCCGGTTTCACCCATAAAATACAGCTCGATAGCTTCCTTTTGCTTCACTTCGTATTCTACCAACGCCTGCCTGCAAGCTCCGCAAGGTGGGACTGGCTTGGTAATTTCCTGGTTCAAAGAACGGGCAGTAATTGCGATCTTCAGGATTTTGGACTTAGGAAACTTCGCTCCAGCATAATAAACTGCGGTTCTTTCAGCACAAAGACCAGAGGGATAGGATGCATTTTCCTGATTGCTTCCCACGACTACCTCACCATTGTCAAGTAAGATTGCTGCACCTACTTTAAATTTCGAGTATGGTGCATATGCCTTGTCTCTTACTTCAACAGCCTGTTTCATAAGACCCTGTAATTCTTCGGAAAGCTCCTGGACAGAATCATATATTTCGAGACTGGTAGTAATATCTAATTTTTTCATTAGTGATTATTAAAGACAACAAAATCGGAAACCCAAAGGATTCCCGATTTGCTTATAATTTAAAATGTTCTTTTTAATTATTGAAAGTATCGCCGAAGTTATAGCTTAAACCGAATCTAAGTGTCCCTTCCAGCGGACTAGGCACTGTAGAGGTCGAGAACAAATAAGATGCATCAATAACTACAGATTCGTAAGCAAAGCCAGCTCCAAGTGCGAAGAATTTTCTAAAACCTTTTTGATCACTTTCATTGAAATAACCTGCTCTCAAAGCAAATTTTTCCTGATACCAATATTCTGCTCCTACTGCAACTGTCACTTCTTTCAATTCTTCTGAAAAACCATCCGGAGCATCTCCAAAGGATTCGAAAATACCACCAATTGAACTGGTTTCATTATAAATAAGATCGTCTTCAGCAGTTATTTGTCCGTCACCATCAAAATCCTGCGGAGTTGGAACCAGAAGTTTATTGAATTCTACATAGGTCCCTAACTTATTATCTGCATCGAAAATAAAATCGAAACCAGCTCCAAGTTTTAAATTGGTTGGAATAAAGTTTTCCTGTCCCGCATCGTCATATTTCATTTTAGGCCCGATGTTCGCAATGTTTGCACCTAATCTCCATTGTCCATCAAAACCTGCGAAGGTAAGATTTGCGCTTTGGTAGTAAGCTGCCACATCTACTCCAAAAGTAGAGGCTGCACCAAGATCTTCATTATCCTGTAAACCAAGATCAGATCTTAAATACCGGCCGGCTACAGCCATGGAAATATAATCACTTAGCTTTAAGGAATAAGAAACATCAAAAGTGAGTTCGTTTGGATTTACCAGGATTGGCATCTGCTCAAAGATTTCCCTGGTTTCGATGGAACCAAGACTAAAATATCTTAGCGAGGCTGCAGCCGCACTTCTATCATCTATCTTATGAAAATAGTTCAAGCTACCAAGAAAGATATCATTCACAATCTCACTAAGGTAAGGCGTATAAGAAACAGAAACTCCGTTTTCACTGGTTGCGAAAGCATACTTTGCCGGATTCCATTGTTGAGAGAAAACATCTGGAGAAGTAGCTACCCCCTGGTCTCCCATCCCCGCAGCTCTGGCATCTGCCGCTACAAGCAAAAAGGGAACAGCCGTAGTTATCACACGATCCCCACTATCCTCCTGTGCAAATATTGAAAAGTCGACAAAAAATATAGTCGCGATCAATAAGATTGTAGTTTTTTTCATTTTCCTTATGAATGAATGATAAACAAATATATAGTAATATTCCTGTTAAGAAAGCACCATTTAGCTAAAATGCCTTAGATAGGGGTCGAACTGAAGCTTTCGTGAGATAACTAAACCTTAAATAGTTATAACTCAATATACATCCATTTATTGCAAATTTTTGACATAAATTGAAATTGCTTAATGAAATTATATGCATCACTACAATTTTTCAGGTTTCCATCCGTTTTTGAAAGAAGATATTCATCCAAACCTAACAGCCTAGTAACTAAGCTTCTATAAATCAATGTTACCTATATCTATATCAGGCAGTTATAGCTTTCAGGAAGCTTTTAGAATTAACAAAATAATCTTGTACTTTTATCGTTAATTAGTATATTGCAAAGCCTAATTTTCTATCATTTAAGAAGGGAATACTATGAAATTGAATGTAGCTTTTAAAGCCGTAATTGCTGTGGTTTGTGGCGTAAGCTTACTGAGCTGTAATAAATCGAACAATTACAAAAATACCTCAAGAGCAACCGGTTGGGATATCAATTCTGACGAAGGTGGCTTTCAATACAATACAGATTACGAAGAGCAGGATGCTGCACCAGGTCTTGTATTTGTAGAAGGAGGAACTTATACAATGGGACGCGTAGCAGATGATCCTATGCACGATTGGAATAACACTCCAACTCAACAACACGTGCAGTCATTCTACATGGATGAAACTGAAGTTACCAATAAAATGTATCTGGAATATCTGGATTGGTTAAGAAAAGTTTTCCCACCAAGTGAAGAGAATTACAAAAACATATACACCGGTGCTTTACCAGATACTCTTGTTTGGAGAAACCGCTTAGGGTATAATGAAACCATGGTTACCAACTATCTTCGTCACCCGGCGTATGCTGAATACCCGGTAGTAGGTGTAAGCTGGATACAGGCTGTCGAATTTAGCAAATGGAGAACAGACCGTGTAAACGAAAGCAATCTCGAAAAAGAAGGTTTTATAAAAGAGGGTGCAAGATATACAGATGTAGCAGCAGGTACAACTTTCAATACCGATACGTATATTCATTCACCTAGCAAAGCTTACGGAGGTAATACAGAGATTAGCCAGGGTGGAGACGAATCTCAAGACAGACTTTCTGAAACCAACGAAGCAGGTAATCCTATCAAAAAAGTTTATCCAGGTCGCGAAAGTGGTTTGATATATCCGGAATACAGACTTCCAACGGAAGCAGAATGGGAATATGCAGCGCTGGGTCTTACCGGAATCAGAAGCTATAACACCTATCGTGGACGTAAGAAATATCCATGGGACGGACAGTATACCAGAAATGGTGATGTAAAGAAAATGGGAGATCAGCTGGCTAACTTTAAGCAAGGTGATGGTGACTATGGCGGAATTGCCGGATGGAGCGATGATGGAGCTGATATTACTGCTGAAGTGAAATCCTATGAACCTAACGATTTTGGTCTATATGATATGGCTGGAAACGTTTCTGAGTGGGTAGCTGATGTTTACAGACCTATAGTAGATGATGAATTCAATGATTTCAACTACTACCGTGGTAACGTTTACACTAAACACGCTATTAATGAAGATGGTTCAGTTAAAGTTGTAGGGACTGATGACGTTGTATATGACACTTTAAGTAACGGGAAACTTGTGGCAAGAAACCTTCCAGGTGAAATTGCACAGGTTGCAGTTACTGAAGAGGATACTTATATGAGAACTAACTTTACAGATAGTGACCAGAGAAACTTCCGTGATGGCGATAAGAGTTCCAGCAGATATTACCAGGCATTTCAGCAAGATGATGAAGATCCTAACAAGAGAATGTACAACTCTCCCAAGTATGACAACTTCACTTATGCTGATAGTAGTTCTGATGCTTCTTTATCTAAAAGGGGGTACGACACAGAGAAAAGAACAACGCTCGTTAGCGACGAAGTAAGGGTATACAAAGGCGGTAGCTGGAGAGATCGTGCTTACTGGCTGGATCCGGCACAAAGAAGATATTTCCCGCAGGATATGGCAACAGACTATATTGGTTTTAGAAACGCTATGTCCAGAGTTGGTTCGAAGTCTCTTAATGACGATAAAACTGCAAGAAGCAACTAGACTTCTCAGCATAAAATAAACTTAAAGCCCTAACTTGTTTAGGGCTTTTTTTATAGATTTATTTTATGAATACAGCCAGACTACACCAACGCTTCCTATTATGCAGTGGAGCAAACACAGATACCAGAAAAATCAAACAAGGTTCCATGTACTTCGCTCTTAAAGGCGAAAACTTCGACGGAAACCTATTTGCAGCAGACGCACTTGCTGCAGGCGCACGTTATGTGGTTGTTGATGATAAATTGGTGGCGGAGTCCAGTGAACAATACATACTAGTAAAGAACGTACTCGAATCATTACAAAAGCTCGCACTGTTCCATAGGAATTATTTAGGCATTCCAATCCTGGCAATCACTGGAAGTAACGGTAAAACGACCACCAAAGAATTGATCAACGCCGTACTTTCCAGAAAATTTAAAACCATTGCTACACACGGTAATCTAAATAATCATATTGGAGTGCCACTCACCTTGCTCTCCATGGATCAGCAAACTGAATTCGGGATTGTTGAAATGGGTGCAAACCATCCGTTAGAGATTGCCTTTCTGTGCACTATCGCAAATCCAGATTATGGATATATCACAAACTTTGGCAAAGCCCATTTGGAAGGATTCGGTAGCCTTGAAGGCGTTGTAAAAGCAAAGACCGAACTTTACCATCATCTGCAGGAAGAGACCAAACTCATATTTCTTAATCTGGACGACGAAGTACAACAAAAACACAGAAATTATAAACACACATTTGCATTTGGAGAACATCCGGAATCTGAAGTTCAGGTAAAATATCTGGACGGTGAGAAATACGCCGGCGTACATTATAATCAAACAGACTTCATTAGTAAACTTACAGGTAATTATAATGGTCGGAATATGGCAGCTGCCTTGTGCATAGGGCTATACTTTAAAGTCCCTTTTGATGAAATAGAAAAGGCGATTGCCGCATATTCACCAGATAATAATAGATCAGAGATGATCGAAGCAGGAAGCAATACCATCATTTTAGACGCTTACAACGCAAACCCAACTAGTATGCAGGCAGCACTGCAAAACTTTTCTAGTCTAAAAACAGATAAACAAAAAATAGCCATTCTTGGAGATATGTTCGAATTAGGGAGTTCTGCGCCGGTAGAGCATCAAACGATCATTACAGATGCCGAAAACGGGAACCTGACCGAGATCTACTTGCTTGGAGACAATTTTAATCTAACTGAAACCTCCAGCAGCTTTACTTTTAAATTCAAGTCGATGGAAGCCTTGAAAAATCATTTAGAAGAAACAAATTTTAAAAACTGTTATTTTTTGATCAAGGGGTCAAGAGGAATGGCTCTCGAAAGAGTCCTGGAAAATATTCCGGCAAAAAAGTCGAGCAGCAGGCTTAGTTGAAATAGTTCATAATCTAGCGTAAAGCGGCATCATCTATTCGAAAGGAGCTAAGACTGTATACTAATTTAGGTTAGATTCGCACTATGATAAAGAAACAATACAAAATTCTGATATCAGCTTTAAGCATCACGGTCATAGCATTAATCATTTTGATTAGCACCTTGCTTTCGTAAAGCTGTAAAACAAAATACGTAAATAAAAGGTTCCTTCGGGAACCTTTTTCAGTTTAAAAAGAATTAAATGGTGAGTG
>NZ_JBLWIM010000008.1:869347-869416 GCF_048381525.1 Christiangramia qingdaonensis
TTGATTCCAAATATAGATAAACAAAAGTTATAACATAAAAAAAGGCTTCCAAAAATGGAAGCCTTTTTA
>NZ_JBLWIM010000008.1:869489-869606 GCF_048381525.1 Christiangramia qingdaonensis
CGCGCCCGATTAAATCGATATTCAATAAATTTTTGCAAACACTACTCAGCAACTATACTGAGTTAAGCTAAAAAAAGGTTTTCATTAATGAAAACCTTTTGATTCTGTGGGCGCGAA
>NZ_JBLWIM010000008.1:869664-880254 GCF_048381525.1 Christiangramia qingdaonensis
CGCGCCCTTGCGTGATTGCGGATGCAAATATAGACTACATTTTCATTTACACAAAACAATTTTAAAGAAATTACAAAAGAAAAACTGTGATAGAGTACTCCTGAATTGGAACTAATTAATTATGAATAAGTTGTATACTATTTCATAAGTGCTGGAACATTTCTATAAACATAGTCCCCATGTTTTCCCGTAAATAGTTTAGCCATTTCTTCCATAAATTCTGATCTTTCATCTTCATCTGCCCATTGAGAATTTACAAGACCTTGTTCCTCTTCAAAGAATTCTTCAATATCTCCAAGCTTATCGAATACGAATACTTCATTCATTTCACGAGCATTTGATCCCCATAGATGCCTGTGCGTATAGTAACCCTTTAATTTCTTACTCCTTTTAGTGATGTTTTCGTAATACTGCTTAAAGTTCTCTGGCGTTCCCTCTCCATTCATACTTAGATCTGCAGTCCTTACATAATAAATCTTTGGGTTTTCTTTATCTACAGTTTCTGGAATTGAAAATTGCATGGATTGATAGATCTCATCCCGATGATCTGGAGAATAATAAGACTGTTGTTTTTCAAAGAATTTCTTTCTGGATTCCTCATCTTTCCAGCCTTCAGCAATAAGTTCTTCAGTTCTGCTGTTCGCCTCTTCTATATCGTTCCAGGTTCTGTAAACATTCACAAGAACAACTTCCGAATTATCTGGAGTAAAATAATGCGTATAAACGCCAGAACTAAGAATAAGGTCATTTCTACTGGTAACCTTTTCAAAATACTCCTTTTCAGTATCTAACCATCCCGAGAAATCTGTATCAGGATCGTCACTCCAGTGAGTTGTGGTCATCGTAATGTAAACCGGTTCATATTGCTCGGTCCCTTCAGCTTCCTGCGCGTATGCTGCAAGCTGAAAGCCCAGGAATAAAAGAATGCTTAATTGAATAGTGCTTTTCATTTTGTCAAGTTTTAGTTATTAAAACACAGCAAAATGGTTGGCTCAATGTAGGATTGGAGTAATTATAGCCTGTAGGATAATTCAGAAATAGGGAAGCGCTCTATCACAGAATATTCTAAAGATACAAATAAATGTCAACTAACACATTATCAATTACCTATAGAACTTCAGCAACTGTAAAATTACTACCTCCAATATAAATTAGATCTTTAGTATCAGCTCTTTTCCGGGCGGTCGCATATGCTTCGTAAATAGAAGAATATACCTCACCATTCAAACCAAATTTGAGACTTTCTTCCTGCAGGATTTGAGCAGGCATTCCCCTGGGCACATTTGGCTTTGCAAAGTAATAGTCGGCGTCCTTCGGAAATAATGGTAGAATAGAGTTCAAATCTTTATCGTTTACTACTCCCAAAACTATATGTAATCTGGTAAAATTTTCTTTCTGAAGTTGCTGCAATACCAGCTTAAGCCCTTCAGAATTGTGCGCAGTATCACAAATAATTTTAGGCTCATTGCCTAAAATCTCCCACCTCCCTCTTAAACCCGTATTGCGCTGTACTTTATTTAGACCCTGAATTATAGCTTCAGAAGTAATCTTCCACCCACTATCCTGTAATACCTTAATACTTGCCAGAACTGTCTTTTTATTATACTTCTGATAAGTTCCTATAAGATCGGAATCAACTTCAGGTAACTCAAATTCATCTGCAAAGAATATAGGAGAATTCATCTCAGCGGCTTTTACAATAAATACAGGCATGGTTTGATCATGTCTCTCACCAACTACAACTGCAACAGAATTTTTAATTATACCAGCTTTTTCAGTAGCAATTGCAGGCAAATCTGTTCCCAGAAATGCAGTATGATCCAGACCAATATTGGTTATTACAGATAATTGAGGAGTAATAATATTAGTTGAATCTAAACGTCCCCCAAGACCGGTCTCAATAATCGCAATGTCAACTTGGTTCTTTGCAAAATAGTCAAAGGCCATTCCCACAGTCATTTCAAAGAAACTAAGTCGGTTGCTTTTCAGAAAAGTCTGATTCTCTTCAATAAAACTAACAACTTCTTCTTCTGAAATCACCTCACCATTAATTCTAATTCGTTCTCGAAAATCCTTAAGGTGTGGTGAAGTGTAAAGCCCCGTTTTATAGCCGGCTTCCTGAAATATCGAAGCAAGCATGTGACTTACCGAGCCTTTACCATTCGTACCGGCTATATGAATACTTCGGAATTTTTTTTCGGGATGCCCAAGGTGTTCTGCAAGTTTAAGGGTATTGGAAAGATCCTTCTTAAACGCACTTTTCCCTACCCGCTGATACATGGGTAACTGCTGAAACATCCACTCCAGAGTTTCCTGATAGGATTTCAATTATTCGGTAAGTTTAAAGTTATAAATTATGGTTCCAACCTGTTTAGAAGGTGCATTGGAATCACTGTTGAATCTGGTTGCCAGAGCGGCTCTTCTAGCAGGACCTGTTAGACAGGCTGCACTATTAGTAGTGCCTTTCATACCGGGCTGAGCACTTACTACGCGTCCGGTTTGATCTACCACGATCTTCACTACCACGATTCCAGACTCATTACAATCCTGAACAAATTTCTCTTTGTTCAAAGCTTTTCTTCCTCCAAGCCTGTAATTTCCATCACCATCCAATCCTGATCCCTGCCCATAATAAGAACTGGCGTTGGGATCACCATCTGGGCTACCTTTATCTCCAGCCTGGTTGTCGTTACCCTCACCGCCGGTAGCAGTTCCAGATCTTTCAGGTCCGTTTAAGATACTACTTAAGGCATCATTAGTAGATTTATCTGGCTTTGGCTCCGGTTTCTTTACCGGCTTTGGATCTTCCTTCGGAGGTTCCGGTTGCTTCGTTTTAACTGGCGTAGGTTGTTTTTTCTTTTTCTCGATCACAGGAGCTTCTTCAGTATCCTGGGTTACAACTTCCTTTTCGATCACAGGTTCAGACTGCACCGGTTGAGCTGCTGCCTGCTTAGGAGCAGACTTTACCGGCTCAGTAGGTTGCTTGTCGCCAGAACCAACTTCCGAAGTACCAAAATTTATCGCGATCCCATTCTCAGGCGGTGGATCTAAATACGTCATTCCGAAAAAAATCAACAGAAGAATAAGCAGCACATGTAACACTACAGTGATGGTAAATGACTTCTTCTCATGTTTAGTTTCCAGCATCGACATTTTCTATTCAGGTTTTACTGCTAATACGATCTTATAGCTATTACGATTGGCAATATCCATTACGTTCACAGCTTTCTCAATTGGCACTCCTTCTTCAGCCCGCAAAATAATCGTTGGATTTTCTTCTCCGGCAAGTTTCGTCTTCAGTGTAGATTCAAGTGTGCTACTACTTATACGTTCGCTATTAATATAGAACTGCAGATCTTTTGTGATACTCACAGAAAGTGTTTGCTGACTGGTGGTCTTACCCTTTGCTTTTGGCAAGATAAGATCCAGCGCTTCCGGAGTGATCACAGGTGAAGTCAGCATAAAAAATATGAGTAGTAAAAAAACCACATCGGTCATCGAACTCATACTAAATTCCGGACTTACTTTATTTCTACCTCTTAAATTCATATTAAGCCGGTTCGTTTAACAGGTCAAGAAAATCTACTGCAGTTGCTTCCATCTGGTGCACTACTTTATCAGTTTTTACAACAAGGTGATTATATCCAATATAGGCTATAATACCAACTATAAGCCCAGCTACCGTCGTGGTCATTGCTGTGTAAATACCTTCTGCAAGAGCTCCCATTTGAGCCTGCCCACTACTCGTTGCCAGTTCATGGAAAGCAAGCACCATACCAATAACGGTTCCAAGGAAACCGATCATAGGAGCAGCTCCGGCAACAGTTGCCAGAATACTAACGTTTTTTTCAAGCTTGTAAACTTCCAGTCTTCCTGCGTTCTCTATAGCGGTATTGATATCTTCCAGCGGACTCCCAATTCTGGAAATACCTTTTTCGGTTAATCTCGCCACTGGAGAATCACTTTGAGCGCAACGAATTTTTGCAGATTCAATGTTGCCACTTTGAACACTATCTTTGATCTGGAGCATAAAATTTTTATCTACCCTACTGGCCGCTTTGATCGCGAATAATCTTTCAAAATAGATATAGACTGCCGCAAATAATAAGACAAATAGAATGATAATGATGATCTGGCCACCTAGACCTCCGCTAAACATCAAATCAAATAAGGAAAGAGTTTTCTCCTCTACGACTGGTTCTGCTACCTGAGCAGCATCTACCACCTCGTCCTGCTGTAAAAAATTAAGCATATGTATAATTGGGTTTTGTAATGTAACGTGCTATCGCGCTTTAAATTGTAAATCAAATTTAAATAAAGAAAAGCCCGCTTTCACGGGCTTTTTCAAATTATTTGCACAAACTTTTAAACAAGCTGTTTCAGAGCAACTTCAAAGGCAGTTCTACTGATATTCGTCTTGCTGCTATTATTATTAAATGTATTCTGAATGGCATTCTTGATCGTCATAGAAGTATCATTAAAGATAGCCTCGTCGGTCATTTGCACTCTTCTTTCCATGAAATAAGCGAAAACTCTGGCCATCCCGCAATTGGAGATAAAATCTGGAATAAGACTTACTCGCTCATCAGTATATTCCATAATAGGACCAAAAAAGATCTCTTTATCTGCAAACGGAACATTCGCTCCACAGGAAATTACTTCCAGTTTGCGATCAATCAGGTTCGTGATCTGTTTCTTGGAGATCAATCTCGAAGCTGCACAGGGAGCAAAGATTTCTGCATCAAGCTTCCATACTTTCTCATTCACTTCTTCAAAAGGCATCACCTTGTCGTGACGCAGGGCATTTCCATCTTTATCAAGAAACATTTGCTGGATCTCTTCAAAGCTAAAACCTTCCTCATTGATAAGACCACCTGCTCTATCGATAATCCCAACAACTTTAGCACCCATTTGTGCCAGGTAATAAGCAGCAGCAGAACCTACATTTCCAAATCCCTGTACGATCGCACGCTTACCTTTTATATTTCCGCCATAAATTTCATAGAAATGATGAACAGCTTCTGCTACACCATAACCGGTAATCATATCTGCCACCGTGTATTTTCTACTGATGTCTGGAGAGAAGTTAGTATTTTCCAGAACTTTGATCACACCTTGTCTCAATTGTCCAATTCTGTTGATCTTATCTGCTTCCGTAGGTTGAAAATGGCCATTAAAAACACCTTCCTGCGGATGCCAAACACCGCAATCTTCAGTAATTGGAATTACCTCATTGATTTCGTCTACATTTAGATCTCCACCGGTACCGTAATAACTTTTCAGCAATGGAGAAACAGCCTTATACCAGCGTTCTAAAACACCCTTTTTACGGGGATCTGCAGGGTCAAAGTTAATTCCCGATTTTGCTCCTCCAATTGGTGGGCCAGAAACAGTAAATTTCACCTCCATGGTCTTTGCCAGGGAAAGCACTTCATTTTGATCCAATCCCACACGCATTCTGGTACCACCACCGGCAGCTCCTCCCCTAAGAGAATTGATTACCGTCCAGCCTTCAGCATCTGTTTCTGAATCCTTCCAGTTAAAAACAATTTCAGGTTCTTTATTCTCGTATACTTTGAGTAATTCTTTCATTTTTGGATTATTTTGAAGCAAATATAAAAAACTAAGCAGGCTCTATTCCGAATTTGATAAAATATTCAGGGTTCGTATATACGTCCTGAAGAATGATCCATTTTTGCCCCGGTGACTGAAGACAGGACATTTATTTCTCCTCTTAATTTAAGCGCACCCAGAAGTGCAAATATTAAAGCCTCTTTATAATCTATGATTTCTTTCTTCGGAATTACAAATTCAGCATCAGAATGTGATCTAAATCGTTCAATTAGAAAACTATTAAAAGTGCCGCCACCAGTTAGAAGTATTTCTGAAGTTGAAGCATTTTTCAAACATGCAGCGATCTGTATTGCAATATGCTCACTAAAAGTTCGAAGAATATCAGGTATTTCCATGGAGTAGGAATCGATCAAAGGCAACACGTATTTATCTACCCATTCTATTCCAAGTGACTTGGGAGGAGCTTTTTGAAAATACTTAAGGGCGTTTAAATGCTCCAGCAATTCTAAATTTACTTTCCCGGTTCTGGCCAGTTTGCCATCCTCATCAAAATTTTTACCAAGGCTGCGCATGTAATGATTAAGCACCGTATTTACTGCACAAATATCGTAGGCTATTCTTTGTCCCTTTACTTCTTCGGAAATATTGGCAAAACCTCCAAGGTTGATACAATATTTATATTTACTGAATAATATTCGGTCTCCTATTGGAACCAGCGGAGCGCCCTGACCACCAAGTTCTACATCCTGCACTCGAAAATCGCAGACTACAGGAACGCCGGTTAGACTCGAAAGTTTAGGTAAGTTTCCTATCTGGAACGTCAAACCCCTATCTGGCCTGTGTTTTACAGTGTGTCCATGACTACAGATCGCATCCAGAAGATCAATGTCGTACTTAGCAATAAACTTCAGAATAACTTCAGAAAGATATTTCGTGTAATCCTGATCTAAATCATTCAATTCAGCTGGCTCTAGATGGGAAGAATTCTTCAGTCTCTTCAGCCATTTTTCAGAATAAGAAATAGTTTCAGAATATATGATCTTGAAATTCGTAGCATTGCTGAAGCTCAATTCGGTAAAAACGAGATCGACGCCATCCAGAGAGGTGCCAGACATGATTCCAAGTAATCTATACTCGTTTTTTTTCATATTCGTAAAAATACTCAATATCAATTGAATTATAGATACCAAAAAGCTATCTTTGCCCTCCAAAAATCAGTTTTTTATAAATTTCTTTTCAGATGGATTTTAAACTTACCGAAGAACATATAATGATACGTGATGCCGCTCGTGATTTTGCAAAGCAGGAGCTTTTGCCGGGTGTTATCGAGAGAGATGAGAAGCAGGAATTTCCGAAGGAGCTTATCAAAAAGATGGGTGAACTTGGTTTCCTTGGAATGATGGCGTCACCAGAATATGGCGGTGGTGGAATGGATACCATTTCATATGTGCTTGCGATGGAGGAACTTTCCAAGATCGATGCATCAGCTTCAGTAATGGTATCAGTAAATAACTCGCTGGTTTGCTGGGGGCTTGATACCTTCGGAAGTGAGGAGCAAAAAAAGAAATATCTTTCTAAACTTACTACTGGTGAAAAATTAGGTGCTTTTTGCCTTTCTGAACCAGAAGCAGGTAGTGATGCGACTTCACAGAGAACAACGGCTATAGATAAAGGTGATCATTACATCCTTAATGGTACTAAAAACTGGATCACCAACGGTAGTTCAGCCGACTTTTATCTTGTGATCGCTCAAACAGATAAAGAGAAAAAACATAAAGGGATCAACGCTTTTATCGTTGAAAAAGATTCTGAAGGTTTTGAAATTGGACCTAAAGAACAGAAGTTGGGAATTAGAGGAAGTGATACACATTCTCTGAATTTCAATGATGTAAAGGTGCCTAAAGAGAATAGAATTGGTGAAGATGGCTTCGGATTTAAATTTGCCATGAAAACGCTTTCTGGTGGTAGAATTGGAATAGCGGCACAAGCACTTGGAATTGCAGCAGGAGCTTATGAGCTAGCCAAAGATTACTCGAAGCAACGTAAGGCTTTTGGAACAGAAATTTGCAATCACCAGGCAATCGCCTTCAAACTGGCAGACATGCATACTCAAATCGAGGCGGCACGTCATCTGGTTATGAAAGCCGCATGGGACAAGGATCAAGGAGAAAACTATGATCTTTCAGGTGCTATGGCGAAACTTCACGCATCCAAAACCGCGATGGATGTTACTGTTGAAGCAGTTCAGGTTCATGGAGGAAATGGATATGTAAAGGAATATCATGTAGAACGATTAATGCGAGATGCAAAGATCACTCAGATTTACGAAGGAACTTCTGAAATTCAGAAAATTGTGATCTCAAGAAGTATTCTTAAGGACTAAGTTCTTCGGAATTTTTATAAAGCAAAAGAGCAGCCAACTGGCTGCTCTTTCTATTTTTGGCTGATTATTAAATTTATTTCGCTGCAATAATCTTAGCAGAATAGATCTCTCTATCTGTAGTCATTCTCACAATATAGATTTGATTCGACTTCGTTCTGAAATCTACGTTGAAGCTTGATATACTTGCAGAGTTCACCGCAGAATCTTTATATGTTGCGAGTAATCTTCCATTAAGATCAAACACCTGGATTGTCACATCTGAAGTATAGTCGAACAAATATCCGATATTCAACACATCTCTAAATGGCACCGGAGCCACGCTAAACAGCGGATCTGATGTTTCAGTTAAGGAAGTGCTGGTAGAGGATTTCTGTGGTTTACCACCAGAACTAGGAGAATAAATCATAGAATTATTTCTTTTATTTAACTGAACATCTATTGGTTCAGCTTCTGTTAATAATCTTTGATTATATTCTTCTGTATTCGTGGTACAAACATCTGCATGAGCAATTACATAAAACCCTGTAACACCCTGTACAGTAATAGGCTGTATAGTTGTAGCATAGGTATAATCACCTCCATTTGAATTAAATGGATACTGTCCCGGTGCCACGGTATATTCTACTGTTTTTCCTTTCTTTTTCCACATATATGGCTCCTGACCAACATAAGTATGAACCCCACCAAGCCAGTAACCTGATAACATTTCATATGAAACTGATACTTCTCCACTCTCATAGATCACATCTACATAGCCTACCAATGTTCCTTTATTAATATCACATTGTCCAGCCGCGGCATAAAGATCCATCCTAAATGTATAACCATTCTCTGAAGTGAATTCACTCAAACTAATAAAATTAGTCCATCCCCAACGATTAGCATTAATTTCTAAATCATAGGATGCATTAGTATCATCTGGAACTTCATTGATAAAGCAATATGACTTATTCGGGCTACCTAAGTTATCCCCACGTTTAGCAAAAGCGGTTTCACAGGTCATACATTCTGGTGTAACCAAAGATGCAGGGCTCTGTGTCGACAAACATAAATCTGGACTCTTCGCTATAACAAAATAGTCTCCAACTGCTATTCCAGATATTAATCCAGCTGTCTCATTTGGAGGCGAATCATAAGTCATAAATTCAGAATTTGGCACATCCTCTATTGTAGTGAATCCTTCCTGAGAAACTACAGCGTATAAATATCCAGATACATGATTAGTAATTTGAATACTACCAAAATAGGTAGAACCGTCAAAACTATCACAAGTTGGATTGATTTCTTCCAGGATTACATCAATTGGAGTATCTATTTCAATTGGAGTTGTAAACTCATAATCAGTTTCGCAGAAAGTCGGACTAGTTTTAGATCTTGCAGTTAAAACATAGGAGGTTTCATAGTTCAACTCATCATAACCATCAATTGGATAATCCGTAAAAACGTCATCAGACTGACCTTTAACAACTAATCTAAATTCGAGCCCATTTGTATCGGAGGTTACCTTAATTGAAGGTTTTTCACCAAGACAAGTTAATTGCGGCTCTTCTGTTTTAATTATTGGGTTTGCATTCACTGTAATCTCTGCTACTGCCTGACATCCATTCTCATCAGTATATGTAATATTTGCGGTACCAGCTGAAACTGCTGTCACAACTCCTGCATCTGTTACTGTTGCTACTGAAGTATTATCTGATACAAATGGCGTCGCATCTGCAGGTGTTCCTGAATAATTCAAACTTACACTACCGGCTGTTTCTCCAACACTAAGACAGATCGCTTCATCATCTATGGTTGGGTTTGCATTCACCGTAATCTCTGATACTGCCTGACATCCATTCTCATCAGTATATGTAATATTTGCGGTACCAGCTGAAACTGCTGTCACAACTCCTGCATCTGTTACTGTTGCTACTGAAGTATTATCTGATACAAATGGCGTCGTATCTGCCGGCACACCAAAGTAATTCAGAGTTACACTACCGGCTGTTTCTCCAACACTAAGACAGATCGCTTCATCATCTATGGTTGGGTTTGCATTCACTGTAATCTCTGCTACTGCCTGACATCCATTCTCATCAGTATATGTAATATTTGCGGTACCAGCTGAAACTGCTGTCACAACTCCTGCATCTGTTACTGTTGCTACTGAAGTATTATCTGATACAAATGGCGTCGTATCTGCCGGCACACCAAAGTAATTCAGAGTTACACTACCGGCTGTTTCTCCAACACTAAGACAGATCGCTTCATCATTTATGGTTGGGTTTGCATTCACTGTAATCTCTGCTACTGCCTGACATCCATTCTCATCAGTATATATAATATTTGCGGTACCAGCTGAAACTGCTGTCACAACTCCTGCATCTGTTACTGTTGCTACTGAAGTATTATCTGATACAAATGGCGTCATATCTGCAGGTGTTCCTGAATAATTCAAACTTACACTACCGGCTGTTTCTCCAACACTAAGACAGATCGCTTCATCATCTATGGTTGGGTTTGCATTCACTGTAATCTCTGCTACTGCCTGACATCCATTCTCATCAGTATATATAATATTTGCGGTACCAGCTGAAACTGCTGTCACAACTCCTGCATCTGTTACTGTTGCTACTGAAGTATTATCTGAT
>NZ_JBLWIM010000009.1:0-558 GCF_048381525.1 Christiangramia qingdaonensis
TAAGCCGACAAATCCGCATCCATAATTCCGCGCCACTTGTCGATATACGAGACCGTTATACACAAGTGCTCCGCAACGATCCTGAGTTCAATAACTTAACGCAACAAATCATAACTTATAGATTTGTTGAATGGAACTTAAAAAGCATCGAAGATTATCCTATAAAGAAAGGGTCATTATACAGTCTCTTTTAGAAGAATATAAGTCCAAATCTTTCATTGCAAATAAGCTTGGTAGATCTCGGTCAACTATCACCAGAGAAGTCAATAGATGGATCACTAAACCAGGGGAATATTACAATGCAGATATAGCAAATTACATTGCTAAAGACGATTACCTCAATAAGAGAAATAAAGACAAAATAAGCAGCTTTAAAAGGCTATGCATTTATGTCTACAAAGGACTTTTAAAAGACTGGTCGCCTGAACAAATCTCTGGAAGGATCAAGAAAGATTATCCCAATGATCCGGTGATGACTATTTCTCATGAAGCTATTTATCAGCACATTTATAAAAAGCCTCAGGCTAGACTTAATTTAAAGCTTATAAGACTTCTGAC
>NZ_JBLWIM010000009.1:614-1047 GCF_048381525.1 Christiangramia qingdaonensis
TTACAGGTCAGGTCAGCATTGATCAAAGACCAGCACATATAAACCTCAGACAGAAAAGCGGTCACTGGGAAGGTGATCTCATGGTGGGCTCCAATCACAAAAGTGTCATTGGAACAATCGTAGAACGTAAGTTTAGATATACTTTAATCGTAAAATTAAACAACAAAAAATCAGATCACGTCAGTAAGTTATTCTCTAAAACATTAAATAAAATGGAGCCAATCTTCAAGAAAACCATGACCTATGACAACGGAATTGAAATGGCAGAACATAAGAAAATCACTCAAAAAACAGGAATGCAAATCTACTTTGCTCACCCCTATTCTTCCTGGGAAAGAGGTACTAATGAAAACACCAATGGACTCATCAGAAGATACCTTCCTAAAGGAACAAGCTTTGCGCTGATTAATCAAAAACAGTTGCAAATCATACA
>NZ_JBLWIM010000010.1:0-15290 GCF_048381525.1 Christiangramia qingdaonensis
CGGTCCCGGTTATCGCCAGTTGGTGGAGTGAGGGACGCGGATTTGTCGGCTTAGTGTTGGTTTGTTGGTTAAGTTAATTATTTTCTTTCTAATACTACCGCTTATTGGCGATTAACCGTTGTTATGTGCTGGCGGTTTGTACTTGATTTATCTTAACGAAAAACCAAGGAACTGGTTCGAATCCATTATCATCATGGTTCATGTAATTTACAATTTCTTTCCAATTTTTATTTTCCTGAATTAATCCATTGTTGTTAATCTTAATTCCAAATTCTGAAATCAATTCATCTTTTAAATCATGACAGTGAAATGAGTGAAAATCTCCACTTGGTTCTATCCCAATAAGATCAAATCCAAGTTGTTCCTCTTTGGTATTCTCTTTAATTTCTTTTTTTAAATTTTGATAAATTCCAATTTCACCAAATTTTTTATTAGTCGGTGATAAAATATTTAATGCTTGATTTTTTTCTGTTTCTGGAAAATTGATACTCAATATTTGTAATTCTTTTTCTTCTTTAAAGAAAGATTTTTTATAATCTAGAACTGTGTTTAGATCATAAAAGTTATTTATCCAACCAATTTTATTTTGCTCTAATTTATTATCTGTCCATTTGTGAATTTTATTTATCAATTCTTCTGAAAGTTTGAATTCTTTTCTAATAATATCACTGATATTTTTCCCATCTTCTGACCACGATATTGACCAGGAATCTAAATAAGATTTATTTATACAGCTACTGCATGTAAAAATTTTAGAACCTTTAATTGTTCCAAAATCAGCAGGTTCTATTTTGTATAAATAATATGATCCTAAGTAGTACTTCATAATGTTAAAATCCGCTTGCATATAACGGTTACGGTTATCGCAAGTTGCGGGAGTTGGGACGCGGACTTGTCGGCTTAGTTGTTTTCTTTCCTTGAATCTAAAATTACACTTTTTCGACAACACCCGTTATTTGCGATTAACCGATGTTGGGCTTAGTACTTTCATTAATCTAACTCACTTGCCTTTATTCGATTGGCAAATCTTTCCGCAGGCATCATTCTAATTTTAATGTTTTCTGACTTAAGAATTACATCACCATTTCTATTATCTTTTTTTATTGTAAATGAATTTACAAATAGACTATCAAGAAAAGATTTTTCAGTACTGTTTTCTTTTTTATAGAATTTTAAATTACGAAAGGATTGATCAGTAGAGTAGTAGAGAATTTCTTTAGTATTATTTTTTCCAGGAACTAAAACTGTTGAATCAGAATTATTGAATCTTATAGCTGGATAGAATTTTTTATCTCTAATTGTAAAGGACAGTAATTGATTATGTATTATTCTGTCTTTTATATCTTCATTATTTATTTCTGTAGTTAAGAGCACCCATTTGTTGTCAAGTTTGAAATCATATTTTTTTGGATTACAACTGTGTAGAAATAATAAAGTCAATATTATAAGTTCTTTCTTCAAATTTTCTGTATTAAGCCCAACGGTTTCGGTTATCGCCAGTTGGCGGAGTAAGGGACGCGGATTAGTCGGCCTATTATTGATTTGTTGGTCAAGTTAATTATTTTCTTACTAACGGTTCCGCTTATTGGCGATGAACCGTTGTTGTAAAATGGAGCGACTATACCTAAATATCAATAATCTTGAACGGTTGAATAATTATTTAATACTTCTTCGATATGTTTAGTATCCATATTCCCAAAACAACAAAGATGTAATCTATTATTAGTCCTTTCAAGTTCTGATTCTAATAATATATCACCAGAAAGTAGAGGTCTGACCTCATTCCATTGTTGAACTATTATTCCTATAGGCCCATAACCAATAATTCCCCAAGAACAGTTGCCTTGTACTGTCGGTAAATAATTTACTTTTCTTATCGCTTTGTACAAGCCTGATATAGACACATCTTTTATATATATGGCTTTTTTATGTGGCGCATTTGTATCATCGCTCATATGTACACTATCTCTGGTTAAAACTATTTCCATTAATTTTCCTTGTAATTGATGTAAATCGAGGAAAATCCTGATTTTGAATCATATGATGAATCAATATTTCCCCAATTGAAATTTCTTTGTTTTCCTATTTCTTTATTTAACCATTTCTCAAATTTTTCCTGGTTCTTTATTTCATTCTTTTCACTCCAATTTTTCCAAGTGGAACTTTCATCCATTTGAGTTTCTTGAAATACCATAGAAACTAAATTCAATCTATTTTCAAAATATCCTAATGACAATTTAAAATATTGATTATCTATTTTTAAATTAATAACATCTAACCATTTCCAGCCATTATTAATATCTCTTATTTCTTGGATGTTCCCTGCCTTAAATTGGTCTGTTAATTCAAATTTTGAAAATGGTTTTAGTTCAAATTCTTTCAAATTTAAACTTCCATCTTTACTGTTAATCATAATTTTACGGATTCGTTTTAGAATAGAAAGTCTTTCAGGAGCTCTTGTTTACAACGGTTCCGGTTATCGCCAGTTGGCGGAGTAAGGGACGCGGATTTGTCGGCTTAGTATTGGTTTGTTGGTTAAGATAATTATTTTCTTACTAACGGTACCGCTTATTTGCGATTAACCGTTGTTGTGGCTAGTTTTTTAGTTTTCCTATTCCTTTTAAAATCGAAAAAATTTCAGGTTCATCACCATAATAATTGTCTTCGATGAATTCATAACTTCGATTTACAGGGTAGACACCATTTAACTTTGCGAAAGAATGATAATAATATTCGATTTGTAAATTCTTGCCAATAGAATCCCTGGTAATAATTCGCTCTGGAATCCATTTTTTTCTTTCTTCAATTTCATCATTTTCAAGTTTATTGAAGTCATATTTAGCAAATGACTCGGTTTTGAAAATGTAGTCTTCATTATCTAAATAATAAATGGTTTTGTAGTAATTCTCGCAGTCTGCTAATAGTGGTTGGTCGTTGTAGTATAATGTTTCAATAATTTTGTTTTCAGAATATTCAAACGTAACTCTGTTGGCTAAGTAGCACAATACGTCATTAATCAATTCACCATTTTTCAAAAATTCAAGCTCTTTAACTCTTCCTTTCTCATCAATTGTTTCTCTAAGTAAAAACTTGTGTCCAGTAGTGTCATATAGACCGAATTCAACTATATCCCAACTTGATGCAGTTGGACTATATAGGTGATAATCAACTTTTTGAGCGGCAACTATATTGGTAAAAACTATTATGATTATGGTGATTGTCCTTTTCATAAAAATTAGCCACAACGGTTTCGGTTATCGCCAGTTGGCGGAGTAAGGAACGCGGATTTGTCGGCTTAATATTTGTTCGTTGGTCAATTTAATTATTTTCTTTCTAACGTTGCCGCTTATTGGCGATTAACCGTTGTTGCCCACAGTTATGTTCCCTAATCTCGTTTTTTGCAAATTACTTGATGTTCACCACTTTTTGAATAGCAACCATACTTTATATCTGAGAATTTAAAATCTGGTTTAGATATTTTTTTGACTGGTTTGCCGTATTTGTGTTAACCCCTGTTGTCCACAGTTTTTATGTGCAATCGTATGATGACACTACTGATATTCCGTTTTCTTTGTATTCAATAGTCAAATCTTGGGTTGCTCCAACTCCTTCAAACTTCACATTGTTATCAACTTTTTCGAAAAAAGAAGGAACAGAAATTTCATTTTCGTTTATCAATTTACTGTAGTCAGATACCATTTGGTGATAAACTTCGTTGACCGAAAGATTTTTGTATTCGTATATATGATCAAAACATCCATCCCACTCTATATAGGTGTAGTTTCCATTTTCATAGTACTTGAATTCAAAATATTTAGGAAAGTTTCCCATAGGAGTCTCCGTTTGCTTTTCCTCCGTTTCTGTGCTTAATAGTTTTCCTCTTAAATTAATAAAATGCTGTCCAAATTTATTCAATCCTGTATCCACTTCTTTATCGGTCAGATCAGAACTGAAAATATAACCGTCAATACTTTCTGGTTTAATCCAGTTCCCGGGAATCGAGAATCCAGGTCCAATTTGAAACCTTTCATTGCTTGGAATTTGTTTCTCTATAGTTATTAATTCTCCTACAACTAATTTTGTCAGTGTCTTAGATCCAAAAGTCGGTTGTTCATAAACGTTCGCTCCTAAAATGTTTATTACAGTACTTTGCATTTTTTTTTTTGATCTTGTCCAAAAACGGGAATGGCAAGTAGAATCATTATTAAAAAAAGTAATGTTTTTTTCATAATTGTGGGCAACGGTTTCGGTTATCGCCAGTTGGCGGAGTAAGGGACGCGGATTTGTCGGCTTAGTATTAGTTTTTTGATCAAGTTAATTATTTTCTTACTAACGGTGCCGCTTATTGGCGATTAACCGTTGTTAGCTGCTGTGATTTTCGTTCCAATCTAATAATTTAACCTTTCCATCTTTTATAATCATTATAGTCACTTCTCTTTTCTTTGCAGTATGATAAAAGTCCATATTGATTAATTTATAATCTCCATATGTTTTAGTTATTGGATTGTGAGTGTATTTATCATTGTTAAGTAAAGGATTTACGATTTTTATTTCATTACCATCAACTTCTGCTAGAAATGTGCTTTCATTAAGATTTACTAGATATAATTGTCGATCTTCAAGTTTGAAAGTAGAGAAAAATTGGATTCCATAAAGTTCTAATTCATTAGAAAATTCATTTGAATTATCTTGATATCCTAATTCTCCTTGAGAATTTCTGATTTGATTCCTACTTGCCTTAGCTAATCTCGTTGGATTGGCTATTTTTTTTATTTCTGAAGTTCCCTGCATATGACCTAAATGTGAAAGGATTAGATATTGGCCATTTTCTTTCCATACCGTGTTTGCACAGGTAGACTCTGTATAAAAAGTATTTTTGCTTTGTCGATTATAGAAGAAAATCGTTCCTCCAAATTCACCGTCACATTCACGATATACGATATAGTTTTCATCGGAGAATAAAATTGGTTGATTTTTCACGGGAATCTTTATATCTGAATTTTCCCAATTCTCGCCATTCCATTGATATAAATTCCTAAATAGAATCGATTTTGTCCTCGCTAATAGTTTACCATCTACAACCCAGTGGTATTTGAATCTTTTCGTATTAAGGTTTTTTTCAAGTTCTTCATTTCTTGAATTATCTTTTAAATTATGACATACGAATTTACCATTGTCAAATAGTGATATCAGATTATCCTTATAGATTGTGGAAAATGATTTCGGAAAATTTATATAATTATCATCCCAATCATCGAAATCATCTGTGTAATACGGATTGCTAATTACTATTGTATCCATTTCTAAATAGATAGGTTTTTCGCTAATAGAAACCGAAAACTCTTTAGTTTTATAGAGACACGATTCGCAAACTGAGTCCGTTATTTCTCCGGCTAAAACATTCCATCCTTTTGTCTTCTGGAATTTTTCTATGATTTTATCAAAAGACACCGATTCCTTGTAAGAATCTGTTTGGCTTTGAACTGATATTACAAAAAGAATAGCAGAAATTGTGTATAGAAATTTTCTCAAAATTATGTTTTCAAATTATCAAAAATCATTGCAGCTAACGGTTTCGAATAATCGTCAGTTGTGGTTGAAGGTATTCGGATTTGTCGGCTTAGGTTTTTGTTTGTTGGATTCTAAAAATACTATTTTATTTCAAATGGCCACAATTGCGAATATTCGTTGTTATACACTGGTGCGACAGAGCCGAGTGAGAACCGCAGATATGCCACTGTCGGGAATACTCTAACTTTCGTAAAAAATCTTGCTCATTTGGTTACAATTATTGCGCCCGAGTAAGCGTCCGTTTCTTGGTACTAAGCTTCTTTATGATGAAGTTCTTAGTAGCTAATTTGTTGTTGAGCAGCTACCAAAAGCTTCTTTACTTATTAAATCTTTCCTGAACGATCTTTTACAATTTTCGATAGAACCAGGATTTTCTAAGTTTAGGATTTACAAAAGATTCTTAATTGAGAATTATCAATTGAAGCTTTTAAAATCGAATTTTTCAGATTGGATTATTATTGTTTTAAGTAGCTAAAATCGTTGCGGAGCACTTGTGTATAACGGTTACGGTTATCGCAAGTTACGGGAGTAGGGACGCGGACTTGTCGGCTTAGTTACGATTCTTTCCTGGTTTCTAAAATTACACTTTTTCCTTTAAAACCCGTTATTTGCGATGAACCGATGTTAGGCAAAGTTTTTATAGCGCCTTTTCTATAGAATATTCTAATTTTTTTATATTTTCTTTACTATATCCTCTTATAATATTTATCACTTCTTTGTTTAGATTAATAACTATATGAGTTGGAAATGAGGTTATCTGATATTCGTCACCGTTAATTAAAACTATATTATAAGAAAATGGATGCTTAGGAAGAAAAATTTTCATCAGATTTTCTTTTGATGTAGACACCGCAGGAGCAATAAAATTTACATTTTCATTTTTAAATTTATCTACTAATAGATTTAGTTCTGGAATTTCTTTAATGCATGGCGCGCACCAAGTCCCCCAAAAATTTAGTACAATAATATCACCTTTGGTAGATTCCGACGAAATTTCATTACCATAAATGTCACTATAATTAAAAGGTGATATAATATCTCCAATGTTATAATTTATTCGTTTGCCAAAGTCTGGATCTATATAAATAGAAAAACTTATATCATAATCAGGAATATATTCTAGTATTTGATCAAATTGTATATTATTATTCATTGACTGCGAGAACTTCCATTCTTTACCTTGATTATCAGAAACACCTGCTATAAAACTTTTTCTTTTATCTCGAAAACTTATTTCGAATAACGATTGAAATTTATTATTTGATTTAGTGAGATATGAAAGCTTTTTTAATTCAAATTTGTCAGTATCATTTTTCAATATTTGGTTCCACATTTCTATCAAATCATCCTTGGCTTTTTTGTTGTTGCCAAAATATGCAGGTAATAAGTAATCTACATATTCGGAGATATTCTTATCATTGTAAAAATTAATCATTTCTTTTACTTGAATAGTAGCTGCTGCTCTTTGTTCGTCATGTTGCCCCTGTACAGCGTAAGAAAATAACATAATTATAAAAATTACTTTTGATCCTATCATTCTAGAATTATTCATTTTTCATGGTTAAAAATTTTGCCTAACGGTCCCGGTTATCGCCAGTTGGCGGAGTAGGGGACGCGGATTTGTCGGCTTAGTATTGGTTCGTTGGTTAAGTTAATTATTTTCTTTCTAACGGTGCCGCTTATTGGCGATTAACCATTGTTGTTGCCAGTTTTATTAGAAAATAATTCAAATGCATTATACACCGCCTGATGTAATGCGTCTCCATGTGATTTATCTTCTAAAAAATCAAAATAAACTTTACTTTCTAGCATTTTCAAGTCGTCCAGTTTTTTGTACAACTTTTTTGCTGTTCTTTCCATTACTTCTCCTTCTTTACCAACAGCTATATAAATTTGCTTAGAACTATCAAAATCTGCTATTTCTTCTTCTAACAGACTTTCATCGTCCCACCATAAACTTGGACTTACTATAATATAATTGTCAAATATATGTGGTGTTTTAAGAAGTATCTCAGTTCCAACTAGTCCACCTAACGATTGACCGATTAGCGTTTTCGTTTGAGTAGTTCTATATTTTTCGTTTATAAATGGTAGCGCTTCTTGCTTTAAAAACTTTATAAATTTTTCTGACTCTCCCGAAGTCGGAAATTCGTCTTGATCTAATTTGTTATTTGAAGGATATGTAAAATCTTTTTTTCTATCAGTATTGGCAATACCTACCACAATACTTTCAGGAATCATGTTAATCCAGGAAAAAGAACCAAATTGAACAATTCCGGTTATATGTATAAAATCCTCATTCTTAGAACCATCAAGTAAATAGATTACTGGATAAGCTTTTGAAGAGTCTGTTTCATAACTTTGTGGTAGATAAATATTTAAAACTCGGTTTTCTTTTAAAATGTTTGATTTGATTTCAATTCTTTTACCAATATTGAGGTCATTCACGCTGACTTCCTCAACTAAGGATTGACTATTTGAAAAGGAAAATGTCAGTAGAGCTATAAAAAAAATTAAATATATTTTCATGTTATAAAATTGGCTACAACGGTTACGGTTATCGCAAGTTGCGGGAGTAGGGACGCGGACTTGTCGGATTAACTATTTTCTTTCTTGGTTTCTAAAATTACACTTTTTCTGTAATACCCGTTATTTGCGATGAACCGATGTTGTTGCCAGTTATTTTTGTTCTAAGATTTTGATAGTATCCGCAGATTATTCTGTTTCGCAAATTCTATAGCACTTAATCCGTGTTTTCCCTTTTTAAATTTATTGGCTCCGTTTTTTAGAAGTAGTTGCACAACGTCATTAAAACCATGTTGTGAAGCAAACATAATTGGTGTAGAATCATCTAAATCACTTGCGTCTACGTTTGCACCATTTCTAATCAATATGTCAACACAACTGATTTTTCCTGCATTTGCGGCAAACATTAATGCTGTGTATCCAAAATTGTCTTTTTGTTCTATTGAAGCTCCTTTTTTGATTAAATATTCCACAATTAAATCCTTCCCTCTAAAGCTGGCAGACATTAAAGAAGTTAAACCAGTATTTTCGGTTTGGTCAATTTCCGCATTATTTTTAACTAGCAATCTGGTTATATCTAAATTACCTCTTGCTGAAGATGTCATTAAAGCAAAACCATCTTTTATATCCATTTTTTTTGAAGATCCCTTTTTGTTTACGTTAGCTCCTTTATCAATCAATAATTTTACTAATTCATATTGATCTCGATTAGCTGCAATATAAATTGCGGGAAGATATTGATCCGAAAACGAATTTGGATTAGCACCTTTTTCTAACGCTTCAATTGCTTGCTCTCTATTATTGAGAATTAAAGCATTAATTAAAGATTTATCTAAATCTGATTGTTTAGAACTTGGATTATTCTTGAAAAGGTTGGTTAGGAAACTCATTTTTAAAATAATTGGCTACAACGGTTACGGTTATCGCAAGTTGCGGGAGTAGGGATGCGGACTTGTCGGATTAACTTTTTTCTTTCCTGGTTTCTAAAATTACACTTTTTCCCAGAAAACCCGTTATTTGCGATGAACCGATGTTAGGTGCAGTGCTAAGCTATAATTTTCTTCTTTAGTTTTAGTTCTTTGTTCATTACTTTAAACAGGACTATTGCCGATAAGATTAATGATATTGAACTTGTCATTATCGGTAAATTAGATAAAGAATCTTTACCCGGATTTTTAGTTAGAATGTATGTTGCTAACCATAGAATTAAAACTCCAGTAATAGTAAATAAATTTTTAAGTTTTGAGTTCTTTAGTATCAGACTTGATATAAGGATTAATTTACTCAGGAGTGATACCAATCCTACAAACATTAATCTATCTTGAAAGTCCGCGTTGAAATCAAATAAAATTCCGTCCTGGAATATTCTGATTGGACTTATAATTTCAAAAAGAAGTAAAATTCCAAATCCGTGTCCAGCGGCAATTGGTATCAATGATTGAGAAATTATTAATAGAAGTTTTAATTGCTTAAGTTCTTTCATCTAACTCTGTTGCATTGCATCCTAACGGTTACGGTTATCGCAAGTTGCGGGAGTAAGGATGCGGATTTGTCGGCTTAGTTGTTTCCATAATTGGTCTCTCAAATAACCATTTTCAGTAAACTACCCGTTATTTGCGATGAACCGATGTTAGCTGCTGATATGGTTTACGATAGGATAAATCGAAACTAATTTTCCATTCTTCATAATAATTTCAACTGGTATTTTTGAATAAGTTTCGGATATATAAATATGTCTGCTATCATCTTTCTTTTTCATTTTGTCGTATGCATAGTTACATTCATGAAAAAGCTGTGTTCTTGTCCAATTTTTAGGAAAGAAAGTTGAAGGATTATCCTTAGTAATCCATCGGTCATTCTTCTTATCGTAAAATTTGACTTCTGCTTTCCAAACTCCTGTAGAATTATCTAAAACTTCTTCATTGATTATTTCAACTCGATCTGGATTATAAAAATGTAAACCTTGAACTTTCCCTTTTTTGATATGGCCTTTAGTTGCATGAATAAATATTTCTATGAAATCCATTTTATACGAAGTGCCATGTGGTACAGGTATAAAATCAATTGGTTTAACTATATTCTTTTCTACTTTCTGAGCTAGTCTAGGATTATTGGATTTAAGCTTTTTATAAATTAAAGAGTTTCTTTTTAATCCACGCAAGGAATTAAATGGACCTTCACCTTGTGTCAAATAAGGAAAGCTTTTAGGAACTTCAAAAATACGAATCGGAGATTTCATACCTTCTCGATCAGTATTGTGTACATCTTCTACTATATAGAAAAAGCATTCTTCCATATTTGCAGCTAACGGTTACGGTTATCGCAAGTTGCGGGAGTAGGGACGCGGACTTGTCGGATTAACTCTTTTGTTTCCTGGTTTCTAAAATTACACTTTTTCGATTAAACCCGTTATTTGCGATTAACCGATGTTAGGGTAAGTTTTTTATCCAGACTTTTGATTTTTTCTTGACGGTTTCATCACTTTTAATTCCAACTTCTGAATTGCTGGCTTTTTTCACACTTTCTCCGTCTACTTGCAAATCTTGTATTACTATTTTTTTAAATTCGTTATTCTTCTCTACGAATAGGCTTTGTTCGATTGAAATTTCGTTTTCTCCTATTTCTAAAATAAAAATTTTTCCTTTTTGAAAAACCTCTTCGATTACGCCTAATTGAGTTAAATTCTCAGGTTTAAAGCTAATTAATCCATAGGAGTATAATAAATTTCTCGCTTCACTTTTTGTAATGATATCATTAGATATAGTATGATAAAGTCGGAATAATTGCCAAGTTGTTAAAAGTCCTCTTTCATCATTTAATGCATCTTGTATTTGTTGGGGAGTAAATGGGGGATTTTCTCTTTCCTTTGCTGGAATATGTCTTTGATGGTTAACTATATATAAACCATAGACATCAAATTTATTTCTTTCTCTTGCTCGCCTATATTTAATTTTCGATATCTGGCTACATTCTGAATCTTTACTTGTTCCCCCAATTCCTTTTACCTCAATAACCAATAACCCTTTATCACTTTCTATTTGTATATCCTCTTCTTTAATACCATCAATTTCAGAATCCATATCTACTACGTTTTCGAATCCCAGCCATTCCAAAAATTTAATAACTGCATTAACTAACTCATCACTTGTTTCAGTTAGAATTTCATGGAGAAAATTAAACTGTTCATAATTATTGCTAATTTCTTTGTCCTTTTTTTTTAATTGCTTTTAGATACTGTTCTTTAAGAAGCTTTTTCTCCTGTAAAAATTTTTCATAATTAGGTAAAAAATAATCTTCATTATTAATCCATTTGTGCTCATTTGAATATGGAAATAATTTAGGCTGTAAGGCTGGTGCAACACTTTCTAAAAATTCAATTATAAAATTTGAATTATCTTTTAAGGCTGGAAATAAATAGAGGCAACAGGGGTTTAAGTAGTAAGCAAAGGAGACAATTTCCTCATCTAAATTTTGTACAATTGGATAAAAGTTTGGATCAGGTATCTGGTTTTCTTTTTCCCATATTGAAGGGTGATAGAATATATTTTTATATGAAAATTCTGAATTGTATTTATTCAAAAAATTAGCGAAATCCCATCACTTGGTATTATAGTTGTTTTTTCCCCAAATTTATTTGCTGATAAGGGAATAATATGATGAGCAAATTCATATAATGTACAAGTTTGAACTCCTTTTTTTCGTGGATGTTGTCCATTTTCCTCAGCGAATTGATATTCAATTTTTTCATCTTCACTTTGAAAAACAATTATTGCAGCATCTTTTTTCATCAAACTTTTTATTTCTTCAAAAAGAACGTGTGATGCTAGAGCACGCGTGTCAAGAATAGTTTGAGGATATTCACATAGTAGATAAATATTGTTTGCTGATTTATTCTTAGATCTTATATTATCCTCTTCTATATACTCGGTAATTTCCTTATTCGAAAAGTCAATTATAACGATATCAAACTCATGTAGATTTGGAGGAAAATCACGATTTAATAAACAATATTTATGATCATATTTTGTATTCTTGGTATCTATGATTTTTCCGATACTTCCTTCATAAACACTGTACTTTTCAGATAATTTTTGATATACTTCTTTTTTTAAATTTAATGTTAAGATTTGTGGTTTTTCGATCATCAAATTTTTGTTTAAAAATTTACCCTAACGGTTTCGGTTATCGCCAGTTGGCGGAGTAGGGGACGCGGATCTGTCGGCTTAAGATTGGTTTGTTGGTCAAGTTAATTATTTTCTTTCAACGCTGCCGTCTATTGGCGATGAACCGTTGTTATGCACTGGCGTTATTACTCCAAAACTTTTTTACACTCTTTGTTTTTACTTTTTTATTATCAAAAAATGAACATATTAAATTTTGTTCACTTTCTTGAAAGTAATAAAATATAATGCTTTCAATTGAAGGATTATCCTTAATTATTTTAAATATATGAGAGTCGTTATTTGGTGATAGTCCTAAAAACGTTATTTCGCCCTGAACTTTCTTCAATTCATTAATTGCGAAATCAATCGAGAATTTTAAATCAGGTTTATTTAATTTTAATTGGATTACTTCATAAAAATTTCTAATCAGTGCATCATCGGAATTTTTAAAAGCTTCTATTTTTTCTTTTATCTCAGGATCTTCTTTATAACCATTTACAAATTTTTCAAAACCTGAATTTGCTAGTTCGGATTGTGTAGCGGAAAATTCTTTAAAATTTCCAGAACTACCTGTTATTGCAGTTGAAAAAGTATGTTCGTATCCCTTAATTACTGGATATTTTTCGGAAGGACGATCTGATAATTTATTTCTCAAACTATTTGGATCATAAGTTTGGCTTAAAATATGAAATGCTCCGTGTAGATATAATACTTTATTGTTTATGGAAGCTTCAATATTTCTGTCATAGTTTGTTGTAAAAATATTTTTGAAGGATTTGAGATATTCCACAATATGTTTTGGAAACGATTTATGTATTTCATTTATTTTCCCATCATTGTAAATAGAATCCAAAAATAAACGCCTTAAAAACTCTTGGAAGTAAAATCTTTCCGGATTTTTAATTCTATGTTTTCTACAATGTAATTCATTAAGTAAGAAGTAATCTTCAAATCCAATATCCGATATTTCCCTATTTGTAGAATAATTATTCTTAAAGCTTTCTAGTTCACTTTTTTCATAATCGAAAACAGCTAATTGATCATACTCATTATTTAAAATTTCAGGAATTATAGAATGTAAGGTATAAATCCAAGTTTCAATTTCTTTTGTGTAGACTTCTTCTGAGAAATTTTTAGTTTTTAAATTAAGTAAAGCTCTTTCAATTATATTTTTGTTAGTGTAATCTGCACCTCCAAATTGAATATCTATTCCATTGCCAATTATTATATTTTTCATTTTGGAAATTTTCTTGAACGCTTGTGCATAACGGTTTCGAATAATCGTCAGTTGTGGTTGTACGTAATCGGATTTGTCGGCTTAGGTTTATGTTAGTTGGATTCTAAAAATACTATTTTATTTCAAATGACCACAATTGCGAATATTCGTTGTTATATGCTGTTGCGATACGTCCTAGTAAGAACGGGAGATTTGCCGCTGTCGGGAATATCCAAAATTTAAATCTCTAATCATCTTCTTAACTGAAATCATTGCGAAAGAGTGAGCGTCCGTCGTTGTTTTAGCGATCCGTTGGAAACTCCAGTTTGCCGCACTTTAATTTTTTTCCAGTTTCAATTGAAACTTCTTTAGCGTAAATATTCAATTAAATATCAGCGTTCTTTCCTATGAAATTTCTATTGAACGATAAATGTATAACCTCATTTCGGATCTGAATTTTGTAAGTTATCGATTTACTAAAAGTTCTTACTTCGGATTTGTCAGATGAAGGCTTACATCTACATACTTGTCAGATTAGAAGAATTATTGTTCTTAGTAGCTAAAATTGTGCGGAGCAATAGCATATAACGGTTTCGATTATCGCCAGTTGGCGGAGTAGGGGACGCGTATTTGTCGGCTTAGTATTTGATTGTTGGTTAAGTTAATTATTTTCCTACTAAAGCTACCGTCTATTGGCGATTAACCGTTGTTACCTGCTGTAGCGATTGTTCGAATCATGTAGTCTATATTCTTTTACTATCGGTTTTGACTAGGGAAAGTTTGTATATGCGTAATTCAGCCACACAGTAAAATATGTCCATAGACAGCTAAATAACAATCCTATTATAAATAAAACTCGCCGGATAATCTTTAATTTAAATTTTTCATTGAAATAATACCAATTGAATATTTCTGTTATTAATCCACAACTGTAAAAAATATTTGCTCCTAATATCCAGAGTATTGTATTAAAAGTATCCAGACTATTCCAATAAAAATTATCTAATTTTGAAGCTTTATAAATGGCTATAATTCCAGAAATTCCAACCAAAATATTAAAGATCAATCTTTTGGATTCCCACCATTTTATATCTGATTGTAATTTTTCTATTGTCAATTTGTCTTTCAATTTATTCTGAGCTATTGCAGGTAACGGTCCCGGTTACCGTAAGTTGCGGGAGTAAGGACGCGGATTTGTCGGATTAGTTGATTTAATAATTGATCTCTAAAATAACAATTTTCATCTAGCTACCCGTTATTTGCGGTGAACCGTTGTTAGGTGCTGGCGGCTTAGTCAGATTTTTTATTGTATTTAAAGTTGTCATAATTACGATTGCAGCTTTTCCAGTTTCAATTTGAAAATTTTGTCGATTGTTTCTCAAATCAATTGTTGTGAATTTTGATAATTCTGGATTGTCAATTTCACTTTTAAAATCCCCACAATCATAACTTACTATATTTTGAAATTTTATATCTCTTCTTTTGGAATTATCAATTTCTAAAATTCTTCTTGTTGAAATTAAAGTTTTTGACTGCTTGTCAGATATTTCAATGATTGGAATTTCATTTGCATTTAAATCAAAGTCAGTTATAATTTTTTCTGAATCTGGATTTATCAGGCTAGTGAATTTCCAGTCCGTTTCTTTCGGCTCTAATCGATCTATAGCCGCTTTAGTTATTTTATATACTGATTTATCTGTTTTCATTCTTTGTTACAATCGCGATCCGCTTGCACCTAACGGTTACGGTTATCGCAAGTTACGGGAGTAGGGACGCGGACTTGTCGGATTAACTATTTTCTTTCCTGGTTTCTA
>NZ_JBLWIM010000011.1:0-678 GCF_048381525.1 Christiangramia qingdaonensis
AACGGTTTCGGTTATCGCCAGTTGGCGGAGTAGGGGACGCGGATTTGTCGGATTAATGTTTGTTCGTTGGTCAACATAAATATTTTCTTTCTTAAGCTACCGCTTATTGGCGATTAACCGTTGTTATGCAGCGTTAAGCACCAGACTTATACTCATTTAAACATTTGAGTTTAGTGAAATCTTTTATTTCTTCAATTTTATTAGTTTCTGAGTTTGCTTTCCAGGCCTTAAGAACTTCTTGAATTGTATCCTTTTCGGTTCGCCTCAAAATCGCAATTATTTCTTCTGTAAGAGCATTGTCTATTTCACAATATCCAATTGAAATATATGTATCGTTTTTTAGATCTTTAATTTTAAGTGTATCGATAATTGAATAATGTTCTTGGTCATTCTGGTCTAAAGTTATTTTGTTGAATAAGACAATATTTTCTTCGTTTCTTTTTATTTGGGTGATTCTATGAGTTGAATCATAACCATCTTTAGCATACGAAGTATCTGTAATTTTATCATATTCTTTAAAAGCCGACAACTCTTTAAAATCAGAAAACGATTTTTCCATTAAATCAGTTTTATTAATTGAAGTTGATTTCTTCTTATTTTCACAACTTATTATTAGAAGTGATAAAGTCAGTATTGTAATTAGTCGTCTCATAATTTAATGCTGCATAACGGTCCCGG
>NZ_JBLWIM010000012.1:0-2163 GCF_048381525.1 Christiangramia qingdaonensis
ATTACTACTCTCAACGAACATACGCCTTGCTCCCAAAGCGGCTGCAAATATACACCCCAATTTTAATTACACAATGACTTTCTCAAGAAAATATTCGATTTATGCGAACCGCAAAGACTTCAGAGATAAGCTGCTTAAAATAGAACAGATGACGGCATTTTGATATCAATTCAGCAACTAAAAATCAAACAGGCTCTTGATATGATAATTTCAACATTAAGAATACTACAGGAAAAGATCCCAAACCAGGCCAAATCTTACAAGAAAGTCGGTATATGGATAGTCTGGAGCAGAGAAATTGTTGTTCCCGGTAACCAGAGAATTTAAATGCTGCAACTTAAAGAAGATCCTTGCTTTGTCCACTTTTGCATTGAAGAAATAGTCCACTACAGGAAATCCACCAATCTCTTCTTCATTCTGAACATAAAATTCTGCCAGGATTGGATCATAGGCATTCGCTTCAAACTTCGTAAAATACTTAAAAGTGAAACCTGTTTGAAGATAAAGCGCCTTATCGAACCAGAAGTCCTTATAGTAAATAGAATTCCTTGTAACCAGGTCTGGAACATTCAGAACGCCTGTTCCCTCCAGGACATTCTGATACATTATAGTATTGTAGCTTCCGAAGAGACCAAAATCAAATTCTTTTTCAGCCTTCAGCTTTAAGTGCCTAACCGGCTGATCATATTGAAAAGGCTTTACCGACCCATTTTCATTTTCAGCAAAGTACGTATAGTTATCAATTTGTGATAATGAAAAATTTACGTTCGCATACTTTTCAGAAGAAAGTCTGGCGTATAACCTCTGTGAACTTACATTATCGAAATCGTTCTGCCAGTTATAATTTATATAATCGTTCTGATAGAGCAGAAAATTGAAATTGGGCAAACTGCTATTTTGATCGAAGCCGAAACGGATACTATTTTTATCATCGAATTCATAGCCGGCGGAAATATTCAGATAATTACCGGAAAAATCATCATCGAGGTTGAGTCGTCCTGCAGCTTTAAGATCAAAATCACCGATACGCTCCTGATAAGTAGCAGCCAGATGTAATAAATCTCCGAAAAGTTTATTGCCTACTACAGATTCCTCTGTTATATAGACGGCGTTATATCCATAGTCATAATTAGTATGTCCGGCTTTTACAGAGAGTTTTCCAAGTACATCATTTTGAAAATTTACTGCGACTTCATTAAACGTTGTATATAGTCGAGTAGATGTTTGTAGATTAGTAGCCTCAAAAGAATCACCATATAGAGTATTTTCAGCAGTTTCCTGATTAAAGACAAACTTTTTATAACTATGATCAAAGATGTGAGAAATACTCAGATTATTGGTGGAATCCATGGGATCTGTTAGTTCATATTCATGATCAATAAAAAACCTTTTCCCAAAGAGAGTACTCTTAGCATCCTCATATTTGACATCGAGTACAGATCTATCATCGAACTCTTCTTCCTCCGCAATATATTGAAGCACTGCAAGGCTATCAAGACCCCCGTTTTCCTCATTCATTAGATCCTGAGAAACGAAATGTGCTTTTATACGATACCTATCATTATTTGTATTATAGGAGAACCCCATTCTAAGATTTCCAGTGCTGGTCAAAATATTCTGATATTTACCTAATGCCCTCGTTCCCTTATACGCTATAAACATATTCAGGTTCTTAGAAGTATTGATTGTAAATAATGCATCGAGCTGCTGCCCTTGTTCCGGTACGGTTTTAAAATAAAGCTGTGTCCATGGTGTTGGAACCTGATAATAGTTAATATCGTCCACTTCCATAAAATTGTAATGCCTTGCTTCTGCCCCAAAACCAGGAAATGCTTTCGTATTATCCTCGGTATAACTAAGGGTATTGTAAGTTTGCCCGGTATTTGAAAATGGTAATAGCTCAAAATTATCTTTTCTAAGATAGTTGAACTTGTAATCCTTAAGTATGGTAAGCGTGGTATCCAGGTGAGTAGTGTCATTCTTCACAGAAATAATCTTATAAAGGTCTACCGGCGGTATGCTATCTTGTTTTTTCTGCTCATCGCTTTCTTTCCCGTTTTCACCCGGTCTACCTCCCAGCCTTGTTTGGGAGAATAGAACCGAAGTAAATAAAATAAAAAAGCAAAGAAAAAGACCTCTCATGTGAATTAGCTATAATGCAAA
>NZ_JBLWIM010000012.1:2214-32033 GCF_048381525.1 Christiangramia qingdaonensis
TCTCCGATTTACAAGTGTTCTAACACCTGGAAATATTAAATTATTCTAGATTCAATCCTAAAATCTGAGGTGAGTTCTGATCATAGTGATATCCACGCCAGAAAAAACCTTCACTTTCAAATCTCCAAACTACCTCCCCATCCTCTGAAACCTCCCAATAACCTGAATCTCCTTCAGTAATTAAAGTATTTCCATTTTCTAATCTTTGAGCTCCTGATACCTTTGGTGAAAATAAATCTGGATGGGAATAGCTCCATAAAACATTTAATTCATTGTTCGTCTGCCTTTGTAGATCAAAGACCTCAGGTAATTCTACTTCATAGACAGTAGAATGAGGATCTGCATTTAGCAATCCATTAGAAAAAACAAGCATACTATTTGAACCAGCAACTAAGTTTGGATGATGATTATGGAAGAACATTCGATCCCCAACATTATTGTAGGCTCCAGGATTACCAAATCTAAAAACAAGATCTCCTCCTTTATTATAGCTACCTCCTATATTCCCTTTTGCCTGTTCCAAGGTAGTACTATGATCTATAACCCATACCTCACTAAAATGATTTACACTCATGTATATTAAGTCATACTTTTCATCATATTCTATAGCATTAGCATGAAATATATCTCCATTGTAATTGGCGTCTTTTAGTGTATCCTCATAATTGATATTCACACGTTCAGGATTATCAGCAATTACACCAAAATCCTGAGCATCGGGATCGCCATCCTGAACGAGATGATCCCACACATTCCATTCCCAGACAGTCTGGTTATTGGAGCGATCTACTTCAAGCAGTTTCTCAACGTATACATTTTCATAGGGTCCGCCATAACCCTTTAAAGCAAGTTGATCCTTAGTTCTTTTTTCCCAGGCCAGAATTAAAACATTACCATTTGGAAGCATTTCCACATCATGATGAGATAGATTAATTGAATCTGAATATTCATAATCCCAAATTATTTCGTTTTCAGGTGATATAATAGCTACTCGACCGCCATAGCCGCCAAAATTATATGCTGGGCCGGGATCGGTAAGTGCTACTAAAAGACTACCGTCCTCCATCAGTTCTCCGTCATTACCAATACCGGCAGGTAATTCCCATTCTTTCAAAACTATGGACTCTATCTTCTCCATTAAATAAATTCGATTAGCCGCCGCATCGTTTACGAGGATTAATCCCTGCTCAGCTTTACTCAAATCATGATAGGTAATTTCCCCGGCCAGATTCAATTCAACTTCTGTGGAATCAACAACCTCCTCGATAACTTCCTGATCTGAGGTATCCTCAAAACTATCATCTTCACTACATGAAATGAGTAGAGCAAAGAATAAGATATAATAGATTTTCTTCATGGGTATAAAAATAAAAAAAGGTGATTTGAAATTAATCAAATCACCTTTTAAATTATAATCTAATTCTAATTAGAAAGAAATCTCAACACTAGTTCCAGCACCAAAATCTCCATCAATTTCTGCAAGTACATTTCCTGCATAGGTCAATGTTACGCCACCATCAAAAATACCATCACCGTAAGAATCTGTCACAGTGAATGTATAAGTTCCAGATGGAAGACAAAGTGATCTTGAAGTAGCTGGACTTCCAGATACGCTAACTACAGTTTCACCTGCAGCGTTTACTAACGTATAACCGGTTTCGCCAGGATAAGCATCAAGTACAAAATCTATAACAAATTCTTTACCTGGGCATACAGTAGCTACATTTAAAGTTAAAGGACTTCCAACAGAGAATTCTCCATCATTAGCTAGACTTAAATTTAAAGTTTTACCAGTTAATCCCAGATCTACATCAGATACTTGAACAGTAAAAGTACCTTCATTGCTTCCTGCTGGCACCGTTACGGTAGCTGGGATAGTATAAGCAGCTGGAGAAAGCGTACTTGATGCACCTACATTGATCGTAAATTCACGAGCTGCATCTAATACTTTGCCAGTATAAACACTCACATCATAAGATGTAGACCCACCAAGTTCAACACCAACGTTCTGCCCACCTGGAGCATATTGAAGAGTTGCAAAATTTGGTTCAAATGTTTCCTCATCATAGTCACACCCCACAACTAAAGCCAGAGTGAAAACAGCTACGATTACATTTAAATATTGTTTAATCATTTTTTTGTTCAATTTTTAAGTTTAATAATCGCCTAGTTGTTCTGAGTGCTAATAGAAGGGTTATAAAGTATCTCAGCTTCAGGAATTTCGAACGTTAATCTCTCATCATCGTAAGGAATAGGTTCACCTACGAAAGAAAGGTGGTTTGCTCCTCTAGTTACTGTAGCTTTATTACGTTTCATAGCAAGGTAAGATTTACCTTCTCCCCAAAGTTCTATTCTTGTTTGAAGATAGATCTCATCTAAAAGATCTTCACCAGAAATACCATCTAGATAACTAGCATCTTCTACTCTCTGATCAAGCAAAGTAGTCAAAGACATTTTAGCATCAGACTCCATTCCCAGATTTGCTGCAGCTTCTGCATTAAGAAGGTACATTTCAGCAATTCGCATGTAAACCAAATCCTGAGTAATTACCTGAGAAGGCCCTCTTGGAACTCTAGCCGGGTCGTAAAACTTACCCCAAGGCTGTAGGAAATTTGAAGAAGAAGCATTCATATTGAACTGCTGCTTTCTAATATCATCATCAGCTATTTCAGCATAAAGATCTGAATCGATGGCTTTGTAATCTCCATAACCAGCATAGCTATAAGAGAAATAATCCATTTGACCCCACCATGATACAAGTCCAACTCCACTATCAGATGTCAAATCAACTCCCCACATCCATCCCGGAGTAGAAACATCATTAAACCCACCACCAGTAGGATTGTCAACATCATCATCGGTACGATCTGCTCTGGCAACTTCCTCTGCTGTCATTAGAGTATAAGCTCCACCGTTAATAACTTCATCAGTTAGGTCTTTCACTTGTTGCCATTCACCTTTTGCTCCATGAACGTAAGCTAAAATACCTCTAGCAACATCCTGGTTCACTTCATTCTTAGCTGCTCTAGTGAATCCATCAAGAAGACTAATAGAACTGTTAAGATCACTTTCAATAAGAGCATAAATCTCAGAAGCCGCTACTTTAGGGCCATTTTGGTCATCTGGAGAATCATATATTGGCAGGATCTCTTCAGATGGATCATATGACTTCTGGTAATATTGCGTAAGGTAAAAATAAGAATGAGCTCTTAATGCCTTTGCCTGTCCTAAAATGTATCGGTTCTCAGCAATATCCGGCACAGCATCATTTCCACCTGCAGCCTCGATCACTACGTTAGCTGAACGAATAATTCTGTAGTAGTATCTCCAAGGCATGTAGTTCCTTGTGCTAGTGAAATCTAACGGAGCCTGGAATTCAGTAATATCTGATCTGTACCATCCGAAAGATGAAACAGAAAGCGCCATATCTCCAGATAGCATATCACCGTAAATATCATAACCCTTCTGACCAAAATCATCATGGTTCGTAGTTCCTCCAGTTCCACTATTGAACTGAAGCGAATAGATACCTGCAAGAGTACCAGCCAACACATCTGCATTGGTACTGGCAGCCTCAGTTACCTGATCCTGGGTTAGAAACTCTGAAGGCTCCTTTTCCAGAAATTCGTCGCTACAACTCACTCCCATAAATAGGAATGAAGAAGCTAATGTTAATTTAAATAGATTTTTCATTTTTCTTTTTTTTTAAAATTTTACTCTCACACCCATAGTAATCGTAGTAAGTGGTGCGTATAATCTACGTCCTGAGTTACCTGACTGGCTAGTGTATGGAAGGAATCCATCTCTAGCAGTTTTCGCCCATAAGTTATCTCCAGAGAAGTAAATATTCAATAGATCAATTCCAGATCTACCTAACATTTCTTCTGGCACAGTGTATCCTACCACAGCATTGTTCAAGGTAAGAAAATCAGTACTAGTCACAAATCTACTAGATTGAGAAGTACCATTTACAAAAGCATTATCTGTTAAAGCAGGTACTGAAGTAATATCTCCAGGACGTTGCCATCTATCAGCGATGTCTGTATGGAAGTTGTTTCCAACCGCTCCAAAACGATCACTCATCAATTCAGCGTACTGAGCATCATATGCGTATCCACCTAAACTGTAAAGGAACTGAGTTGAGAAGTTGAAGTTCTTGAAAGTACCTTGTAACCTAATACCACCTCTAATATCAGGAATTGCTGATTTATTGATGTACTTCTCAGTAGCCTGAGCATATGTACCAGTCACGTCTCTTTGAATGTTTGCATCTGGATTCTCAGCAAGGTATGGCGTTAAAGATGTAATTGCTGCATCGCCATCATCGAAAATGTTGTTTCCATTCGCATCGTCGAAATACCTATACCATTGTGGCGCACCATTTGCAGGATTAACACCAGCATATTCACGTACGTAAATATCATATATCGAACTTCCTTTAGAGTAAGCAAAAGGAGATGCAGATGGATCCAAAATTCTGTTTTCTCCAGTTGATGGATCTATTGGCATAGTAAGAATTTCATTGTCAAGAATCTCACCATTAACGTTCAAGTCTAATGTAAAGTCTTTAGTTCTTACGATATGACCAGTAAGGTTCAATTCAATACCAGAGTTCAACAATTCACCATCGTTTACAGTTACAATCGCAATACCCTGAGAAGGACCTACTCTTCTATCAAAGATAAGGTTATCTGTTAATTTTCTATAGTAATCTACAGAACCGTCCAACCAGTTTCCTAGTCCAAATTCTACTCCTGCCTGAAACATTTTTGAAGTTTCCCAAGTAAGTTCTGGGTTACCGTTTCCACGAGCAGAAAGTGAAATCTCGTTATTCAAGTTGTTGATATCAAACGTATCATATCCAGAGTAAAAACCTACTCCAGCCTGATCACCTGTAATACCATAAGAAGCCTTAAGTTTCAGGAAACTAACAACATCGTTGTTATAAAGAAAATCTTCTCCAGAAACAACCCAAGCCAGACCTAAAGATCCAAAAGTTCCCCATTTGTCATTCACGAATCTAGAAGAACCGTCACGACGAACAGAACCAGTTACAAAGTACTTATCAAGTAAGTCATAATTAACCTGACCAAAATAAGACTCAATAGAACGACCAGCATTAAATCCTGTTGCTGGACTCGCCGCCACCACGTAGTTGTTTAGCTCATAAATATTTTGAGCAACTTCCTTCGTTTTAAAAGCTGTGTTTTCACTGTAATCGTAATTGTTTGTCTCATGTGCAGCCAAAACCTCGATCGTATGATCACCGAATTGATTGTTGTAACGTAACAAGTTAAGCACGTTTAAAGTGTAGGTTTCCTGGTCTTCTTTGTAGAGAGTACCACCATCACCCTGTGCTCCACCATAGAATGCATTCGCTGCAGATGTATATCTATCAATTGCGTATTGCGCACCAAACTTATTTTCGAAAGATAAATGCTCGGTGATATTGAAATCAAGAGATACATTTCCATTTAATTCATGACGATCTGTCCCAACGAAATCATACAGAGCCGTACCAATCGGGTTCAAACCATCAGACTGTGGTCTAGTTCTGAATCCAGAAAAACTACCATAATCCAATTGATTTCCCCCAAAAATAGGATCTGGAACAAGGTTTCCTTCAGGATCTCTCAAGTATACTGGAAAGATCGGAGCTGTTTTATCAGCAAATTCAAATACGTTTTCTGAACCAACAGTTTGACCGTTGTTCAAACTTTCAGAATAAGCATATCCAATATTCACACCTAGATCTAACCATTCCTTCACATTAGAAGTAACATTCAATCTAGTAGTAAATCTATCGTATCCTGTGTTTAGAGCGTAACCTTCATCATTAAGGTAACCCATAGATGCGAAATACGTACTGTTTTCATTTCCACCACCAAAACGAACATTAGCTTCTTTACGAATACCAGTGTCAAAAGCAGCATCCTCATAAGTTTGAGGTGTATATCTTCTAGTTACTCCATCACGAACCATTCTAGTTTCCGGATCGATCAATTCACTAGCAGAATCAACATTCCAAAGGTTGTATCCAGCTGGAACGTAGTTATCTGTAAACAATCTATTATTAGCGTATTCAACAGGATTAGCTGAACCAGTAATAACCCCTCTGTTATAGATACCTTCCCAAACATAACCAATATATTCTTCTGGAGATCTAACAACGTCATAGCGTGGTATAATCTGGTTATTAACACCAGTTTTCACGTCTACCTCAATATAGTTTTCACCTGAAGAACCAGTTTTTGTAGTAATCAAGATAACACCATTCGCTCCTCGAGAACCATAAATAGCAGTCGCAGTTGCATCCTTAAGGATAGTTGTTGCTTTAATATCTGTTGGGTTAATAGCATTAATAGCTTCAACATTTGTAATTGGCACACCATCCACAACGTAAAGCGGCGTCTGACTACCATTTACAGATCCGAAACCACGAATACGTACCGTAGAAACGGTTCCAGGCTGTCCAGAAGTATTAATTACATTCACACCTGCAACCTCACCGGCTAAGGACTGTGTAATGTTAGAATACGACTTAACATCTAAATTTTCTGCCTGAATTGTAGTTGCTGTACCAGCAAAGGACTGCTTCGTTGCAGTACCATAACCTACAATAACCACCTCATCAAGTGCTGCTGCATCAGTAGCCAATGTCACATCATATGAATCTGCAGAAGTTACAGGCACATTCTTAGATGTAAAACCAACATAACTGAACACTAAAACATCACCTTCTTCAACAGAAAGAGTAAACATTCCATCGAAGTCAGTTTGCGTACCGTTGGAAGTCCCCTGTTCGATGACGTTCACACCTGGTAACGGCAAACCATCCTCGTCAAGAACCGTTCCTGTCACGGTCTTTTCCTGTGCAAAACCAATTTGCACGACTAACACCAGTAAGAGTGTTAGAAATCCATGTAATCTTTTTTTCATTATTTCGTTAAATTTGAATTAGCCTGCGCCAAAAATGCTAATAATTCCTTAACATTCCAAAAAAACTTACACTTTAACTTATTAAAATTTTAACAGCCTCAATGAAAACGTTGTAATTCGCTGCAACCTCAACCCGTGAATGTGTTAAATGTTTACAATCTTAAATGTATATGCTAAGATCTTATGATAAATCAAAACTGGTAGCCGGAACAGATGAAGCTGGGCGGGGATGTCTCGCAGGACCAGTCACGGCAGCTGCTATCATCTTACCTAAGAACTTTAAAAACAAGATCTTGAATGATTCCAAAGTCATGAATCTTAAAAACAGGAACCTTTTAAGAAATTTAATTCATGAAAATTCCTTTGATTATGCAGTCAGTCATGTTTTCATGGAAGAGATCGATAGAATAAATATATTGAATGCATCAATTACGGCGATGCAGAGGTCCATCATAAAATTGAAGGCCAAACCAGATTGTATCATTGTTGATGGAAACAGATTTAAACCCCTGGACTCCATACCACACGAGTGCATCATTAAAGGTGACGGTAAGTTTCTTAGCATTGCCGCGGCTTCTGTTCTGGCAAAAACCCACCGCGATGAATATATGGAAAAGATCCATGAAGAATTCCCAATGTACAATTGGATAAAGAATAAGGGTTATCCTACCAGGGAGCATCGAGCAGCTATCGAAAAGTATGGTATTACCAAATACCACCGGAAAAGTTTTAAACTCCTCCCCGATCAATTGAAGATTGAATTCTAAGTTTATATTTTTGTAAGCCTACCTATTATATATGAACAAGTTTCTAAGTCTTATTCTTTGCCTGCTCCTTATTTCCTGTGCAGAAAATTCTGATAGTAATCTGAATAATACAGATTTTATACCTGATTCTGCGGAAGTGATCTTTGTTTCTCCTTCCAGCGAGCAACTTGAAAAAGATCTACTGGAACACGAAGCTACTTTTAACAGTGGAGACCTGAAAGATTTAACCAATGAATCCAAAGATCTTCTAAAGTATATCAAATCTGAAAAACAAAGCATACTTTACTTAGATGGTGACAGTATAGGTTCTAAACATATAGTTTTGATCATTCAGAAAGATTCCACATCATTGATCCTGGATAGTATTCAAAACAAACAGGTTGAAACATTTAAAGAAGATATTGAATATCAAAAAGTGAAACTGGAGAAATCTGAATTTTACCAGCGTGATATAGCCAATTTTAGCATCTTCAGTGAAAGCAAGCATGCGATCGTTCAGGCTAAGCGAAGTAATAAATCTAATTCGCAGGAATTCCAGAAAGCATTGGATGCCTCAGATCCCAGGAAGACTTCACTGATCTATTCAAATATGAATGTAATGTTCTTTTCTGAAATGTTTTCCAAGATTGATCTTCCAAAGAAAAATGGAAACTGGAAGGTACTGGAACTGCATGCGAATGAATCTCAACTCATATACAACGGAATTTCAATACATGCTAATTCCGAAGCCTCCAAAGATTTTGCCCCTGTAACCGACTTTAAACATGAAGTCACCAGGTTTTGCCCGGAAAACTTTATTACCATAGTTTCTATGAATCCAGGGCTGAAACTTCAAAGCAAGGATGCAACCGTAAACCTGGATTTTCTGGATAAAGTAAGTGATATTTCAAGCATTGAGCTTAAAACTGGAAATATTCATATTTGGAATGCAATTGATACCGAATTGGTCAAAAACCGATTGTTTTCCGAAAATCAACTTAGCGAACGATTCCGGGAAATAGACATTTTCGAGGGAGGTTTCACTGTACCGGAATTGTTGCTAAATTCTGAAGTTAATTTAAGCTCGGGATATTTTATTGTTATTGATCATTTTATAATATCTTCTGAAGAGATCTCCGTTCTAAAAGACTTAATTATCAATTTTCAAAATGGTAAGACGCTATTAGAAAACCCGCAATATGTTAGAATGATGAATTCTCTGGCATCAGAATCAAGCATGCTTGCAATAACGAATATTTCCGCAGCGAAGGAATTTGGGATCGCTAAAGAATCCGACTTCAAAGAGGGTAGCCTGGCTGCATTTCAGGTAATTTCAGAAGAAAAGTACGATCACCTACATGGCATTATCTCACAACCAACGGAGGCCGACCGACTTTCCAAAGGTGCTGAGCAGATCGCTACAATTACCACCAGCAAACCTATCGCAGGAATTCTTCAATTCTTCCGCAATCATGAAACAGACCAGATGGATATTCTTGTGGAGGATACGGGAAATCAACTCAGCCTGTTTTCCAATAAAGGCAGCATGTTCTGGTCCAAACAACTGGATAGTCAAATTTCAGGAAAAGTGCACGAAGTAGATCTCTTTAAAAACGGTAATAAACAGCTGGCTTTTTCTACCGGCTTTCAACTTGAAGTTTTGGATCGCAAAGGCCGCGATGTAAAACCGTTTCCTAAAAAGTTTAATGATCCGCTTACGCAGCCTCTGGCAGTATTTGATTACGATAAAAACAGGAAATACAGGTTTGTGCTCACCCAGAATAATAAAGTCTACATGCTTGGACCAAAAGGTAATAGTATTAAAGGTTTTGATTTCGACGGAACAAAAAGCACCATAACTAAAGCTCCGAAGCATATTCGCCTTGGGAACAAAGATTATATCCTGATTCAAGAAGAGTCGGGCAGATTACAGATCCTGAGTCGCCAGGGGAGCATTCGTGTTCCAACCACCAATAATTTCAATATTTCCGAAAATGATTGGTACGGCTACCAATCTAATTTTATCACCACTCAACCTGAAAGCAACCTGATTGAGGTGGATCAAAATGGAAAAGTTAATTTGAAAAATCTTGATCTTGCAGAAAACAATCGTTTAGTGGCAAATGAAGATCATCTTGTCTACCTGAATGAAAACGAACTTACGATCAATAATTCCAGCGTAAGTCTTGATTTTGGATTGTATACCAATCCGCAGCTATTTCTAATAGGACGCAAAACTTATGTAAGTATTACCGACACCCAGGCGAAGAAGGTCTATGTATTTAATGAGAATGCTGAATTACTCCCGGGCTTTCCAGTATATGGAACTTCTGAAGTTGATATTGCAAATGCAGATCTGGATAAACGTCTGGAAATGATCGTAAAAGGTGATGATAACGAGGTCCTGCTCTATAAGCTATGATCCTAAATCAACTCAGCTTCGAATAACTGACTGAAATGTTTCATCAGTTTTTGTTGAACTTCAGCCATATCAACTTCTTTCTGACCTAGCTCTACATTTAAGGAAGTTACGGCTTTATCTTTAATTCCGCAGGGAATAATATGATCAAAGTAGCCAAGATCTGCGTTCACGTTCAGGGCAAAACCATGCATGGTTACCCATCTGCTCGCCCTTACACCCATTGCACATATTTTCCTGGCGAACGGAGTTCCAACATCCAGCCAGACACCGGTTTCTCCAGGGCTTCTTTCAGATTTTATTCCATATTCAGCAAGAGTCAGAATCACCATCTCTTCAAGGAATCTCAGGTATTTATGAATATCAGTAAAGAAATTATCGAGGTCCAGAATAGGGTAACCTACAACCTGTCCCGGCCCATGATAGGTAATATCCCCTCCTCTATTGATCTTGTAAAAACTTGCATTCTTTTTCTCCAATTGCTCTTCTGATAAAAGAAGATTGGTATGATCGCCGCTTTTTCCCAAAGTGTAAACATGAGGATGTTCCACCAACAGCAAATAATTTCGGGTAGCGATATTTTCATTCTGCCTACGATTCCTGATCTTTTGATCCAGAGTATCCTTAAACAGTTGCTCCTGGTAATCCCAGGTTTCCTTATAATCCTTGCTGCCAAGATTTCTAACTTCAACTTCCTTATTCATACTTTAAGACTTGGGATTATTTAATATAATGAGCGCAGCAATTACTCCGGGAACCCATCCCAGCAGCGTAAGTATTAGCACGATTAGAATTGAACCACAACCGCGATCATAAACTGCCAGCGGGGGAAATAATACTGAAAGAATTACTCTCCAAATACTCATTTTCACTAATTATAGTGGCAAAGATAGAATTATTATTTCGGCTTTTAATTGCATTGTATGGCAGGCTGATAGTCACTATATTTGCATCCGCATTTTTGTTGAATGCATAAAAAAAATTATATGCAGCAGTTATCAGAACAGGAACAAATTAGACGTGAGAAATTATCGGCGATACGCAAAGCCGGAATTAATCCATATCCAGCCGATCTTTTTCCAGTAGATCATACTACTACAAAGATCAAGGAAGAATTTGCTGAAGGGAAAAAGGTAGTGATCGCCGGAAGACTTATGTCAAGGAGAATCCAGGGAAAAGCATCTTTCGCTGAACTTCAGGATTCCAATGGTAAGATACAGGTTTATTTTAACCGTGACGAAATTTGTACTGGTGATGACAAAGCGAAATACAATGATTTCTATAAAAAATGGCTTGATATTGGCGATTTTATAGGAATTGAGGGAGAGTTATTCAAAACTCAGGTAGGAGAAATGACTGTTATGGTGAAAGATTTTCACCTGTTGAGTAAGTCTTTGCGACCTCTACCACTCCCAAAAACAGATAAGGACGGGAATACCTACGATGGTTTTACAGATCCTGAGCATCGCTATAGACAACGTTACGCAGATCTTGCGGTGAATCCTAAGGTTAAAGAGGTTTTTGTAAAGCGTACGAAACTTTTCAACGCCATGCGTAACTTCTTCAATGATAAAGGATATTTTGAAGTTGAAACGCCAATACTTCAGCCAATTCCAGGTGGAGCAGCTGCAAAACCTTTTGTATCGCATCACAACGCCCTGGATATTCCACTATACTTAAGAATTGCAAACGAGCTATATCTTAAAAGATTGATCGTTGGTGGATTTGATGGTGTATATGAGTTTTCTAAAAACTTCAGAAATGAAGGGATGGACAGAACTCACAATCCTGAATTCACGGCGATGGAAATCTACGTGGCATATAAAGATTATAACTGGATGATGGAATTTACGGAAAACCTGCTTGAGCATTGTGCCATGGCGGTGAATGGTAAAACTGAAGCTACCTTCGGAAAGCATAACGTAGATTTCAAAGCTCCGTACAAACGGGTTACGATGACGGATGCTATCAAACAGTTTACTGATTTTGATATTACCGGGAAATCTGAAAAAGAGCTATATGAGGCAGCCACTAAAATGGGCATTGATGTAGACGAAACCATGGGTAAAGGAAAACTGATCGATGAAATCTTTGGAGAAAAGTGTGAAGGAAACTTTATACAGCCAACTTTTATCACAGATTATCCTAAGGAAATGAGTCCGCTTTGTAAAACACACCGCGATAACCCAGAGCTTACAGAACGTTTTGAATTGATGGTTTGTGGTAAGGAGATCGCGAATGCATACTCCGAGTTAAACGATCCTATCGACCAGAGAGAACGCTTTGAAGAGCAATTGAAACTATCTGAAAAGGGAGACGATGAGGCAATGTTTATAGACAATGATTTTCTTCGCGCACTGGAATACGGAATGCCTCCAACATCGGGACTTGGAATAGGGATGGACAGGTTGATCATGTTCTTAACTAACAACCAGTCGATACAGGAAGTATTATTTTTCCCTCAAATGAAACCTGAAAAGAAACAGGTAGAACTTTCAGAAGAAGAAAAGTCAGTTTATACCTTATTGAAGGACGACCAGGTTCATGATATGAATTTAGTAAAAGAGAAAAGTGGATTAAGTAATAAAAAATGGGATAAAGCCTTAAAATCTCTTCGGAAGCATAAAATGATCGAAGTATATAAAGAAGGTGAAGTTCTTAGCATCAAGATCGCTTAGATTCTGAAAATCATATTAAAAAAAGAGGCTTTTCAGCCTCTTTTTTTTTGCATTCTGATACTCCAGAAGCTCCTATTTTCCAAACATTCCTCCAAGCTTCCCAGCCATATCGCTAATATTTCCTGCATCTCCATCACCTTTTAAGTAAGAATCAAGATGCTTCGACATTGTTTCAGGCATTCTGTCCTTTAATATTCCAGAAACCACCTGTACAGCAATTTTTGCCTGAGATTCAGAGATTCCAGCCTTTTCCGATACCATTTTTACTATTTCTTCCATAATTTGAGTTGTTTTAGTTCTAAAATCAACTAAATATAACAAAACAGCTTTTAAATTTAATTCCTTCAGTATTATAAATTCATTTAACTTAATTTTAAACCTTTAAGGTTTCTGTTAGTCCTAAAACCGCCGAAGGCAAATAGGTCTACGATTTTCACGAATATGAGATCTTTACTTTCTGCTCAACTTATTAACTAAAAACAAACTATTTATGATTAAGAATCAGAGCTTTAAGCTTATGTTTATCGCCCTTTCGTTATCGGTTTCCAGTTGTGCTGTTTTTCAGAAACAGGATAAAAAGGATACTAAAACTGCTTCAACTGAAGAATCCAAAAAGGATAAAGATGGAATGAAGCCTTACGCAAAGGTTATTACCAAGGATGCGAAATCAGACGAAGGTCTTTTCACCGTTCATAAGGTTGATGAAAAGTACTTCTACGAAATTCCAGACAGTCTTTTTAACCGCGAAATGCTTACAGTTACAAGAATCGCCAAAACTGCCAGCGGAATTGGTTTTGGTGGTGGAAAACAAAATACCCAGGTTCACAGATGGCAGAAAAAGGGTAATAAGGTCCTGCTAAGAGTAGTTTCTTATGATATTTACGCTGCAGATTCTCTTCCAGTACACGAGGCGGTAGTAAACTCAAACTTTGAACCAATCGTTGAATCATTTGACATCAAGACAGTAGGGAAAGACAGTATCTCGAAATCTACCGTGATCGATGTTACAGATCTTTACACGAAAGATGTACAGGCGCTTGGATTGCCAGACAGAACCAGGAAACAGTACAAAGTTTCCAGATTAGATGACAATAGATCTTATATCGACACGATAAGATCTTATCCTGAAAACATCGAAATTAGACACGTAAAGACCTATAATGCTGGAGATCCGCCATCCAATGAGAGTCTTGGTTCTATTTCTCTAGAATTCAGTAACTCGATGATCTTACTTCCTGAAGTTCCTATGGAAAGAAGATATTTTGATGAGCGTGTTGGTTGGTTCACTACAGAACAAACAGATTATGGTCTTGCAGCTCAAAAAAGTGAAACGGTAGAATATCTTGATCGCTGGAGACTTGAAGTGAAGGACGAGGATATTGAGAAGTTCAAAAATGGGGAACTTGTTGAACCAAAAGAACAGATCGTTTACTATATCGACCGCGCAACTCCAGAGCAATGGGTTCCATTCATTAAGCAGGGAATCGAAGACTGGCAGGTTGCCTTTGAAGCAGCAGGTTTTAAAAATGCCATTATTGCCAAGGATGCTCCCACAGTAGAAGAAGATCCAGACTGGAGTCCTGAAGATGTAAGATATTCTACAGTAAGATATCTTGCTTCTCCAATTCCAAACGCAAACGGACCTCACGTTAGTGATCCACGTTCAGGAGAAATTCTTGAGTCTGATATCAACTGGTATCACAATGTGATGACTCTTCTTAGAAACTGGTTCTTCGTACAAACTGCTGCCATCAATGAAGATGCTCAGGGAGTTGCCTTCAAGGATGAAGTAATGGGAAGACTTATACGTTTTGTTTCCTCTCACGAAGTTGGACATACTTTAGGGTTACCTCATAACATGGGAAGTAGTGTGGCTTACGCTGTGGAAGACCTGAGAGATCCGGAATTCACAAAAGAATTTGGAACTGCACCATCTATTATGGATTATGCACGTTTTAACTATATAGCGCAGCCGGAAGATGGTGATGTAGCTTTAATGCCAGAGATTGGACCATACGATAAATATGCGATCGAATGGGGTTACAGACCAATTCTTGACAAAGAAGGAAAGGAAGAAAAAGAAATTCTTGATCAGTGGATCCTGGAACATGCAGGAGATCCTAAATATCGCTTCGGAAGGCAACAAAGCAGTGTGATAGATCCAAGTTCTCAAACTGAAGATCTTGGTGATGACGCAATGCTTGCCAGCGAATACGGTATCAAAAACCTGAAAAGAATCGTTCCTAAGTTAATCGAGTGGACAGCTGAAGATGGTAAGGATTACGATGATCTTGATGATCTTTATGGACAGGTACTTTCACAGTATAATCGTTATATGGGGCACGTAACCGCTAATATTGGTGGTGTCTATGAATATTACAAGACCTACGATCAGGAAGGTGCAGTTTATACTCATGTAGATGCCGAAAAACAGGAAAGAGCTATGGAATTCCTTCAGGAGCAATTATTCACAACTCCGGAATGGATGATCAACCAAGATATTTTCAATAAGATCGAATTTGACGGTAATATTGAACGAATTCGTGGAATGCAGGAAAGAACGCTGAATAATCTTCTTGACTTCGGAAGAATGGCGAGATTGATGGAAAATGAGGAGATCAATGGAAAAGATGCTTATTCTTTACTGGATATGATGACTCAGCTTAGGAAAGGACTTTGGAGCGAGATCTATAATGGAAGATCTATAGATCGTTACCGAAGAAACCTGCAACGTGCTTATGTAGAAAAAATGGGTGAACTAATGACTGAAGAGCAGGATGAAATCCCGGCACGTTACAGAAGCTGGGTTACCAGAAGTAATGTAAATGTCGCACAAAGCGACATTCGACCAGTTGTTCGAGGTGAACTTACTACGCTACAAAGACAGCTTAGAAATACAGTAAATACTGGAGATACACTAACGCGCTATCACAAGCAGGATCTATTGAAAAGAATTGACCTCATCCTCAACCCGATGAAATAGATTTAAAATTTAAATATGCAGAAAAGGCAGGATTCAAAAATCCTGCCTTTTTTATTTAAACCTTTTTTGAATAAGAGAGTCTTAATTGTATAACTTAAAATTTTGGAAGATGAAAAGGATGATCACCGTATTATTTCTGGCGCTTGGCTTAAGTACTTTCGCCCAGGAAAGAGGAGAAGGCCGTAAGGATCTAAGTAATGAAGAAATGGCGACGCTTAGTGCAAAAAGACTGGCTATGCAGCTTGATCTTAATGAAGACCAGGAAATAAAGCTTAAAACGCTTTATATGACCAGAATGGAAACCATGAAGGAAGGTCGCGAAGAAAATGCTGAAAAACGCGCTGACATGATGGAAAAGCGTGATGAGATGAGAGAGAAGCGTGAAGAAGTGCGTGAAAAAAGAGAGAACGAATCTGAAGAAATGAAAGCAGAGCTTCAAAAGATCCTTACTGCCGATCAATTCCAGAAATGGGAACAACTACAGGAAAAAAGACGTAAAGGTAGAAGATCTGGCAACGGCAGAAAACGAAACTAAAGATTTAGGTGTTAAGTTAAGTGTTAGTTATGTTGAAAAAACGGGATCTTTTCAGATCCCGTTTTTGTTTTTAGCCCTTTAAATCGGCAGTTTTCAATCTTAAGGCATTCGCTATTACTGAAAAACTACTGAAGCTCATTGCCAGGGCAGCGATCATTGGTGAAAGTAATATTCCGAAGAATGGATAAAGGACACCCGCCGCGATAGGGACACCTACTGTGTTGTAAATAAGTGCAAAAAAGAGATTTTCTTTAATGTTTCTCATCACTTTCTGGCTAAGTAAAATCGCTTTTCTAATACTTCTTAGATCACCATTAACCAGTGTAAGGGCAGCGCTCTCTATAGCCACATCTGTACCGGTTCCCATGGCAATCCCCACATCTGCCTTTGCAAGCGCTGGTGCGTCATTAATTCCATCTCCGGCAACTGCGACAATTTTTCCACTTTTCTGCAGTTTTTCGACCTCCTCCAGTTTATTTTGAGGTAACATTCCAGCTTTATAATTTTTAATCCCAATCTCGCTGGCCACTGCAGCCGCAGTATTTTTGTGATCCCCTGAGATCATGATCACATCGATGCCATGATTTTGAAGATCTGCGATCACTTTCTTTGTTCCTTCCTTGATCTTATCGGTCATTACTACATAGCCTGTCACCGCAGCATCTATAGCCACATAACTTACTGTATTCCCTCTTTGTTGTTCTTCGGAAACACTGGCAGCAAGATCTGATGAAATTTCAATATTATTGGATTCGATCAGAGCTTTGTTACCTATAAAAACTTTGCTTTGCTCCAAAGTCCCCGTAACTCCCTTGCCTGTTTCCGATTTAAAATCTGAAGTTTCTAATATTTCTATTTCATGCTTTTCCGCATAATCTACAGTTGCTTGTGCTAATGGATGTTCGCTATTTGTGTTCAGACTTGCAATAATGGCTGTTAGCCTTCCTGAAGTATATTCCGAAGAGACTGAAACTACTTTATCCACACTTGGCTTACCTTCTGTTAGTGTCCCGGTCTTATCGATTATGAGCGTATCGACCTTGTTCAGCCGTTCCAGAGATTTCGCATTTTTTATTAATATTCCATTACCGGCACCACGACCAATTCCAACCATTACAGACATTGGAGTTGCCAGACCAAGTGCGCATGGACACGCGATGATCAATACAGCGATTGCATTAACGAGCGCGTAAACCAGTTGAGGTTCTGGTCCAAATATCGACCAGACTATAAATGTGATTACCGAAATAATCACCACTACTGGTACAAAATAGCCAGAAATCTTATCTGCTAATTTCTGAATGGGCGCCTGCGATCTACTGGCTTCATTCACCATTTTGATGATCTGGGCAAGTAAGGTATCATCCCCGACTTTTTCAGCCTGCATGATGAAAGATTGATTTCCATTGATCGTCCCGGAGCGAACTTCATCTCCCTTGGTTTTATCTACCGGTACTGGTTCTCCGGAGATCATCGATTCGTCTATACTGCTTTCTCCATCTGAAATCTTACCATCTACAGGTATCTTATCTCCTGGCTTGATCTTTAAAAAATCCCCTTTTTCAATCTTGCTGGTGGAGATTTTCTCTTCTTTACCATTCCTGATTCTAAGCGCAGTATTTGGTTGCAGCTTCAATAATTCCTTGATAGCCGAATTGGTTTTGCTATGTGCCCTGGCTTCCAGGACCTGTCCCATCAATACCAAAGTAAGGATGACGGTTGCAGCTTCAAAATAGACATGTACCGTACCGGACCCGGTCCTAAATTGTGATGGAAAGAAATCTGGCACCAACATCCCAAAAACGCTAAAGATCCAGGCTACTCCTGCTCCAATTCCAATGAGCGTAAACATATTGAGGTTCCAGGTGATGATGGACCTCCATGCACGCTGAAAAAACATCCAGCAGGCGTAAAATACTACCGGAAGTGATAATCCAAACTGGATCCAGTTCCAGGTTTGCGCATCAAACCAGCTTTGTAGGGTGTTATTCGGAACCATGTCTGACATGGCAATAATGAAAATTGGGAGTGTAAATCCTATGGCGATCCAGAATTTGCGAAGTAGTTTTTTATAGCCTTTTTCTTCGGCTGAAGGTTCCGGTTGCTTTGGCACGAGATCCATCCCACAAATTGGACAATCTCCGGGTTCATCCTTGCTGACTTCAGGATGCATAGGGCAAGTAAATTCAACCGATTTTTGATTGGTATTTACTTCTTCAACGAGGTCCATCCCACAAACCGGACAATCACCAGGTTTATCGTAGGTTTTATCACCTTCACAATGCATAGGACAATACCATACACCCTTCCCGTTTTCAGCAGAATTTTTAACTTCTGAATTTTCAACTGGTTTGTCCGTACCAGGCATATGGATCGTATAATTCCCTCCTGCTTCTTCCAGTGCTTTTTGTAATTCCTTCAGGGAAACTGGCTCTTTCATTTCAAGAATTGCTTCTTCATTATGAAGATCCACTTCCGCAGAATCGATTTTATCAAGATTCCCCAGTGCCTTTTGAACATGCATCTTACAGCCATTGCAGGTCATCCCATGAACATCAAATTTTTCAACGATCTTCCCATCATCAGTCGTTTGGAATTCCTCGATACCATAATTCCCGCCTTCCGACTCCAGTTTATTTCTCAGCACCGAAATTTTTAGTTCCTGTTCTGCCGTAATGGTCGCAGTTTCATTCTGCAAATTCACTTCCACGAGATCCACAGCTTCGATCGCTGCCAGAGTTTCTTCCACATGTTGGCGACAACCATTACAGCTCATCCCCGTAATTCTATAAGTTCTTTTCATAAGGCATCATTAATTTGCAAAAATAAGGCTAGTTGTCTCAAGTGAGTTTCAATCTTATGCGAATAACTTTCAGAAACTAAAAAAGCTCTGCGTTATACAGAGCTTTCAAAATTTATGCTGCGTAAGCTTCACAGGCTTCTACGCATTCCCGGCATGCTTCCGCACAATCCTGACAATGCTGGTGTTCATGCTTGCCACACTCATCTGCACAAGCCTGGCAAACATTCTTACAATAATCTACTAATCCCTGTACATCTCGATAATTGGTCGCAAGTACCTGGTTTAATGTAGAGCACACCTCTGCACAAACTCGATCTGTCCTGATGCAATCCTTCATCATTTTGACATTCTCCTCATCCAGGCAGGCATCTGCACAATAGTTACAGTGATTGATACAATTTCCAAGTGCACTAATAAGTTTCTCATTTCTCATAATCAATTGATTTTTAAGGTTGAAACTCAATTTAGCAAGGAAGTACCACTATGACTTTTAAAATTTTGCTAAGTTCTTTCAGTTTTAAAGCTTTTTAACTTCCGCAGCCATAGATTAAGAACTTTTAGGATCTACATTTTCCCAACTCCAGCCATCCAGCAAGATTAAACTATTAAAAAATATGCGCTGATCTTTCTCCATATTTGCGAGCTCCAGTTTTTTGAGATCTTCTGGCACCAATTGTGATTCCTGCAACCATGCAATATTTGCCCAACCTGGCTCTTTACTATCAAAACTGAAGTGTGTGACCTGTTTGATCACCTTGAAATAGTTTTTGTAAGCTACTTTCAGAGGTTTGAGATCTTCCGCAGCTGGTTTAATATCTTCTGAAACCTGGCAGCTTAAAATCTGCAAAGCCTCATACAACCTGGCTAGTTGAAGAATTACCGCTGTATCAGGATCTGTGTTATGAAAATAGTGTACTACCGGGTAAGCTCTGTGCTGCTGACTGTACTTTATGATCAGGTCTGAAATCCCTTCAATCTTATTAATAAGTCTGTCGAAGTTTTTTCCATTCCAGCCATTGATGATGATAGTCTGCGGGCTTTCTCCCAAAGACCTTAACTTCACGCCTAATTGTCGTTGAACAATAACTGCATCCAGCACCGGAACAAAATAGGTTACAGACATTGTTAGGAGAATCAAGCCTGTGAATGAATAAAAACTAGTAATTAATTTAGCCATATTGGTAGTCGCAACATAATCTCCCATCCCGAGAGTAGAAAGACTATACCCCGAATAATACACCAATTCTCCAAAATCTGCCGGAATTTTAGTGGTGCTTTCCACAATGGCACCCGGAATCCCATAAAGTATAAAAGTCAAACTCGCCCAAAGACTAATGACCCATGAAAAAACTATGGAGGTCAGCAATAAATATCCTGTATGTCCTAGTAACCAGGACCTACCGTTCCTGCCTGAAATTGAAAGTAATACTTTCCAGAACAAATGGGAAGCTCTGCTGGTGATCCAGCCTCCACCCTGCATAGAAAGTGTAGTTTGTAAAATGTCTATAGCGATAACCACATAAAGCAGAACGCCAATGACGATAAATATTTCCATAATAATTCTTTGGTCGAAAAGAAAATTAAACAATTCTTAATGACCAGTGCATTATAGAAATATTAAAATTTCTTATACAATGCTAAATCGAGTCAAGGTTCTTCCTGTTCTTTCCTTCCAGTTGGCGGTATTCAGAAGGAGTAAGACCAGTTGCGTTTTTAAATGAAGTGGATAAATAGGCTGGAGTCGAATAACCAAGGAGGTCTGCAATTTCTGCAATTCCAAGCTCATCATAATCCAGCAATTCCTTGACGCGTTCTATACGTACGGCATTATAGTATTTCTGAATACTCTGTCCCTCACTTTCTGAAAATTGATGGGTAATATGACTATAATCAAAATTGAGCTTAGAAGCCAGTAAAATAGATAGCTTCGTGTTGCATAATTTATCCGAATAAACCTCTTCAATAATCAGGGATTTGATACTGTTCACCAGTCTTTGATCGCGATCCATGATGATTTCAAAACCAACTTTTTCAAACTCTTCTTCCAGAATTTTGAGTTTATGCATTTCCACGGGCTTTTTCAGGATGACTTCTCCAAGCAAAACCTCATCAAAAGGAATATCGAGTCTTTTGAGGATGTCGCTCACGGTCATGATGCAACGCTGGCATACCACGTTCTTAATATGGATTCTAAGATCTTGCAAGAAATATTTATTAAGTTGAAATGATCCCGGTAACTGGAATTACCGGGATTCTCTCAGTTCTACTGAATAGTTTCATCTACTCTTCCACATTTTAGCATCTTATCACCGTAATATGGGTTCCTGATCTCTTCTGAAGTTGCATACCAGTAATCTCCTTTTCCTTCAAATGCCATCGGGCAGTATTGCTTATAGATCTTCCCTGAAGAAATAGCACCTTTCAATACCGGATCCATTGCTGCTGTTAATTCTGAAAAAATCTCTCTTTGTACATTGACGTCCTGCTCTTCAGAAATTCTTGCTGCGATCTTCGCGATTTCAGAATTTTCTTCTGCTAAAGCGGCTTCCAGCTCCTTCGCAGCTTCCGAGGTAGTTTCAGCATCTGTTTGCACCAGAGCATCTTTTACTAAAATATACTTCTTAAAAGCTTCATCTATAGTAGCATTATTAAACTCCGCTTCAGTTATTTCTTCTGAAGTGTTATTGATTTCCTGCTGTTCTTCTACAGCGGTTTCTGCCTGTCCCTTATTAGTTTCACCACAAGATTGAAACGCCAAACTTCCGGCTACCAGGCTCAACATTACTAAACTTCTTAATCTCTTTTTCATTTTCGATTATTTTAAAAATTTAAATTTATAGAAACGAATGCATAAAATATCATTGAGTTTCCTTTTACTTGTTTTCTAATCTTTCGATCATTTTTTTCATTTCAGCGATCTCTCTTACCTGTGCCTTGATGATCTCATCAGCAAGTTTTCTTACTTCAGGATCATCAATATCGGCTCTTTTACTAGTTAAAATCGCGATAGAATGATGCGGGATCATGGCTTTCATATACAACACATCGCCAACTACCGGACTTTGCGCTCGAACAAGACCAAGTGCACCTAAAAACAGAACAAGACTTCCCGCATAAATCGCTATATTCTTCTTCCGGTTTTTATACATTTTTAGCATCATAGAGAGCATAATCACTGCCATTGCTGAAATTCCCAGACAGGTCATATAAAATCTAGTAAGGCTGAAGTAAACGTGGTCAATTTCATAGGTGTTCAGGTACATGGTGATATACATGGCTATAAAAGAAAGTCCAAGCATACCAAAGAATCTTCCATAATTGCTTCCATTCATTTCGTGCTTAGTAGATGTTGATTGGTCATTCATAATAATTGATTTTAATGGTTTATTTTAATATTTCGGTTACTTCTCCGCAGCTTAACATAGCTTCCCCATAGTAAGGATTTCTTACTTCTTTAGATTGACTTAGCCAATCTGCTCCTTGGTTAGAGTTAGCCATAGGACAGTGCTGAACATATAATTCATTTTCAAAATTTTTAAAATTTCTCGTGATCGCAATGATCTGTTCCGAAAGAATTCTGAAATGATCCCGCTGATTTTCCAGGTCTGTACTTTTTGAAATTGCCATTAGCAGTTCAAGTATTTTTTCTGAATGCACAGTGAGCATTTTATCTGAAGTTCCTGATTCTATATTCTCAAGTTCTTCTCTCAATTCTGAAGCTAGCGAGGCAGCTTTCTTTTCATCTGAAGCTACCAGCGCATTTTTCAATTCAAAATAGGTATCAAGGCTTTTCTCAAATTGGGATTCAAACTTAGCTGAAAGTTCCATGTTCATTCCAGTAACAGAATTCGCTTTGGATCCACCGTTCATCATACTATTCTTTCCCTGAAGCTGAGCTGCAGCATCTACGGTAAATGTTCCATTGGTCACGATCTCAGTACCACTTTCGAGTCCGCTTAGCACCTGATAAGTTTCTCCTGATGAATTTCCCAGTACAACTTCCCGCATTTCGAAAACCGGCTCGGTAGAAGAAGTTTTTACATATACCAGTGAGCGTTCTCCAGTCCACATTACAGCTGTTTTAGGCACTTCAAGAGTTTCGGTGTTTGCAGCCTGCTCCATTTCAACCTCTGCTTCCACAAACATGCCTGGTTTGAGTTTATTTGATTCATTGTTCAAAATCAACCGGACTTCCACCGTTCTGGAATCTGTGTCCAGAATAGGATCGATAAAAGAAATTTTACCGCTTAGTTTTTCATTTTGCAGGGCATTCACTGTAATATCCAAAGTCTGTCCTTCTTCCAGGTTACTAATCTGGGATTCGTAGGCATCAAAAACCGCCCAGACAGTGCCAAGGTTGGAAACCTTTAATATCGGCATCGCATCCTGAATATGCGAGCCTTCCTCGACCATGATCTCGGTAATGGTTCCGGTAACATTCGAATGTACAGGCCAGTTGGTTCTTACATTCCCGGTTTCCACGATCTCATCCAGCATCGCATCACTTATCATCCAGTTATTAAATTTCTTACGTACCGCATTATATAGCTGAGGCTGGGAGTTTTTTAATTTCGCAGCTGTAATTAATTCCTGCTGGGCAGCCACAAGTTCAGGAGAATAGACACTGGCAACAATTTGCCCACGCTTTACCCTGTCTCCTACTGTATTGACGTAGAGCTTCTCTATCCTGCCATTAAAATGGGCAGGCATTACCGCTTTCTTATCTTCATTGATCTCGATCTTACCAGAAAGAGAAACCTTGCCTTCCAACCCACTTCCTTTACCCACAATAGTAGTTTGAATATTCGCCAGTTTTATCGCGTTATCTGTGAGACTAAATTGATTTGCTTCCAGACCTTCCGAAGAATTTTCAGCGGGAATAAGGTCCATCCCGCAAATAGGACAATCTCCGGGCTCAGGTTGCATGATCTGAGGGTGCATAGAGCAGGTCCACATAGACTCCGCTTCAGAAGTTTCATGATCATGATCGCCTGAAGCTTCTCCAGAATCACTTCCGAAGAATAAATAGCCAAGGATTAGTCCGGAGATCAGGATTCCAATATATATCAGTATTTTTTTCATCAGCTTAATTGTTTGTAGTGAGATATTGTACGACAGCATCTTTTTTATACCAGTTGCTCACGGCTTCTATAAGACTCATTTGTATTTGTAACTGTATTTCCTGAATGTCCAGCACGTCATCAAAATCGATTGTCCCGGTTTCATACTGCTTCAGCAATAACTCCTCTGCATTCTTTGCCTGGGAAAGATTATCTAGCTGAGTTTCATACTTAATCCTCGCAGCTGCACGTTCGTTCAAAGCAGTTTGTAATCTAGTATTCAGATCATTCAGTGTATTGGCTCGTTCTAAATCTATCTGTTCCAGTTTGAGGTCGTTTTGCCTGCTAACGGACTTATATTTTTTATTGAAAACAGGCACAGAGAAAGAAAGCATTGGCATAAAAATATCCTTCCCATTATCTGGAACTACCATATCCTGTCGCTCCTGAACGCTTATATAATCGAGTCCAAATCCAAATTTTGGAGCAGATTCGAGTTGATTTAGTTTTTCTGAAGTTTTTACGCTTTTTGCAAATCTATCATAGCGCTGTAGCTCGGGATGTAATTGCAAACTTCTATTATCTGCTCGCTGTGGTGGTATAGAAATCGAATCTCTCCATTCTAAGTATATGCTATCTTCGGAATTTAAAAGGTTCGTAAACTCGTTTTCCAATGCTTCGGAATTTAGCTGAAGGTTCCTGGACTTTTCCACCAGATCATTTTGTCTCATTTTAAGCCGAAGGACTTCTACGGCAGAAGCGTTGCCGACTTCAACAGAATTTAAAGCCATAGTCCTGTAAACCTCCAGTAACTCCACATTTTGCTCAAGAACTTCCATCTTCTCCTTTACTTCATATAGTTCGAAATAGACCTGGGCAACATTTAGCATCAGCTGTCTCCTCGCGATCTCCAGTTCCGCTTCCTCGATACTTACTAAAGAGCCAGAGTAATTACGCCTGGCGTTAATAGTTCCAAACCAGGGCATCATTTGTCGTACAGAAAGTCTCAATTTTTGAGCTCCTGTCCTTGTTTCTGGTTGACTCACAAAATAACCAACTCCAAATTCAGTATCAGACAGCGTATTCGCTTCCTTGATTTTTTCTGAAGCAATCTCTACAGATGAATTCATCGACTGGATTGCTGGATTGTTATCTAGAGCCTGCTTTTGATAATCCCTTAATTGCTGGGACTGCAATGAGTGGAAAGTAAAAAGTGAAACGAAGAAAATCGTTATTAATATCCCATCCTTACACATGCTTAAAGTATTTCTAATTCTTTCTGCTTTCATCTTAAATAATGTTAGACCTGCTAGTTTTAATGGAGACCATCAGGATTACTGGCAATTCTTTATTTCTGATAATACTTACTGCCATGATTAACTTTTAAGTCTTTTAATTTTAGCTTCCTGCCTCCAGCTAAAGAGCACCGGCACTACGAACAATGTAATTAAGGCGATTAACATTCCACCAAAAGCAGGAATTGCCATTGGGATCATAATATCACTCCCACGACCAGTCGAAGATAAAATAGGAAGTAAAGCTAGAATCGTAGTAGCTGTAGTCATTAAACAAGGTCGAATTCGCTTCTCCCCGGCTTCAATCACAGAACGCCGAATTTCCTTTTTAGTATCTGGAGAATTGGCGTCAAAGGTTTGAGTGAGATAGGTAGCCATCACTACGCCATCATCTGTAGCGATACCAAAAAGCGCAATAAAACCAACCCAAACAGCAACACTTAAATTGATCGTTTTGATCTGAAATAACTGTCGGAAATTTTCCCCAAAAAGACTGAAATCCATAAACCATTCCTGCCCGTATAACCAGATCATCAGGAAACCACCACCAAAGGCAACCGCAATTCCTGCGAAAACCATTAGTGACGTGGATACAGATTTAAACTGGAAATAGAGAATAAGAAAGATGATTAGTAAGGATAATGGAACAACAATAGAAAGCGTTTTTTCGGCTCTCACCTGATTCTCATAATTCCCGGTGAAACGATATTTGATCCCGGCTGGAACATTGAGTTCTCCAGAATCAATTTTCTGCTGAAGGAAGGCGGTGGCATTCTCTACAACATTGGTTTCAGCAAAACCGTCCAGTTTATCGAACAGAACATAGCCGGTAAGGAATGTATTTTCGCTTTTAATAACCTGCGGGCCCTGCTCGTACCTAATTTCCACAAATTCTCCCAGCGGGACGGGCGATCCACCTTCCACTGGAACATAAATATCCTTGATATCTTCTGGACCAGCTCGCAATTCTCGCGGGTATCGTACCCGAATCCCATAACGCTCACGACCTTCTACGGTCTGGCTTAGATTCATTCCTCCTACGGCAACCTGTAAAACCTGTTGTACATCATTTATCGAGATGCCGTACCTGGCCAGACTTGCCCTTTTAATATCGATTAGTAAATATGGTTTGCCTACAATTCTATCGGCAAATACTGCCTCGTCTTTCACTCCTTCGACCTGCTTCAATAAATCTTCAAGTTTCATCCCAAAATCCTGAATCTGTTTTAGATCCTGGCCCTGCACTTTAATTCCCATTGGCGCGCGCATTCCCGTTTGGAGCATGATCAAACGGGTTTCTATTGGTTGTAATTTTGGAGCAGAGGTGACTCCGGGTAATTTCGTCACTCTCGCGATCTCATTCCAAATGTCATCAGGCCTTTTAATCTCTGGTCTCCAGTTTCTGAAATACTCTCCGTCATCATCGGCAATCAACTGTTCAGGTCTAAGCTTCAGAGGTTCGCTAACCAGAGAGTCAGTATAATTTGCTGGACTTTCTAATTCTGAATTAGGATTAGCTGCCAGCTTCCCGTTTTTCAGCATAAAGAATCCGTCATCATTAACGCGAAATTTTTGTTTTTCTCCAGCTGCGTTCTCTATATATTCAGATTTATACTGAATAATATTTTCATACATGGAGAGCGGTGCAGGATCCAGGGCAGATTCGGTTCTTCCGGCTTTTCCCACCACAGTTTCAATTTCAGGAAGACTTGCTACCGCCATGTCCAGTTGTTGTAAAACTCTTTTATTTTCTTCAACTCCGGAATGTGGTAGAGATGTAGGCATTAATAGAAATGAACCTTCATTTAGAGAAGGCATAAATTCCTTACCGGTATTCTTCATAATAAAGAATCCAAGGACGATAATTGCAATTGGAATACTTAGAAATAAAGCTTTGTTTTCCAGCGTCCAGGTTAGAATGCTTACGTAATACTTTTTGAAGTAATAGAATACCGCCAGTAAGCCGAAACAAATAACAGAAACGAATAACAGATTAATCAAAATGTTATTCTGAAGTCCTAGCGGTCTCCAGTAAATGGATAACAAAAGAATGATTGTTAGTACTGAAATCGCAATTTTCAAGAACTTGCTTTGCTTTTCATCAATCTTATCGACTTTCAGAATAAAGTCTACTAATCCTAATGCTAGTAAGGCCAGGCCTATCCAGTATCCTAGAACAATCGCTACGATGCCTGCCAGGATCAATGTTCCAGGGACTACGAAATTCAATTCTTTCCGAATTTTCCTCTTTTTGAAAAGCACCGCAGCAACTGGCGGAATCAGGAATAGCGCTACCAAAATAGAAGAAATTAAGGCCATTGTCTTTGTAAAAGCCAGTGGACGGAATAACTTTCCTTCTGCCCCTACCATCGTGAAAACCGGTAGAAAACTTATGATCGTGGTAAGTACAGCCGTTAAAATGGCTCCTGAAACTTCAGCAGTTGCTTCGTAAACCAGTTGATTAATGGGTCGGTCATCCTTCATATCCAGATGCCTGATAATATTTTCAGAAAGAATGACTCCCATATCCACCATTGTCCCTATTGCAATAGCGATCCCGGATAAAGCCACGATATTAGCTGCTACGCCAAAAAGCTTCATTGAGATAAAGACCATCAGGACCGCAACCGGCAACAATCCCGAAATTAGGATCGAAGCTCTTAAGTTAAAAACCATGATGATGATCACCAGAATGGTAATAAGGATCTCCATGGTTAGCGCTTCATTCAGGGTTCCAAGAGTCTCCTGGATCAATTCTGATCTGTCATAAAAAGGAACGATAGTAAGCTGAGATTCGGTGCCATCCTGCAAGATTTTGGAAGGAAGACCTGAACTTATTTCGTTGATTTCAGCCTTGACATTGTTGATTACCTCCATTGGATTGGCGCCATAACGTGCTACTACGACTCCACCAACAACTTCAGCACCTTCTTTATCCAGGATTCCGCGACGGGAAGCTGGTCCCATAGATACATTGGCTATATCACTAATCTTTATAGAGGTGTAATCTTCGGAAGTCACCACAGCATTTTCAATATCTTCTACAGATTTTACGTAACCAAGGCCACGAACCAGGTATTCTGCCTGGTTGATTTCCAGAGTTTGCGCTCCTATTTCACGATTACTTGCCTTGACCGCTTTCACAACCTCATCAAGACCAACATTATACTGTCTCATCAATTCAGGTTTTACGTCAACCTGATACTCCTGGACATATCCACCAATACTTGCTACTTCTGAAACTCCACTGGCTCCTGAAAGTGCATATTTCACATAATAATCCTGAATACTTCTCAACTCCTGAAGGTCCCAGCCTCCAGTGACATTTCCATCCTTATCACGGCCTTCAAGAGTGTACCAGAATATCTGACCCAATCCTGTGGCATCTGGACCTAAGCTTGGGTTCACATCTGCTGGCAATAAATTTTCAGGTAAAGAATTAAGTTTTTCAAGAATTCTGCTTCTGCTCCAGTAAAATTCTACGTCTTCTTCAAAAATGATATAGATGCTGGAAAAACCGAACATAGAAGAACTACGAATTGTCTTCACTCCCGGAATCCCGAGTAAACTGGTAGTAAGTGGATAGGTGATCTGATCCTCAATATCCTGGGGAGAACGTCCTTTCCATTCAGTAAAAATGATCTGTTGGTTTTCACCTATATCGGGGATGGCATCTACCGCCACGGGATCATTTGGCAGTAAGCCGGTATCCCAGTTGAATGGTGAGTTAACGACACCCCAACCAATGAACATCACCAGGAATATAAAGGCAACGAGTTTATTTTCGATCAGATATTTGATGCTTTTATTCAGCATTATTTAATAATTAAATTAGAAATAGCGCATACAACGCAAAGGGCCACTGCAAGGAACTGAGTGGTACAAATTCTATAACTTAACTATCAAATAAGAAAGACCTGGTCTTCCAACTGTATGTTAGCAACCAGCAAGGGAGGAGAATAATCTTTAAAAGGAATGATCTGTTTTGGTAAGCTTTCAAACAGATTGATGTAGGAATACGTAAATGTAGTAATGAATAGTTGCTGATGAAAATCGAAAGAATCAAATGAAATCTTCAATTCATCCTGACCTTCAACTTCAACCTTTTCATTGGTGCAACAATGAGATTCATCCTCGGCATTCATCGACATTCCGCAGGTTTCTGCCTTAGAAAAAACCGCCTGATCAACCAGGTAACTTCCGCAGAAATGTTTATCTACAGTAAAAGACATCGTTGATAACATGACTATAAAGGCCATGCTCAAAGAAATCGTATGTCGTAAAAGTTTTTTCACAGATTACAAAAGTACAAAATTTTGAATATCTATGGTTTATAACCTGATTTTCAAACGTGAGCAACG